>CAIZLD010000046.1 GCA_903933715.1 uncultured Spartobacteria bacterium
ATACCGGCGATAGGGGTCGAACCTACACGTCTTTAAGGGACAACGGATTTTGAGTCCGTCGCGTCTGCCAATTCCGCCACGCCGGCTTAGAGAGGCGAAAAAATAGTTGAGCTTTGCGTCGATTGCAAGCCCTTTGGTACACCTAATATTTCACGCAGCAAAATGGCGTTGCGCAAGGAGGCCGGAGTGCGGAGTTGATCCCGAAGATCCTGGGCCGCTCCCGTGGTTTGCCGCTGCGCTCTGGCGGATGCTCGACGCATCTTTTGGGTTTCCGGCCCCTTTAAGCTAATTTGCGGGATCGACGCGACTTCCATCGGAGCCGCGCTCTCGGCCACAGACGCGGCTTTGGGGATCGCCGGGATCGGTTCTGATGATTCCAGCGGCGGCGCGATCTGCGATCGAACCGGCCGTGCTGCGGATGCGGGTTTCGGAGCCAGGGTCTTGGATGCGGGAGAGCGTTGCGGACCTGGCTGACGCGGCGCTGGCTTGCGCGCGGGAGCAGGCGGCGCGCTTTCCGGGGGAAGCCCCAGCGCTTCCATAAAACGGCGCATTTTTTCCTCGTCACTCTCCATGGGGCGAAGATTGCGAGGGCGCGGGTTGGGCCGGTTTTGCGGCGACTCCGGAAGATCCTCCGGCTCGCCACCTCCCTGGAACCGGCCGGCGTTTTCGAAGAGCCATTTGGCGAACGCCACGGCCCCAACTACCAACACAAGGATAAGTTGATCCATGAGATCTCCCCGGAAAAGACCGAGTGAAGGTTACTGAGCCCGGTTTTCTTCGCCGGAACGGTCTGTCCCGGCAATCGAGGCGCGCATCTGGGTGTCGCTTTCGACGTTCTTCATGCGGATATAATCCATCACGCCAAAATTCCCGGCACGGAACGCTTCGGCCATCGCCTGGGGCACTTGCGCCTCGGCTTCGACAACCTTCGCTCGCATTTCCTGGGTTTTGGCACGCATTTCCTGTTCGGATGCCACGGCAGCCGCGCGGCGGACTTCGGCGCGGGCCTGAGCGACCCGTTTGTCGGCTTCGGCTTGCTCGGCCTGGAGTTTCGCCCCGATATTGTCCCCCACGTCCACGTCGGCGATGTCGATGGAGAGAATTTCAAACGCCGTGTTGCTGTCGAGACCTTTGGCCAGCACCGCTTTGGAGATGCGGTCCGGGTTTTCAAGCACCTCTTTGTAGGAATCCGCCGAGCCGATCGCGCTGACAATCCCCTCCCCGACGCGGGCGATGATGGTTTCCTCGGTCGCGCCGCCCACGAACCGGTCGAGATGGGAGCGAACCGTCACGCGGGCTTTGGCTTTGACACCAATGCCGTCTTTGGCGACACCGTCGATGCTGGTGCGGCCCATGGCGGCATTCGGGCAATCGATGACCTTCGGGTTGACGCTCGTCTGCACCGCTTCCAGGACGGTTTTCCCGGTCCCTTTGGTCGCGAGGTCAATGGCGCAGGTCCGGTTGTAATCCAAGACAATCCCGGCCCGGTCGGCCATGATGAGAGCCAGGATCACCTGGGGCACATTGCCGCCGGATTGATAATGGAGTTGCAGCGATTTGAGGTCGATATCCATGCCTGCTTTGATCGCCATGATCCGGGCATCGACCATCAGCGCCACGGGAATCCCCTGCAGCCGCATGCCGACCATGTCGAGGAGGCCGACATCGGCGCCGTTGGACCAGGCGCGGATCCATATCCCAAAGAAATTAAAGAGAACCACCGCAAGGATCAGGGCTCCAATACCGAGCACAACTGCCAACACAAACACAATCAGAGGAACAGTAGGTGTCATGCATCCGAGAGTAGGAGAGCTTTGCAAATCCGCAAGCCCTCATATTATTCCACACCGGGGAACGTGTTTTCCCCTAGTGTTGGCTTGCACCGGAAAGCGTTCTCGTTGAAACTGCCGGATTCAGGCGACTGGATCGCGGCTCGTGCCGAATCGATCCGTCCTGTTATTTTTTTATCCCGTGGGCGCTTCAAAAAACTTCTCTTTCTTTCTCCGGTTCCGAATTGCGATGCTTCTCCTCGCAGGCGGATTATTGGCCCTCATGATTGAACCCCACACCTACCGGTTGCTGGCCAAATACGGGGTGTTGCTCCAGGCTTCGCATCACGGGGTGGACATCCGGATCGGGCAGACCCGGGGGAGCATTTTCGAACCGCTTGTTTTCAAAAACGTCCGGATTTCCACCTCCCGCGCCGGGGTGGTTTCCAAAGCAGAAATCGCCTCGGCGGAAGCTTCGTTTTCCTGGCGTACGCTCTTGTTTCAGCGCGGGCACGGTTTTTTTAACCGGCTCGTTCTTGACCGGGTTAAAGCCGACGTGGTTTTCGAGCCCAATGCCAAGGAGACCACCCCTGCCGCGACACCCGAACAGGCGCAGCTTCAATTTGAACCGTGGCTGCCTGCGCCGGCCCAGGTGAAAATGTCCGATTCAGCATTCACGTTTCATCTCGGCTCCCGGAAGGTCCATTTTTCCGGGGTCGGATTCACCGTCAGTTCGCTCCAGACGGGAAACATCGCGATCAATGAACTGACGTTCACCCAAGGGGGCTGCCACCGGGCTTTCGCCAACCTGAAAGGAACCACCGCGCTTCAGGATACCCAGTTGCGCATTGCCGACCTCACCCTCTCTCCCGGCGTCGTGCTCACGAGTGTTGCCTCCGATCTGGGCGAGATGGTCCGGGGCCGTTTGCAAGTCGATTTCGATTTCGCGGCATTTGGCGGAGTCTTGCGGGGAGAGATATTGAACACCGCGCTCGGCCGGATGCCCACGTATGAAATCGCGGGCCAGTTCTCGAATATTTCGCTGGAAGCGCTGGGCGGTTTCCTCAATATCGGCGAGAAAACCGGCGGGGTGATTAAGGAAGGCAAATTCAGCTTCCGGGGCACGCCGCACGATCTCGACAACGCCACCGTCACCACGCGCCTGGAAGCCACCGATTTCCGGTGGGGGAAACGCCAATGGAACTCGCTCGTTCTTGGTGCGACCGTCATCAACCGCCGCGTCCAGATCCCCGAGCTTGAACTCCAGCAAGCCCATAACCGTTTGCGCATCAAAGGCGAACTCGCCCTGCCGGACGAAACGACCCCATGGTGGCTCTCCGATTTCAATTTCGATATTGCCGCCCGCCTCAACAATTTGACCGAACTCTCCGCCCTCTTTGGCCCCCAATTTGCAAAAACCGCCGGTAAAATGGTCATCGACGGTTCCGTTCGAGCCGAGAACAAAGCCTATTCGGGCCAACTGCTCGTCTCGGGCAGCGCGCTGGCTTGGGAAGGGGTTCCGTTTGACCTCCTCAACGCCGGGATCAAGCTCGACGGCAACGAACTCCAGATCGTGAACCTGGAAATCACCCACGGCAAAGACTCGGTGCGCGGCAAGGGGAGCGTGAGCATCCTGGGAGAGCGCCGTTACCAGGGGGAACTCGCCGCCTCGATTGAGGAACTGGCCGTCTACGAGCCGATCCTGCAAAAACCGATCGTCCCCGCCCCGCCCGTGGGGGGATTGGTAGTCAACTGGTCGGGCGACGGCTCCACCGGGGTCCATTCCGGTGCATTCAGCGCCCATTTCCGCAAACTTCACACCAAAGGCACCCCGGAACTTCCGGCCACCCTCCCGATCGACGCCGACTTGGAAGGAACCTACGCCCCCGGCAGCCTTTCCCTGAACAAATGCTCGCTGGCCAACGAAGACTTGCGCCTCGAAGGCCGGATGGCGGCCAACGCAACCACCGTCCAGCTCGACGGGTTGAAGCTCACGCAAAACAAGGAGCTTTGGCTGGAAGGCAACGTTACGCTCCCGTTTAACCTGTTCCAATGGTGGGTGGAGCCGAGCTTGCAAGCCCTCGCCCCGGACGCCCCGTTCAAAGCGCAACTGAGCGCCAAAGAGGTGCAACTCGAAGAAGTCGCCCACCTCACCGGGCGCGCCCTTCCCATTCGCGGCCTCCTCTCGGCGGAACTCAAAACCGAGAGCACGCTGCGCACCCTCCGCATGACCGGCGCGTTAAAGCTCACCAAGGGGCAATTCCCCGCCAACGAATGGCTCCCCGCCCTCGACCGCCTGGAAGCCGAAGCGGAGATCGACGGCAATGTTCTGCGTTTCTCCAAGTTTTCCGCGCGGCATGAGCTGGGGGATTTCTCCGCCAACGGCTCAATCGATTTCTCGAAATTCGACCTCCCGTCGTTCGATCTTCTCATCCACGGGGAAAAAGTCCGTTTCAACGCCGGGCCGCTTTGGGCTGGCAATGCCAACCTCGCCTTGAACGTCATTGGAACCCGCGATGCGGCCAATGTCAGCGGCAGCGTGGAGATTCTTGCGCTCGAAACCACCCCCCGGCCCGACTTTGGGGCACTCATTAATAGCGGCAACCCCGAAACGATTCGTGTGCCGGCACCCGAAATTTCATTGCAACCCCCCTTCGACCGCTGGAGCTACCAGTTGAACGTTACGACCCCGCAGCCGGTCAAAATCAAGAATGCGACGGTGGCAGCCGAACTTCATTTCGATGGAACCGGCAGCCCGCTCGCCGGAACCGGAAGCCTTACGATCAGCGGCCTTCAAGCCAGCACCGCGTTCGCCACGGGCACGTTGGATAGCGGCACCTGGATTTTCGGCCCGCATCCGATGTTTACAGCCCGTTTAAGCGGCAAATTCGTCACGGGAGGCACCATGCCTGCTTACGAAGGACACATCGTGGGAACGCCTGAAGGGATCACGACCAGTTTCGCCGGAGTCCAGCCCGGTAACGACGAGTTGATCCGCAAGGCCTTCACTCCCGGCCCGCAATTGCTCCCGGAGAACGCCACCGAGATCCCGGTCGAGCGCGGTCCCCTCGTCTATAACGCGCAATTGGCCGACGAGATCGCCGCAAAAGAAGCGGCGGCCCAAGCGGCCCAGGCATCCGCGTCGCCCACCGTCCCACCCGTTTCCGCCGAAGCCACCCCGCCTCCCCCTAAATAGAGGAGCCAAACCATGAATCCGGAAAACCCAAGATCACCCGATCAGGAAGACCCCGGAAATCCATCCCAACCTCCCGGTGTATTTCTCGGGACGTTTCAGAAGATCGAGTTCTACCTCGATTTCTCCTGGTTCTTCATCGCCGCCCTGGTGATCTACTCCCTCTCGACTTTCCTTTTCCCGCAAGAGATCAAAGGGCTCGAACCGGCGGCCTACATCATCATGGGGACTGTCTCGACGATCCTCTTTTTCCTCTCCATCCTGCTCCACGAGCTTGGGCATAGCCTCGTGAGCCAGCGATGCGGCATTCCGGTTCCCCGGATCACGCTCCTTTTTATCGGCGGCATTGCCGAGATCTCCCGCGAGCCCGAAGACCCGAAAACCGAACTCAAAATCGCCGTCGCCGGACCCGCTGTATCGCTCATTCTGGTGGTGTTGTATTATTTGATCGCGCGAGGCTGTTCGCTCCTTTCGTTCCCGGAAGGCCAGGCGGTGTTCAACTGGCTTTCCCAAGTCAATTTACTGCTCGTGATCTTCAACGCCATCCCCGGTTATCCGCTTGACGGCGGACGCGTCCTTCGAGCGCTTTTGTGGATGCGTAACGGGAAGTTTCGCCGGGCCACGTTCGTCACCTCCCGCATTGGCGTCTTCTTTAGTTGGCTCTTAATCGGGCTGGGCATCATGGTCGTCCTTGGCGGTGAATGGGGACAAGGGCTCATTTTTCTCATCATCGGCATCTTCCTGAAAAGCGCGGCCGAGAACGGCTACGCGCAAGCCCTTTCCAAGGAAATCCTCGACGGCGTGGGGGTCATCGACCTGATGACCCGCGCCCCGATCTGCATCCCGGCCCACCTGCCGCTCAACTTCGCCGTGGACGACTATTTTCTCACCCATCACCACGTCGCCTACCCGGTCACGGAGGAGGATGGGCGATTCCGGGGGCTCTTGCGGCTGGAATTTTTAAAAAACATCCCGCGCGAGAAATGGCCTTACACCAACGTGGGGGACGTGGCCGAAGCCAACGACGGGCAGCTCTGCATCCCGGCTGCAACGAGCGCCTCCAACGCCTTGCGCATCCTGCTTGCGGCAGGCCAGGGGCGGCTGGGAGTCGTCGATGATGCACAGAAGCTCATCGGGATCATCACCCGGCACGATTTACTGCATTTTATCCGGATTCATACGGAGTTGGAGGAATAAGGAGGGACTGGGGCAACGACCCCGTAATGAAGCCAAGCACAGAATCAGGCTCAATCCCTCACCCGCACCAGCACCTCGTTGCGGCGCAGGAAAATCGGCGTCCAGGGCGGATCGTAATAGGCGACGATCGGTTCGCCTTCCGCGCCGATTTTGTGCTCCCGCAGCCACGCTTGCAGTTTTTCAATGGCGGCTCTTTGATTTTCCTCCGTTGCGCGCCCCGCAAACCGCAGGGCAATGTAGTGACCCCGTTCCATCTTCGTCAGACGCACTTTGCCGACCTTCGGCTCCGGGACGCTCTTGCGAACCGCAGGCATCACAAAACTCATCGTCCGTTTGCCGGTGGCTGGGTCGATCAAGACCGGGGTGGTCATCGGGATCTTCTCTTCGGTCGCGTTTTTCCCGGTGATGAATTGGAAAAGCTGCATGAAACTTGCGGAGTCCTGGCTGCCCTCCATGGCGGCCGTGGCCAAGGTCAGTTCGGGATAATCCCGGAATTCAAACTCCCCATCGGTTCGCACGACCGTGTAGGGGGCGGATGCCGTGTTAAGACGGGAGTTGCGGATCAGCCAAACGAGGGGAACCGCGAGGATCACCCCTCCGATTATCAGCGCAATCGGTTTCATGGGACCATAGCTAATGGGAATTCCTCCAAAACTCACTCTTTTCTTAAACCGGGGTTCCGGGTTTCCGGAGCAACTTGTAAATCCAGAGCAGAATCACCGCGCCGATGATCGAGGCGATAAACCCGGCCGGCTGACCTTCCCGATACCAGCCAAGCGCCTGCCCGATCCATCCGGCAAAAACGCTCCCCGCGATCCCCAGTAATGCCGTGGGGATGCAACCGGAGGGGCCGGTGCCGCTCATGAGGAACTTGGCGATAAACCCGATCACCAACCCGATAATTGCAGACCAGATGATGTGCATACTTATCAATCGATTGGAGGAACAACGGCGGGCGCAGTTCGATCGCGCCAAGGTCGCGATCCACCTAAAGCGTCCCGGATCACCCAAATTTTGAGCGGCGAGCCCTCATTTATTGCCCCAAACGCAACATCCCCTGCCCAGTTCGCGCCTGCGCCCCTGTGTGGATGTCTCAAATAGCGGGAAATTTCAATTTCTGGGTTGAACTTTCACCCCCGCTTTCCCATCTTGATCGGACTTATGAAAGCCCGAGTCACCGTCATGCCCAAAAAGAGCGTTCTTGACCCCCAGGGAGTGGCGGTTCGAAACGCCATCGCCACCCACGGCTTCCCGCAAGTCCAATCCGTCCGCATCGGGAAGGTGATGGAGATCGAAATTGAAGGCGCGGGGGCCGATGCCGAAGCCCGTTTGCACGACATTTGCACCGATCTGCTCTCCAACCCGGTCATCGAAGATTACGTGCTGGAGATCGAGGCTTAATCCCCTCCCCTGTGCCGACCGCCCACAGTGTGGTATTGTTGATCCCTTATTCCCATTCATGAAAGCCGCCGTTATTCGTTTCCCCGGGTCCAATTGCGACCAGGATTGTCACTACGCCTTGCAGCACGTCTTCGGGGTTTCGACCGATTACGTGTGGCACAAGGAATCTTCGCTCAAAGGCTACGATCTCGTGGTCCTGCCGGGCGGCTTTTCCTATGGCGATTACCTCCGCTGCGGAGCAATCGCCCGGTTCTCGCCGATTATGAAAGCCGTTACCGATTACGCCAACCACGGCGGGCTCTTGATCGGCATCTGCAACGGGTTCCAGGTTTTGACCGAGTCGCGGCTGTTGCCCGGCGCGCTCGTCCGCAACCGCTCGCTCCATTTCATCTGCGAACACCGCTTCCTGCGGGTCGGCGCGACCGACAACCCGTTCCTCAACGCCGCCCAGCCCGGACAAGTGCTGAATATCCCGATTGCCCACGGGGAAGGGAATTATACTGCCGACGAAGCGACCTTGGCCGAGTTGACCGCCAATCGCCAAATCCTGCTCCGGTACAGCGATGAAAAAGGGGTGGTATCCGACGCAACCAACCCGAACGGATCGCTCCAAAACATCGCGGGCATCTGCAACGCGGCCCGCAACGTCTTTGGCCTGATGCCTCACCCCGAGCGGGCGTGCGAAGCGCGGCTCGGCAGCACCGACGGCAACCTCGTTTTCCAGTCCATCCTCAACCATTTGGGCGTCCGCGCCGTCGCTTAAACCTCACCCGTGAACACCACCATTTCACTTCCGCCCGACCCCGAAATCACCCCGGCTGTCATTGCCAAACACGGCATCACCCCGGACGAATACGAGCTCATCCAGAAAATCCTGGGCCGCAAGCCGAACTTCACCGAGCTGGGCATCTTCTCGGTCATGTGGAGCGAGCATTGCTCGTATAAAAATTCCAAGCCTGAGCTGAAGAAATTCCCGACCACCGGGCCGACGGTTCTGGTCAAGGCGGGCGAGGAAAACGCGGGCGTCATCGACATCGGCGATGGCTGGGGCATGGCGTTCAAGATGGAAAGCCACAACCACCCGAGCGCCATTGAGCCGTTCCAGGGCGCAGCCACCGGCGTCGGCGGCATCATTCGCGATATTTTCACCATGGGGGCGCGCCCCGTGTTCAATCTGAACTCATTGCGCTTTGGCCCGATCACCGGGAACTCCCCCAGCGTCAAAACCAACCGCCGCCTCTTCTCGGGCGTTGTCGCGGGGATCGCGCATTACGGCAACTGCATCGGCATCCCGACCATCGGCGGCGAGGTTTACTTCGACGAAAGCTACGAGGGCAACCCGCTCGTCAACGTTTTCTGTCTGGGCGTCCTCAAGCACGAGGAAATCGCCCGGGGCGCGGCCAAAGGGATCGGCAACCCGGTTTTTTACGTCGGCGCGGAAACCGGCCGCGACGGTCTCGCGGGCGCGGCGTTTGCCTCCCGCGAACTGACCGAGGAATCCAAGCAAGACCGCCCTGCCGTGCAAGTGGGCGATCCGTTTAAAGAGAAACTCCTCCTCGAAGCGTGCCTCGAACTGCTCACCACCGATGCGGTCGCGGGCATTCAGGACATGGGCGCGGCGGGCCTGACCTGCTCCACTTGCGAAACCGCATCCCGCGGCGGCACCGGGGTCGAGATTGACCTCGCCAAAGTGCCCAAGCGCGAAACCGGCATGACCCCTTACGAGATCATGTTGAGCGAATCGCAGGAACGGATGCTCATCATTGTCGAAAAAGGCAAGGAGCACATCGTCAAAGAAATTTTCGAAAAATGGGACCTCCCTTACGCTGAAGTCGGCGTCGTAAAAGACGACGGCATGATGCGCGTCAAAGTGGGCGACGTCACCGTGGCCGAGATCCCGGCCCGCCAACTTGCCGACGAGGCTCCGATTTATCACCGCGAGACCAAAGCGAAACCGGCTCCCAAACCGCTCTGCGAAATCCCGAAAACCGATGTCGGCCTCGCCCTTGGCAAACTGCTCGCCGACCCGTCCATCGCTTCCAAGCAGTGGGTCTACCGGCAATACGACCATATGGTCCGCGACGGCACCATGGTTCTCCCCGGCTCCGACGCCGCCGTGTTCATCGTCCGCGAAGCGAATAAAATCCTCGCCTCCACCAGCGATTGCAACGCCATTTATTGCTCGCTCGATCCCCGTGAAGGAGCCCGCCTCGCCGTGGCCGAAGCCGCCCGCAACCTCGCTTGCTCCGGCGCCGTTCCGCTGGCCGTCACCGATAATTTGAACTTTGGCAACCCGCACAAGCCCGAGAATTTCTGGCAATTGCGCGAGTGCGTCGAAGGGGTCGCCGAAGGATGCGTCGCGTTCAACACGCCCGTTACCGGCGGCAACGTCAGCCTTTACAACGAGAACCCCTCCGGAGCCATCGACCCGACGCCCACCATCGGCATGGTCGGCATCATCAAGGACGAAAGCCACGTCACTACCAGCGCCTTTAAAGACGCGGGCGACGCCGTGATCCTCCTGGGCGAACTCGGCGACGAAATGGGCGGTTCCCATTACCTCAAAGTCCTCTTCGGACGCAAAGAAGGCGTCCCGCCCCGGATCGATTTCGCCAAGGAAATCGTGTTGCAAAACACCTTGCGCGACCTGATCGCCAAAGGGTTGGTCAAGAGCGCCCACGACTGCGCCGAAGGCGGCCTGGCCGTGACGCTGGCCGAAAGCTGCATCTGCGGCGAACAAACCCTCGGCGCGGAGATCGATTTCGGCACGACCGGCCTCGCTCCCGAACTGCTCCTCTATAACGAATCGCAAACACGCGTTGTGATTTCCGCCGCTCCCGAAAACGCCGAGGCCGTCCTGAAACTGGCCAAAGCGGGCGGCATCGCGGCCCGTCGCATCGGAACCGTTGGAGGCGCTCAACTCGCCGTCAAAGCCGACGGAAACGAGCAACGATGGAAGATCGCGGAACTGAGCGATACGTGGTATGGTTCCATTTCGTCCTGCATGTCGGAAGCCTAGCCGTCACCTAAAGCATGTCCCAAAAACCTATCCGGCCCAAAGATGAATGCGGCGTTTTCGCGGTATTCAACCATCCCAACGCCGCCGTATTGACCTACTACGGCCTGTTCGCCCTGCAACATCGGGGCCAGGAAAGCGCGGGGATTGTCACCGCCAGCGGACCCAACACCCAGTTTGTCGTCCACAAAGGGATGGGGCTCGTCTCGCAGGTATTTTCTCCGGCCGACTTGGACCGGCTCAAAGGGAACCGATCCATCGGCCACGTTCGTTACTCCACCACCGGGTCGAGCAACATCAAAAATGCGCAACCGCTCGTGGTTGATTGCGCCAGGGGCCAGCTCGCCATCGGGCACAATGGCAATCTCGTCAATGCGGGCGTCCTGCGTGACGAACTTGAGCAAGCCGGGTCGATTTTCCAGACCACCGTCGATAGCGAAATCATCGTCCACCTACTTGCGCAGCCGAGTTCCAACGGCGGCTTCCTCGCCGCGCTACGCCGGGTTCATGGCGCTTTTTCCCTTGTCATGATGGGGGAGCGCGAGATCATCGGCGTCCGCGATCCCAACGGCTTCCGTCCCCTCACCCTCGGCAAGCTCGACGGCGCTTACATCCTCTCCTCGGAAACTTGCGCTTTTGATTTGATCCACGCCGAGTTCATTCGCGAGATCGCGCCCGGCGAAGTCGTCATCATCGACGAAAACGGCGTCCGCTCCGAATTTCCGTTCGAGAACAAAAAGAGCGCGTTCTGCATGTTCGAATACGTCTACTTCGCGCGCCCCGACAGCATCATTGACGACATCAATGTCGCCAAAGTCCGTACCGCCATGGGCCGCGAACTGGCCCGCCTGCACCCGGTCGAAGCCGATATTGTCGTCCCGGTGCCGGACTCCGGCAACTACGCCGCGCTCGGGTTCGCCGAAGAACTCGGCATCCGTTACGAACACGCGTTCGTCCGCAATCACTACATCGGGCGCACCTTCCTCCAGCCCAGCCAATTAATCCGCGACTTCAACGTGCGGGTCAAACTGAACCTCATCAAAGAAGCGGTGAAAGGCAAGCGCGTCGTGGTTGTTGACGACTCCATCGTGCGCGGCACCACCGCCCGGGCGCGCGTCATCAATTTGCGCGAAGCTGGAGCCGCCGAAGTCCACATGCGCATCTCGTGCCCTCCCCATCGGCACGCGTGTCATTACGGCATCGACTTCCCCGATCCCGCCAACCTGCTCGCCAACCAGTGTTCCATGGACCAAATCCGGGAATACCTGGGCGCGGACTCGATCGGCTATCTCGACATCGACGGGATGGTGCGGGCGACCGAAAAAAATGCCAACCGATTCTGCCTCGCTTGTTTCAACGGCGACTACCCGATCCCGGTGGACCCGAAAGTTGACAAATTCATCATGGAACGCCGCCGCAACCGGGCCACGCAATTGATTGAACCCGTCCCGCAACAGGAACTTTTTCCGCTTCAATAAAGGCAATCCGCAGATTTCGCAGATAAACGCAGATTTTAAAACTTTTTCAATTTCCTGCGAAAAACCTTATTCTTTATTTTTTAACCAATAATCCTCTTTCTTAATCGGCGAAAATCTGCGGATCAAACTTCTCACCTATTTTATGGCCAGCAAACCAACCAGCAAAAAAACCGCCACCCGTTCCAAAAAAGCCTACGCCCTAGCCGGTGTGGACGTGGATCTCGGCAACGCCGTAAAGAGCCGCATCCAGAGCATGGTCAAAATCACGCACGGCCCGGAAGTGCTTGGCAAAATCGGAGGATTTGGCGGCTTGTTTCGCGCGAATTTCAAAGGGATGAAGGACCCGGTGCTTGTCTCAAGCGTGGACGGCGTCGGCACGAAATTAAAGGTCGCCTTTGCCGCCAAACGCCACGACACCGTCGGCCAGGATTTGGTCAACCATTGCATCGACGACATCGCCGTCCTCGGAGCCCGCCCTTTGTTCTTCCTCGACTATATCGGCGCGGAGAAACTCGAACCGGCAGTTTTCGAAGACCTCCTTTCCGGTTTTGCGAAAGCCTGTAAAGCGGGCGGATGCGCCCTCATCGGCGGCGAAACCGCGCAAATGCCCGGCATGTATCAAGCTGGCGAATACGACCTCGCCGGAACCATCGTCGGCGTCGTGGATCGCAAAAAGATGATCGACGGCAGCAAGATCAAGCCCGGCGACGTAGTCATCGGCCTCCCATCCAACGGCCTCCACACCAACGGCTACTCGCTCGCCCGCAAAGTCCTTTTCGAGACGATGAAATTGAAGCTGACCTCGAAGCTGCCCGGCGTCGTCAAGCCGATCGGCGAAGAACTGCTTCGCGTCCACCGCAACTACCAACCGCTCCTGGCGACCCTGCCCGACGGCTTGGTCAAAGGGATTGCTCACATCACCGGCGGCGGCTTGGTTGACAACTTCCCGCGCGTGCTGCCGGAAAACTGCGACGCCGTCATCGACACCAAAAAGTGGAAAGTCCCGGCCCTCTTCCAGATCATCCAGGAAAACGGCGGCGTCGATTTCGCGGAAATGTATCAAGTCTTTAACATGGGGATCGGCATGACGCTGGTCGTCTCCGAAAAAGACGTCCGCGAAACCGTGCTCCTCACCCGTGGCCGTCCGATCGGCCGGATCGAAAAGGGCAGCAAGAAGGTGCAGTTGACGTAAGGCGAATCGGAGCGTTTTTGGGTCTCACGCAAAGACGCAAAGCCGCAAAGGAGAACCCATTGGCAACACGCTTGGCAACTCATTCCAAAACTCTGTTTGGGAATGCCGTTGTTTGCGAAACTCCGTTTCGTAAAGCGTTGAGAGCGATTGAGCGTGAAGCATGACCAAAGCTCTGAACCATAGCGCGCTCAAGGAAACAGAGTTTCGCTTCTCATTACCAAGTTTTACTTGGTAATGCCCGTTCCCGCGAAGTTTCACTTCGCAGGCCTCGATGCAAAACAGCGCGTGCGAAGTTCAGTTTCGCTTGCCAGTGCGTTCCCAAAATAGAGTTCGGGAACGAGAAAAACGAGACTCAAAACGAGCGGCGCCCCTCTACTCTCCCCCCACCTCTTGCGCGGTCTTGAAATGCATCTTGCCGACTTCGCTTAATATCCCCGGGCCGCTTCGGGCCACCAGCTCCCGCGCCACCGCTTTGACCTGGGCCGAGACGCCCCGGTGCAGCTTGACCCCGTATTTTCCCCCGGCCCGCTCCAGCCAGTTGATAAACCGTTCGCGGGCGATGATCGACGCGGCGGCCACCGCGAGATCCGATTCCGCTTTCGTCCGCTGTTCTAGTTTGATTCCGCGCCCTTTCGCCATGAGCGCCCGCTCGATGAGCGCCGGGTTGGCAAACTGATCCGACAACGCCCGGGGGCAGTCGGGACGCTGATCCAGCAAATTCTCGATGGCGCGCGCGTGCCCCCATGCCAATAGCCGGTTCAAGTTGCCGATTTTTTCATAGAGCGCGTTGTATTTGAGCGGCGGAATCTCAACGACACTCAAAGCCACGCCAGGCGTCTCGCGGATCACCTTGGCCAACGCGTGAATCCGGGCGTCGGAGCCGATCCGCTTGGAATCTTGCACCCCGGCATCCATTAATCTGCGGGCGATATTGCGATCCACATACGCCCCGGCAATCACCAGCGGGCCAAAAAAATCGCCCTTGCCGCTTTCATCGATACCGAAATGCGGCTCAAACATCTCGCCGTTGTGGACCTCCTCGTAGCCGAGTTTCGCTTCACCCAAAATCTCCGGTTCGAGCCGGAACGTCACAAATTCTTCGGTCCCTTTGCCTTGCACCACCACTTTTGGCCCTTTTTCATACACCGCTACGTTGACCTTGCCCTTCTTTCCGTAATAGAGAGTGTATGGCTTTGGCTCAAACTCCCAGTTATCCTCCTCCAGCAACTTGCGCAATTTCGCAGCCTGCGGAGGGGTCAATGGCGAGGTGTAGAGCGTGAGGCCTTTTTCTGACATGTCGCCCCCTATCAAAACGCACCGAACCCCGCGCGCCGAGAAAAATCCGTTCTCTTGCGATGTTCGGGAATTCCGGGCGGCATTGACCGATTGGTTCCTCGATTGCGGACGCGAGCTGCCGTGGCGCACAGACGCTCCGCGCGACCCCTACCGCGTGCTGGTTTCCGAACTGATGCTCCAGCAAACACAGGTCGCCACGGTGATCGACTATTACCAACGCTGGATGGTCCGTTTCCCCGATTTTGCAACGCTCGCCGCCGCGTCTGAAAGCGACGTGCTCCACGCCTGGCAAGGGCTCGGCTACTATTCCCGAGCCCGGAATCTCCACGCGGCGGCCCGCGTCGTTATCGACAAAATGGGCGGCGTTTTCCCGCAAGAAATTGAGCAAATCCGCTCGTTGCCCGGAGTCGGTCCGTACACGGCGGCCGCGATTGCCACGTTCGCGTTCGATCAACCGACGCCGCCCGTCGATGGCAACATCATCCGGGTCACCGCGCGGCTGTGCGATTATCGAAAACCGGTCGATACCGCCGCCGGGGGCCACGATCTCCGTTCGATTGCCCAACAATGGCAACCGAGCCTGGAGGAAGGCGGAGCCGGGATGCTCAATGAAGCGCTGATGGAACTGGGGGCTCTGATCTGCACGCCGCGTGCGCCCCGCTGCTCCGCGTGTCCCGTGCGCCTGTTTTGCCAGGTGCAGGAGCCGGAAACGCTCCCCATCAAACGGCCACCTCCGAAAACCGTGGAACTCGACGAGCATTGCGGCTGGATTGTCCACCAAGGCCGGGTACTCCTGGAACAGCAAACCGGAAAACGCTGGCGAGGCATGTGGAAGCTCCCGCTGCTCACCGAACCGCACTCCGGCGAACCGCTCGCCGCCTTGCGGTATCCGTTCACCAACCACCGGGTTAATCTCGCGGTTTTTCCCGCCACCACCCCGCTTTTTCTCGCAGAGAATCAGCAATGGATTCCGCTTGAACAACTCGAAACAATCGCCATCACTGCCCCTCATCGGCGCGCCCTGAATCAATTGATCGCGCAACAAGGTTTGACGACCGGTTCCACCTTGGATTAGGTTCAAAAATCCCTCCCTAACACCATGCCTGATCCTGTCGCAGCTCCCGTTTTACAAATCATTGACCGCTGGGCCGGCATCCCGATTTGCTTTGCCTTGAGCTTGGCGAATAAAGCGCTCCGGCTTTTCGCATCCCGCCCGGCCGAGTCCGATGCCCCCCGGAAAATCTTGTTCGTCAAATTTGCCGAACAAGGCTCGACCGTTCTCGCGCAAAACGCAATCGAACGGGCCGTTTCGATCGTCGGCAAAGAAAACGTCTACTTTACCGTGTTCGAGGAAAACCGGTTTATTCTGGATGTTTTGAAGCTGATCCCGGAGCAGAACGTGATCGTGATCCGGCGCGACACGCTCGGCGATCTGGCCAAGGACTCGCTGGCGGCTTTGCGCAAAATTCGGGAACTGGGGATCGACACCGCCATCGATATGGAATTCTTCTCCCGTTCCTCGGCGGCGCTCACCTGGCTCACGCGAGCCCCACGGCGCATCGGGTTTCATACGTTCTTTGGCGACGGCCCGTATCGCGGAAATTTAATGACGCACCGCGTCCTTTACAACCCGTACCTGCACACCAGCCAGATCTTTGAAGAACTCGTGCTGGCCACGTTGCAATATCCACGGCAACTCCCCACTTGGGGCATCCCCGCGCCCGAATTGCTTCAGCGGCAACCCGTTTTCACCCCGCAACCGGGAGAGCTTGAGCAACTCCAGACCATTCTGCGCATCGCAAGCAACGGAGCCGAGCCCAAATTCCTGATCCTGCTTAACCCGAACGCGGGCGACCTGCTGCCGCTGCGCAAATGGCCCACGGAACGTTATATCACGCTCGCCCAGCGGCTCCTGGCGCAGTTTCCTAGCGCCCATATCGCCTTGACCGGCGCGCCGAGCGAAGCCGGATCTGCCGCCGAAGTCGCCCGGCAGATTGGCTCGCCCCGTTGCTTTTCAATGGCAGGGAGAACCAGCCTGCGGCATTTAATGGTGCTCTACACCGCGAGCGAACTGCTTATCACCAATGACAGCGGCCCGGCCCATTTTGCCGCGCTCACGCCGATCAACGTCCTCACTCTTTTCGGTCCCGAAACGCCATCGCTCTTCGGCGCGCCGACCCCGCGAAGCACGAATATCTGGCTGGGCCTTAATTGCAGCCCTTGCGTGAACGCCTACAACAATCGGCAGTCACCGTGCCGCAATAACCTCTGCATGCAAGGCATCACCGTGGATCGCGTGTTCGACGAAGCGGTGCGGATTTTGGAGGAAAGGATCAGCAAGGCTGGTTGAAGTTTTTCTCGCGCAAAGGCGGAAAGAGAGGGGGTAATGTGAGGATATGTCCGGTCCGGGCATTTGATTTTGCCGTTAACCGGTTTTCATCCTTTGCCACCAGCTTTAGCTGGTGGTTTTCATAGAACCCGATGCCCCAGCCGGCTTCAGCCGGGCTTTTCCTTTTCACAAGAGAAGCCCGGCTGAAGCCGGCTCAAGAGCTTATGCAGAGGCGCACCCACCGGCTGAAGCCGGTGGCAAAGCGGATTTGCCAGCTAAAGCCTGGCATACTCCGCCACTCTTGCATACTCCGCGAATCTTGTATACTCCGCGAGTTACCTCTATAACCACTGCGCTACGTCGCGCGCCGCATAGGTCACGATGAGATCGGCTCCGGCGCGCTTGAATGCCAGCATCACTTCCATCGTGGTCGCCCGCTCGTCGAGCCAGCCATTCGCGGCGGCGGCTTTGACCATCGCATACTCGCCGCTGACGTGGTAGACCGCTGTCGGCATTTCAAAACGCTCTTTCACCCGCCATAGGATGTCCAAATAAGCCAGCCCCGGCTTGACCATCACCATATCGGCGGCTTCCTCAATGTCGAGGGCCACCTCGCGCAAAGCCTCGCGCCCGTTGGCCGGGTCCATCTGGTAGCTGCGGCGGTCCCCCGCTTGGGGCGCGCTATCGGCGGCATCGCGGAACGGCCCGTAAAACGCGGAGGCGAACTTCGCCGCGTAGCTCATAATCGGCGTGTTCTCAAA
This sequence comes from uncultured Spartobacteria bacterium, assembly GCA_903933715.1. Lineage (GTDB taxonomy): Bacteria > Verrucomicrobiota > Verrucomicrobiia > Chthoniobacterales > Chthoniobacteraceae > UBA695. The sequence continues at coordinate 17,633 of CAIZLD010000046.1, forward strand.
TCCGGCATCGTCGAGGGCTTCGCGGATCGCTTCCACCCGGCCGTCCATCATGTCGCTCGGCGCGATGATGTCCGCCCCGGCTTCCGCATGGGAAACGGCGGCGCGAGCAAGCAGTTCCAGCGAGTCGTCGTTAAGGACTTTGACGTGGTCGCCCTCGATCTGCGCGATCCCGCAATGGCCGTGGCTCATGTATTCGCACAAACAGACGTCGGTGATGACGACCATCTGCGGAACGGCAGTTTTAATGGCACGCACGGCCTGCTGCACGATCCCGTTTTCGGCATACGCCTGGTGCGCAAGTTCGTCTTTTTTGACCGGGATGCCAAAAAGGAGCACGCTCTGAATGCCGTCGCCCCAGGCTGCCGCCGCTTCGCGGGCCGCTTCTTCCACAGTGAGTTGAAAGACACCGGGCATCGAGGCCACCGGCACCCGGGAGGTGATCCGTTCGCTCACAAACAGCGGATAAATCAAATCCGAAACGGCGAGATGCGTTTCGCGCACCAGACTGCGAAGCGCGGGGGTGGCCCGAAGACGACGGAGGCGACGAGATAACATGCGTCGAATTTACTCCCGCGCAGGCACATTAGGCAAGGAGGGTTATCTTGGGGCTGGTTTGCAAAGATGGATCGACCGCTCCGCGGGCGATTTGGGACGGGGGCGTGAATGGCAAATGGCAGGCTCCGCCCCATCGCGCCCGGAGCAAGGTCGCGATCCACCTGCTTTATTCCTCGTTCAGCTCCGCCAGGATCGCTTCGGCGGCTCGCTCGCTCGCTCCTCCTTGCCCCAGACTCTCAATCACTTGCCGGAACTCGGCTCGCTGCGCATCCCGTTTTTCGGGATTGTTGAGCAGGCTCAACAGTTCGTCGGCTACAATTTTGGGCCGGGCGTCGGATTGCAGGAACTCGCGCACAATTTCCCGCCCGGCCAGGATGTTGCTGATTCCCAGGAACGGCACCCGAACGAGCCATTTCCCAATCGTCCACGTCACCGGCGCGACTTTGTAGATGAGCACGAATGGCATTTCGAAAAAGGTCGCTTCGAGGGTCGCGGTGCCGGAAGTCACCATGCCCACAGCCGCCCGGTTCATCAATTCGTGCGCGCCGCCCAAACGCACGGTAATATCGGTTCCCGCGGCCATGACGCGCATGGTTGCCACAAGCACTTCAGAAGCCGCCGCCGCCTCAAACCTCAGTTCCGGCTGGGCTTTGCGCATCTGCCGGGCGGTTTCGAGCATCATCGGGAAAATGCGCAATACTTCCTTTTTTCTGCTGCCGGGGAAGAGCCCCACAAGCGTTTCCTCGCGCGGAATGGACGTTTTTTTTCCGGCCAGGGAATCGAGCAATGGATGCCCGACGAACGTAGTTTTCAGCCCCGATTTTTCATACAATTCTTTTTCGAACGGGAAAATGCAGAGCATCAGATTGAGGATGCGCGCCATCTGCGGGATGCGCCGCCGGTTCCAGGCCCAGACCTGCGGGCTGATGTAGTAGATCAGCCGCGAAGAGGCATCTTTCTTCTTGATTGCTTTGGCCAGACGCAGGTTGAATCCGGGGTAATCGATGAAAATCACCGCATCCGGTTTGACGGCTTCGATTTCCCCGAGCATCGCGTTCAGCTTCGCGCGAAAATACGAATATTTTTTCAGCACATCCCAGATGCCGACCACAGCTTCGCCGCTCCAGTCCTCAATGGCCGAAGCGAGCGCCTTCATCTCCGGCCCGCCCGCTCCATGATACTCAATCGTTTCGCCGCGATCCGCCGCCAGTGCGTTGAGGCTCCGCATTAACTCCGCAGCCCTGGTGTCGCCGCTGGCTTCGCCTGCAATCAGGTAAAGTTTCATGGGTTGGGTGAATTGTGCGAGAAACCGGAGCTGCTCAGCGTTATTTCTTCGCAGCCGCCTCGATCTGCTGGGTGATCTGAATCGCCAATTCCAAGGCCGCAGCCCCTTCGTAGCCGGAAACCTTCGGTTTATCTCCGGCGCGAGCGCATTCGACAAAAGAGGCCAGTTCCCGCTTGAGCGGCTCGTCTGGGGCAATTTGCACTTCCTCGCGGATGATCTGGCCGCCTTCGAGCCGGTGGATTTCTCCGCTCTGGTTCTGGTAATCGAGCGACAGGTAGGCGTTGTGCTGAAACACCCGGATTTTGCGCATTTTTTCCGGGCTGATCCGGCTGGCCGTGAGGTTGGCCACGCAACCGTTTTCAAACCGGATGCGGGCGTTGGCAATGTCCTCCCCCTTGCTCAAGACTGCGATGCCGACGGCATCGACATATTTGACGGGAGAGCGCACCAAATGGAGCACGATTTCGAGATCGTGGATCATCAAATCGAGCACGACGCCGATCTCGATGCTGCGGTTGGGATAAGGCGAAAGCCTGTGCGATTCGATAAATTTCGCTTCGGTAAGCCGCGATTCGAGGGCGCTCAGCACCGGGTTGAACCGCTCGATGTGGCCGACCTGCAACACCAGTTTGAGGCGTTGCGCCAGGTCCGCGAGCGCCTTGGCATCTTGGGTGTTTTCGGTGATCGGTTTCTCGACCAAACAGTGTTTGCCTTGTTCCAGGAGGAACTTGGCGACCGGGAAATGCGTGGGGGTGGGCGTGGCAATCGTCGCCGCGTCAATTAAAGCGGCGAACTCGTCGAGCGAACTGACGGCGCGCACCCCGAGCCGTCCGCCGATCTCTGCCGCGGTGGCGGGATTGGCATCATAAATGGCCGCGAACTCCACATTGGGAAGCTCCGACATCACCCGGGCATGATTTTTTCCAATAGACCCCGTTCCGACAACGCCGACTCTGATTTTTTGCATATGTTAAAAAATAGATGAATTAGGAAGCCGGGAAAAGTCTTCAGGCTTCAATTCCATACAGGGAGATTTTCAACCGCGCCGCCATTTCAGTCAGCCGCTCGCGCTCCATGATGAGCGTGCGCCCGGTTTCGACGGCGATGACGCGGATTTGCGCTTCCGCTGCGGCTTCCAGTGTTGCGGGGCCGATCACCGGCACGTCGAACCGGAAATCCTGATTCGGTTTGGAAACCTTTACGACCACGGCGCCGCCTTTGCCGAGCTGCCCGCCGCGCCGGATGGTGGCGTTCGTGCCGTCAAACCCTTCGACGGCCAATACGGTGCCGCCTTTGACGACCACGGTTTGGCCGATGTCCAGCCGGCTGACTTCCTTGGCGATGCCGAGGCCAAAGCAGACGTCGCTCTCCTCCCGGCGCGAAAGGCGCGGTCCTGCGAAAACGCCAGCCCCGGCGAGGTGCTCTTCCATAAAAGTCGTCGCGGGGAGAAGTTCCACCCCGGCTTTGGCCAGTTCGTCCCCAATAGCTCCAAAAATCGACTCCGCATTGCGCTCCTTGAGCTTGGCAAGAACCAGGAAGGCTTTCAGATCGGGCCGCAAATCAAAGAGATTCCCCGGCGCAATCTGCCCGGCCATGATCACGCGCGATATTTTGCGCGAAGAGAACGCTTTGATAAGCCGCCCGAGCTGCCCAACGCGCATCCATTCGATCTCATCAACGCACGCCCCCAAAGCGGGGTCGGTCTCGTTCTCGAAAGCCGCCACAACGATGCGGGCAACTCCAGCGGCGCGGGCCGACTTGACCAAAGCGAACGGATAAGTTCCGTTCCCGGCAATAATGCCAAGGGAGGCGAGAGGTGCGGAAGGTGTCGGTGAAGCGGTCACGGGAAGGTTGGTTTCAGGGCAAGCCGCCAGAGTGATCCGGCGGCTTATTGGTTCACGCGATTTAGTGGCCGTTATCGGCCGGAGCGCAACCGTTACAGCCGCTTTTCCCGATCTGCTGAAAGAAATCGTTGCCCTTGTCGTCCACCAGAATGAATGCCGGGAAATCGACCACTTCGATCTTCCAGATGGCTTCCATTCCGAGTTCCGGGTATTCGAGAACTTCCACTTTTTTGATGTTTTCCTGTGCAAGCAACGCCGCCGGGCCGCCGATGGAACCGAGATAGAACCCGCCGTGCTTTTTGCAGGCATCGGTGACTTCCTGCGAACGGTTCCCCTTGGCAATCATGATCATCGCCCCTCCGAGGCTCTGGAAAAGATCGACATAGCTGTCCATGCGTCCGGCTGTGGTCGGCCCGAACGATCCCGACGGCATTCCGGTCGGCGTCTTGGCAGGACCGGCGTAGTAGATCGGATGTGACTTAAGGTAGCCGGGTAAGCCCTGGCCGTTGTCAACCCGCTCTTTGAGTTTCGCGTGGGCGATATCCCGTCCGACAATAATGGTTCCGTCGAGCGAAAGCCGGGTGGAGACCGGGTATTTGCTCAATTCGGCCAGAATTTCGCTCATCGGGCGGTTCAGGTTGATTTTGACCACGGCTCCCTCGCCCGCTTTTCGATAGCTCTCCGGGATAAAGCGCGCCGGGTTGCTTTCGAGTTTCTCGATCCAGATGCCGTCTTTGTTGATCTTGGCCTTGATGTTGCGGTCGGCGGAGCAGGAAACGCCCATGCCGACGGGGCAGGAAGCGCCATGGCGGGGCAGCCGGACAACGCGAATATCGAGCGCGAAATATTTACCGCCAAACTGAGCGCCCAGCCCGAGGTTTTGAGCTTCCGCAAGGAGCGCGGCTTCAAGTTCGAGATCACGGAACGCCTGGCCCTGCTCGTTGCCTTGGGTCGGGAGGGCGTCGAGGTATTTGACGCTGGCGAGCTTGACGGTCTTCAAGCACGCTTCGGCGCTGGTGCCGCCGATCACGAAAGCGATGTGATACGGAGGGCACGCGGCGGTTCCCAGCGTCTTCATCTTGGCCACCAAAAACGGGATGAGCGTCTTTGGGTTCAAGAGGGCTTTGGTTTCCTGATAAAGATAGGTTTTATTGGCCGAGCCGCCCCCTTTGGCAACGCACAGGAATTTGTATTCCCCGCCGGGAGTGGCCATCAGGTCGATCTGCGCCGGGAGATTGTTGCCGGTGTTCTTTTCCTCATACATGTCGAGGGCCACCGTTTGCGAGTAGCGCAGGTTTTCCTCGGTGTAGGTCTCGTAAACGCCTTTGGAAAGGGCTTCGGCGTCGTCGATGCCGGTCCAGACGCGCTGGCCTTTTTTGCCGACGATATTGGCGGTGCCGGTGTCCTGGCAGAACGGAAGCACGCCACGGGCGGCGACTTCGGCATTGCGCAGCATCGTCAATGCGACGTAACGGTCGTTTTCGCTGGCCTCGGGGTCGTCGAGGATCGCGGCCACTTGTGCCAAATGCTTGGGACGCAGCATGAACGCGCAATCGCGGAAGGCGGCGCGGGAAAGAGCGGTGAGGGCTTCCGGGGCGACTTTGAGAATTTCCTGTCCTTCAAATTCGCCCACGGAGACGCCGTCGCGGGAAAGGAGGTAGTATTCTGTATCGTCTTTGCCGAGCGGGAACGGGTCCTGGTATTTGAACGGAGTGGCCATAGGTAAAAGAGAATCTTATACCGGGTTGGGCGGCAGGCTCAACCTTGTTTGCGAATCTTTTTACAGGGGGAGATGGGGCTTTTTTGTTTTCTCGCAAAGACGCAAAGGGGGGCGGGGCAATGGGAGAATATTGTGCAGTTCCAGGCGAAGGATGTCATCGGCGGTTGCGAAGTGAAACTTCGCGGGAGAGGGCATTCCCAAGTGCAACTTGGGAACGAGAAGAAAAGCCCGGCCATAACGCCGTATTTTCTTTGCGGCTTTGCGGCTTAGCGTGAAAAGAAATCCCCTCGCCCTATGCCACCGCACCCGAGGAGTTGGCGAGATCGGCTTCTTCCGCGGAGAGGAATACTTTGAAGCGGTTTTTGTCGATCGCTTTCATGTAAGCTTCGTGCGGCGAGACGATCCCTTGCTGCATGACGCTCCAGATGGCGTCATCCATGAATTGCATCCCCTGCCCTTTGCCGCCGACGATGACGTCTTGCAGTTTCTGGGTCGCCCCTTCACGGATGATGGCGGAGACCGCCGTGTTGCCGACGAGGATTTCGTTGACGGCGATGCGCCCCGGTTTGTCGCTCCGTTTGAGGAGCAACTGGGCGACGACTCCTCGCAGCGACGCGGAAAGCATGGTGCGGACCTGCCCCTGCTGGTCGGACGGGAAAACGTCCACGAGACGATCAACCGTCTTGCGCGCGTTGTTGGTATGCAAGGTGCCGAATACGAGGAGCCCCGTTTCGGCGGCGGTGAGCGCCAGCGAGATGGTTTCCAAGTCGCGCATTTCACCGACGAGCACGATGTCGGCGTCCTCACGCAAGGCGGCTTTGAGGCCGGTCGGGAAGTCCGGGGCGTGGTCGGGCACTTCGCGCTGGGTGATGATGCTCTTTTTGTTGTTGTGGACGAATTCGATCGGCTCCTCAATGGTGACGATGTGCCGGGAATAGTTGACGTTGATGTAATCCATCATGCCCGCAAGCGTCGTGCTTTTGCCGGAACCGGTCGGGCCGGTGACGAGAACCAACCCGCCGCGCAGCTTGCAAAACTCTTTGACGATGGCGGGGATGCCGAGTTCCTCCAGCGTCAGGATTTTGGTCGGAATGAGACGAAAAACCGCGCCGTAGCCGTTGGTTTGCTTGAGAAAGTTGCAACGGAACCGGGATTCGGCGTCCATCTCGTAGGCGAAGTCGAGATCGCCGCATGCTTCAAAGCGGGCCCACCGTTCCGGCCCGGCGATTTCGCTCATCATGTAGGCGCATTCTTCAATGGTGAGGGCTTCGTTGCGAATCGGGATAATATCGCCGTGCCGACGGATCTTGGGAGGCTGGCCCTGGGCAAGGTGAAGATCGGATGCCCCGGCGGTGATGAGGACTTGGAAAAACTGGTCGATGTAGGCCATGGGGGGAAGATCAGTGGGCGAAGTGTTGCCTCATTAATTGCTTCTGCTCGGCGCGGGCGTAGGCTTCTTCCTGCGAGATGATCCCTTTGTCGTAAAGTGCCATAAGGGAGTCGTCCATGAGCTGCATGCCGAGCTTGCGGCCGGTCTGGATGATGCCCGGCAGCATGAACGTCTTGCCGTCGCGGATGGTGGCGGCCACGGCCGGGGTGTTGACGAGGATTTCCAGCGCGAGCGCGCGCCCCTTGCCGTCCATGCGCGGGACGAGCTGCTGGCTGACGACGCCCCGCAACGATTCGCTGACCATGACGCGGATTTGCTCGCGCTGGTCGGTGGGGAAAACGTCGAGCACACGGTCCAAGGTGCGGGAGGCGCTGCCGGTGTGCAGGGTTCCCAAAACCAGGTGACCGGTTTCCGCGGCGGTGATGGCGAGCTGGATGGTCTCCAGATCGCGCATTTCCCCCACCATGATGACGTCCGGGTCTTCACGCAACGACCCGCGCAACGCCGCCGCAAAGGAGTTGGTGTGGGTGTGGACTTCACGCTGGGTGACGTGGCAGTTCTTGGATGGGACGACGTATTCGATCGGGTCCTCAAGCGTGATGATGTGGTCGTGCCGCGCCACATTGATCTCGTCCACCAAAGCGGCGAGTGTCGTCGATTTGCCGCTGCCGACCGACCCGGTCACCAGCACGAGGCCGTTGTGGTATTGGGTGAGCAGTTTGAGGGAATGAGGCAGCCCGAGGTCTTCCATGCTCCGCAACTCGGTATTAATGATGCGGAAGGTCATGTCGTAGCCGAGCCGGTGCCGGACGACGCTGGTGCGGAACCGTCCAAAATCGTTCGAGTAGGCAAAATCGGCGTCGCCGCGCGTGGCGAGCTTGCAGCGCTGTTCCTCGTTCAGGAACCCCATGGCGAGCCGCTCGGTATCGGCGGCGCTGAGACGCGGCGCCTTCAGCCAGATCGGTTCGAGCTGACCGTTGCGCCGCCAGATCGGCTGGCTATTGACGCAAAGATGGATATCCGAGGCAGCGGATTCCTGGCCGATCATCAGATAACGGTCAACATGCTCAAGCGTTTGTATTTCGCCGGGTTCTACCGCTGGGGATGGAGGGGGGATTTCAGACATTGGCAGTCAGGAAAAACGACACCAGAGCGGGCTTGAAATCAATTCAAAACGCATGGCGAATTTAAAAAAATCGCCATGCCAGAGAAGGGAGTTCAAGGCTGGCGTTGGCAATTCAACGCAAGCCGATCTCGCTTCGGGAAGCCATCTGCTGAATTTTCCGGCGGGCAAAGGTGGCTATAAACGGTTTCGAGAGGTTAAAAAGCGCGTTGAGAGTCGCCAGTAAGATCCCGGTGCGCCCCGCCCCCTTCATCCAACCTTTATCATGACCCGGCAGAGCCGCCGGCTTGGGCTTCTTCCTGCGAGACGGCAAACGCGAAAGAATCCAGCCCGCAAGCGCCGCGCCGCCCAACCAGGCGGTTGTCCGATGGACCACGGAATGCCGGAAGCGGGACGGAACATCGAGATCGCCATGGACGGAGCGAAGATTCCGGGCGAGTTCACTGCGCGACCATTCCAGCTCGGCGATCAACTGGGCCTTGCGGTCGTCTCTCATTTTTGTTGATTCAACCATTCCTGATCCTTTCTGAATTCCTCAAGAGTTCCCCCGAAGAACGGCTTTTTCCATTGAGCTGCGGCAGCGGCCACGCAAATCGCGGCGACCCCGGCGTGCAGCACTCCCATTGCCAGGACGATCCAACCCCAATGGGTCGGCAAAAGCGAGGCGATCAATGCGATCAGGCCGATCCATAAAAAGGCGTATCCAAAAGCGACCAAACCCAAAGCCGCGACCAGATACAGGATCGCCTTCAATCCATAACCCGCCGCGTCTTTGCCTTCGAGCCCGGCCAATTCGAGCCGGGCCTTCAGGTAAGCCGCAACGGAAGCGAGCAAGGAGAGGAGATGCGCGGGCAAACCGGCGCCCTCCGGCCGTTTTTGAGACGGCGGCGTGTATTCAGTCATGATCTGACCGCCTTAGCGGCGGATAAGAAGACCGAGGATAAAGCCGACTCCGAGCGCCGTGAGCACGCCCCTTAGCGGGTTTTCGCGCACATAAGCCTCCCCCTCCTCCTGGAGTGTGTGGGCCCGGTTGCGAACTTGCTCGTAGGTCTCTCCGGCTTTGGCCTTGTATTCCTGGGCTTTGGCTTCGGCGGTGGCGCGGTATTCCGAGGCTTTGCTTTCTGCCACGGAACGCAACTGGGCCGCCTTTTCTTCGGCAGCAGCGCGAATTTCCTCGGCAGCCTGCTTGGCATGGGCTTTTCCGGCTTCAAATTTGCTTTCGCTGTTCACATCGGTGTCGCTGGCTGTTTCATTCATAATGAGGTTTCCTTCCGGGTTGTATGACATTCAATCTTATCGGCAGAGCAATGACAAGGACGACTTGCTTCCTCATTCTGTTCGGTTTGCAAGCCGGGGACGCGCGTCCAAACCGTTCGAACAGGTGTGCGTTGCGGGGTTCCCTGTGTTTCTGCTAGGGTTCGGTTTTTCCATGTTCAACGTCGTCCTGATCGAACCCGAAATCCCGCCGAATACCGGCAACATTGGCCGCCTTTGTCTCGCCACCGACGCCACGCTCCACCTGGTGCGCCCGTTGGGTTTTTCCATTGACGACAAAACCCTCAAGCGGGCCGGGCTCGACTACTGGAAGGAAACCAAGGTCAAAGTCTGGGACAACTTCGCCCAGCTTCAAGCGGCGAATCCGGCCGGGCGTTTCTGGTATTTGACGACCAAGTGCGAGCGGGCTTATGAAGAGGCCGCGTTCCAGCCGGGCGATTTCCTGGTCTTTGGACGGGAAACCAAGGGACTCCCGGAACCGATGTTGACCGCCCATCCCGAACGTTGCCTGACGATCCCGATGACCCAGAAAACGCGGAGCCTCAACCTTGCCACAGCGGTCGGGATTGTCCTATTCGAAGGGATGCGGCAACTAAGGGTGGCCACTAAGACACTGTAAAAAACGCCTTCAATGCCGGCTTTAGCCGGGCTTCTCCTTTTCAATATAAAAAGCCCGGCTAAAGCCGGCTCAAGAACTCCATGGAGCCCCTTCCACCGGCTGAAGCCGGTGGCAAAGAAAAACGCTGGCTGAAGCCCAGCGGCTCGGATTTTTTCCTATTCCCTAATGGCTCTAGCCAAGCGCGCCCGGACCCGTTAACCTAGCCGTTGCAATGACCGATTCCCTTTTTCATTCCGACAGCAAAGTCCACCTCAGCGCACGGGATTTGCGCCTTTCATTCACCATCGGCAAGCGCAAGATCGACGTCCTCCGGGGAATCTCGCTCGACGTCAACCGCGGCGAATCGGTTTTCCTTGTGGGAGCGTCCGGCGCGGGCAAAACGACCTTGCTATACACGCTGGCCGGGCTGGAGCGGCCGGAATCGGGGACGGTCGCCTTTGAGGGGCGGCAACTTTATGGCGGCAGCGAGCGGGAAGCCGCCCGGGTCCGCAACGAGCGGATGGGTTTTGTGTTTCAAGGCTACCTTCTTTTGCCGGAATTGACCGCTCTGGAGAACGTCATGCTCCCCACGATGATCGGCAGCCGGGCGGATCGCAAAATGGCCCAGGAAGCGCTGGAGCGCGTCGGGTTGGCCGAACGCCAGGCCCATCTTCCGGGGGAACTCTCGGGCGGCGAACAACAGCGCGTCGCCATAGCGCGGGCCATCATCAACGATCCGAGCGTGATCTTCGCGGACGAGCCGACCGGCAATCTGGATTCCAAAACCGGGGAGACGATCGTCGATTTGCTGCTTGCGTTGGTGCGGGAAAACCAGAAAACATTGCTGGTTGTGACTCACGACGCACGGTTGGCCGAACGCGGAGACCGCAAAGTGGAGATCATCGACGGCCTCTTGAAACAGGAGGCTTGAGATTCGGTTTCCCTTGGTTCAACGGTTTGCGACCGCACGGTGCGCCTGTCATTTTTAAATTTATGAAGACGATCTACATTGATGGAGTTTTTTACCCTGAAAGCGAAGCCAAGGTTTCCGTGTTCGACCACGGTCTGCTCTACGGGGACGGCATTTTCGAGGGCATGCGGTTCTACAACGGCCGCGTTTTCCGGCTGGAAGACCACATTGACCGCCTCTTCGACTCCGCCAAAGCGATCGCCCTTACCATCCCGCTCACCAAGGCCGAATTGACCGAAGCAACACTGGAAAGCTGCCGTAAAAACAATCTGCGCGACGGTTACATCCGGTTGGTCGTCACGCGCGGCGTGGGCGACCTGGGGCTCAATCCCAAAAACTGCAAAAAAGCGACCGTCATCATCATCGCCTCCGCGATCACCCTTTATCCCGAGGAGCTTTATCGAAACGGCCTCACCGTCGTCACCTGCGCAACCCGCCGGATGGCTCCCGGCGCGTTGACCCCGGCGGTCAAGTCGCTCAATTACCTCAACAACATCATGGCCAAAATCGAGGCGGGCGACGCGGGCGAAGGGCTCATGCTCAACGAGCAGGGATATGTGGCCGAATGCACCGGCGACAATGTTTTTATCTTCAAAAAAGGGGAACTTTTTACCCCTCCCACTTCCGCCGGGGCGCTTTGTGGGATCACCCGGAACGTAGTGATCGGGATCGCCCGGGAATTTGGAACCGTGGTGCATGAAATTGACCTGACGCGCTACGATTTGTACACGGCGGACGAGTTTTTCCTGACCGGATCGGCAGCGGAAGTCATCCCAGTGGTGAGCCTCGATGCGCGCCCGATTGGCGATGGCATCCCCGGAATGTTGACTGCAAAATTTATCAAGCGTTTCCGGGAGTTGACACAAGCCTCCGGCACGCCGATCTATTAGGAGGAATATTTAAAGGAAAAACCCACCATGGTCTGCGACGTATGCAAAGCTAATCAGGCGACGGTGTTTCTGACGCAAATTGTCGAGGGCAAGATGCAGAAGGTGAACTTGTGCGAATCTTGTTCCAAAGAAAAAGGGGTCACCGATCCCCTCTCGTTTGCGTTGGTCGATCTCCTGCCGGGTTTGGGAGCCGAACAACCGGTTGAAAAGGGAGCGCCCTTGCCACGGTGCCCTTCCTGCGGATTTACCCAGGCCGATTTCAAGAAAACCGGTCGGCTCGGCTGCCCGGTTTGCTACGATACGTTTGCGGAAGGTTTGGGAGGACTCCTCAAGGCAATGCACCGGCGCACCACCCATGCGGGAAAAATTCCCGCCCGGCTCAAACGGAGCATCGAGATGGGAGCCCGCGTGAAACAGCTCAAGCGCGACCTGGACAAAGCGGTGTTGGAAGAAAACTACGAAAACGCCGCCAACCTGCGCGATCAACTTAGGGAACTGGAACAAACAAAGTGAAAATAAGCAGCCTTTTTTCGAGCAGTGGTGAGTGGGCTCGGGATGGCGGCCCGCATCACCAAATCGTCATTTCAAGCCGGGTCCGCCTGGCTCGGAACCTTCGCGGCCATCCATTCCCCGGCTGGGCCAAAAAAAATGACCGGCTCCAAATCTTGGAACTCATCAAGCCGCAGGTGGAAGCCCTCCCCGAGATGGAGGACGCCCTCTCATCCTACCTCCAGGAACTGAGCGCTCTGGAAAAACAGGCGTTGGTGGAACGCCATCTCATCAGCCGCGAGCATGCCGCCAAGGGGGCCGGAAGCGCCGTTGTTGTGGACCAGAAGCAAGCGTTGAGCATCATGATCAACGAGGAGGATCATCTCCGGATGCAAGTGCTGCTACCCGGCTTGCAACTTCGCAATGCCTTCAAAGCGCTCGACAAAGTCGATACCACGCTGGAAACCAAGCTCGACTACGCCTTTCATCCCCACTTGGGCTACCTGACCGCCTGCCCCACCAACGTCGGCACCGGCATGCGCGCCTCGGCGATGGTCCACCTCCCCGGCCTTGTTTTGAGCGACCAGATCAACCCGGTCATTCAGGCGATCAACAAAATCGGCCTGGCTGTGCGCGGGCTTTATGGCGAGGGGACCGAGGCGATGGGCAACTTGTTCCAGATCTCCAACCAGATCACGTTGGGGGAACCGGAAGAAGAGATCATTTCGCAGCTCAACAAGGTCATCGAGAAGATCATCGAGAACGAAGAAAACGCCCGGCAGGTCTTGCTCCAGAAAAAGCCCGGCACCCTTTTGGACAACATCGGGCGCGGCTTTGGCATCCTTTCGCATGCCTACGCCATGACCTCCAAGGAGGCATTAAATCTCCTTTCTTTCCTGAAATTGGGGGTCGATATTGGCTTCTTCCCACCCGATCGCCAGAAAGATATCGACGACCTTTTCGTCATCACTCAACCCGCTCACTTGCAAAGCATCGCTTCGCAGCCGAAACTGGACCCCGAGGGGCGTGACACGTTGCGCGCGCAAATCATCCGGGAGAAACTCAGAGCGTTCCCCAACCCGGACACCAGCAAAGTCGTCCTCCCCAGTCCGCCAACCGGAGAAACTCACCATGAATAACTTCACACCACGCGCCCAACAAGTGCTTGCCCTCGCCCGCAAGGAAGCCGAGCGGTTCAATCACAACTACGTCGGCACCGAGCACCTCCTCCTGGGGCTTATCAAACTGGGTCAGGGAGTGGCGGTGAACGTCCTTCAAAAAATGGGCCTCGAACTCGAAGCCGTCCGGGCGGAGGTCGAAAAACAAGTCGGCGCCGGACCCGAAGGCAAAATCGTCGGCAACATTCCGTACACCCCGCGCGTTAAAAAAGTGCTCGCGCTGGCAGGAAAAGAAGCCAAGTCGCTCAATCATTCCTACGTCGGCACCGAACACATTTTGCTGGGCCTTTTGCGGGAAGGGGAAGGGGTCGCCGCCGTGGTTTTGAAAAACCTCGAAGTCGATATCGAGAAGACCCGCAACGAAATCCTCAAAGAGCTGGATCCCAATTTCACCCCGACCGAGGGGGAGATGGAAGAGGAAGCGCACCCTTCCGCCAGCGCGGGGGGTGCCGCCGAACCGGGCGTTCGCAAAGGAGAGGTGAAAACCCCTGCCCTGCGCGCTTTTGGGCGCGACCTCACCGAGATGGCCCAAAAGAACGAACTCGATCCGGTCATTGGACGGCATAACGAGATCGAACGGGTCGTCCAGATTCTCTGCCGCCGCACCAAGAACAACCCGGTATTGCTCGGTGAAGCAGGGGTCGGCAAAACCGCCATTGTCGAAGGGTTGGCCCAGGAAATCGCCGGGGGGAATGTTCCCGAAATTTTGCGCGACAAAAAAGTCGTGACGCTCGACCTCGCCCTGATGGTTGCCGGAACCAAATACCGGGGCCAATTCGAGGAGCGCATCAAAGCGGTGATGGATGAAATCCGCCGCAGCAAAAACATTCTGCTCTTCATCGACGAGTTGCACACCATTGTCGGCGCAGGCTCCGCCGAAGGGGCCATGGACGCCTCCAATATCATCAAACCGGCCCTGAGCCGGGGCGAATTGCAGTGCATCGGGGCGACCACGCTCAACGAATACCGCAAACACATCGAGAAAGACGGAGCCCTGGAACGCCGTTTCCAAACCGTCAAGGTGGAAGCCCCGAACGTCGAGGATACCATCGAGATTTTGAAAGGGCTGCGCCCGAAATACGAAGCGCATCACCGGGCCAAGATCACCGATGAAGCGCTGGAACTTTGCGCCAAGCTCTCCGACCGCTACATCACCGGCCGGTTCCTGCCGGACAAGGCGATCGACGTCATGGACGAAGCCGGAGCCCGCGCCCGCATCGCCGCGATGACCCGGCCACCGGACGTCAAACATATCGAAACCGAGATTGAAGAAATCCGGGGGCAGAAAGAGGCTGCCATTAAAGCCCAGGATTTCGAGAAAGCCGCCGCCTTGCGCGACACCGAGAAGCAAGCCAAGGAGAAGCTCGAAAAAATCCTGGATGAATGGCGTCAACAGCGCGAAGAAAAGGAAGTCGTCGTCAGCGATGACGACATTCTCTCGGTCGTTTCGAAGACCACGGGCGTCCCGCTTCACCGGATGGAACAAGCCGAAACCGCCAAGCTCCTGGCAATGGAAGAGGAGCTTAAAAAGCGCGTCATCGGCCAGGATGAAGCCATCACTGCGATCTCCAAGGCGTTGCGCCGTTCGCGTGCCGACCTCAAAGATCCACGGCGTCCCATCGGCTCGTTCATTTTTCTCGGGCCCACCGGCGTCGGGAAAACGTTCCTCACCGCCGCGCTTGCCGAGTTCATGTTTGGCGACCGCGACGCCCTGATCCAGATCGACATGTCCGAGTACATGGAGAAGTTCACCGCCTCGCGGCTCATCGGGTCGCCTCCCGGCTACGTCGGTTACGAGGAAGGGGGCCAGCTTTCCGAAGCGGTCCGTAGGCGTCCCTATTCCGTGATCCTTTTCGACGAGGTTGAAAAGGCGCACCCGGATGTCATGCATCTTTTGTTGCAGATCCTTGAGGAAGGCAAAGTGACCGACTCGCTCGGGCGCAAAATCGACTTCCGCAACACAATCATCATCATGACCTCCAACGTCGGGGCCGAGTTGATCAAGAAGCAGACGACCCTCGGGTTTGGCGCGCCGACCGCGACGGAAACCGCCGGTTACGAAACGATGCGCGAGAAAATCCTGGAAGAATCGAAGCGCGTTTTCAAACCGGAGTTCATTAACCGGCTCGACGACCTGATCGTGTTTCACACCTTGAGCAAGCCGGATCTCGTCAAAATCGTCGATCTGGAGGTCAACAAAGTCGCGGCACGCCTCAAAAATAAGGAGATCGAACTGGTTCTGGACGAGAGCGCCCACGAATTCCTGATCGAGAAGGGATACGACCCGGCCTACGGAGCGCGTCCGATGCGACGCGCGGTGGAGCGGTTCCTGGAAGACCCGATCGCGGAAGAACTTCTGCGTTCGGTGATCAAATCCGGAGATACCGTGACCGTCAGCGCCTCGGGGAGCGTCAAACTGACCTTCACCGCCAGCCAACCGGCCACCGCTTAATGGGAATAATGGGAGGCATGGGACTTATGTTTTTAGTCATAACTCCCATTAGCCCCATTACTCCCATAAGATCCCATAAGGTCCCATTGGTGGCAGGCTTACCGCATTTCGGCGAGCGCATCCGCAACGGCTCCCGGCAACATCCGGGGGCCGTCGCCATTTAGGAGCGCGTCCACTTTTTCCAGGCGGCGAATGAGATCGATCACCTCTCCCCGTGCATACGCCCCCCCGGCGGCATCGCAAAAATGGGTTCGGCAGCCCAAAGGCCGCTCGTTATAAATCATGCACCGGCCGGTGTAAGCATGTAGCAGCGGACACGCCCCGTCGGTCCGTTCCGGAAGCGCCTTGCGCCCCGCCGCGCGCACCCCACGCGCCGCCACGAGCGCCTCCCCCTTGGTTAAATAAGGGGTCGCCCCGGTGATCTTGAATTGGCAGCACTGGGTGAGGAGCGTGCAATTGCGTTCCACGGGACGCCGGGCAAGCTCCGCATAGACCGCCTTCACTTCGGCGATTGCCGCAGCCTGCGTCTCGGCAAAAGGATTGCGGTTGGGTGGGCGTCGTTTCATCTCGGCATTGACCATCACCATCCAGACGCCGTTCGCAAGCCGAAACTCTCATTGATGTCAGACTTCAAAGAGCTGGAACTCGAGATCAATGATATCGGTGACGAAGTAGCCGAAGAAAACCTCCGAGCAGTGTTGCGCCAAATCAACGGGGTCCATACCGCCCGGATTACGGCCACCGGCGTCCATGTGATCTACAATCCGCTTGGCGTGACCTGGCAGGAGATCACCAATACGGTGCGGCAAGCGGGATTCAAAGTCGATTACCAGCAACCCGGCTAGGCAGGCCGCGGCGCGGGCCGGTTGCGGCGAACGGCGTTGGCAATAAAGGCGAGGCCGAACAGGATCATGAATAGCGAAAGGAACTGGCCGCGTGTGAGACCCAGCGTGAAAGCCACCCCCGCGTCCGGTTCACGGAACTGCTCGCCCAAAATCCGGAACAAAGCGTAGAAGACAAAAAACGCTCCCGTCGTAACCCCTTCGGCCACCCTCGTCCGGGTGCGGATGAGCCAAAGCAGGACAAATAGGAGGAGTCCTTCCAAAACCGCCTCGATCAATTGCGACGGATAGCGCGGGTTCAAAATCCCCGCCAGGGCAGCCCGCACCGGTTCGCTGGTTTGCGCGGCGGTCACGATCGCGTCCGGGTTGTTGAGGGCGGGATTGATCTGCACGCAAGCATCCACCGCGCGCTCTGCCAATTCCGGATTTTCGGTGATCTCGCGCGGAAATTGCATTGCCCACGAGACATGAGTAATCCGGCCATACAACTCGCCGTTGATGAAGTTCGCGCAACGTCCAAAAAAGATGCCCAATGGCGCGGCGACCACGAGGTTATCCCCCAGCCCCATCCACGAGACTTTATGCCGTCGCGAATACCAGAAGGTGAAGATCACAATTCCCAGAATCCCGCCATGGCTGGCCATGCCGCCTTCCCAAACCTGAAAAAACTGGAGCGGATTTCGCAAAAAGCCTTCCGGATCATAAAAAAGAAAATAGCCGAGCCGTCCCCCCAGCAGCACGCCGAAGAGAGCGGTTGAGGCGATGAAGTCGCTGATTTTATCTTCCTTCAACTCCGAATAGCCGTGCCGGGCAAACCAGCACAAGATCCAGTAACCGAGAAAAAACGCCATGACGTAGGCCGTCCCATACCAGCGGATGCCAAAGCCGTTCCAGAACTCGACGATAAAGGGGCTGAAATGATCGATGTAATACGCGAGCATCTCGTTACGACCACCAGTTGGACACCCATTCGCCGATTTGCTCCGGCAGACTCTTTGGATGGCCGGTGCCTTGGATCAACACGCGGGTTCCCACCGCCACTTCTTTGAAAAGCACGACGACATCCTTGGAGCGCATGCGGATACAGCCCCAACTCACCGGCTGCCCGATGCGGCTTTCTTCCGGCGTGCCATGAATGAAAATTCCCCGCGCGAACGCATGCTTGTTCCGGCTTTCGAGACCCGCGAGACGGATCATGCGGGTGACAATCGGATCGCGTCCGGGAGCGTTGGGAGGCAGCACCTCGCCGGTAAAACGGCCATGTTTAAGAACCGCCCCTTCCGGGAGTTGCTCGCCCGTTTTTGCACACACCTTGAGCTGTCCCAAAGGCGTTTTGTAGCTGTGCAAATCGTCCCCCACCCCGAATTTGGAAGTGGAAACCGGGAATTTGGCGACCTCCTGCCCTTTTTTGACAACCTTCAATTCCTGGGAATCAACATCAATGACAATCGTATCGGGACGCGCCTCTTCCGCCCGAGCCGCTCCAGGCCCGGTGAAACTCACAACTGCGGCAATCAAAAGCGCAGGATATTCAAATCGACTCATTCCTACGCAGTGTTATACCAAGAGTAAACGATGTGAAGTCTAAATAGCATCGACTTACATCAACCCCGGAGGGAGCCCCATTCCGGCGGTCAGCTTGCCCATTTCCTGCTGCGAAATCTCTTTGCCTTTGGCGATGGCTGCCTTCACGCCGGTCAATACGAGATCTTCGAGAAATTCCACGTCTTCGGGATCGACAACTTCCTTGCTGATTTTAACCGAAAGCACATCGCCGCCGCATGTGGCCACGACGGTCACTTTGCCGCCGCCTGCGGTGGCTTCGACGGTTTTGGAGGCGAGTTCTTCCTGGGCGCGGGCAAGCTTCTCTTGCATTTTTTGCGCCTCTTTCATCATTTTCTGGATGTTCATGGGATCAGCGGGTTTGGATTTCTGCGTTAAAAAGTTCCAGTGCGTGCCGGATGAGCGGGTCGTTTTTGTACTCCTCCATCGGATCGACGGTCGGCTCCGGCTCGCGTTCGGGGAGATCAATGGGCGTGACAACCAGCCCGGGGCGGAGTTCCAGCTTGAGGGTGATCGGCTGCCCCGCGCAACGGGAGAGCGTTTCCTCAAGGAATTGGCGCGGGATCGGTTTTCCGAGCGACTCCATCACAAAGGATGCCCCTTCCGGGAAGGCCAGGGTGCAAACGCCGTTTTCAATCCCTATGAATGTCCCGGATTCCACCCAACTGCGCAAGAGCGGCTTTTTGGCCCGAACTTCCTGAATGAGTTGGAGCCAGATGGCGGGATCGGCGGCGGACGGCTCCGTTTTCAGTTCGGCTTGAACTTCCGGCTCGGCGGGCGGCTCCGGGGTTTCTTCAACCTCCGGCGCTTCTTCCACGACGGGAACGGGAATCGGCGGTTCCTGAACCGTGGGGAGTTGCTCTTCGCTAAACAACGAGAGTGTTTGGTCCTGCGGCTCTTCTTTGGGAAGCTCCATGACAGCGGGGGCTTCTTCCCATGGAGCATGCGACGAGTCGTCCGTTTCAGGCTGCGGAGGTTCTGATACGGATTGCGGTTCCGGGGTGGGCTCAACCACCGGCTCGGGCCGGGGAATTGGCTTGGGCGTTGGTTTTGGGGCAGTTTCCTTATGGAACGCGGCGACCAGGGAACGGCGCGGAGCCGGTTCGGGAGCCGGTTCCGGTTTTAGCACGGTTTGGGCTGGAGCGCGGGAAACCGGAGCCGTTTTGGCTGCCGGAAGTTCCCCCCCGGTCTTGATCGCCGTGAGGGTGTCGAGCACTTCGGTCAAAGTCGCCTGCCCCAGCGTCTGGATCGCCTTGATCACGGCAATCTCGAAATGCAACTTCTTGTTGGGAGCCCATTTCATCCGCCCCTCGGCGGCGGCAAATTGCTCGATCAAATCCAGGAGCCGGTCAAAAGCGATCCGGTCGGCCTGCGATTGGAGCGTTCCCAAAACCTCCGCGCCGACTTCCGCCGCGATCCCGTCGGGATCGGCTTTTGCGACGAGCAGGTTGCGCAAATGGCCAATCAAATCGGTCATCAACCGGCTCAAGTCGCGGCCCGCCTGCGCTTGGGCAAGCACAACGCCGAGCGCCGCCGGGGCGTCCCCGTTGAGGAGATGTTCGCAAAGATCGGACACCGTCTGCGCGGCGGTGAAGCCGAACACGGAAAGGACGTCGGCCTCGGTGATGGTTTCGCCACAAAAAGCGACGAGTTGATCGAGCATCGACTCGGCATCTCGCAATCCCCCGTCGGCTCCCTTGGCTATGGCGCGAGCGGCGGCCGGTTCCAGGGTGATCCGCTCGTTTTCGGCAATGTATTGAAGGTGTCCGGCGATCAGTTCCGCCGGGATGCGCCGCAGGTCAAAACGCTGGCAGCGGGAAAGGATCGTGGGAAGAACCTTCTGGACGTCGGTGGTGGCGAATACGAATTTGACATGCTCGGGCGGCTCTTCCAGCGTTTTAAGGAGCGCATTGAACGCCGCCGTGGTGAGCATGTGGACCTCGTCGATGATGTAAATTTTGTATTTACCGTGCGTCGGGGCAAACCGGACATTCTCGCGCAGCTCGCGCACCTGCTCAACGCCGTTGTTGCTTGCGCCGTCAATTTCCAGAACGTCGAGCGAATTGCCCGCCGCGATTTCCCGGCAGGCGTCGCACTCGCCGCAAGGGGTGACTGTCGGACCGTGAACGCAGTTGAGCGCCTTGGCCAGAATACGCGCCGTGGAAGTCTTGCCGGTTCCGCGGGGTCCCACAAATAGATAGGCATGGGCAAGCCGGTTCGCCTCAATCGCGTTTTTAAGCGTCTGCGTGATATGTTCCTGCCCCACGACCGAATCGAAGGTCTGCGGGCGGTATTTGCGGGCAAAAACCTGGTAGCTGCTCACGGAATTTAGGTGCGGTTGGTTGGACGGTTACGACGTGGGGTAAATTGAAAATCTATGCCGCAAATGCCCGAAAGCGAAACTCTTTTTCAATCTAAAACAACGACATCTGCGGGCGGTCCCCTTCCGGTGCGACTTTCTTTTTTGCGCGAGGGAGGCGGCTCGGGGTCTCGGCAATTTTTGGTTTGCCGTCGGCGTTGAGTTCGGCCAGTTCCAGGTTGCCCAGGATTTCCTTGGCCCGCTCCAACACCGATCCGGGCAATCCGGCCAGCCGGGCCACCTGAATGCCGTAACTCTTGTCCGCTCCGCCCCGAACAATCTTGCGCAAAAAGATGATCTGATCGTTCCACTCGCGCACGGCGACGTTGTAATTTTTCACCCCGGGCCGGGTCACTTCCAGATCCGTCAATTCATGGTAATGCGTGGCAAAAAGGGTGCGAGCCCCGACCGCATCGTGCAAATACTCGGCCACGCTCCATGCGATCGAGAGGCCGTCGAAGGTGGATGTTCCGCGCCCGATTTCATCCAAAATGACGAGGCTCCGCTCCGTGGCGTTGTTGAGGATGTTGGCGGTTTCGTTCATCTCCACCATGAAGGTCGATTGCCCCCGCGAAAGATCGTCGCTGGCTCCGACCCGTGTGAAAATGCGGTCCACCAGCCCGATCTCCGCGCTGGCCGCCGGGACAAAGCTCCCAATCTGGGCCATCAGGACGATCAGGGCGACCTGCCGGATGTAGGTTGATTTACCGGCCATGTTTGGCCCGGTGATGATGTGGAGCCGGTGTTCGTCGCCATCGAGTTCCACATCGTTCGGGACAAATTTTTCTTCCACAAGGCTTTGGTCGAGCACCGGATGGCGGGCTTCCGTGAGGTGCAATCGCACGCTGTCGTTCAAAACCGGGCGGCAATAACCAAAAAGGCGCGCGGTTTCGGCCAGAGATGCGAGAGCGTCGAGCGTGGCGATGGCAGACGCTGTCTGCTGGAGCGGGATCAGTTCGTCAAGCACCCGCTCGCGCAACCCCACAAAGAGTTCGTATTCGACGCTTTTGGAACGCTCCTCGGCTCCGAGGATTTTCCCCTCCATTTCCTTGAGTTCGGGGGTGATGAACCGTTCCCCGTTGACGGTGGTCTGTTTGCGATGGTAACGCTCCGGCACGCTCCCCAAATTGGCTTTCGTGATCTCGATGAAGTAGCCGAAAACCGAGGTGTAGCGGATTTTGAGCGACTTGATGCCGGTGGCGTCGATCTCCTGCTGTTGCAAGGCGGCGATCCAGTCTTTCCCTTCGCGGCACGCCTTGCGGAGTTCGTCGAGTTGCGCGTCGTAACCGTCGCGGAAGATGCCGCCGTCTTTAATGGCAAGCGGCGGCTCGTCCACCAGCGCGCGGCAAAATTCGGCCGAGAGTTCGGGGAACTCGACGATGCCGCCGTGAACCTGGGCCGCGAGCGATTGGGCCGCGTCGCCCGCCCCGAAGCTCTGGACCGCAAGCAGCGCGGCAAGATGGGCGCGCAATTCCGGGAGCTGATCGAGCGAGGTTTTCAGAGCCAGCAAATCCCGCGCATTGCCGCCCGAAGCGCTCAACCGCCCCACGGTGCGCTCGATGTCCCGGATGCCTTTGAGCGACTCTCGGATTTTGCTCAAAAGCCAGGGGTCGCCCAGAAGATCGCCGATCATCTGCTGGCGGGCGTTCAGCGCAAGCAGTTCGCGCAACGGGTGGAGGATCCAGTGCCTCAACAGTCGCCCGCCCATCGGGGTGATCGTCCGGTCCAGCGCGTTAAGCAAGCTCATGTTGCGGGAGCCGCGCGAGGCCACCAGTTCCAGGTTGGACTGCGTGGCGGCATCCACCATCATGTAGCCGCTGTTGCGGTAAACGGAAAGCGTGTTCAGGTTGCCCGCCTGCCGCCGCATTTGATGCTTCAAATAATGCAAGATTGCCCCTGCCGCACCGGTCGCCGCGATCATCCCGGCGCAGCCAAATCCATCCAGCGATTGCACCTTGAAATGCTCGCGCAACAAAAACCCGGCGTGGTCGGGCTGGAAAACATACCCCTCGCAGGTGACGGCGTGAGGGATCGCGGGAAGCTCCGCTCGCTGCTCCTCGCTGACCAGCGTTTCGGCGGGAACGACGCGGGCCAATTCATCCTCCAAAGCGGCCGGATCGGCGAGTTCGGTGAGTCGGAATTCGCCGGTGCTGGTGTCCACAAATGCGAAGCCAAAAATCCCGCCATGCTCGTAAACCGCCGCGAGATAGTTGTTGCACTTGGCGTCGAGAAGATTCAGGTCGGCAATGGTGCCAGGGCTGATGATTTGGCTGATCTCCCGCTGGACGATTTTGCCCGGCTGCGGATCGCCCACTTGGTCGCAAATCGCCACGCGCCGCCCGGCGGCGACCAGTTTGTTAATGTAACCGTCGGCGGAATGAGCCGGAACGCCGCACATGGGCGTCTGGCCACGTTTGGTGAGGGCCAGATTGAGCAGCGCCGATGCCTCCTTGGCGTCCTCGAAGAACATCTCAAAAAAATCGCCCAGCCGGTACATCAGCAGCGTATCCGCGGGCAGGCTCCGCCGGATGCTTTGATACTGCTGCATCATGGGCGTGAGGGTTTCGGAAGACATACAGCCGTTAGTTTGCACAACCGGCGCCAAGTTGCCAATGGCGGAATGGAAAGAACTCTGGGGAGCCGCCTACCCCTTTGCTTTCGGTACCGGAGGAAAGCTTAAACTCGAGGTTAAACCAAAAAGCTGGAGAAAATCCAAAAACGGCTCCATGATGGGGGTCTTTAACGCTATGTCTCAATCTCATCTCGACACGATCGCCCTTCACGCAGGTCAAACGCCGGACCCGGCCACCGGCTCCCGAGCGGTGCCGATCTACCAGACGACTTCCTACGTCTTTAAAAACACCGAGCACGCGGCGAACCTGTTCGCGCTCAAAGAATTCGGCAACATCTACACGCGTTTGATGAACCCGACGACCGATGCGTTTGAGCAACGCATGGCGGCGATCGAAGGCGGCACCGGGGCGCTTGCAACCGCGTCCGGCATGGCGGCGATCAGTCTCGCGCTGCTGGCGATCACGCGAGTCGGCGACGAGATCGTTTCCGCCAACAATCTCTACGGCGGCACCTATTCGCTTTTTCAGCACACGTTTCCGAAACTCGGACGCACGGTGAAATTCGTCGATTCGCAGAACCCCCAGGCGTTCCGCGAGGCGATCACTTCCAAAACCCGCGCCATTTACGCCGAGACGATCGGCAACCCGAAACTCGACGTCCCTGATTTCGAAAAGCTCGCCGCCATTGCGCATGAAGCCGGCATTCCGCTGATCGTTGATAACACCGTGGGCGTCGGATTGGTTAAGCCGATTGAGCACGGCGCGGATATTGTCGTCCTTTCGGCCACAAAATACGTCGGCGGGCACGGCACTTCTTTGGGCGGCGCGATTGTCGATGGCGGGAAATTCGCCTGGAATAACGGCAACTTCCCCGAGTTCACCGAGCCGGATGCGAGCTACCATGGCCTCGTGTTCTGGGATGCGCTGGGGAATTTCCCCGGCTTGGGCAACGTCGCCTTCATTTTCAAGGTGCGGCTGCAATGGCTTCGCGACCTCGGCCCGGCGTTGAGCCCGTTCAACGCCTTCCAGTTGCTGCAAGGGCTGGAGACACTCCCGTTGCGCATCCGGCGTCATTCCGAAAACGCGCTGGCCATCGCGCAATTTCTGCAAACCCATCCCGCCGTGGCGTGGGTGAACTATCCTGGATTGGAAAATCACCCGAGCCACGCCACCGCCGTCCAATATCTTGATGGCAGCTTTGGCGGGCTCGTCGGGTTCGGCATCAAAGGCGGCCTGGAAGCGGGCAAGCGGGTCATCAACTCGGTCAAACTGTTCTCGCATCTCGCCAACATCGGCGACGCCAAAAGCCTCATCATCCACCCGGCTTCCACCACACACTCGCAATTAACGCCCGAAGAGCAGGCCACCACCGGGGTCACCCCCGATTTCCTGCGGCTCTCCATTGGCCTCGAAACCATTGAAGACCTCAAAGCGGACCTTGACCAGGCTCTCCGCGCGGCGACGTTGTAGCCCCTTTTTCATTCCATGAAGTATCCCAAAGATTCGGTCGGCGAAGTTCAGACGCGGTTTTTTGAATTCTGCGATGCCGCCAACCCGATGCGCCTCCAGTGCGGCACCGAGTTGGAACATTTCACGCTCGCCTACGAAGTCTACGGCAAGATGAACGCAGCGAAGAGCAACGTGATCCTGCTCTTCCACGCGATGACCGGCAGCCAGCACGCGGCCGGCCACAACCCGGATGTGCCGGGGCTCAATGGCCGCTGGACCGAGGAGATGCACGAAGGATGGTGGGACGGCTTCATCGGGCCGGGCAAAGCGCTCGATACAAAAAAATATTGCATCATTTGCGCCAACTACCTGGGCGGTTGCTACGGCTCCACCGGCCCGGCCACGATCAACCCGGCCACCGGCAAACCGTGGGGGCCGGCATTCCCGGTTCTGCGCGTCAGCGACATTGTCGATTCGCAAATCCGCCTGCTCGATCACCTCGGCGTCTACCAGCTTCATGCCGCGATTGGCAGTTCTCTGGGCGGTTTTCTCTCGCTGAGCCTTGCCACGCGCTACCCCGACCGGGCCCGGATCGTCATCCCGATCGGCAGCGGGGCGAAAACCACCATTCTCCAGCGCATCCTCAATTTCGAGCAGATCACCGCCATCGAAGCCGACCCGAATTTCCGCGCCGGGGACCACTATGAAGGGGCGCGGCCCGATACCGGTCTTGCGCTGGCACGCCGCATCGCCCACAAGACTTTCATCTCGCTCGAAGCCCTGATTCAGCGCGCCCGAGACGAAGTCGTCAGCGACGCTCCGCCGTTCGGCTGGTATGCCATGAACAGCCCGGTGGAATCGTACATGCTGCACCAGGGGGTGAAATTCGTCACCCGGTTCGACGCCAACTCCTACCTGCGTATCCTCGATGCGTGGCAATGGTTTGACCTGCTCGCCGAATCGGGCGCGGAAACCTACACCGAACTCTTCTCGCGCTGCCAGGGCCAGGAATACCTCGTCTTCAGCATCGACTCGGACGCCGCCTTCCCGCCATCAGAGCAATCGAAGCTGGTCAAGGCGCTCAAAGCCGCTCATGTCCCGGTAATCTGGATCACAGTGCATTCCGATAAAGGCCACGACTCTTTCCTGATCGAACCGCATCTCTTTGCTCCCTACGTCAGCCAGGCGTTACACCAGCACGAGCCGGGCAAAAAAGCGACCGCTCCAGAAAAAAAGGCGAGATCGACCCGCTGATGCGATTCCCTTTCTCCAATGGAAGGCACAGATAACCGTCAATATCGCCCCAACGCGGCAGGGATTCTCCAACGCACCGATGGCCGCATCCTCGTCGCCGAGCGGCTCAACCTCCCCGGCGCATGGCAGTTTGCCCAAGGCGGCATCAGCCCCGGCGAAACCCCGGAGGAAGCATTGGTCCGGGAGATGGAAGAAGAGCTTTCGCTCAAGCCTGGCGATTACCTGATCCTGATCTGCAAGGGTCCCTACCGATACCTTTTTGGCAAGCGCAAAAAGAAAGGATACGACGGCCAGGAACAAACCTATTTTTTAACCCTGCTTACGGCCCCCGAGAGCCGTATCAACGTCCAGACCTCTCATCAGGAATTTCAGCGTTACCGTTGGATTTTCCCGTCCGAATTCGACCTCTGCTGGTTGCCCGAATTTAAGCGCGAAGTCTACCGTTCCGTGCTGTTCGACTTCTTTGGAGTCGATCCAAAGCCATCAGGCAATCTCTGAATCGGGAGCGGCCTTTCTGGCCGCTTGCGCAACAGACCCGCAAGGGCGACCTTGCAGCGCAAACCCGTTTTACCAAAAAATCCGTTTACAAACCGTTCAATCCGTCAAAAGCTTCTTTTTTACGCTGCGCACCATGAAAATGACCTCCCTTTTCCTCCTGCTTGCTGTCACCCTTCTTGTTTCGGGCTGCTCCTCCTGCCCTGAAGACAAAGCCTTTTTTGAGCAGAACTGGAGACGTCCCGGCCAGATCGATGCTCACATGAGCTAACCCCTCCCCGAGCGCTCCGCTTCTCCCATGCCTGAATTCTCTTATGTCGCCCGAAAGCCAGACGGAAGCCTGATTCGCGGCACGCTGCAAGCCAACGATCGGCGCGCCGCCATTCTCCAGATCGAGCAGCAAAAGGGAGTGCCGATCAAGATCGAACCCGCAGCCGAGGCTCCCATTGCCACGGTGCCGCAAGCCGCCGCATCCCAACCGGCGGCCTCTTCTCAAACGCACGACCCCACAACGCTCGCCCCCCACGCGAAAATCCCGATTGCCCAGCTATTTCTGTTTACCGAGCAACTCGCACACCTGCTCTCGGCCGGGATGACGCTCGACCAAGCGCTGGGAATCCTGGTCCGCCGTTTGCAGGAGGCCAAATTAAAGGGGCTTTCGAGCGCGCTCCACCAGGCGTTGGTGGACGGACGGAGCCTTTCCCAGGCAATGCGCGATTTTCCCCGGGTTTTTTCCCCGCTTTACGTCAACATGGTCTCGGCAGGCGAAGCTTCCGGCGCGCTGCCTCAAATCCTGCGGCGGTTAGTGGCGCACATCGCTGACATCAAATCGTTACGGGACCGGGTCCAGCAAGCGCTCCTTTACCCGGCGGCACTTGTGCTGGTGGGCATCTGTCTCATCATTATTTTCATGACCGTGATGGTTCCCCAGCTCACCAAGTTCCTCAAAACCACCGGGCAGGCGCTTCCGGCGGCCACCCAGATGCTCATCAATGCCAATTACCTGCTCACTCATTACTGGTGGGTGCTCATCCTGGCTGCCGCGGGGATTTTCGGGATTTGGAAAATCGCCACCCGCAGCCCCGAGGGCCGGTGCGCCTGGGATCGTTTTGTCTGGCATTTCCCGGGCTTCAGCCGGATTCCGCGCTACCGCTTTTACGCCCAGTTTGCCCGCACGCTCGCCACCCTTTCCGAAAACGGCGTCACCCTCCTC
This sequence comes from uncultured Spartobacteria bacterium, assembly GCA_903933715.1. GTDB lineage: Bacteria > Verrucomicrobiota > Verrucomicrobiia > Chthoniobacterales > Chthoniobacteraceae > UBA695. The sequence continues at coordinate 45,150 of CAIZLD010000046.1, forward strand.
AAATCGCTCGAACTGCTCGAAAACATCGCTGATAACCAGTGGGTGCAGCAACGCATGGTCACGGTCCGCAGCGCAGTGATCGATGGCGCGGGGCTCTCCAATGCTCTTCGGCAGGAAGTTCTTTTCCCCGAGCTGTTCCTGGACATGATGGCGGTGGGCGAACAAACCGGTCGTTTTTCGGAAACCATGGCAATGATCGCCGATGTGCATGAGCGGGAACTCGATAAACAAGTTCAATTTGTTTCCACGCTCGTCCCGCTGCTGGTCATCATCGTCATCGCGGTGATGGTCGGCGTCATGGTTTACGCGATCCTGAGCGCCGTGTTCGGCCTCACCTCGGGGTTACAAGGGCGCATTCATTAGCAAAGGGAAAACCCCGGCGGGAGAAGCGGGGATTGACCCGCTCCTCCCCAAAAAGCTACTCCTCTTTAAGATGAATCCGAAGTGCGTGGCGCGTGGCTTTATCCATGCAATGCAGGGAATACGCCTGGCGCAGAATTTGCGAGACCGTCCGTTTCCGGTTTTTCCCGGCCGGAGCTTTGGACATGGGAGTAAAAAACGGGCGAGCCCTATCCTTTGGATCGGGCTCCCGGAGATCAGATTTCAAGTTATTGAGGGCTCGCCGCCGTTCCACCGGTCATTGGAGTTTTACCCATTTTGTTTTTCATCCAGTCCATCATTTTCTGGTGATGCGCCTCCATATCCGCATACCAGGTTTTGCGCTGTTCCATCATTTTGTTGATGACGGTCGCCATCGCATCCATTTTTTTGTCGCCGGTGGCGGCGTTCATATCAGAGACCAGTTTTTCGAGCTCGTCATTCTGGGCTTTGAATTTCTCCATCAATTTCTGATGCCACTGCATCATGTCTCCCTTATGCATGCCCATCATCTGGCAGCAATTCATTGAGGAAGCACTCGCGTCCTGGGCAACAAGCGTCCCAGCCGATAACATCCCCGCGGCTAAAATACTGAATAGTTGAATTGGTTTCATAGGTAAGCAAATATGCTCCCTCTATTCGCATTTGCCGCCCAAGGCGGACCCTATTTAACGGCCTCTATGCCGACCCCTTTTTTTACTTTCTTAAATGGGCGCGCAGCGCATGCCGCGTGGCTCTTTCCCGGCAAAATCGAGCGTAAGATTTACGCAGGATCTGCGAAATGGTGCGCTTCGGACGTTTGCTGATGGGGGTTTTCCCTGACTGACTCATAATGGGGATAACCTCGACCCGCTAACGGTTCGTGTCAAATGCTGCCGTTTCCCTAATCCCGAAAGACAATCGAGCGATTGCCGTGGATGAGCACGCGATCTTCGACGTGATAACGGACCCCGCGCGCAAGGGCCATCCGTTCGCAATCGCGCCCGAGCCGAAGCATATCTTCGGGCGTGTGGAAGTGTTCCACCCGGACGACGTCCTGGTCGATGATCGGCCCCGCATCCAGATCCGCCGTGGCGTAATGGCAGGTCGCACCGATCAGTTTAACGCCACGTTCGTAGGCCCGCTTGTACGGGTTGGCTCCCGCGAACGACGGCAAAAACGAATGATGGATATTAATGACCTTGCCGTGCCAGCGCTCGCAAAGGGTGGCCGGAAAAATCTGCATGTACCGGGCGAGCACCACCAAGTCTGCCTCCACTTCTCGGAAGAGGCATTCCATTTTTTCAAAAGCGGAAGCTTTCGTCCCGGCGGTCACCGGAACAAACGCAAACGGGATCCCCTCCCGCTCCACGACCGAACGCAACTCTTCGTGATTGGAAATGACGAGCGGAATCGCCATGGGCAGTTCCCCGGAACGCCAGCGCCACAGCAGGTCGGCCAAACAGTGATCGAGCTTGGAGACCATCAGGACCACGCGCATTTTTTGCCTGGTTTCGCGGATGGTCCATTCCCCTTCCAAGTCCGACCCCAACGGGGTGAACGCCTTCCGCAAGGCGGCGGGATCGAGGGCGAGACTCGCGGAATCAATGGCCAGCCGTGCAAAAAACCATTTGTTAAGGGGATCAGTGAACTGATTGACCTCCAGCAAATTGCCGCCGTGATAAGCCACAAAACTGGTCAACCGGGCCAGCAGGCCGACCCGGTCGGGACAAGAAATTTTCAACAGCGTGAGAGCCATGGTGGTTCATTGTTTAGCCTCGGAATGAACCGACGGCAAGCCTTCGCTCCCCGAAATGTCCGGTGGCCCTGCACTTTCGGCGTGAGATTTATCTGCGGTTATGTTCCGGTAGAGGGATGAACTCGCAAATCCATTCCGTCCCCGTCCCGCTGGGTTCCCGCGCTTACAGCGTCCTCGTCGGCGCGGGTATCCTTCCCCAACTGGGCCGGTTGGCGAGCGAACTGGAAACACCGCTGGGGAAACGGTGTGCCGTAATCACCGACAGCAACGTCGCTCCGCTCTACAGCGAGACTGTCCTGGTCAGCTTGAGCGCGGCGGGTTATACCCCCACCCTCATCCCCGTGCCTGCGGGCGAGGCTTCCAAGAATATGAAGGTGGCCGAGCAGGTTTGCGAGGAGATGATCGCCGCCGGGCTCGACCGCAGTTCGTGGGTGGTCGCCTTGGGCGGGGGAGTCGTCGGCGATCTCGCCGGATTCGTCGCCGCGATTTATTACCGGGGCATTCCGTTTGTTCAAATCCCCACCACGGTGATCTCGCAAGTCGATAGCGCCGTGGGCGGCAAAACCGGGGTGAACACGGCGCATGGCAAAAATCTTATCGGCGCGTTTCATCAACCCCGGCTCGTCCTGGCCGATGTCGTCACGCTCCAAAGCCTGCCGCCACGGGAGTTCAACGAAGGATTTGGCGAGATCATCAAACACGCCGCCATCCGCGACCGCTCCCTTTTGGAGCCGCTTGCCACCCCCAATCTCCAGTTTGAACCGGCGACGCTCGCGCATGTGATCCGCCGCAATGTCGAGATCAAAGCCGCCATTGTCGCCGGGGACGAACACGAAACGCTTGGCCTTCGCGCACTGCTCAATTTCGGGCACACCATCGGCCACGGGATCGAAAACGCCGCCGGGTACGGGCGTTATCTGCACGGGGAAGCGGTTAGCCTGGGGCTGGTCGCGGCGGCCCGTCTCTCGGTCGCAAAAGCGGGGCTTGCACCGGAGGAATGCCAGCTTCTGCTCGATGCCCTGGCCCGGTTCGACCTCCCGATGCGGTTACCGGACGATATTTCCACCGAACGGCTGATGGCGGCGCTTCTGAAGGATAAGAAATTCGCGCAAGGGCAAGTCCGCTTCGTGCTTTGCCCTCGGCTGGGCGAGGCCTATCTGTCCAAAGAGGTCACGTTGGAAGAGATTAGCCAATCGGTTGAGGCTTTGCGGTAACATCGCTTTTTTGCAGCGCGCAAAGCACCTTTTCCACCAGCGCCTCCACGGTGAGCCCGTGCTTCTTGCGAAGGACGCCGACGCTGCCGTGTTCGATAAACTCGTCAGGCCAGCCGATGCGCACGACCGGGGTGGGTATCCCGGCTTCATTGAGATGCTCGATCACCGCGCTTCCAAAGCCGTTTGCGAGCACATGGTCCTCAAGCGTTGCGACGACGCGGACCTTGCGGGCAAAGGTGTCGATCATTTCGGTGTCGAGCGGCTTGATCCAACGCGGATTGATGATGGCCACCGAAATCCCGAGCGCTTCGAGCCGGTTCGCGGCTTCCCGGGCCATTTCGAGCATGTTGCCCAATCCCAGGAGCGCCACTTGCGAGCCGTCCTGAATCAGTTCGGCCTTGCCGATCTCCAGCAAACACGGCTGCGCCTTGGGAGCGACTCCGGTGCCGGGACCACGCGGATAACGGATTGCCGTGGGGCCGTCGTAATGGAGCATTGTCCAAAGCATATCGACAAATTCGTCCTCATCCTTGGGCTGCATCTGGACGAGACCCGGGATCGACCGCAAAAAGCTGATATCGAAAAGTCCGTGATGGGTCGGGCCGTCATCGCCGCTTAAGCCGGCGCGGTCCATGCACAAGGCGACATTGAGTTTCTGAAGCGCGATATCGTGGACAATCATGTCGTAGGCGCGCTGCATGAAGGTCGAGTAGATCGCCAGGAACGGCCGGAATCCCTGGATGGCCAGTCCGCTGGCAAATAAGGCGGCGTGCTCCTCGGCGATTCCGACGTCGTAATATTTGTCGGGATGTTTATCGGCGAAATGGACCAGCCCGGTTCCCGTCGGCATGGCTCCGGTAATGGCGCAAACGGCGGGGTCG
>CAIZLD010000047.1 GCA_903933715.1 uncultured Spartobacteria bacterium
ATAAAGTCAAAGGGCTCAATGCGTTCTATCTCAAAATACAACTCACGCGCCATGCCGATGACCAGCGCTTTGGAATGACGCGAGTGCGTGTGGTCGCAAATCCTGAATAAAAAATAATCTATTAAGCATATGCCTTCTATTTATAACGACCAGGGTCGCAGACATTGGTTTCGATTGGCACGGGTTTTCACGGTGACAACGGTTTGCAGTGCAACCGCACTGTTGGCTGGCGAACCCCCGGCAAACCAAGATGTGAGCGCCGATCCGCCCGCCGTTTTACGCGATTTTCGACAGGGTGGCTCCGATGCCGATGCCATGACCATCGATTACTTCACCTATGGCAGTGATGGGCTGTGCGTGCCTGCATTGGTATGCGGCGGCGGCTTGGGGATCACTTACGAACTGCCGGGTGAAAATAAAGAGCGGCATTGCGGGGTGAAAGAAGATGGCACTTACCAGGGAAGAACTTTTCAGTACGTGCTCAACGCCGTGAATGTGCTGGATACCACTGAGGCTGCGCGCGGTTTTCAGCCGGGTGAAGACTATGATCCCGATCCGAATGTCAGCCGTCCCGCCACCCGCCTTGCAAATCGGTTGGTGATCAACCCGGAGCGGTTGTTCAAACGCTTCATGGATACATTCGAGGCAGTGGAAGGCGTGCGGCCGAATCCCAAGGATATCTCCACCGGACTGGAAGTTTATCCCAAGGCGCCGGCTGCGTTTAGGAAGAAAATCATCCGCAAAGACGATTGCGATATGAGATACTACTCCCTGGGTGCGAGCCCGCATGTGAAGATCCTGAAATACGAAAATGGACGGATCATCCAGCCCCTTGGGAAAAACGTCGCTTTAAGCTGTATCGTCTGGCGCAGGACCGAGCATGCCGATTTCACGGCCGGTGAAGCCGTGGATTTGATGGGAAACCGCCTGCCGGGATCCGATTTTGCGGCATGGGGATGGCAAAACGGTTACGGCGGGTTGCAATACGGCGACTACTTCCCCGGCCTGGGAATGTATTTTGTTCCGGCACTGGCGCTGGGCGAGTCGTGGGATTTTCGTTACGACGGCAACACTCATATTCTCAAGACCTGGCAGCAGGATCCTCCATGTTGGATCAAGCCGGTCATTGCAGGCCGATACCTCTACGCAGGCAAAGCTTACAACAGTGAATTCGCTCCCGTTGTGTTCGGACGCGTCCCTCCCGTTAAAACCGTGGACCCGGCAAGGCCGACCCAGCAGGTCATGGTATTCGGCGACGCCAATACCTGGTATGCGCCGCAGGATGCATTCAATTATGAAGATGACAAACTGGATGTAATGAAATGGCAGCGGCAGGGCATGGGAACCGCTCGCATTGAGCGTGGAAAACATTTTTTCCAAGGCGGCGCGGCCCTGCTTTTCCCGGGCACCGATGTCCCCAACTCGATGCGCAAACCGATCGACCCCGAGGGACTCAAGGATGTGACGTTGACAACCCACTGGTTCCGCCTCCCGGAAGAGGGATACGACTCGGCTGGCGCTTTTCTCACCGTGGAATTTGCCAAGGCGCCGAAACTCACCCTCAGCGCCGGGGCCGATGGGATCTTGAGTGTATCCCGCCCCGGTGAACCTGAGCTAAGAACCTCCCTTGCGCTTCAGACAGGCTGGAACGCGGTGCATCTTGCCTATGACCACTGTGCCCAGCGCCTTTACCTGCGGATTGGCAAGAAATTCGCCACTGCCAACGACCGCCGGATCACTTTCCCCGCTGAAGGGGGAATAACAGCACTGGAAATCGGCAAAAACGCCTCGGCGTCTCCGAAGGGCAACGTGCTCTTTGATTCCATTTGGATTAATCCGACGGACACTCTGTCGGACAATTTTGAGTATGCCTCGCTCGGTGAAATGCGGGATTCCAAGGTCTGGACCGCCGGCGCCCAAGGGTTTGATCTGGAAGACCAGTGCGCCTACAGTGGGCAGAAATCACTCAAGCTACTGCCAAACGCCAAAGGGATGCAACTGTCACGGAGCTTGATCGCATCCGGCATGTCAGACCACACATTCCAATTGGCTTGGTTCCGGCGGGAAAAGGGTGGACAAGATTCGTTTGTTGAATTGCGTTCACCCGATGGCAAAGCGTTTTTGCGTTTTCGTGGCGATGACGGGGGGCGATTGCTTTATTCAACGGAGAAAAGTGATTGGGTAACCACCAGCGCCCGTTTTCATCCCGAATTCCTCAACAACTGGCATGAATTGGCCGTGATCTTTGATACTGAAGGGAACGCCTATTTGAGGTTGAATCTGGACTGGGTTGCTCAAGCGAATGGTCTGCCGCTGGTTATCCCAAATCGTGGAATGCTCTCGGTTCTTTGCCTTGGCCGTACCGGTGGGGCGGAAGGCGTAGACGTTCTGTTCGATGATCTGCGGATCATACGAAACTCCAAACTCGTCGGCAACGCCACCATTTACAGTTCCACGTTTGAGTATCCGCTCGATTCAGCGGAGTGCCTCAAGCAGCACGGCTGGAAAAACGCCGCCAAAGCTGGCGCCCGCATCGAAGCGGGAAAAGGAGCTGCTGGCGGGCGGCGCTGCCTCCTTCTGCCGGGCAACGCACCTGCCGAAACGCCGGTGACGCGTTCCTTCAAACCCGCACTGAGCGACGTGACCGCAGAGTTCTCCTGGTATCACAACCCGGATGAGGAGAAGCAAACCGATGCCCCTTATATTCGGCAAGCAGACGCAGGTTACGTCCGGCTTGTTGACGCCCAGGGAAACAGGCTGAGTTTTTCAGCCGATGCCCAAGGCCTGGCGCGCTATCGAGTGAACGATCAGCCATGGAAAGAGACTGGCTACATGCTGGCCAAAGGGTGGAATAAGACCCGCGTGGTGTTGGCCGAAGGGAAACCGGTCTCCTTCTGGATGGCGCCACAGCGTCCCGGGATATCACCCAAAGGGCAATGGAAGCTGATCGAAACCGACACCTACACCACAAAGAAGCTGCAAACCGATTTCTGCCAAAAGCTCGAGCAAACCTTCAGCGGTCTTGCCCGTGTGGAAGTAGCGCGCAAGACCGGAAGCTCCGCGGATTTCTTGTTCGACGATCTTTTTGTGCTGACCAATCAAGAAACCGAACGCACTCTCCGCCAGCCGGACTTCGGGAACAACCGTATGACCTTCACCGCGGAAATCGACAACCGCCTGGCCAATCGGGACTGGCCTCAGATCGAAAAAAGCCTCGTGGAAAAGGGATTGTTGAAGCCAAAATAATTCACGGATGCAGGGTGGAGGGGGAGATCAGATAATCAACGCCGCAGGATCAACGGTTTTTTCCTTCCGGAATCTGAAAGGAGACACCCCTGAAAGCCGCCAAAATCAAACGCAGAAAGATTAGGCGGCAACCCGCACAGGTCGGCAATTTCGTTGATTGCGCGGCGCAATCCGCCTCCTGTGCCCGGCAGATCGCAGAGATTCTCAAATGAAAATTCTGATAGACAGAACCATCGCGCCAGCGGAAATTGCCGGAGTCGGCGTCGGGATGCCCTCGTCTCACCCTGACTACCGGGCGTTGGCGCCCGTCGCTGGCGGACGTGAATACCATGTAGCTCTTAACGGCAACGATGCCGGTGAGGGGACTGCCGAAGCACCATTGCGGACGATTTCCGCCGGGGCGCAACGGGCACAGCCGGGCGATGTCATCACGGTACACGGGGGTGTCTACCGCGAGCGGGTGAATCCGCCCCGTGGGGGAACTTCCGCTGAGCGGCGCATCGTGTATCAAGCCGCACCGGGCGAGCGCGTCGAAATCACCGGTTCCGAACGGGTCACCGGCTGGATACGCGGACCTCGGGGCGTTTGGAATGTCGAGTTACCCAACGATGTTTTCGGAGATTTCAACCCGTTCGCCGACGAAATCCGTGGTGACTGGTTTAATCCGAAAGGAAGGAAACACCACACGGGGGCTGTTTACTGTGATGGCGTGGAACTTTGCGAAGCTGAATTTCTCTACGATGTCTTGAACCCCTTGTCATCGCCGAATTGGTCTGCCACCGCGGACGAGAATCTGACCAGAATTTCGGCCCGGTTTGGCGACGTGAATCCAAATGAGGCAACCGTCGAAATCCATGCCCGAAAGACGGTTTTCTACCCGGGGAACCCCGGTATTAACTACATCACAGTCCGGGGATTCATTATGCGCCATGCAGCCACCCCTTGGGCGCCGCCAACCGCGGAGCAGATCGGGTTGATTGGCACGCATTGGAGCAAAGGATGGATCATTGAACACAATGAAATTAGCCACTCGCGCTGCACCGGCATTACGCTCGGAAAGTATGGCGACAGGTGGGACAACACCTCTGCCGACACGGCGGAAGGTTATGTCGAGACCGTGCGCAGAGCGCTTGAGAGAGGCTGGTCAAAAGAGACCATCGGCGGCCATTTGATTCGAAACAACCACGTTTTCGGCTGCGAACAGGCGGCAATCGTGGGAAGCCTCGGCGCGGCGTTCAGCGAAGTCACGGGCAACGTGATTCACGACATCCACCAGGCGAAAGTTTTTGACGGAGCGGAGCAGGGGGCGATCAAGTTCCACGGCGCCATCGACACGATCATCCGCGGGAACCACATTTTCCACACCCACAGGGCGATCTGGCTGGATTGGATGGCGCAGGGGACGCGCGTCACGGGTAATCTGTGCCACGATAACGACGTGGACGATCTTTTTGTCGAGGTCAACCACGGGCCGTTCCTGGTCGATAACAATGTGTTTCTTTCGGCCCGGTCGTTATTGGACCGCTCGGAAGGCGGCACCTATGCGCACAACCTGATGGCCGGGATTATCTGGTTTTGGCCTGACTCCGACCGCGAAACGCCGTACCATGAGCATCACGAGACGGCGATAGCGGGGCTGGCCCCGATTATCGGCGGCGATGACCGGTTTTATAACAACCTGATCGTGGATGCCGAGGGATTCGCCGGTTACCGCGAGGCCGCCCAACCGGTGACGTTGGCGGGCAATATCCTGCTCCCGGAGCGGCCCCACATGGAAAGCGACGCTGCCGGATTGCGACTAACCTTAGTTTTAGCCGACAGCGATATGGCTCGGCAGAAAACGCTCGTCACCACCGCTCTCCTGGGTCGGACGCGTCTGGCTGACCAGGCGTTCGAGCAACCCGATGGCAATCCGATCGTTCTGGACACCGACTTTTTCGGAAACGCACGGTCCCCGGGAAATCTCACTCCCGGTCCATTCGAGCTGGGATGAGGTGAGCCGCCGGTTATGAGAAAGCTGGATTTGGCGCGACCGCGACGCCAATTTCCCCAATAAGCTGAGAAGCGAAGGAGTCTTCGCCTTGCTCGACATCCAGCCGCTTTGCTCGTAAGCGTCCGGTAGTGCGCCACTATGCAGAGGAGTCGTAGGTGTGAGAGCGTGGTTGGGTATGACAACTACGACATGTGTGCAGTTGGTGAAGCAGGATTCACGAGGGCGGGTTCGATACGGCAGGGAGCGACGGGAGGA
>CAIZLD010000048.1 GCA_903933715.1 uncultured Spartobacteria bacterium
AGCCGGTGGTTGAGCGTTAGCGACACCACCGGATGAGGTGTTTGAAAGAATTCACCCCAACGGGGTGGCAGAGACCATCGCCCTCGTTTTCTGCCACCCCTTTGGGGTGAGACGCGGTTTTGCATTGAACCGGTGGTGTCGCTAGCGCTCAACCACCGGCTATTCGCTGGCAACCCTCCGGGTTGCGGCGGCTTTTGAACATCGATTCAGCCTAATCCCGGCTCAAAAGCTCGTCTGCGGAACGGGAGCAACCGCGCGGCAGGGCGGTGGGATTGCGCCCGATCAGTTCAAAATCCGCACCGCGCCGGATGGCGAGATCTTGCGTCTGGATCGCCTGGACCGAACCAACGTTCGCCAAATCAAAGAGCCGCAGCATGCCGTGGCCGCCTTCCTCGACTTCGCGCCCGGTTTCGGGATCGATCACGAGGGCGCGGGTCCAGCCCGGCCCGTGGTGGGGAGCCCCGAGCCCCCGCGTGTACCATTGGGAGCTTAGTTCGGTCATGCTGTACTCGTTGAGGACCGCGCCGGGGGCGAGCCCGAGGGTGGTTTTAAACTGCGCGTAGAGTTCGGTTTTCGTCAAGTTGCGGCCGGTGCCTTTGTAGCCGCCGGTTTCCATCGCCAGGCTGCCGGGGGAGAGCGGCTCGGGAGAACCCAATTTTTCAAAAAGATGCAGGAAGGCGAGCGCAGTCCCTAGAAGGAGTACCGGCCCGGCTTGCGCGGTTTGGCGGAACGCGGCGAGATCGAGCGCGCCGGAGGAGTCGATACACCACGTTTGCGGACCGAGCGCGCCGAGGGTTCCCATCATGTGGCAAAGCGATGAATGGGGGGCGTCACCGGGGCGTTGGGTGAGGATGATCTGGGGCAGTGAAGGAAGTTGCAGTGTTTCCCACGTTTTTAAAATCGAAAGTTCATAGAGTTCCAGCGTGGCAAAATGATGGCTGCCATATCCTTCGCCCGTGGTGCCGCTGGTGCGGAAGGTGGCGCAGGTTTGGTCGGCCGGGAAGCTCCGCAACGCGGCGTGCCGGAAGGCGGCGGTCGGGACGGCGGGGATTTTGCGCCAATCGGTCAACTGGAGCGGCGCTTTCTCGAACTGGCAAAATTGAGCATAGGCCGGGTTGGCTTCCCGCTGAAAACGGTACAATCCCAGCGCCAGCTCATTGAACTTCGGTTCGACGGGTCGGGCGATGAAATCGGCGATTTGGGTTTCGATGTCGCTGAAAGTCATGGATTTTTTAATAAACCACGAAATCGCCCGGCGGCACAGGGTTCATTTTCCGCTCAGGAACGGCTCGGCCTGCCATGTGCCATTGGGAGGGACGGTGATGCGAACCGCCCCCGTCCGGTCCTGCCGGAGCAGCCGGATACCCCGGGCTTCCAGTTGCGCGGCCCATTCCTCATTGAGGCTCTCCTGCGGCGGGAACCGGGTGCTTGAGGCGACAATCAATGAGGGCTGGACGGCGTTGAGGAATTCCGGCGTGCCGGAGAAATCTTTGGCGTGAATTTGTTTGATCAAGACGTCGCTGCGGAGTTCTTCGGGCGGGGCGTTTTCGAGCAACCAACGTTCGGTGTTGAACCCGGCATCTGAGGTGAACAGGAATCGACGGCCCGCCACATCAAGGCGCACGACGAGCGTTTTGTCGTCGGCGGCTCCGGCATGGAGTCCTCCCGGCGGGAACAGGACATGGAGGATCACGCCCGGTGCGAGCGTGAGGGTGTCGCCGCGCTGGACGATCGCCTTGCCTTGAGCGGAGGCGTCGAGCGCGGTGTGAACGGTGCGCCGGCTGGGGGAGCGGTCGCGCAACGGGGAATCGACGACCTCGGCGGGAGCAAACGTTTTTAAAAGATCAAGCGCCCCGCCGAGGTGTTGGGAATCGCCATGGGTGAGCAAAAGGCCGTCCAGGGTATTCACTCCCCGGCTGTGGAGATAAGGGGTGACGGTGTAGGCGAACGCGGAGGCGCTCCCGCAATCGATGAGCCAGTCGCGGCGGCTCGAACCGTTGATCCGAAGGTGCGCCGCGCCGCCGCCCGGGAGATCGAGCAGTTCGATTTCGCACAGCGGGGCCGGTTTCAAACCAGGGATGCCGAGATAAAGATGTCCGCCGGGAATGGCGGCAAAGGCGGTGATGCCGGTAAGGAGGATTTTGGCCATCAGCCAATTGGCGTTATTAAAAATGATCGCCAACCCCGGCCAAAGGGCACCGGCCAGGACGGATGCAAGCCCCAGAATCATCATGATCCAGGCAAAGAAGGCGGCAAAAAGGTTGGCCGGGATGGTCGAGGGAGCCCAGAGGTGAAAATAGTAAATCAGCAATGGGGTGGAGGCAATCCATGCAATACCGGAGACCGCCAGCGCCCCGGTGAGCCCCCGAAGCGCCCGGGTTTGCAACACCACCCGGCGGGACCAAAGGGGGCGCGGCAGAAACGGATCGGGCTGGGTGAACGGGTCGAGCCGTTTCTGGATGCGCCAGGTGCATGCCATCAGCAACGCAGCCACTCCAAAGGAGAGCTGGAACCCGGCGGTGAAAAGCTGGTTCGGGTCCCATGCCAACAGGATCAGGACGGCGGCTCCGAGGGTGTTCCAGGAAAGAGGGGGGCGGTCAATGAGAACCCCGGCGAGCGCGACCGTTGCCATGACGGTTGCCCGCAAGCTGCTGGCTCCGAGCCCCGTGGCGTAGCAGTAAACCCAGAGCAGCGGGATGACCACGCAGGCGATCGTGCGCTGCCGGATGCCGACCGCCTGGAGCACCCAGATGCAGACGCCCGCAAGCATGGCGACGTTCATCCCGCTGACAGCAAAAAGGTGAAGCGTTCCGGTGGACTGGAAGCGTTGCCGGGTTTCCGCCAGCGAGTCGCCCCGCGAGCCGAGGACCATGCTTTGGATCAGCGCGGCCGACTCAGGCGAATCGGCGAGATCCAGCGCGAGAATCCGTTCCATCCAGTGCCGGAAGGCGTAGGCGCGGGCAATGAACGGGGAGCCGCAATCGCGATCCATGATCCGCGTGTCGTTGGGATAACGGACGATGAGTTGACCGGAGAGCCCCTGCCGACGCCAGTTTTTGGGTCCGTCAAAGACGCCGGGGTTGCGCGGCGGGGCCAGGCGGTGGAGATCGCCGTCAATGGAGACCCGGTCGCCGTAGCGGGGCAGCGCGCCCATCCAGCGCACCCGGACCAGGGCCGAGCTTTTCACGGTTTCCGAGCCGAGCGCGACAGTTTCGAGCCGGAGCCGGAACGGCGCATCCGGGACCGGTTCTTCCTGAACGATTCCCACGGCTTGCACAACCTGCCCCTCCGCAGGGATGCGGGCGGCGAGGGCGGCTGCGGGACCGCGAGTGAGCCGGCCCGCATGCCACGCAAACGCAAGGAGCGCGACGGTCAGCGCGACCCGGAGCGCGGCAACTCGAGGCATGCCTTTCAAGCTCGGGAGAAGCGGAAACAAAACCGCGATGCCGGCAGCCCAGGGCCAGCCGGTTGCGGCCGAGCCAGTCGGCAACAGATCGGCGGCAACGATTCCCCCGATCGCGCAAAGCGCGAGATAGGCAAGAGGTTGGCGTGTCGGGAGAAGCATGCCGGAGTTGAACCGATGGAATGCTCCAAGACAAGCTACGCCTTTTTCTGCGGGGCAAGCACTTTTTGGACAATCTCCAGGAGCTGGTGGGCGCTGTACGGTTTGGCGAGGAAATGTTCGACGCCCATTTCGCCCAATTCTTTTTGCCGGAGTTCCAGTGGCTGCCCGGTGGAGGCGATGATGATCACGTCCGGGTTGATCTCTTTGAGTTTGCAGGTCAGGGCGACGCCGTCCAGATCGGGCATGGCAATATCGGTCAGGATCGCCTGGATGGAATCTCTCTCTTTGGCATAAATCTCCAGCGCTTGCTGGGCGCTCGAAGCTTTGACCGCCTCATACTTTTTGCTATTGAGGATGGTTTCGACCATCTTGCAAATGGGGAGTTCATCGTCCACGACGAGCACTCTTTCGCCTTTGCCATGCGGGATGAAGCCGGGGCTTGTTTGCACCGGAGCGGCGGGGGAAGCGGCGGCTCGCGACACGGCGGGAAGATAGATGCTGAACTTGGAGCCGAGACCCGTTTTCGAGACGACGGTGATAAATCCGCCATGGCTTTGGACAATTTCTTTGACTGTTGAGAGGCCGAGGCCGGTTCCTTTGCCCGGCTCTTTGGTGGTAAAAAACGGCTCGAAGATTTTTTTAATCATCTCCTGGGGAATCCCGGCGCCGTTATCGACCACGTCGACCTGAACGAACCGGCCTGGGTAGGCGTCCGGGATTCCGGCGGCTTCCCAGGGCGTGATTTCGCAGTTGGCGGCTTCGAGAGAGATGCTTCCGCCTTGCGGCATCGCGTCGCGCGCGTTGACGCAAAGATTCACCAAGACTTGCTGGAGCCGGGTGTGATTGCCAACGATGCTCCACAGGTCGTCGGGGATTGAGGTGCCCAGGCGGACCGAGCGAGGGAGGATTTCCTTGAGAATTTTTTCCACCTGGAAAACCAGTTGGGAAGCATTGAGTTGTGTTTGCTCGTTCTTGGTTCCGCGAGTGTAGTTGAGGAGTTGCCGGACGATATCTGCTCCCCGCTGGGCGGCTTCCTGAATGGCCGAAACGAGTTCGTGGTGCGTCTCCGGCGGCTGGGGCTCTTGCAGCATCGAGGCGGACATCATGATCGGCCCCAGGATATTATTGAGGTCGTGGGCGATGCCTCCCGCCAGCGCGCCGATGCTCTCCATCCGCTGGCTGCGCAGGAATTTTTCCTCGATCTGCTTGCGCTTGGTGATGTCGCGGGCGATGCCGACGATTCCCGCGGTTTGACCTTGCGGATCGGTCAGGGGGGAGAGCACGGTATCAAACCAGGCGTCGCAGCCGTGGCCGGGAACAAATTCTTCAAACCGAAACGGTTTTCCGCTTTGGAATACGATTTCATCATGGTGCCGGAATTTCTTGGATACTTCGACACCGAACAGGTCCGAATCTTTGGCTCCGACTGCTTCCGCCTCGGTTTTTCCCATATAGTCGCACCAAGCCCGGTTGACGGCCAGAAATGTGCCGTCCCTGGTTTTCATCCAGGCCGGGTCGCAGATGCCGTTGAGAATCGCTTGCTGAAGCCGTTCGCCTTCCTTGAGCACGGCGTGTAGTTTCGATGCGGCTTTGGTTTTTTCTGGCGCAAGCTTCCGGGCGGTTTTTTTACCCGATTTTGCCGAATCAGGGGAAGGGGTCGCAGAAGTTGAACTGGGGTGGGATTTGGATCGCGACGAAGGGTAATTCATTGCATAAAAAAAACGCTCGAAGAGCAGACATCCTTTGTATTCATCAAGGCTGGCGGCGTCAAGAACGCACCGCCCGGAATGTCGGGCGCGGGCTAAAAAGTAGCGGTTCGTAATCTTCGTGAATCCAACATCATTTCTACGGAAACGATGTGAAAAATCTTGTATTATCAAAAAATTAGCGGCAGTATCCGCATAAATCCGTATGTTACCTTTGATTCACACATCACTCATCGATCAAAAGGCTCCCCGCCTGGCAAGGAGTGGCGAAGGCCGATTCACAAGGCTCGCGGGGGTAATTGCACTCTTTTTGCTGCTTGGTTTTGGCACACAGACGCAGAGCTTCGCGACGGTGGTCCCTTATGCGGTCAACCTTGGAACCGCCAAAGAGTTCGCAGTTTTGCTTACAGGTCCGACTAGCGGGGGGGCGGTGTTCGATTTGCAAGGCACCTCGGTCATTAACGGCGATATTGGACTCGGGGAGGGGGTCACGATGAAAACCTCGGGCAAATCGATCACGATCCATGGAGACGTTTTTACGGTGGCACCGATCCGGTTTTCGCCCGGTTCCTCAATTGAAAACCAGCAGGTGCAATCCCCGGCCATGGTGAATCAAGCGATCAGCGACGCGATCAAGTTTTCCCAGACGATCGCCGGGTTCACGGCGACCCAGACGCTTTCAAGCATCAAAACCACCACGACCCTTAAAGGAAACGGCGGCATCAATGTCATTGATTTCAAGGGGGGTGACGGGCTGGCTCTCGACAACAAAGCAGTGCTCACGCTTTCCGGGAACGCCAATGACATTTTCTACATCAACTTTCTCGACGAGGCCGGTTTTTCGATCTCCGGCGCGGCGCAGATTGCGCTGGCCGGTGGCGTCAACCCCAACAATATCTACTGGAACGTTGTGAGCGGCAAGGACATCACGGTTGAAGGGGGAACCGTTTATGGCTCTCTGCTGAACATCACCCGGACCAACTCCACCCAGGAGGGTGCGGGCGATTTCACCGTCAAAAACGCCGCTCTATATGGGCGCATCGTTGGCGGCGGCGAAAGTTCAAATGTGATCAACGGCACCGTGATCGAAATTGCGGAGATCCAGCAGGCGCCGGAAGTCAGTTCCATCGTGATGCTGCTGGCGCTGGGATTTTCAACGATCTGTCCCTCGCTGCTTCGCAGGTGGGGTCAGCGCCGGATTCTTTTTTCCTGGGCTTGATTCCGCTCTTTTCCATGAGATTCTATTCCCACTCGCCGCGCTAATGGCGGTGGGTATAATGATCCTCCCCCATTGGCTGAGTGCAGCCGATTCCTCCAAATAATAGACTTATGGGACTTAAAGCGCTGAATCCCTTCCGCCATTTCCCGAAATGGGCGGTCGTTCTCACGTTGAGCGTTGTCTTTCTATTGGGGGCAGCCTTTTTGCGACACGGTTATCTGGTTTGGAAAGAGCATCAGCTCGTTCTCTCGGCTCGGGTGGGTTTGCAAAAAGAAGATTTGCATTCTCTCAGTGCTGCGTTGGATCAGTTGCTTCGGGTAAATCCCAAAAACATCGATGCCTGCCGGTTATCTGCCCAGGCGATGCTCAAGGTCGGCAACCCCAAGGCGCTGCCCTGGTTGCGCCGGGTGGTGGAGCTGGACCCGGGAAAACTGGAAGATAAAATGGCTCTTGCGGAAGCCGCCTGGCGTTTTAAGCTCAACCAGGAAGCCGCGAAATGGCTGGACTCAATCGAGGCGGAAGCCAAGGGGCGCGCGGATTATCAGGATCTTGCCGGACGCGTTGCCGAGAGTTTCGGGCAGCTTGATTTGGCCCAACGGCACTACGCAGAAGCGGCTCGGCTGGAGCCCGAGAACCGGACTTATCGGCTGCGCCTTGCCACCCTCAACCTCACTTCACCAAACCGGAAAGTTCGGGATCTGGCCCGGGGCGTTGTGGAAGAGCAGGTGGAAGTGCCCGGTTTGAAAGCGTCCGCGCTGCGCGCTCTGGTGCTCGATGCTCTTAAAGAAGTGCAGACCGCCCGCGCCTTGCGCCTGGCCCAGGAACTGGATGCCTCGCCCGGGCACCTCTTCAGCGACCGCCTGCTTTATTTACAAGTGTTGCATTTGCTGGATACCCCCGATTTCCACCAACGGCTGGCCGAAACCGAGGAAGCCGCGGCGCAAGTCCCGGAATGGATTCTCCCGCTGATCGAGTGGATGAACTCGGATCACCTTGCCATCCTCGCCCTCGATTGGGTGCAGCGGCTTCCCAAGGAAGCGACTGCTCCGATACCGATCCGGATGGAGATCGCCCGTTCTTATGCCGCTTATGGCGACTGGAAGCGGCTGCAGTTTTTCCTGGCCGATGAAAAATGGGACGATTCCGACTACCTCAAGCAGGCTTATCTGGCCCGGTGTTATCGGGAACGGGATGCGGGCGACATCGCCTCGCGCAACACCTGGTCGGAGGCGGTCAATCTGGCGGGCAGCAATGGCGACCGGCTCATGAAGCTCGCCATGACCGCGCAACAATGGGGTTGGCAAACCGAAGCCGAGGAGACGTTATGGCGCGCGGCGATGAAGTCGAATAAAACCGTCGAAGCGCTCAACGGCCTTTGCCAGTTTTATTTTTCAAAACGCAACACGGCCGGGCTTTTCCGGGTCTATACCCAACTTGTTGAACTCAACCCCGAGGACAAGGTCGCCCTTAATAATTTTGCCAACATCAGCTTTATGCTGGGGCAGGAGATGGATCGGGCGATGACGATTGCCTGCGATCTTTATGGCAAGGAGCCGGGCAGTCCGGTCTACACCTCCACCTATGCGTTTGCGCTTTTTCGGACAGGCAAGAACGCGCAGGCATTGGAGATCATGGAAAAGCTCAAGCCGGACGATTTGAAAATCCCCTCGGTGGCTGCGTATTATAGCGCGATTCTCGATGCCGCCGGGCGCACCGGAGCAGCGCAGGAATACCGGAAATTGGCGAGCGGCGCTTCGCTCCTTCCCGAGGAAGAAGCGATTTTGAATGTTACCCCGCAACCGGAGCCGACCCCTGCTCCCACGCCGAACACTCCCGAGCCAAAACCTACGGTTTCGCCGGGCAGTATTGATCAATGAGCGGCTGGATGGCGTCCGCCCAAATCTGATACCCTTGCGCCGAAGGATGCAGGAAGTCGGGCATGATCTCGCGGGGCATATTCCCCTCCGCGTCGAGGAACTTGGCTCCAAAGTCGATATAAACAATCTTCTTGCCGTCGCCGAGTTTGGAGATGATCTCGTTGGCGGCCTTGACTTTCGCCCGGAGGGGGTCCGATGCTTTTTCGCCACGGGGGAAGATCGCTTGGAGCAGGATGACGGCTTCCGGGCACCGCTTCTGGTATTCCTGAACGATAGCTTTGACGCCTTCAGCGATTTCCTCGACGGAATTGCTCCACATATTATTGGTGCCGATCATGAGGGCGATGAGCTTGGGATGGATACCGTCCACCTGCCCCTGGCCAAGGCGCCAAAGAACGTTCTGGGTGCGGTCGCCGGAGATGCCGAAGTCGAAGGCATGAAGATTCCCGTAGCGTTCGGCCCAGACTTGCTTGCCTATGCCCTGCCAGAAATCGGTGATGGAGTCGCCATCAAAAACGAGTTGGATATCCCCGGCGACCTCATGCGCTCTGGCATTGGTGGCCATGACGCGTTGGATCCAGTCTTGCCGTGGCAAGGCGTAGGCCGCGGAGTTCGTTCCCGGCGGGACCACCGGGAGGGCGAAGCTCTGGGGAGCGGCTGTATTCTGGGCAAAGGCGGAAGCCGCGACCAGCAGGGATGTGATGACGATCTGGAGTTTCATTGTAAAGTAAGGAACAGTTTTTCAAATAAAAATGGCGGGGCGGGGGATCACGCCTGGCTGCCGTATTGTTTTTCGACCCATTCGCGGTAGGCGCCGGAGGTGACGCCCGCGACCCACTCCTGGTTTTCGAGATACCAGACCACGGTCTTGCGAATGCCGCTTTCGAACGTCTCCGCCGGTTTCCAGCCGAGTTCGCGCTCGATTTTGCTGGCGTCAATGGCATACCGCCGGTCGTGCCCGGGGCGGTCTTTGACAAAGGTGATCTGTTCCCGGTAGGAACGGCCATCCGGACGGGGGCTCCGTTCGTCGAGGATGGCGCACAACGTCTCGACGACTTGCAGGTTTGTTTTTTCGTTGCAGCCGCCGATATTGTAGGTTTCGCCCGGCTTGCCTGCTTCGAGCACGCGCTCTATGGCCGAGCAATGGTCGCGCACAAAGAGCCAGTCGCGCACGTTGGAGCCGTCGCCATAAATCGGGAGCGGCTTGCCTTTGAGGGCGTTGAGCAGGACGAGCGGGATCAGTTTTTCGGGGAAATGGAACGGCCCGTAATTGTTGGAGCAGTTGGTCGTCAATACCGGCAGGCCGTAAGTGTGGTGATAGGCCCGAACGAGGTGGTCGCTGGAGGCTTTGGAAGCGGAGTAGGGGCTGTTGGGCTGGAACGGGGTCTCCTCGGTGAACGCCGGGTCGCACGGGCCCAGCGAGCCGTAGACTTCGTCGGTGGAGACGTGAAGGAACCGGAAGGCGGCGGCCCGCTCCGCCTCAAGCCCGCCCCAATAGGCGCGCACGGCTTCGAGCAGGTGGAAGGTGCCGACGACGTTGCTCTCGATAAAAGCGGCCGGCCCGGTGATGGACCGGTCCACATGGCTTTCGGCGGCAAAGTTAACGACGGCGAGGGGGGTATGGTCGTTCAGGATTTGGGCGACGAGTTGCGAATCGCCGATATCTCCCTGGACGAAGGTAAAGCGCGGGTCTTTCCAGACGCTTTGGAGGTTCGCGGGGTTCCCCGCGTAGGTCAGCTTGTCAAGGATGACAACCGGCTCCTGGGAATGGGTGAGCCATTGAAGAACGAAGTTGGAACCGATGAATCCGGCAGCGCCGGTGATGAGGATGGACATAAAATTTCAGGAAATGGGTTTATAGATGGAAGGGGCAATAACCAAAGAATGATAACCTTGGGCCACGGCGATGTATAGGATGCACCGCTCGATGGCATGGGCCAGGGTGCCGTCGTTGGCGAGCGGCTCGGGCGGGAAATCTTCAAATTGCAGATCGCTGGCCAGCAGCGATTTTAAAGCGGCGGGTCGGAACCAAAACATCGTGCCGCCCGGGAACATGAGCGGCTGGGTTTTGAGAGCGGTCGTGGGGAGGCGGAGCCGCTTGATGAGTTCTTCGGCAGCCGCCCGGTTGGAGGTCCACGTCATCACCCGACGAATCCCTTTCCACGGTTGTGGGGTCAGCACGCCGCAGTTTGGGTTTGCGGCAAAAATGGAAAGGGCGCTCTGGACATATTCCCGGTTCCGCACCAGAAAAGCCAGATTGTGAAGCAGCCACTGGTGGCCGTAATCGGAATCCGGTCTGATGGCGGCCGATTTTTTGGTGTGGATATGGAGGGCGCAATCGTATTCCAGGAGCTTTCGCCCGAATAGGCAAATCAAGGGGGCCACGTCGCGGCCGCGGTTTTGGGAACAGCGTACGTCCAGAGCGCAGTCGAGCCCGGATCGGGCGACGATGGTTTCGATTTCGCGGGCATGCTCGGGGGTGTCCGTGGAGACAAGCAGGTCAAACCGGACCGGGATATAACGGAGGTGGTCGAGGAGGAGGTCAAGTTTATCGAGGTAAAACGCGTGGAGCTGGACGGCGACTTTCCCGAAGGTGGGGGCCGGCTGCGGCTCGACGTCGGAGGGGAGATAAGTGGTGGGCCACCGGCGATACTCCAGGCGGCGGTCTGCACCCAGGTTTAAGGCAAGCTCCTGAACCCATTCCCCCAACGGCTCGACGGTTTTATCCGCATGTTCGTAATCATCGAAATACCGCTGGAGCGAAAATTTCGGGCTGGGATCGCGCCCGTTTCGCCATCCTGTTTTTAAATAGTGAAGCAGGGGGTTGATCTCTTGTTCGAGGATTTCGGGGTTTTTGGCGATATACCAGTCGGTTTGGAAATACGGGTTGGGGTTGCGCCCTTCTTTCCATCCGATGTTGAGAAAATGCGTCAACGGCTCCTCTCCCGTGGCCTTCACGTCGGGGTTGGTTTTCAAATACCACTGGGTATCGAAGAGGGGATGCGGATTGAGGCCCAGCTTCCATCCCGTTTCCCGATAATCGTCCCAAAAAGTTGTCTTGGGCCGCCGTTTGGCGGGAGATTGAGTGATGTAATAGCGTTCGCTAAAAAGGGGCTGTGGCGTGCGGGCGGGTTTAAATGGCCGAGGGATCGGGCGGGGGGCTTGCCCGGTCCAGAAACTGCGGAGCTTCTCCTTGCGTTTCGCAATGGACCGTTGCTGGCGGGCGAGCAATTGCTTGAAGGCCGGAATGAGCCGGGAAAAACCCAAAAGCCGGGCAACATGGCCGAGCTGGGCTTCGGTCGAGCTGATACAACCGGTCAGGCGGGAGGGGCTGCATTGGGAAAAATGGTTTTTACGCAAGTCGGCTCCGGCTTGGATCAATTCGTTGTCGGATAATTCAGTCTTTGCGGATTCCTGCTGCATTTCTTTGGCACCGGCAATTAAGCCAGCGGAAAACGCCGGCGCGCGGTTTTCCAAAGCTGCTTCACCATCCGTGGTAGGAAGTCGGTATCTTTCCATATAAATCGCTTAATGCGCCTCTTTCCATAGGGACTCTCCTGCGCTCGATCAAGTCTCTTTCTGCGACTTTGACTTCTTTGCGCCTCCTTGCGGGAATTGGTTTTTAGTTGAATATGCTTCCGTTGGCCTTTACAAAACTGACGATCCCATGAATTTTTCCGATTCTGCCACCAGTCATCGCCGCGGCATTATTCTTGCCGGGGGTTCGGGAACCCGCCTGCATCCTGTGACACTTGGTGTGAGCAAACAGATGCTGCCGGTTTACGATAAGCCGATGATTTATTACCCGCTCACGACCCTGATGCTGGCGGGAATCCGGGAGGTGCTGATCATTTCCACCCCGGACGATCTCCCCCGGTTCCGGCATCTGCTCGGGAGCGGCGAGCGCTGGGGCATGCGTTTTGAATACGCCGAACAGCCCCGTCCCGAAGGGTTGGCGCAGGCTTTTTTGATCGGAGCCGATTTTCTCCAGGGCGGACCGGCCGCGCTCGTGCTGGGAGACAATATTTTTCATGGCCAATCGCTCTCGGTCTCGTTGCAGCAGGCCTCGGCCCGTCAACACGGGGCCACGGTGTTTGCCTATCATGTGAAACACCCCGAAGCGTACGGAATTGTCGAGTTCGACAAAACGGGCAAGGTAATCAGCATTGAAGAAAAGCCGAGCAAGCCCAAATCTCACTTTGCCGTGACCGGTCTCTATTTTTACGACCATCGGGTCGTCGATTTTGCCCGGAAAATCTGCCCCTCGGCCCGGGGCGAACTGGAGATCACCGATCTGAACAATTTCTATCTCCGGGACCAAAGCCTCAAGGTGGAGATGATGGGCCGGGGCACGGCCTGGCTCGACACCGGAACCCACCAGAGCCTTTTGCAGGCAGGCGTGTTTGTGGAAACCGTCCAGGAACGCCAGGGGCTTATCATCGGTTCGCCCGAGGAGGTCGCCTTCCACATGGGTTATATCGATGCGGCCCGGCTCGCGGAACTCGGCTCCCAATTTGCCAAAACCGATTACGGTCAATATTTGATACAAACCGCTCGGGGTGCCTGATGCCTTGGCGCACTATTTTTTAAATGAAAGCCACCCCGACCAGCATTTTCGGCGCCCTGCTCCTGGAACCCAACCTTTTTCAAGATTCCCGCGGCTTCTTTTTGGAAACGTGGAATCGCAAAGCGTTCGCGGAGATTGGGCTCGACTTTGATTTTGTTCAAGACAACCACAGCAAATCGGGCCAGGGCACGTTGCGTGGGCTTCATTACCAGATGCGCCATCCTCAAGGGAAGCTGGTCTGGGTCAATCAGGGAGAAGTATTTGATGTGATAGTCGATTTGCGCCGCACCTCGCCGACGTTTGGACGTTGGGAGGGGTTCCGGCTCTCGGAGGCGAATCGCAACCGCTTGTGGGTTCCTCCGGGCTGTGCCCATGGGTTTTACGTCACCAGCGAGACCGCTGAATTTCTTTACAAATGCACCGATTACTACTCGCCCGGCGAGGACGAGCGGATTTTGTTGTGGAGTGATTCTCAACTCGGCATCGAATGGCCGATCCCCGAGGGCAGCGCGCCGATGCTCTCTGCCCGGGACGCCTGCGGGGTTCCTTTTGCGCAAGCCGAAACCTACGGCGACTCGCTCTAGTAACTTGTATCTCGGTTATTTTCGGAAGAAGAGAATCCGCAGATTGCGCCGATTTTCGCCGATTTTTTGCTCTCGTTCCCAATCTCCTGATTGGGAACACCCCTGTCTGTGAATCTCCGATTCAAAAACCGCGAGTTTACAGATCAAGCCTTCTGGATCATCTTCGATTTTTTACGCAATCCACGATTGTCGAAACAGAGTTTCGCGGACACTTGCGTTCCCATCGGAGATTGGGAACGAGGCTGGGCTTGTGTCTTTACCCATC
>CAIZLD010000049.1 GCA_903933715.1 uncultured Spartobacteria bacterium
CAGCGATCTGCAATGAGGCTTCGCATATGAGAGGGGGAGCCGCCGATCGCGGCTGGGGGCAGTGCCCGAGCGAGCAACGCAGCGCGATGACCCGTGCCGCCGCACTCTTTTCGGAAAGAGATTTTGGCAGTTGCTCTAAGCCAAATAGGAGTGGAACGGTCGGGAAAAAAGAAACCCGGAGGGTTTCAAGACGATAGCCGGTGGTTGAGGCGCGGTCGCGCGCCGATACCACCGGACTCTTAGCCCAACACGGATCACCCCGAATGGGGTGGCAGAAAGCTTGGTTTTACCACCCCTTCGGGGTGAATGATGGGTTCCATCATCCGGGGGTATCGCTTCGCTCAACTCCCCGGCTAACCGCTATGAATCCTTAGGATTCAGTGAGCCACTCAACGGGTTGAACGTCGATTCAACCTAATCCCCCTGGCTCAGGCGTTTTTTAGGGGCGTCGAAGAGGAGCTTGTGGGCGTCTCGAAGAATGCACGGGATGCGCTCGGCGAATGGGCTTCCCGCCAAGGCCCGCACCAACCCCGCCTCGTCGAAATTTTCGGCGTTACGGCCCGGGAACCAGTGCCCGGCGTTGCCCATCAAATTGTAGCGCATTTTGCCAAACTCCACCATCCCAAGCCCTTGGGCACAGTTCCAGAGCCGCAGGATTTCCTGCACATTCACTTCACCCGGGATTTGCTCAAATGACGGGATGCCGCGCCACCAGTTGGCTACCCAGTCCGCTCCCAGCACACGGCTCATTTCATCCCGCAGCCGCTGGGCAATGGGCGCGGTGACTTCCGCGGCCTGGTCGTAATGTTCCAGCGCCGCCACGTGCTCGTCGAAATCGCCCGGGCGGGCCGCGCCGATACTCAAGGTATGAATCTCCGGCCGCGCCAGGCAATAAAGCAGGTTGAACTGCATCGGCGAGAGCGGCCGACACGCTTCCACGAATTGCGGGGTCGGGTCGTAAAGTTTTCCCCCTTTGTCGTTGGGACTGATGATAAAAACCCCCATGTCGCGGCGGGCCGCGGCATCAATGGCCGCCTGGTTAAATTCGTTGACGAAATACCAGTGCAGGTTCACGTAATCGAACTCGCCGGTTTCGATGGCCCGCACCAGCACGTCACAGGGGCCGTGGGTGGAGAATCCGATATGCCGGACCCGCCCCTGCCGCTGGAGTTCGCGGGCGATTTCCATGCAGCCGCCTTTGCGGACGGTTTGATTGAGCGTCTCATCGTTGTTGATGCCGTGGATTGAAAACAGATCAACAAATTCGAGCCCCAGATAGCGCATCGATTTTTCGAACGCTTCCAAAAATTTTCGCGGATCTTCCTCCGGCGCGGCTTTGGTTTGGACGATCATTTGATCCCGGGGCAGCTTGGGCAAAAGCTGGCCGAGCTGGATCTCCGACGTGCCGTAGCCGCGCGCGGTCTCGATATGGTTGATCCCCAGTTCCAGCGCGCGCAGGACGGTGCGCTCGAGGTTGGCCTGGTTATCGGCGGGGATCGTATCGAGGGGATCGTCGCCCCAGGTATGCTGGTAGCGCATGCCGCCGCAGGTCAAAACGGGCATCTTGATTTCAGTGCGTCCAAAGCGTCGGGTTTTCATGGGGGAAAATAAAGAAGTCATTAAGAAGCCAGGGGAGCCAGGAAAATAAGGTGGAAAATAACAGGATAATTAACTGCGCGGGAACAATTTTTCTCCCGGCCCCTTCATCTCTTTTTTCTGGCTTCCTGCTTTCCTAATAAATTCTGTTAAGGGATCATGAGCACCATGCCCGGTTTGAGCTTGGCGGTGCCTTCGAGGGCATTGAAATTGGCGTCCTGGATATCTTTCCAGCGGGCGGAGTTATTTTTGTAAAATTTGCGGGAGATCGAAGCCAGGGTATCGCCGGGCTGCACCGTATAGGTTTGCGTGCCGGGAACGAGCGGTTTTTGGACCTGCTCTTGCTTGAAAACGGGGTCGCCGCTTTTGCCTGCCGCCTTCAACATGGCCGCCCGCGCTTTGCTGGCTGCTTCCAGATCGGTTTGCAGTTGCAGCACTTTTTTGCGCAACGCGAGATTGTCATTTTTGACCCGCTTGGCTTCTTCCTGCGATATCGTCGCCCCGTGACCGGTTTCCGCCCCGAGTTTCAATTGATCTGCCTGGATGAATTTTTGAATTTCCTTGGCGTGACTCCCCTCCGGTTCCAGGTCCAGGTAACGTTGGTAATGGTGCAGCGCGCTCACCGGCATCTGGAGCGGGTTATCGTAAATGAGCCCCAGTTTGTAATGGACGTCGGCAGTTTTGGGCGTCCCGTCGAGAGCCGCCTCGTAAAGAAGCACGGCGGCGGGGAAATCTTGATCGGCCACTTTCTTTTCGGCTTCGGAGAGCCGGCGTTCCGATAAATTCTGGAACGCCTGGTCGCAACCGGTCAGGAGCAGCGCGGCGCAGAGGAGGGCAAACCGTTTCATTTGAGGGCTTTTTCGACGTGTTCGACCACCGTTTTGACCACCTTGAGCCGGGCGGCCCATTTATAATTGGCCGGGATGATGTGCCACGGGGCGATCTCGGTCGAGGTGCGCTCGAACGCTTCCTCGGCGGCCACGCAGTTCTGGTCCCAATTGCGGCGATTGCGCCAATCCTCATCGGTGATTTTCCAATGTTTATAAGGATCGGCCTGCCGCCGGTTGAACCGGAGAAGCTGCTCCTCCTTGTCGATGTGGAGGTAGAATTTGAGGATCACCGAATGGTCGTCGGTCAGCACCCGCTCAAACTCGTTGATTTCCCGATAGGCCCGTTTCCATTCCGCCTCGGTTGCGAACCCTTCCACCCGCTCCACCAGCACCCGGCCATACCAGGAGCGGTCGAACACGGCGATCTGCCCGTAGGTGGGGAGCTTGTTCCAGAAGCGCCATAAATAATGATGCTGATATTCCTCGGCCGTCGGTTTGATGATCGAATAAACGCGCACCAGGCGGGGATCGAGCCGTTCCACCAGCCGCTTGATCGCCCCGCCTTTTCCGGCGGCATCCGGGCCTTCGAAAACGACGATGACATTGGTCTTGGATTCGGCCAGCCGCCGCTGAAGCCCCAGCAACTTGAGTTCCTGTTCCTTGAGCTTCTGCCGGTATTCGTCTTCCGGGATCGACTTGTGCACTAACTGGTCGAGGCGGACTCGGGCTTTTTTGACGGTCGGAGGCATGGCCAACGGTTATAGCGCGTCCGGGCCAATCCGCAAGAGAGGAGCGAAGGCGGGAGCCCGCTTCCTTGCGTGCTCCCGGCCTCCGCCGACGTCGCCGTCCTGATGTCGAGCTTCCAAAAGCATCCGTGCCCAAGTGTCATCCCTGACTCAAGCTGTCGACGGATACGATTAGAGCACAAAAAAGCGGCCGCGGTATCGGGGCAACCCCCCGATTATGTTCGCCGATTATTTCCCCCTCGGCACTTTCATTTCAAAACGCGGGATGCGGGTCGCCACCGGCTCCCCCGTTTCGTTGACGGCAAAAAACGCCCCTTCGGCCACACTGTCGGTCGCCACGACATGGTAGGAGTGATACGAAAACCGCTCTCCCGGCTTCAGACACGGCGTTTTGCCCACAACGCCGTCCCCCTCCACGACAATCCGATGTCCCAGGGCGTCGGTGATCACCCATTTGCGCCCTTTGATTGTGACCGTCTCCTCGGACTGATTCGCAATCGTCAAGTAATAGGCGAACGGGTGCGGCCGCTCGGCGGGGGTCTCCAGCTTGGGCGTGTAGATCAACTGGTCGAGAGTCACTTGAAGGCTGTCGAGTTGGCGAAAAGAGGCCATGGATTCAATATGGACCGGTTTGCCTTCTTTTCCAGAGGGATGTTGGCAGGGCAACCGCTCAACTTCTTCCGTAGGTGGATCGGCCGCTCCGCGGACGATTTCGGGACGGGGCTTGGAAGGCAAATGAAACCTATCAGGTGGTTTGAGAAAGATTGAATCACGCCGAAATAGCGTGAAATAGCCTTTATATCAACGACTTACGCAAGATTGAATCGCTCGCGGTCGGTTTGAGAACTTTTTGGGGCGAAACCCCGGAGTTATCAAAGGTTTGAGAAGAGTTCGAAAGCCTGACTGAATCGCGCGCGGTTTTTTGCAATGGCTTTGCA
>CAIZLD010000050.1 GCA_903933715.1 uncultured Spartobacteria bacterium
ATGACAGGCACAAAGGATTTTTGATGCCATTTTTCGCCAATTTTTTGGGCAATATTGGTGAATATTGACCCAAAAATTGACGCAAAATGGCGCAAAAAGCCGAAGTGGATGGCGTGCAAATCTCGTGACGACACTACCTAGTCTCTCGCAAAGGCGCAAAGAAGAGGAGTGCCTTTACCTTTGCGCCTTTGCGTCTTTGCGAGAAAACTTCTACTCTCCGCGTGCGATCTCTTCGTCGCTCAAGTAACACCCCGGGTCTTCGCGCCATGGGTCGCCGTAGCGTTGCCAGGCCCGGACTCGGAAGCCGCCGCCGCATAAATCGAGATAACGGCAGGTCGCGCAACGCCCGGTGACTGGCCGGGGCCGGGTCCGCAACCCGTTGAGAATCGCGTCGTCGGTGCGGCTCCAGATCTGGCTGAACGGCCGCTCTTTCACATTGCCCAACGTATGGTCCTGCCAAAACTGATCCGGATGGACGTTCCCTTGCGTGTCGATGTTGCCGATTCCCACGCCGCTGCTGTGATTGCCCCCGCCGTTCCAGCTAATCAATTCCAGCGCTTTGGCGTACCGCGCCGGATCGTTTGCCAGCCGCCTCAGCAGGTAAGCGCCGTCGGCCGGTTGATCGACCGTGAGCACTTCCCGGTCGAGCCCGGCGGCGTGCCAGGCCTCCACGCGGTCCATGATCTTGTCGAGCGCGGTGCGGATTTCCTGCGGCTCCAGGAGGGAGAGATTGACCCCGCGCCCGCTGTAAACCAGGTGATAGAAGCAGACGCGCTGGATTTCCTCGGCCTCAATGAAGTCGAGGATGCGGTCGATGTCGGTGACGGTGTGTCGCGTGAGCGTGAGCCGCAGCCCCGCTTTTTGTCCCACGGCCTTGCAATATTTGAAAGCCGCCACCGCTTTGTCGAATGCGCCCGGCTTCCCTCGAAATTGATCGTGCGTCGCACCGATGCCGTCCAGGGAAATGCCGACGTAGGCAAAGCCGATCTCGTGAATGCAGGCCGCGATTTCCGGCGTAATGAGCGTGCCATTGGTGGAGATCGTCACGCGCAAGCCGCGAGCCTTCGCGTGCTGGGCGATATCGAAAAAATGAGGGTGGATGAGCGGTTCCCCCCCGGAGAGGAGCAAGCCGGGGACGCCGAAATCGGCGAGATCGTCAATGACCCCGCGGCATTGTTCCCAAGTCAGTTCGCCGGGGTAATCGTGGGCGTCGGAGTCGGAATAACAATGGACGCACTTCAAATTGCAACGGCGCGTGATGTTCCAGACGACGATCGGGCGACGCTGGGCGGCGGAAGAGGGCGCGCCGTGCCCCATGCCGTAGCGGAGCGCATCGGCGGGCTGCGAAACGTCGCAAAGGAGGCGGGTGAAATTGATCATGGAGAAGAGAGATTATAGAGGGGTGAGATTATAGACGATAGTCCCTTTGGGTGGCACTGGCCGGTATGGTATGGATGACGAAAAAGCACGGCATTAGTGAGAGCTTCTATAATCTATCCTCTCCCCTCTCTATAATCTTCCCCGGGTGCGCCACTTCGGTGGGCGGCGGTTGGGGGCTCGAATGCGGCTCGTAGACGCAGAGCGGTTCGGAAGCGAGATAGTCGCCGGTCATCGCGTAGGAGCGGGCTCGCGAGCCGCCGCAAATCCGGTTCCATTCGCAGAGGCCGCACTTGCCTTTGAGCTGGCTCGGGTCGCGCAACGATTGCAGCAACGGAGAGTTGCGATAAACCTCGATCAACTCGTCCCCCCGGACGTTCCCCGCCACCATCGGGAGAAAACCGCTCGGGCAAATATCGCCCGTGTGCGAGACGAAGATGAACCCTTTGCCGTCGTTGGTGTTGCCAAGCATCGGCGGCGGCCCGGCTTTATCGTTGCGCCAATGCTGCCACGCCACCCGGCGGTAATGCTGCCCCTCGGTCGTTTTGATTTTGTAAGGGACGGTTCTGGAGAGGGCGTAGATGCGTTCGAATAGCGCCTCCAACTCCTCCGCGCCGAGCAGATCGTCGTTCTTGCCGCGCCCGGTCGGGACCAAAAGGAAGAGGTTCCACATCGCCGGGCGGATCGTCTTCATCAATTCGACAAATTCATCAAATTGTTCGAGGTTTTGGCGGGTGAGTGTCGTGTTGATCTGGAAATCGAGCCCGTGCTGGCGGCAGGCTTCCATCGCTTGCTGAGTCCAGTCCCACGTTCCCTTAACCCCCCGGAAGGCATCGTGCGTTTCACGGGAAGCCCCGTCGAGGCTTAGCGAAAGGCGGTGCAGCCCGGCGTCGTGGAGCGCCTTCAAGTCGGCTTTGAGGAATTTGGGAGTCGCGCTCGGGCTCAAGGCGACTTCGAGCCCCTTGCTGCGTCCGTAGGCGACCAGTTCGACAATGTCCGGGCGCATCATCGGGTCGCCGCCGGTCAGGATGAAGTAGCCGGGCGTTGCGCGGGCAACCTGGTCGATAAAGTGTCTGCCTTCTTCGGTCGAAAGCTCCCGGGGGTCGCGCCGGGGTTGCGCCTCGGCCCGGCAATGGCGGCAGGCCAGCGCACACGACCGGGTGACTTCCCAGATCACGATGAACGGGTGGTCGTCCCAGCGATTAAGCGGGTTGAGAGCGGGATTCGGGCGCATCGCTATTAGTTTGGAGCATTTTCGGCCAAACGCCCACCCCTTTTTTTGCCTCTGTTTAAGGAGGGAAAGGGAGAGACCTGGGGGGCTTCGCTCCATCGCGCCCGGAGCAAGGTCGCGATCCACCTTGCATGGCAACTTGCGCAGGGGTGGATCGGCCACTCCGTGGACGATTTCCAAAACCGATTGAGCGAAGCGAACTCTATTTGTATCTCCAAGGCCATTCCTCGGGAATGGCGCAGTCGCTTGATGGCCAGCGCCGTCCCAGATCGCGCCCGGAGGTCGCGATCCACCTACGGTTTGCTCTCCGGCACCGCTTTCTTTTTGGCGTTCTCGATTTTTGCGGGAAGCCCGGTATTTTTTGGGTTTAGCGAGAGCGCTTTCTCCCAAGCTTCCAGCGCCTTGGTCGACTCGCCGCTGGCGAGGTAGACGTCCCCCAAATGTTCGTAAACCACCGGGTCCGGACTCTGAAGCGCGGCGATTGCCTTGAGCAGTTGGGCGATAGCTTGGGAATAATCGGCTACTTTGTAAAAATACCAGCCCAGGCTGTCCAGGTAAGCGCCGTTTTGCGGCTCCTGTTTCACGGCCTGCCGGATGTAATCGCGTGCCAGGTCGAGATGTTGCCCGTGATCGACCCACATATAGCCGAGGTAATTGGCGGCTTGGGCGGAGTCGTTGGGAGCCAGCGCGATGCTTTTGCGCAACAGCGTGGCGGCTTTTTCGAGATCGCCGGACTGCTCGGCGGCCATGCCGTAGGCCAGGTAAAAGGAGGCATCCAGGAGGGCCGGTTCACGGGTTTGGGCCTCTCGCAAGGTCTGCCCAAACGCTTCCACTGCCTGAGGGTAACGGTGAAGCTGGGCGAACGTGGCCGCGAGGGAATAGGTGATGCGGACGGCGTTGGAGAACCGGTTTTTGGCATCCTGAAGGGTCGTTATGGCGGCATCGGGTTGCCCCAGCTTTACTTGAAGATCGGCGATACGCAGGTAGACGGGGGCTTGGGACGGGTCGAGGGCGAGGAATTGCTGGTAGCAGGCGAGCGATCGGTCGAGTTGCCCGTTCAAAAGATAAAATTCCCCCAAGGCCGATTGAGTTGCAGTCCGGGAGGGGGCATCGGCAGCCATTTTCTGGAGAATCTCGAGCGCCGGTTCCCGCTGGCCTGCTCCCGCTAAGGCGCGGGCAAGTTTTTCCCGCAAAACCAGCCCATCTTCAGAGGCCGGCTCTTCCTGAACCTCGATGACTTTCCGGTAAAGGGGAATCGCCGGTTCGTATTGGCGGCTTTCGAGGTAAAAATCGGCGGCTTTGGCTTGAATTTCCGAGCTATCCGGATTGCAAGCGAGCGCTTTTTGAAAAAGGCGGTTAAGCCGGGCCAGTTTATCCGGGGCGGTGCTGCCGTCCGGCTTGAGGTCGAGCTTCATGCAGAGTTCGCCCAGTTGCGACCAGAATTCGGCCTCCTCGGTCTCGCTTTTGAGTGCCCGCTCCAGCACGGATTGGGCTTTTTTGGGCTGCCCCGCCTGGGTGTACAGCTCAATGAGCGCGAGGTAGGGGCCGATGTTTTCCGGTTCGAGGTCGAGCGCGACCTGGGCGTATTTGATCGCCAGGGCCGGTTTTTTGAGGAATTTGCCGTAGACTTGCGAGAGGCATAACGGCGGCAGCATGTCGTCGGGCGCGGCTTTCGCGGCGTCCTTGAGCAGGCTGATCCCTTCGGCGACTTCTCCGCGCCGGGCCAGTTCAAAGGCGACCTTGACGGAAAGCTCGGTGTTATTGGAGTCGGACGCGAGGGAACGGCGATAGGCCTGAAATGCCCGCTCGTTGTCTCCCTCCTCTTCGGCGACGAGCCCTTGGGCAAATTCCGCCAAAGCTTGCGCCTTGCGTTCCCCTTCCGGCTTTAAGGGCAGGTCGGAGCCTTGCGCCGACTTTTTCGGAGCCGGTTCGGAGTCTGCCGCGACGACACGATCCCCCGATGGGCGTCGACTTTGAGGCGCCGCCCAGGCAGGGGATGAAATGGGTCCGGCGATGATGCCGAACCCGATCGCAAAACGAAAGAGCGCCGATGAGAACCGTGAGAGCGGCTGGCTTAAAACAGGCAGGGCTCTCAACGGATTCATGGGATCCAAGGTCTTGGACTAGCTCTTATAACGCAAACGCTTTTTGTGGCGGTTTTCCTTCATCCGCTTGCGGCGTTTGTGTTTGGCGATTTTCGATTTGCGGCGTTTCTTTAATGAACCCATACGTGGCGGCTATTCTTCTTGGCTGTTAATAAACAACTTTGTTTAGAGGATATTCGATAATTCCTTCGGCGCCGAGCGCCTTGAGCTGGGGAATGATTTCCCGAACAATTTTTTCGTCGATGATCGTCTCGACGGCAACCCATCCCACTTGTGCGAGATGTGAGATGGTCGGATTGCGGAGCGAAGGTAGGGCTTGGAGAAGATTCTGCAATTCCTTTTCTTCGATATTCATTTTCAGACCCACTTTGTCCCGGGCGTTGAGCGCGCCGCGGAGCAAGAGGATCAAAGTTTCCATTTTGGAGCGCTTCCATTCATCGGTCCAGGCGCTCTTGTTGGCGATCAACTGAGGGGAAGACTCCATCAAGGTCTCGACGATGCGCAACTTGTTAGCCCGCAGGGAGGAACCGGTCTCGGTCACGTCAACGATGGCGTCAACCAGGTCCGGAACCTTGACTTCTGTGGCTCCCCAGGAAAATTCGACATTGGCGGTGACGCCATGCTTTTCGAGAAAACGCCGGGTCATCCCAACCGCTTCGGTGGCGATGGTTTTGCCCTGCAAATCTTTGGGGGAGCGGATCGGGGAATCTTCCGGCACCACCAACACCCAGCGGGTGGGGGCGCTGCTGACCTTGGAGAACGTCAGCTCGCAAAGGGTCTCGACATCGGAGGCGTTTTCAATCACCCAATCTTTGCCGGTCAGGCCGCAATCCAGATAACCGTGCTCGACGTAGCGGCTGATTTCCTGAGCCCGCAGCAGGCGGATCTCGATTTGGGGATCGTCAATCGCGGGCTTGTAAGAGCGCTTCGGCACGGTAATATTGAAGCCCGCTTTGGCGAACAACGCCAAGGTGGGTTCCTGGAGACTGCCCGATGGCAGGCCGATTCTGAGTGTTTGCTGGCTCATTCCGAAAAAGGGAGAGCGTTTTAGGCGGGTTCGCACCCGCTGGCGAGGAAAATTTTCATTCCGGGAAAAAGAATCTGCTCCAAAAAAGTCCAAAAATGGAAATTCCGGCGAAAATAACGGGCATATTTTCCGGTTTTTTGACCGCGAAACGGGCTGTGGATTAAAAAATCCCAAGAAAACCTTTTGACAGGCGACGGCCATTTGCTACCTTCCCCACTCGCTTTTACGAGCCAAAGAGTGAAATAGAGCCCTAAATTGTGCTTGCCGAAAGGCCGGGACGGTTCAGGGGTTTTTCGCCCCAAGCCTCGTGAGGTGGAGAAGGAGTGATGCGTCGGGGGAACGGGTGTTTCCCTGCTGCAAAGCCCCTTGCTCCGCGCAGGGTAAAAGCCCATGTAGCTCAGTTGGCAGAGCACGTCCTTGGTAAGGACGAGGTCACCGGTTCAAACCCGGTCATGGGCTCCACCCGGCCGCGCAACGCAGGCTGACGGCAAGGCGAGCCGAACCCCATCAATTTTAACCAAACACAACCAAAGATAACGAGGAGACCAGAAAATGGCTAAGGAAGCATTCAAGCGCGATAAACCGCACGTGAACATCGGTACAATTGGCCACGTCGACCACGGTAAGACGAGTCTGACGGCCGCCATCACCACCATTCTCGCCAAGACCGGCAAGGCTCAGGCGAAGAAATATGACGAGATCGACGCCGCCCCTGAAGAAAAAGAGCGCGGCATTACGATCAACACCGCTCACGTTGAATACGAGAGCGAAAAACGTCACTACGCGCATGTCGACTGTCCCGGACACGCCGATTACGTTAAAAACATGATCACCGGCGCGGCCCAGATGGACGGCGCCATTCTGGTTGTCAGCGCCGCCGACGGCCCCATGCCCCAGACCCGTGAGCACATCCTGCTCGCTCGTCAGGTCGGCGTGCCCGCCATGGTCGTTTTCCTCAACAAGTGCGACCTCGTGGACGATCCCGAGCTGCTCGAACTCGTTGAAATGGAAGTCCGCGACCTCCTCACCCAATACGAATTCCCCGGCGACACCATCCCGATCATCAAGGGTTCCGCCGTCAAGGCTCTGAACGGCGATGCCGATGCCGAAAAAGCGATCCTCGACCTGATTGCCGCCGTTGACGAATACATCCCGCTCCCCGAGCGCCCGGTTGATCAGCCGTTCCTGATGCCGGTTGAAGACGTGTTCAACATTGAAGGCCGTGGCACCGTCGCCACCGGTCGTGTCGAACGCGGCATCCTCAAGAAGATGGAAGAAGTCGAGATCGTGGGTATCCGCGATACCGCCAAGACCACCGCAACCGACATCGAAATGTTCCGCAAGCTTCTCGACGAAGCCCGTGCCGGTGACAACGTCGGCGTTCTGCTTCGCGGCGTGAAGAAAGAAGACATCATGCGCGGCCAGGTCATCGCCAAGCCGGGCACGATCAAGCCCCACACCAAGTTCAAGGCTGAAGTTTACGTCTTGAGCAAGGACGAAGGCGGCCGTCACACCCCGTTCTTCACCAACTACCGTCCTCAGTTCTACTTCCGCACCACCGACGTGACCGGAAGCTGCAAACTGCCTGAAGGCGTTGAAATGGTGATGCCTGGTGATAACGTGGCTCTGGAAGTTGAACTCGTGACTCCGATCGCCATGGAAAAAA
The DNA here is from genome assembly GCA_903933715.1 of uncultured Spartobacteria bacterium. Taxonomy (GTDB): domain Bacteria; phylum Verrucomicrobiota; class Verrucomicrobiia; order Chthoniobacterales; family Chthoniobacteraceae; genus UBA695. The sequence continues at coordinate 7,407 of CAIZLD010000050.1, forward strand.
CCATCCGTTTCGCTATCCGTGAAGGTGGCCGTACGGTGGGTGCCGGGCGCGTTTCCGAGATCATCGCCTAAGCAAACTTAAAGAATCAATAGGTCAGTAGCTCAATTGGTAGAGCAGCGGTCTCCAAAACCGCTTGTTGGGGGTTCGAGTCCCTCCTGGCCTGTTCTTCTTTTTTAAAAATTCATGTTCGCGCAAACCAAAACGTTCATTGCGGAAGTCCGCGGCGAGTTAGCCAAAGCCTCGTGGCCCTGGGACCCGAAAGAAAAAGGGTTCAAGAAATACAAGGAATTGATCGACTCGACGCTCGTCGTCATTGTCGCCATGCTCTTGTTGAGCGGCTACATCGCGCTTTTGGACTTCGTGATGCTTTCGGTGGTCGGCGCGTTAACCGGTGGAGGTTGGCAAAAATAATGGCACACCCCGCACATAGCCAGTGGTTTGCGGTTCACGTTCTCTCCGGCCAGGAGCAGAAGGTGCACGACAACATCGTCAAACGGATCAAAACCGAAGAGATGGGCGACCTCATCTTTGAAGTCCTGATCCCTACCGAGCGCATTTCCGAAGTCAAACGCGGCAAACGCACCGAGACCGTTCGCAAACTGCTTCCCGGCTATCTCATCGTCAACATGCACCTTCTCGACGAGAACAAACAACTCGTCGATCGCACCTGGTATTTCATCCGTGAGACCCCGGGCGTCATCGGCTTCGCCGGCACCAAAGACCGCCCGATCCCGATGCGCGACCAGGAAGTGCAAACCATGCTCGCCCAGATGGCCGAGCGGGAAGACACCGTCAAGCCGAAGGTCAGCTTCGAAGTCGGCGAAACGGTCAAAGTGGCCGATGGCCCCTTCCAAAACCAGAGCGGTATCGTCGAGGAAATCGACCCCGAACGCGGCAAGCTTCGCGTTTCGGTGAGCATCTTCGGACGCTCCACTCCGGTCGAACTCGAATACTGGCAGGTTGAGCGCAGCTAAGCGTTCTGCATTAAAGTCCAGGCCGCCCTTTTTCCCAATCCAACACCTACTTAATATTTCACATGGCTAAAGAAGTCGTCGCGCAAATCAAATTGCAGATTCCCGCCGGACAAGCGAACCCGGCCCCTCCCATCGGACCTGCCCTCGGTCAACAGGGCGTGAACATCATGGGATTCTGCAAAGAATTCAACGCCGCCACCCAGAAGCAGGCCGGAGACATTCTCCCGGTTGTCATCACCGTCTATAAAGACAAGAGCTTCACGTTCATCACCAAATCGTCCCCCGCGGCGGTCCTCCTCAAGAAGGCGGCCGGCATCGCGGCCGGTTCCAAGGAACCGAACAAGACCAAGGTGGCCAAGCTGACCAAGAAACAAGTCCTAGACATCGTCAAACTCAAGGCCAAGGATCTCAATTCCCGCAACGACGAAGCCGGTTTCCGCATCATTGCCGGAACTGCCCGTCAGATGGGGATCGAAATCGAAGGCTAAAACAAAAAACCGCAGGAGAGAGCGGGAATTCCCCTTAGCTCTCACTACCAACTGCAACCGAACATGGCTCAACAAAAAAGCAAACGTTACCGCGCCGCCGCTGAAAAAGTCGGCCCCAATGCGCTCCCTCTCGCGGAAGCAATCGGTCTCTTGAAGACCTTGCCCGCTACCAAATTCGACCAGACCGTCACGCTCTCGTTCCGTCTCGGCGTCGATCCCCGTCAATCCGACCAAATGGTGCGTGGCACCACCCCGCTTCCTCACGGCAGCGGTAAATCGGTCCGCGTCCTCGTATTCGCCCAGGGCCAGGCCGCCGAAGCCGCCCGCGAAGCCGGAGCCGAATTCGTCGGATTCGAAGACCTGGTTAAAAAATGCCAGGACGGTTTCCAGGATTTCGACGTCGCCATCGCCACTCCCGGCGCCATGGCCGAAGTCCGCAAACTCGGCAAGGTTCTCGGGCCTCGTGGCTTGATGCCCAACCCGAAGACCGGCACCGTCACCGAAGATACCGCCAAGGCGGTCAAGGAAGTCAAAGCGGGCCGGGTCGAGTTCAAGCTGGACAAGAACGGCAACATCGCCGTCCCGGTTGGCAAATTCTCCTTTAGCGAAACGGCCCTCGTCGAGAACGCCGGTTCCGTCATCGAGGCGGTGTCCAAATCCCGTCCCTCCTCCGCCAAAGGCACCTTCATTCTGAACGTCACCCTCGCCGCCACCATGCTGCCGGGGATCAAGGTTGACGCTTCCGCCTTCATCAAGATCTAACCAGGCACCCCGCACACCATGAGACCCGAGAAAATCACGATTGTTGAAGATTTGCAGGCGAAACTCAACGCCTCACCCTTTGTGCTGGTTACCGATTACACCGGCCTGCGGGTGGATCAATTTTCCATCCTGCGCAACCGGTTGGCTGAAATCAGCTCCGAATGCAAAGTCGTTAAAAACACCTTCCTGCGGCGCGCCATGAGCGAAGCCGGACTGCCCGACATCAGCACCGATCTCAAAGGCCAGACCGCCATTGTGATCGGCGAAAAAGATGTCGCCGCAGCGGCCAAGATCCTCAAGACGTTCGTCGCCGAGTTCAAGAAGCCCGAAATCAAACTCGGGGTAGTCGGCAACGCTGTCATCAGCACCGACGAACTCAACGCCATCGCCGACCTGCCGAGCCGCGAGGTTCTCCAGGCTCAGTTGCTGGGCATGTTGCAGTCCCCGGCGAGCACGCTCGTCCGTTTGCTCAACGAACCCGCCTCTTCCCTGGCCCGCGTCCTCAAGGCAAAGGCCGAAGCGCAACCCGAAGCCGCCGCCGAAGCACAACCCGAAGCCGCTGCGTAGAACTTAAAACAGAGGAAATCCGCGGATTGCGCCGATTTTCACAGATCAAAAAAGTTCGTCTTTCTTAAAATCTGCGTTCATCTGCGAAATCTGCGGAAAAAAACTCCTCATTTGCTAAAACACTTTTTTGCGGGGCGTGTGCCCCGCAAAACTCGAAACCAAAAAATACAACTGGTTCCTCGTCGGGCGGGCGGCAGCCTGCCTTAAATCTCCGGGAGCTCCCGGAGTGCGACGACACCGAAAACTACTATGGCCGATATTAACGCAATCGTCGAACAACTCAGCGGACTCACCGTTCTGGAAATCGCTGACCTCGTAAAGAACCTCGAAACCAAGTGGGGCGTTAGCGCCGCGGCTCCCGTTGCCGCCGCCGCACCCGCCGCCGCCGGTGCCGCTGCACCCGCCGCCGAAGAGAAAACCTCTTTCGACGTCATCCTGAAGGACGTGGGCGCCAACAAGATTGGTGTCATTAAAGAAGTCCGCGCCGCTGTTGCCGGTCTCGGCTTGGCCGAAGCCAAGGCTCTCGTCGAGGGCGCTCCCAAGACCATCAAAGAAGGCGTGACCAAGGAAGAAGCCGACGACATCAAGAAGAAGATCGAAGCCGCCGGAGCCAAGGTCGAAATCAAATAATTCGAGAAAATCGAAACATTCGTGCGTGCGGCAAGAAAAACCTCTTGCCGCACGCCGATTTGTCTCTTAGTGTAGAAACCCAATTTTTTGCCTAGGGAGCAGGCATTTCCATCTGAAATCAGCGTATCACCGATCCCAGACTCAGAGACCGAAAGTCGCACGCCCGTTGACGGCATGCGACTTTCGGCCTATTGCATTTTCCCGGTTCGGTACCGGGCTTCTGAGATTCACCGCTAACTTCACCGCTGCCTAAGCTTATTTTAGCCGGCTGACGGCCAACCCAACTGCACCATTTATGTCAGAGCGAATCTACTTCGGTAAACTCAAGGAAGTCAGTGAACCCCCAAACCTCATCGAGGTTCAGCTCAATTCCTACATCGAGTTTCTTCAAAGAGAACTTACCCCGAGCAAACGCAAGGATATCGGGCTCCAAGCGGTTTTCAAAGAGGTTTTCCCCATCCAGAGCTATGATGAGAAAGTCATGCTCGATTTCGTCAGTTACGAAATTGGCGATCCCAAAATGAGCGCCCTGGAGTGCCAGCGCGAAGGCCAGACCTTTAGCTCCTCGCTCCATATCACCTTCCGGCTTGCCGACGAAAAAGGGACCAAGGAAGAGAAAGTGTACATGGGCGAAATCCCGCTCATGACCGCACAGGGCACCTTCGTGATCAACGGGGCCGAGCGCGTCGTCGTCAGCCAGTTGCACCGTTCGCCCGGTATTGCGTTTGAATCGTCAATCCACCTCAACGGCAAGGTTCTTTTCAGCTTCCGCATCATCCCGGACCGCGGTTCCTGGTTGGAAGTGCAATTTGACACCAACGACCTTCTTTATATCTACCTCGACCGCCGCCGCCGCCGCCGCAAATTTTTGGCGACAACCTTCCTGCGCGCCATCGGGTACGGCAGCGACGAGGAAATCATCAAGCTTTTCTACACGATCGAAGACCTCAAGCTCAGCGAGAAGCTCGAAGAGGACGAAATTTCAAGCAAAGTCTTGATCGCCGACGTCCGCGACGGCGAAATCACCGTGGCCCGCGCTTTCGAACCGCTGACCAAAGCGACCATCCGCCAGATTCTCGGCCTGGGGGTCAAGCAAGTGCAGGTGGTTGACACCAAACTCGACGACACCATCATCAAGGCGCTCAAGAAAGATCCCGCCCACGATGAAGAGGAAGCTCTGAAGGACATCTACCGCCGTCTGCGCCCTGGGGACCCACCCACCGTGCCGAACGCCCGTGGCCTCCTCAAGCGCCTCTTCTTCGACCCGAAGAAGTACGATTTGGGACGCGTCGGACGTTACAAGCTCAACCAAAAGCTGGGGCTCGAAGTCGATCTCAACGAACGGGTCATGACCAAGGACGATTTCATCTCCGCGATGAAATATCTGATTGCCTTGCGCCGTGGCGAAGGGTCGCTTGACGACATCGATCACCTCGGCAGCCGCCGGGTGCGCACCGTGGGCGAACTGCTCGCCAACCAGTGCCGCGTCGGCCTCGCCCGCACCGAACGTCTTGTTAAAGAGCGCATGACGCTCTTTGATGTGAACATCGAGGGGATGACCCCGCAGAAATTGATCAACCCGAAAGCCCTGAGCGCCGTCATTCGCGACTTCTTTGGCCGCTCCCAGCTTTCGCAGTTCATGGATCAGACCAACCCGCTCGCCGAGCTCACCCACAAGCGCCGTCTCTCGGCCCTTGGGCCAGGCGGTCTCTCCCGCGACCGGGCCGGGTTCGAAGTCCGCGACGTGCATCCTTCACATTACGGCCGTATCTGCCCGATTGAGACCCCTGAAGGTCCGAACATCGGTCTGATCAGCTCCATGTCCACCTTTGCCCGGATCAATGATTTCGGGTTCATCGAGACCCCTTACCGCCGGGTGGAAAACTCCCGCGTCACCGACAAGATCGACTTCCTGACCGGCGACCGGGAAGAAAACTACCTCGTCGCCCAGGCCAATGCGCCGATCGACGCCAAAGGCAACTTCCTCGCCGAGAAAGTCTCCGTCCGTCACCGGGGCGACTTCCTTGAAGTGGAACCGGGCAAGGTTCACTACATGGATATCTCGCCCAAGCAGCTCGTCTCCGTGGCTGCCGGGTTGATCCCGTTCCTCGAACACGACGATGCCAACCGTGCATTGATGGGTTCGAACATGCAACGCCAGGGGGTGCCGCTTCTCGTATCTGAAGCGCCGCTCGTCGGCACCGGCATGGAAGGCAAAGTGGCCCGCGATTCCCGCGCCGTCATCGTTTCCGAAGCCGACGGCGTCGCCGCCTCGGTCACGGCCGACCAGATCATCATCACCCCGGACGGCTCGCTGCCCGAGGGTAAAAAGAAGGTCAAACACGACCCGCAGGAAGGGATTTACGTCTACGAATTGCGCAAGTTCATGCGTTCCAACGCCAGCACCTGCGTCAACCAAAAGCCGATCGTCAAAAAAGGCCAGAAAATCAAGAAAGGCGACGTCCTCGCCGACGGCCCCAACACCCAGGGGGGCGAACTCGCCCTCGGGCGCAACGTGCTCGTCGCGTTCACCCCGTGGAACGGCTACAACTTCGAAGACGCGATTCTGATTTCCGAGAAGATCGTGAAAGAGGACATCTATACCTCCATTCACATCGACGAATTTGAAATCGGCGCCCGCGACACCAAGCTCGGGCCCGAAGAAATCACGCGGGACATCCCGAACGTCTCTGAGGAAGCGCTCCGCAACCTCGGCCCGGACGGTGTCATTCGCATCGGCGCGGAAATCAAGCCCGGCGACATCCTCGTCGGCAAGATCACGCCCAAGAGCGAAACCGAACTGGCTCCCGAAGAGCGCCTCCTGCGCGCCATCTTCGGCGAGAAAGCCGCCGACGTCAAAGATACGTCCCTGACGGTTCCCTCCGGCACCTACGGCATCGTCATGGACGTCAAGGTTTCCTCCCGCAAGGAAATCGCCAAGTCCAAGCTGACTCCGGCCGAAACCAAGCGCCAGATCAAGGCCGCCACCGAAGACCTGAACCGCCGCAAGGAAGAGCTGCACGAGCAGTTGACCGAAGCCCTCTCCAACATCTTGTTGGGCGAGAAAATTCCGCTCGACGTCGTTAATGCCCAGACCGGCGAAATCATCATTCCGGCCAACCGCAAAATCACCAAAACGCTCCTGCGCAAGCTCGCCAGCGTCCACGATCACGTCGAAATCGATCCGAGCCCGATCCGCAACAAAATCCGCGAGATCATCAGCCAGTTCGAACACCGCTTCCACGAGCTCGACATGGAGACCGAACGCTCCATGGACCGCATCGAAGCGGGGGACGAAATCGACCCCGGCATCATCAAGCAAGTCAAGGTTTACATCGCCAGCAAGCGCAAGCTTTCCGTTGGGGATAAAATGGCAGGTCGCCACGGAAACAAGGGCGTCGTCGCCCGGATCGTTCCGGAAGAAGACATGCCGTTCCTCGCGGACGGAACCCCGGTGGAAATCGTCCTGAACCCGCTGGGCGTGCCTTCGCGCATGAACGTCGGGCAGGTTCTCGAAACCCATTTGGGCGTCGCCGCAAAGGCGCTCGGTTTCAAGGTTGCCTCGCCGGTATTTGACGGTATCGAAGAAAGCAAAATCATCGATTACCTCAAGCAAGCCCGCAAAGTGGACGGCTTCACCTGGGTGGGAGATGGCAACACGCACCAGCACAACGGCAAATCGGTCGAAAGCATCGCCGGCAAGTCGTATCTCTACGACGGCCGCACCGGCGACCAGTTCGACCAGCAAGTCGTTGTCGGTTATATTTACATGCTGAAACTCGGTCACTTGGTCGCGGACAAAATCCACGCCCGTGCCGTTGGACCTTACTCGCTGGTTACCCAGCAGCCGTTGGGCGGTAAGGCGCAATACGGTGGCCAGCGCTTCGGCGAAATGGAGGTCTGGGCTCTCGAAGCCTACGGAGCGGCTTATACGCTCCAGGAACTCCTCACCGTCAAGTCGGACGACGTGCAAGGCCGCACCCGAATCTACGAGTCGATCGTCAAAGGCGACAACTCGCTCGAAGCGGGGACGCCTGAGTCGTTCAATGTTCTCATCAAAGAAATGCAGAGTCTCTGCCTCGATGTCCGCGCAGGAGCCAAGACCCCGGCTCTTCCCGAAGGCCTCGTCTAAAACCCGCAACCATTCACCAGCGTAATTTAAAAGAATCTCTGAGTTAGTATGAGCGATCCAAATTTCCGTGATATGTTTCCCGCCGACCGCGGGACGGGTTTCGACCAGATTGCCATTAGCGTGGCAGCCCCGGACACCATCCGCCAGTGGAGCAGCGGTGAAGTCAAAAATCCCGAGACCATCAATTACCGGACCTTCAAGCCGGAAAAGGGCGGCCTCTTCTGCGAGCGCATTTACGGTCCCACGCGGGATTGGGAATGCTCCTGCGGCAAGTACAAACGCATCAAGCACAAGGGCGTCATCTGCGACCGTTGCGGCGTTGAAGTCACCCTCTCGCGCGTCCGCCGCGAACGGATGGGCCACATCGAACTGGCGGTCCCCGTTTCGCACATCTGGTTCTACAAGTGCATGCCCTCGCGCATCGGCCTGATGCTCGACATGTCCAGCCGCCAGCTTGAGCGCGTCATTTATTACGAGGATTACATCGTCGTCGATCCGGGCAACACCCCGCTCACGCGCTGCCAGCTCCTCACCGAGAACGAATACCGCGAAGCCCTCGACCAATACGGCGACGGCAGCTTCGTCGCCAGCATGGGCGGCGAAGGGATCAAAATGCTCCTCGCGCAGACCGATCTGGCTTCCCTCAACAAAGAGCTGGAAGAGCAGATGGGAACGACCCGTTCCAAGCAGATCCGCAAAAAAGTGGCCAAGCGGTTGAAACTCGTTCAAGGGTTCATGATCAGCAAGAGCCGTCCCGAATGGATGATCCTCGACGTGCTCCCAGTCATTCCGCCCGACCTGCGTCCGCTGGTTCCGCTCGAAGGCGGCCGGTTCGCCACGTCGGATTTGAACGATCTCTATCGCCGCGTGATCAACCGCAACAACCGGTTGAAAAACCTGCTCCAGCTCAAGACGCCGGAAGTCATTATCCGCAACGAGAAGCGCATGTTGCAGGAAGCCGTTGACGCCCTCTTTGACAACGGACGCCATGGCCGCGCCGTCACGGGAGCGGGCAACCGTCCGTTGAAGTCACTCTCCGACATGCTCAAGGGCAAAGGCGGACGCTTCCGCCAGAACTTGCTCGGCAAGCGCGTTGACTACTCGGGTCGTTCGGTCATCGTCATCGGGCCTGAACTCAAATTGAATCAGTGCGGTTTGCCCAAGAAGATGGCGCTCGTTTTGTTCGAGCCGTTCATCATCCGCCGCTTAAAGGAACTCGGCTACGTCCACACCGTTCGCTCGGCCAAGAAAATGATCGAGCGCCAGACCCCCGAGGTCTGGGACATCCTGGACGAAGTCACCCGTGGGCATCCGGTGCTCCTGAACCGCGCTCCGACGCTGCACCGCCTTTCGATCCAGGCTTTCGAGCCGCAGTTGATCGAAGGGGAGGCGATCCGCGTTCACCCGCTGGTTTGTACCGCTTACAACGCCGACTTCGACGGCGACCAGATGGCCGTCCATGTTCCGCTCTCGATTGAAGCCCAGATGGAAACCCGCATGCTTATGCTGGCTTCCAACAACATCTTCTCTCCGTCGAGCGGGAAACCGATCACCACGCCGACGCAGGATATTACTTTGGGGTGCTACTACCTCTCGCAAAATCCGCGCAAGGTTTCCAAAGACGCACCCGCCGTCCGGTTGCCGCTTTTCTCCGATGAAGGGGAAGTCGAATTCGCCATCTCCGAAGGGAAATTGCAAATCGCCGACCGGATTCGTTTTGTAAACCCGGACCTCGGCAAGACCACCTACTACGGCAACAAAGATCTCAAAGTAATCGAAACCACCGCGGGCCGCGTTCTCTTCAACGCGATCTGGCCGGAAGGTCTCGGCTTCATCAACAAAGCCGCCGGCAAGAAACAGCTCTCCGACATCATCTGGCGCTGCTATCACGTCGGCGGCCCGACCAAGACCGTCGAGACCCTCGACAAGCTCAAGCAATTGGGCTTCAAGTGGGCGACTCGCGCCGGTATTTCCATCGGGATTTGCGACATGATCATTCCTTCCGAGAAGAAGGTTGAGCTGGAACGCGCTTACAAGGAAATCGCCCAGGTCGAGAAGCAATACCGCAGCGGTATCATCACCGACGGCGAACGCTACAACAAAGTCGTCGATATCTGGACCCACGCGGGCGAACAGATCTCCAACGTCATGTTCCAGACCCTGGAGCACAACGAAGGACGCAAAGATCTCAATCCCGTCTACGTCATGGTCGATTCCGGCGCTCGTGGCAACCGCCAGCAGGTCAAGCAGTTGGCCGGTATGCGCGGTTTGATGGCCAAGCCCTCGGGCGAAATCATCGAGCAGCCGATCACCTCGAACTTCCGCGAAGGCCTGACCGTTCTCGAATACTTCATCTCGACGCACGGCGCCCGCAAGGGTCTTGCCGATACCGCACTCAAGACGGCGGACTCGGGTTACCTGACCCGCAAGCTCGTCGATTGCGCCCAGGACGTCATCATCACCGAGGAAGATTGCGGAACCGTCAACGGCATCGTGGTTCGCTCCATCTACGAAGGGGACGAAGAAGTCGTCGAACTCAGCCAGCGTATTGTGGGTCGCGTCAGTTGCGATTCCGTGCTTGACCCGGTCACCAGCACCAAGCTCATCAAACCGAATCAATTGGTCGACGAAGTCACCGCCGACAAGGTTTCCAAGATTGGGGTGGAACAGCTTAAAATCCGTTCCGTACTCACCTGCGAATCCAAGCGGGGCGTCTGCTCGAAATGCTACGGCCGCAACCTGGCCACCGGCCAGCCGGTCAAGCTCGGCGAGGCGGTCGGCATCATCGCCGCCCAGTCGATCGGCGAGCCCGGAACGCAGCTCACCATGCGGACGTTCCACATCGGCGGAACGGCATCGCAGACCTTCAAGCAGCCCATCATCAAAGCCAAGAACGACGGCACCGTCCATTTCAGCGACGACCTCCGCGCGGTTCAGGCGATCGATGGGACGTGGATCGTCCTCAACAAGAGCGGTTCGGTCACCATCCGTGGCAAAGACGGACGCGAACTGGAAAGCTACACCGTCGTCATCGGCGCCGTCATTGCGATGGCCGATGGGGAGCCGGTCAAGAAGGGCCAGGCATTCGTCCAGTGGGATCCGTACAACGTGCCGATTCTCACCGAAAAAGCCGGTAAGATCGAATTCCGCGACATGATCTCGGGCGTGACCGTCAAGCGCGAGGTGGACGAAGCCACCGGCCTGATGGGCGCCGTCGTGATCGAGCACAAGGAAGACCTCTATCCCCAGATCGTTATTGTCGATCCGAAGGGGGAAATCCTCGTGAGCTACTCGATTCCCGCCGGGGCGCACATCGCGGTGCAGGAAGGCAAGAAGGCGCAAGCCGGACAGCTCCTCGCCAAGACCCCGCGTAAAGTCGCCAAGACCAAGGATATTACCGGCGGTCTGCCGCGTGTCGCCGAGCTCTTTGAAGCCCGTCGCCCGAAAGACGCCGCCGAGATCGCCAAGATCGACGGTGTGGTCGAAATCGGCGGTTCCGTCCGTGGCAAACGCCGCTTGATCCTCAAAGACCCGGTCACCGGAGCCGAAGAGGAGCATCTCATTCCGCTCAACAAACACATCATCGTGTTGAAGGGCGACTTGGTCACCAAGGGCAGCCAGTTGACGGAAGGTTCCGTCGTGCCGCACGAAATTCTCGAAGTCTGTGGACCGCACGAACTCCAGGAGCACCTCGTCAACGAGGTCCAGGAAGTTTACCGTCTCCAGGGCGTGGAAATCAGCGACAAGCACATCGAAATCATCGTTCGCCAGATGCTCCGCAAGGTTAAAGTCACCGAACCCGGCGACACGACCCTGCTCTGGGGCGATCAGATCGACAAACTCGAATTCGAGGCGGAAAACGCCCGGGTGGTCGAAAAAGGCGGCAAGCCCGCCGAAGCGACTCCCGTTCTGCTCGGCATCACCAAAGCCTCGCTGGAAACCGATTCGTTCATCTCGGCAGCCTCGTTCCAGGACACCACGCGCGTCCTTACCGAAGCGGCTACGCTGGGCCGGATCGATCACCTGCGCGGCTTCAAGGAAAACGTCATCATGGGACATCTCATCCCTGCGGGCACGGGCTTCCAGGCTCACCGGGCGCTGAAACTCGTCTCCCATGGCGAAGAAATCCCCGAGCCGATTGTCGCGGCCGAACTCGAAGAACAGCCGTTGGCTTAACTTAACCATTCAACCCCAAACCGGCGGCTTCTTCACGGATGCCGCCGGTTTGGTTTTTACGGAGGATCAGGAGCTGTTAACGAATTGAAAAAGTAATCAGGAAGCCAGGTTTTTCCTGGCTTCCTGGTTTCCTGGCTTCAGAGGGGTGGAATTGGAGGTTCTGTTTTTGAGAAACGCTAGTGGGCTGTCATGCGGGAAATAGATGGCAGAGCGAAGATTTGCTCTCTTGCTCTCGTTCCCAATCTCCTGATTGGGAACGCCCCTGTCTGTGAATCTCCGATTCAAAAACCGCGAGTTTACAGATCAAGCCTTCTGG
>CAIZLD010000051.1 GCA_903933715.1 uncultured Spartobacteria bacterium
CCAGAAGGCTTGATCTGTAAACTCGCGGTTTTTGAATCGGAGATTCACAGACAGGGGCGTTCCCAATCAGGAGATTGGGAACGAGAGCAAGAGAGCAAATCTTCGCTCTGCCATCTATTTCCCGCATGACAGCCCACTAGCTAATGCCGCCGCAGTTTTTGCGGATAAGCTCCGGCCAAAATAAGGCTGCGGATGGCCTCGATTGCGAGTTCGCGATCTTCCTTGTAGGTCATCCCAAACCACTGCTCCGGGGTTTTAAGCACTTTACACCGCCCGGCGCCGCTTCGAATGAGCCTATTGACAGCGCTCGTAATGAAAAATTCGCTTTTCATCGCCCCTCCCTCACTGGCGAGGAATTCCCGAAACCCGGTTTCCAAATGGTCGAGGATCGACGGATCAAATCCCCAGAGATTCATGGAAGTGATGGAATCGGGCGCAATCGGATTCCAGTTCCCAACGGCGTCGAGGGTGCGCGCCCCATGCGCGGCATCCGGCTCGATTTTGGTGTGCTCGGTCACGTCGCTCAGGAAACCATCGGCATCGGCGCGGCAGATCCCGCGGGAAACGGTGCCGTGGAGTGACAAAGTCTTGGCCAGCTCAAAACCGACCATGCAGCAGTCGCCGGGCTGACGGCTGGCCCTCAACGCCTCGTGAAGAATCTGAAAAGATTGCGGGCCATAAAAATCGTCGGCGTTAATGACTCCAAACGGGGTGTCGAGTTGTTGGCGGGCGGCCCAGATCGCATGGGCCGTCCCCCACGGCTTCTCGCGCCCGGCGGGGAGCGCGAAGCCGTCCGGGAGATCGTCGAGCTTCTGGTAGGCGTAGGCTAGCGGGGCGTCGCCCACGGTGTTTGCGAAATGTTCCCGCAGCGGGGCTTCGATTTCAGGCCGCGTCAGAATGACGATTTTGCCAAACCCGGCGCGCAAGGCGTCGTAAATGGAGTAGTCGATGATGATTTCCCCATCGGGCCCAATCGGATCGATCTGTTTAAAGCCGCCATAACGGCTGCCCATACCTGCGGCCAGGATGAGAAGAGTGGGTTGGGTCATGATATTGGACAGTTTTTTTGGTAACGCCGGGTTGGTTTAAAAGCCGTTTGGATTCTGCGATTGCCAGCGCCAGGTATCGGCGCACATTTCGTCAATTCCGCGGGTGGCGGTCCAGCCGAGTTCGGTGCGCGCCTTGGCCGGGTTGGCATAGCAGGCGGCAATGTCGCCCGGCCGCCGTCCGGCCATCCGGGTGGCGATCTTTTTGCCGCTGGCTTTTTCAAACGCCGCGATCATTTCCAGAACACTATATCCCCGGCCGGTGCCGAGGTTGTAGGTGACAACGCCCGGATTGGAGGCGAGCTTTTCCAGCGCCCGCAGATGCCCCACGGCCAGATCGGTCACATGGATGTAGTCGCGCACGCCGCTGCCATCGGGCGTCGGGTAGTCGTTGCCGTAGACCGAAAGGGTTTCGAGTTTCCCGGTGGCGACCTGGGCGATGTAAGGAAAAAGGTTATTGGGAATGCCGTTGGGGTCTTCGCCGATCCGCCCGCTCTCGTGTGCGCCGACCGGGTTGAAATAACGCAATAATGCAATGTTGAAGGCGGGATCAGCCACGTTCAGATCGCGCAAAACTTGCTCTAAAAAGAGCTTGGTGCGGCCATAAGGATTAGTCGCCGAGAGCGGGAAATCTTCGTTGATCGGGAGGGTCGCCGGGTCGCCATAGACCGTGGCGGAGGAGCTGAAGACGAGATTGCGGCAGTCGGCCCCGGCCATCACTTCACACAGATTGAATGTCCCGGTCAGGTTATTGTGATAGTAATGGAGGGGGATTTTGACCGATTCGCCAACGGCTTTGAGCCCGGCAAAATGAATCACGGCGTCAATGCGCGTCCCGGCAAAAAGAGCGGCAAGAGCCGGTTTATCGAGCAGGTCGATCCGGTGAAATTCAACCGGGCGGCCGGTGATTTCCTGGACCCGGCGCAACGACTCCTTCTTGCTGTTGCAGAGATTGTCGATCACGACGACTTTATGGCCGACTTGGAGCAATTCGAGGACGGTATGGCTGCCAATATAACCCGCGCCGCCGGTCACTAAGATTTTCATTGCGATAAATGGGTCACGTTTGAGGGTGGAAGATCAAGGAGTTTACAAACAAAATCGAAATGATCCACATCATCGTTATGAGACAGAATGGTTTTTTGACGCTCCAAAGGGGGGAGCCTTTGCCCTTCGGCCTTGAACCGGGAGGGGCAACCCCCTAGAACTAGGCTCCCATGAACTCCGCCCTTCCTCAATCTGTGGTCCGTTCTTATGCTGTTGTAGCCGGGGCGCTCGTTTTGGCAGCCTGGCTGCATCTCGGGACGCTGCTTCTTACGGTGCTCTTCTCTTTTTTTACGCTGCGCAAGCTTTGCTTCCGGGATCGCAGATGGCTCTCGGTGGGAGCTTTCGTCATCTTTCTCTTCGGGGCGTTCTTTGGATTTGGACTTTTCACCCATCAGGCGGTGGTCGAGCTGCCCCGGATCGTCGCCAAGGCGGTCCCGACGGTCGTTCAGTATGCCGGGAACAATGGGATCAATCTGCCGATCACCGATCTCGACGATCTCAAGGAAGCCGCTCCCGCCATGGTGCGCCAGAGCCTCGGCACGCTGGGCAATTTCGCGAAAATCGCCACCAAGGAGTTTGTGATGCTCGTGGCCGGGGTGGTGATTGCGATCGGCATTTTCGTCAACCGCTTCCCGCAAGTCCCTTCGCAGGCCAATTTGTATGCCCATTACGAATCGATGATCTTCAGCCGTTTTTCCGCCTTTTATGAGAGCTTTGAGAGGGTAATGGGGGCGCAGTTGATTATTTCGCTGGTCAACACGGTGGCGACCTCCATTTACCTTCTTTCAAGCTCGATGCGGGTGTATGCAGGGTTGTTGATCCCGCTGACGTTCATCTGCGGGATGCTCCCCATTGTCGGCAATCTGATCAGCAATACGTTGATTATCGGGATCGCTTTTGGGCTCGTCTCGCCGTCAGCGGCACTGGGGGCGCTGATCTTCCTGGTCGTCATTCACAAAATGGAATATTTCCTCAACAGCAAAGTGATTGGCTCCCGAATTCGCCATCCGATGTGGCTCACATTGATCGGGCTGATCCTGGGGGAATATTTGATGGGGATCCCCGGCGTCATCCTCGCGCCGGTCATTTTGAGCTTCCTGAAGCTGGAAGGATCGCGCTATCCCGCTTGTTAGGCAGAGCGGTTTAAATTTTATTGTTTACACGCTGCTCGGCGGCGCGGGCCGCTGCGCGGTCTTTCAAGCTCGGGCGGTATTGGAAATACAGCCACTTCGCTTGAAGAGCCCGTGCATCAACCCGTGGCGCTCTCGAATCATTGTAAACACTTCAATTTAAAACTAAGCTGAATCGACATTCAAAAGCCTCCGCAACCCGGAGGGTTGCCAGCGAATAGCCGGTGGTTGAGCGTTAGCGACACCACCGGATGAGGTGTTGGAAAGAATCACCCCAAAGGGGTGGCAGAGCCATCGCCTCGTTTTCTGCCACCCCTTTAGGGGTGAGGCGCGGTTTTGCCTTGACCGGTGGTGTCGCTAACGCTCAACCACCGGCTATGGGCTTCAAACCCTTTGGGTTTGGCTCGATTTGAATGCCGATTCAGCCTCGTGTTCACGGATTCTGAAAAAAATCTGCGTTCATCTGCGCAATCTGCGGATAAAACCTGTTCCTTCGTGAACCGGCCTGCTTCACCCGGTCCCTTTGCGCTCGCATTTGCCAAACCGCTGGAACTGGTTACAGCTCGCTTCGATGCGGACCATCTTTGCCTTGGGAGAAAACCCGAGCCGCTTGGTGATGCAATCTTCAAGCGTCTCGATATGCGCGTCTTCAAACTCGATCACCCGGTGGCAATCGGTGCAGATGAGGTGGTTATGATGCGGCTGATTGGCGAAATTCGGGTCGTAGGTCTTGTGTTCCTTGCCGAGATCGATCTCCTTCAAAAAACCACTCTCCACCAGCAGCGGGAGCGTCCGGTAGACCGTCGCGCGCGAGACGGTGGAATCAATGGCGCGGGCCTTCAAAATCAACTCTTCGGCAGTGTAATGGTCGTTGGTGCAGAAGGCCGCCTGGATGATCGCTTCCCGCTGAACGGTTTTGCGAAGCCCTTTTTTTTCGATAAAGGCGTAGATTTTCTGGCGTAGCTCGTCGTCCATTACTTTGATTGATAAAAGGGAAATAGCAGGTTCGGGACCGCTGATCAGTCAATTTTTTTCCTGGATCTCCTGCTGCACCTTGGCCAGGCATTTCGGGCAAATCCCGTGGGTGAAAGCGGTGCCGGTCTCGGACTGGATATACTCCTCGATCTGATGCCAGTAATCTTTGTCATCGCGGACGCTTTTGCAGTAGGAACAGATCGGAATCAACTCCTTTAATTTACGAACGTCGGCGAGCGCTTTTTCCAGATCGGACACTTTTTTGGCCAGGATGCGCTCCAGTTGCACCACCCGCTGGCCCACTTTAAGCCGGGCCCGGAGTTCGTCGGGATCAAACGGTTTGATCACGTAATCGTCCGCCCCGGCTTCCAGACCGGCGGCGACCTCCTCCTTCTGGCTCTTGGCCGTGAGCAGCAGCAGATAGAGGTAGGGGCGATCCTTGCGGGCGCGCACGCGGCGGCAGACTTCCAGCCCGTCGAGCTTGGGCATCATCCAATCGATAATGGCGATGGAAGGCGGCTCCGGTTCGTCCAGGATTTGCATCGCCGCTTCGCCGTCCTCGGCGCTGGCGACGCTGAATCCCCAATTGGCGAGGTTGCGCTCCAGCAAATGCCGTGAAACATAATGATCCTCAGCAACTAAGATACGATTGGATTCAGCGCTCATCACCATGGTTACATTGCATTAACTGGACCGATTCCGCAAGCCCGCAAAACAGCCGCATTGATTCTCTGGATCCGAATCGTTTTGAGCTTTGCCTTTCGCCCCAAATGTTTTACGTGAAGGGGGTAAATCTCTCGCATGAAAGTCTCTGATCTTCGCGGCATCCTCCAATACGTTCCCCGGTTCCGGGAAAAAATCTTCGTGGTGGAGATCGACGGCGATGTCGTGGCCTCCAAAAACTTCGGCAACATTTTGATGGACCTTGCGGTGCTCCGCTCGCTCAACATCAAGGTGGTGCTGGTCCACGGGGCGGCGTGCCAGGTCAAGAAACTGGCCGCGCAGCGGGGGATTGAGATCAGCAACTCCGACGGGACCGGCGTCACCGACGAGGCGACGCTGCAACTCGGCATTGAGGCGGCCATCGCGATCACGAATGACATCATGCAGGGGCTCACCTCGGTGGATTTGCGGGCCGCCTACGCCAATGCGATCATAGCCCACCCGTTCGGCATCCGGGGCGGGGTCGATTACCTGCACACCGGCAAGGTGGAGCGGGTCGATACTCATTCGCTCCTCCTTTTCCTTAATGAAGGGATCATCCCGATCATCCCGCCCATCGGCTTCGACGGGGAAGGCAAAACGTTCCGGGTCAACTCGGACTCAATCGCCTTTGAAGTGGCCGAGGCGTTGCGGGCCACCAAGATCATCTATCTCATGTCCAAAGACGGCCTGTGCGTGGGCGGGGAGATCGTCCGGCAGCTTTCCATCGCCGAAGCGGAGGAGACCCTCAAACGGCGCAAGCTCAACCCGAATCTCGCCTCCAAGCTCGATTACGGGGCTCGGGCCTGCCGCAACAATATCCCGAGGGTTCACCTCCTCAACGGGCTCGTCAACGAGGCGCTCTTAAGTGAAGTTTTCAGTCACGAGGGGATCGGGACGATGATCTACTCCAATGAGTATCAGCAAATCCGGCGCGTTTTCAAAAAAGATGTCCGGGGCGTGATGGGGTTGATCCGGCAGAGCGTCAATAACGAGGAACTGATCCGGCGGACCCGCAGTGATATTCTCGCCCGGATCGACGACTACTGGGTGCTGGAAATCGACCGGGCCTTGATTGGCTGTGTGGCATTGCATTGTTTCCCGGAGGAAAAAATGGCGGAACTGGCGTGCCTGTACGTCAACAAAAGCTCCGGCGACCAGGGATATGGCCAAAAGCTCATGAATTTCGTGGAACGGCTGGCCGCCGAGAAAGGGATGGAGCAAATTTTCGCGCTTTCCACCCAGGCGTTCTCGTTTTTCCAGCAAAAAGGGGGTTACCATGAAGTGCCTCCGGCGCAGTTGCCCAAGCAGCGGCTCGAAAAATACGAGGCGAGCGCCCGGAATTCCAAGGTGCTCCTCAAGAGCGTCAAGCCGATCGATAAACGGGAGCTTCAGCGGCACGTTTAGAGCCGGGGTGGATTAACCCAAGCAAAACCGAAGCAGCCGGAGCGTGCTCCAACCCAGCAGCGCCGTGGCCGGGAGGGTGAAAACCCAGGCCCAGACAATCCGATGCACCACGCCCCATTTTACCGCGCTCAACCGTTTGGTCGCCCCCACGCCCATGATGGAGGTGGAGATAACGTGGGTGGTGGAGACGGGAATGCCGAGCCCGGTGGCGATGTGAATGACTATCCCTGCCGAGGTTTCCGCCGCGAAACCATGCACCGGCTGGAGCCGCACCATCTTGTGCCCCATGGTGCGGATAATGCGCCAGCCGCCCGCCGCGGTGCCGGCCGCCATTGTCAGCGCGCATGCGACAATGACCCATTTATCAATGGCGAACGCCGGGGTCCGAAGGAAATGGAGATAGGGCGGCAGGTGATCAAAGACACCGGCCTTGGTTCCGGTAAAGAGCGCCAGGGCGATGATCCCCATCGTTTTTTGAGCATCATTGCCACCGTGGCTAAAACCCATGAAGGCGGCGCTGAGCAACTGGCCTTTGCCGAAGATTTTCTGGATCAAATAGGGCCGGAACGCTTTGAGCAGCGCCATGAGCAGAAGCATGATGGCGGTTCCGATCATAAACCCTGCCAAAGGCGAGGTGATCATCGGGACAACCACCTTGGGCCAGAGCCCCTCGTGGGAAATGGCGCCATTGGCTTTGATGCTGGTGAGGGACCATTTGAGGACCGACCAGTCGCCGTGCGTGGAGGCCAGCGCCGCGCCACACAACCCGCCGATGAGGGCATGGCTGGAACTGGACGGCAATCCCAGCCACCAGGTGACCAGGTTCCAGATGATCGCCCCGATCAAGGCGGCAAAAACCGTATACATCGTGATGGCGTCGATTTTCACGATGTCCGCGCCGATCGTCTTGGCCACAGCGGTTCCAAAGAACGCGCCCACCAGGTTGCACATCGCCGCCATAAAGATGGCCTGCCGGGGTGTCAGCACCTTGGTGGAGACGACCGTGGCGATGGCGTTGGCCGCGTCATGGAAGCCGTTGATGTATTCAAAGACGAGCGCCGCAATAAGGACGAGCAGGAAAAGGGTCATGGAAGGACGGGCCGCAGGGGGCTAGGAGTATTTGAGCACAACCTGAAACACGACGTTGCCGGCGTCGCGGCAGCGATCAATCGCCTTTTCCAGGAGTTCATACATGTCCTTTAGGAACAGGGCGTCTTTGGCATCGGCTTGCCCGTTGAAAAGTTCGCCCAGCAAGCTGATCATGAACCGGTCGGCATCCCCTTCGAGGGTTTGGAGCTGCCCGTATTCGTCCTCGATCTCCTCAACGTGCGGGTTGGTCCGCAGGGAATGGACCATGACGGAGACGATGGTGGCCGCCTGTTCGAGCATCGTGACCTGTTTGATCATGCTCTCGGCATGGTTGTTCAAGGGGCAGATCAGCAGCCGTTCGACGATTTTTTCCATCGTCTTGGGAACGCGCGAAAGGCCGCTGGAAAGCGCTTCGATATCTTCGCGCTCCAGCGGAGTCACGAACGTGCGGCAAAGCTGGGTTGTGATCTCCTGGCTGATCCGTTTGTGTTTGCGCCGGCTTTGGCTTAACGCTTCGAGCGAGGCCTGGATGGCCACCTTGTCGTCGAGGAAGGGCATCAATCCGGCAAGAATGCAGGCGCTGTTTTTTGCTTCATCCGCGCTGGCTTCAAGCAAGTCGTAAAATTTGTCGTCCCGGCCAAAGAGTCGCTTTAGGAAGTTCATGGATTCCCAAAGTATTAGGCTATGACGCGGAAGCTGTAAAGAACCTCGTTGGAAACCCGGAGCCTAAGTTAAGGATTTCCTTCAGCGGCCAACGCAAGCCGGGTTTACTGCTCGATCAGGAGCGGCCCGGCTGGAGCTTCAAAGGCCCGGCTGGAGGTCATAATGGCCGGGTCCGGGTCCGGATCGTTGAAATCGTGGGGGCGCGGGACGTTGCGGCCGATGGTCCAGTCTTCGGGCTGGCAGCGGGCAATATTGATCGGGGTTCCCTCCCGCACGAGCGCAAAGAACTTGGCCGCAACATTCTTGTGCAGCCGCAGACAGCCGTGCGTGCGCGGCACCGGCCAGACGTAACCTTGGTGAAAGCCGTAGCTGGGGGCGAATTCCACCCAGTACGGCATCGGGTAGCCGACGTAGGTTCCCGAGCAGCGCCCGGCTTCCACCGCAACGATCCGGTTGCCCTGGACGGAGAACCCATACGACCCGGAACGTTTGTGGGCGATTTTGTTAAAGGCGGTGAAATTGCCGCAAGGGGTCGGTTTGCCGGGCAAACCGACGCAGGTAGCCGCGACGAGCAGGGGACGGTTCCCTTCCATCACATAGACTTGCTGTTTGGAGAGGGAAACTTTGACGCGCACGTTGGCCGGGTTGCGCGGTTTATAGGCCACCGGATTCGGATCGACCACGGGGGAAACGCATCCCCCAAGGAGTGTTAAGAGCAAAGCGGCGGAAAGAAAATGGGAGATTTTCATGGGTAGATTCCAGATCATAACGAATCGTTTGTCAAACACCCGGAGCGGGGTTTTTGGAAAAAAGAGCATCAAACTTGGAGGAAACGTTGGAGTAGAACGGGTAATCCCCCGGCGCGGCATTTTTGGGCCGGTAGCGCCAATGTTTGTAGGCCCAAAGGTAAAGGTCGGGCCGCTCCCGGATGCGCGGTTCATAAAAATCCCAGCAGGCCTGGGCGATCTCCTGAACGGTAGCTTCGGGGGGAATGGAAAGGGGCGGGTTGATGACGACCCGGTAGCGTCCGTCCTCCAGCGGGATGCCGTCCACCGGAAACATGAGCGCCCCGCCACGCTGGGCCAGGACGGCATGCAGGAAGGTGACGCACATTTTACGCCCAAAAGTATCGATCGGGACGGCGGCTTGAGACGGGGACAGGGTCAAATCGACAAGCATTCCGGCGGCTCCCTTGCGCTTGACGACTTTCAGGAGCCGGATCATCGAGTTTTCCTGCGGAATGATGGTGTGCCCGGAGATTTCGCGCGCGCCGTTGAAGATGGCGCTCAAGCGTGGATTTTTAAACGTCTCAGCGACAATCAGGGTCGGCACCCCAAGGAACCCGACGGCGTGGCTGGACCATTCGAAGTTGCCCCAATGGATGCACATCGAGACGGCTCCCTGGCTGGCGCATTGGCGCTGGAACTGTTCAATATCGCCATCCAGTTCGATATATTGCCGCCAGTTTTCCGGGGTAAGCCGCTGGCCCCAGAAGAGGTCCAGCATCGTGCGGGCGAAGTTTTGGTAGGAGAGCCGGGCGATCGTTTCCCGCTCCGACGGGGAACGCTCCGGGAAAACACATTCCAGGTTGGCCAGCGCCACGCGCCGCCCGCGTCCATCCAGGCGATAGGCCAGCGCGCCCAACCCCCGGGCGAGGGCGAGACAAACGCTGCGCGGAAGTTTCGGGATCGCTCCCGCAAGCCCCGCGCAAAGAAGCCACTCGATGCGGTAGCGGAGGCTTTTCCAAAAAGAAACGGTCGGATTCATGAGTTCTCGGGCATCACAATAGCGCAAAACCGGGAGGCCGCTACTCGGGCTTGGGCGGCTCAATGGAGGTCGGCGGATTGAAAATCTCTTCGTACAGGGCAAGCATCACCAGGTAATTGAGCGGCAGGGTGAAGATGATCCCGATAAAAAAACCCAAAATTCCCAATGTCCCAAGGACTCCGGCACAGACCGCAAGTACGCCGATCCGCCACGGATGCTGGAGCACTTTGGCGCGGCTCAGCTTCATGGCGGGCCAGAACGCCAGATCTTTGTCCACGATCAGCGGAATCGAGAACATCCAGCAAAAGCCAAAGTATACCGCCGGGATGGAGCAGGCCAGCAGGACCAACAACAAGACCAGCGCGGTTTGCGGATCGTCGCTAAAGACAGCCCCGAAGTTCTGTAGTGTGATCCCCTTGATTTTAAAGGCGATCAAGGCCGGCACAAAACAGATCTGGGTGACGAGGTAGACCACGGCCGTTTGCAACGCCAGCGGTTGGAATAATTTGGAGCTAAAACCGGCAAACAGATCGGAAATCCGGGCCGGTTCGCTCCGCATCAGGCGCAGGAGTAAAAAATAAAGCCCGCCGGTGAACACTCCCTGGAGCGCCATCGGGATCACCAGATCCAGGACCGGCAGGGTTGAACCGGCCCCGATCAACGCCAGCGTGAGCAGGGTCGCCCCGACCACCAGCCAGAAATAGCGTTTGTACACCCCCCACGCCCGGGAGATGCAGGCGCTGATATTCACCGGAAAATCGAGATCGGTGATCCGCGCGGCATACGCTTGCGGCTCTTCGGAAACGACCTCGGCCTCCAATACCTCGGGGTCTTCTTCGTGAAGCTCCGGGGGGGTCGCAACGGGAACAACCTGGCTGTAGGGGGTCCATTTCGACATTCCCTCGTGCCAGACGAGCGTCTCCGGCCCGACCTTGCCGGTGCGCAGCAGTTCCGCCCATTCGGTTTCGTTGAGCGGGCCGACCCGGGAGGGGCCGTCGATGTAATACCAATTCATAGGGCTATGCTTCTCAGGCGTTCCAAAAAGCGCAAGCTCGAACGATGGCTTTTAAAAAAGGGGGGTAAATCGCGAACTTCCGGGCGCGATGGAGAGTGCGCCCCCGGCATTTTGCCCATCAATGCGCCATCCCGAATCGCCCCGATCATACCAACCGGACCGGCACCCCGCAACCGGCGAGATATTCTTTGACCTGAGCCACCGTGTACTGCCCAAAATGGAAAACGCTGGCGGCCAGAACCGCATCGGCTTTTCCCTCGGCGAGCACTTCGCTCATGTGTTCCAGTTTGCCCGCGCCGCCGCTGGCCACCACGGGAACTTCCACGCTTTCGCTGATCGCACGCGTTATTTCCAAATCATACCCCGCCTTCGTGCCGTCGGCGTCGATCGAATTGAGCACAATCTCCCCGGCTCCCAGCGCCACCGCTTTTTTTGCCCACTCAATCGCATTAAGCCCCGTGGCTTTGCGGCCCCCATGTGCGAACACCTCCCACAGTCCGGGGCCGACCCGTTTTGCGTCGATTGAAACCACGATGCATTGGCTGCCAAAACGTTCCGCGCCCGCGCCGATCAGCTCCGGCGTGGCGATTGCCGATGAGTTGATGCTGATTTTGTCTGCCCCTGCCTTGAGCATGAGGCTCATATCGTCCACCGTGCGAATCCCGCCCCCGACCGTCAGCGGCATGAAACATTGATCCGCGGCGCGCTCGATCACGTCGATCATCGACGC
Organism: uncultured Spartobacteria bacterium; assembly: GCA_903933715.1. Lineage (GTDB taxonomy): Bacteria > Verrucomicrobiota > Verrucomicrobiia > Chthoniobacterales > Chthoniobacteraceae > UBA695. The sequence goes on from CAIZLD010000051.1 coordinate 11,572, forward strand.
CCGCCCGTAGGCGCTCGCGGTGATATCGAAGAATACCATTTCATCCGCGCCTTGCTCGTTGTAGCGGAGCGCCAATTCGACCGGATCGCCGACATTGCGCAGCTCACCGGCCTCCGCTTTGCCGAATTGAATGCCGCGGGTAACCTTTCCGTCGTGGACGTCCAGGCAAGGAATGATGCGTTTGGTCAACATGAGGAGGAAAAAAATTTACGCAATTACGAGACCAAGGGCAAGGATTGCCCGGCTTTTTTAGGGCGAACCCTGATTGTATGATTTTTGATTGCGTTGTCGTCGCTTGACTTTAGCATCGCTCCCGGGTCACAGGTCAGTCACGTTTTAACGACCATAAATTACGATTACGGGCTATGGGAAACACTGAATTAGGGAAAAAGGCGGGCGCAGAAAATACAGGCAAAAAACCAGCTTTTCAAATCACCAAGGAACCGGTGGTTTACGGCAGGACCGGGGAGGATGTGCATAAATACGAAGCCACCTTGGGAGAACCGTCCGAAGCTCAGCCCGAAGCCCCCGCTTTTGAAGACCTTGGCTCGCTTCCTTCTTCTTACGGAACCAAATCGTTGTTCCTGGTCGCCCGCGATCCGCAATGGCTTTTCTGCTACTGGGATATCGACTGGAACGATTACCCCCCCTCCCGGATGCGGGATGGGAAAGTGCTCCTCAAACTCCACGACGCCACGACCGGCGCGGAACTCTATTCCAACCCGATCAGCCCCGATGCCCGGAACTGGTACATTTCGGCAGGCCGCGGCAACGCCACTTTTTATTGCGAACTGGGCTTCATTAATCAAGCCGGAGAATGGGAACAAATCGTCCGCTCCAACGATGCCGCCACCCCTTCGGATGCGATTTCCGATCACGTCGCCGACACCTTCGCCACGGTTCCCTATCACCTGGCATTCCAGAAGATGCTCGATACGGTCGGCTCGGTGCGCGGGGCAGGCGAATCGCTCCTGAGCGTTTTGGCGCGGATCCAGGGGGAAGGCCGCAAACTGGCGTTCGTGCTGGAGCAGGCTCCCGAGTGGACCGACGAACAACGCCGCCTATTGGCCACCCTCCTCGGCAACAATTTCGACGAAATGATCAGCCTCGGCTCGGCCGAAATCGACCGTTTGCTGCGCAAACAATTGAAGCATCAACTCTTCAGCGAAGCGGGCAGCGGATTGCTGCCGTCCGGGGCGCCGGGGGGCATGACCAGTCTTTTCAGCGGGATGGGGTTTGGCTTAAGCTCCTGGCTCGCCTCTTGGCAGGCGGCGGCTGAAAAAGGGGAAACCAGTTCCTGGCTCAGCTCCTGGCTGGGCGGCGCGGAAGTCGGCGCGTTCGCTTCCTGGCTGGCCTCGTGGCCCGGTGCGGCTGAAAGCCGCGAACTCAGCTCCTGGCTCGCTTCCTGGCCCGGCGCATCGGCACCCAGCAGTGCCTTAAGCTCCTGGCTCGCCTCCTGGCCCGGCGGCCAAAGCGCCGCCATCAGCTCCTGGCTGGCCTCGTGGCCCGGAGCCGCTCAAAGCAGCTTTTGGAGTTCCTGGCTCTCGTCCTGGTCGGTGGCGGCAGGCGCTTCCGAAACGCTCCAAAGCTCCTGGATGAGCTCCTGGCAAAACGCGGCCAAAGGCGAAAACTTCTGGAGTTCCTGGCTGAGTTCCTGGTCTGGAGGAGCCGGAGGCCAATCGAGCTTCTGGAGTTCCTGGCTGAGTTCCTGGTCCGGCGGCATGGGTGGAGCTTCCGGCGGGATGAGCTCCAACCTCGGTGCAAGCTGGAGCGCGCAACCGTTCAGCAAACCGCGCGATTTCTTCATGCACGTCAACGCCGAAGTGATCTTCTACGGCGGCACGCATCCCGAAGCCAAAGTCTGGATCGACGACAAGCCGATCCAACTCAATCCCGACGGCAGCTTCCGGCATCATTTCATTTTCCCGGACGGCGCCTACGAGATCCCGATTGTCGCCCAATCTCCCGACGGCCTCGAAAAACGATCGGCCACCCTCCGTTTTGAGCGCGGGACCGCCAGAAGCGGCCAGGTGGGAGCCACCGCGCAGCCCGCCTTTCTTGCCGAGCCGATGGGGCGGAAGTAAAATGCCGCCAGAGAGCTGCGACAAGGAGAGTCAAGCGACCGTTGCTGCATTCCTGCCCTGGCGGGGTTGACCTGCTCTCAATCCGCAGTCCCTGGCGACGCATTGAATATCGGCGGAAAATTCGCGGATGACAATTTTTTTGTTTCAAACGGCTTGCATTAGTGCCCTTTGAAGGCTTAAAAGTATCCCGCTTATCGCGGCGCATTCTCCAAGGGTTGTGCCCCCCCCAATCAACTATCCATCCCATATGCCCAGTATCCCCCAGTTACCCAGAATTTTGCTCGGATTGGCCATTCTTCTCACGGCAGTTTCCGGTTTCAAAAATCTCGCGAACAGCAGCAAATTAAAGGGAGTCAACGAAGAGGTCGCCGCCGCGAATGACACTGCGGCCACCTTGAAGGCGGATAACAAAAAGATTCTCGACGAGGCCAAGGCCGCCAAGGAAGAAGCCAAGGCCGTTGCCGAAGCCAAAGCCGCCGCGGAAGCCAAAGCCAGCGCCGCCGCCGCGGAAGCCGATCGCGTCAAAAAGGATTTGGAAGAGGCAACCGCCAAAGCCCAGGAGCAAGATACCAAAATCAAAGATCTCGAAGCCAAAGCAAACGCACCGGCGGCACCGGTCGTAGCGGCCACGCCCGATCCCGAACTGGTCAAAAAAGTGGCGGATGCGGAAGCGAAAGTCGCCGAAAGCGAGCAGCTTCTCAAAACCCTTCAAACCAAGAGCGAAGACGCCGAGAAAAAGGCAGCCGCACTGGAAGCCGAAAACGCCCGTCGCGCCGCAGGGCTGGCCAAACCGGGCCTCGAAGGCCGGATTCTGGCCGTCAACCCCAACTGGAACTTTGTCGTGCTGAACATCGGCGATCGCCAGGGGGTTGCCGCCAACTCCTCCCTCATCGTTCAACGCGGCGGTAACCTGGTCGCTCGTCTGCGCGTCACCTCCGTTGAGCCGTCCACCTCGATTGCCGACATCCAGGCCGGAAGCGTGCCCAAAGGCTCATTCGTTCAGCCCGGCGATCTGGTGATCTTCCCCTCCGGGTCTTAAAGAGGTTATCCGCAGATTTTCGCAGATTATTTAAGAGAATCTGCGTTCATCGGCGAAATCTGGGGACGATTATTCCGAAAAAAATCGAAATACTTAATAACCGCCATGCTCCGCTCTTGCCTTCTGTTTCTGATCGTTGCCGCAGCATCACTCCTTGCCAGTGGCTGCGCTTCAGATACCCCGAGTGCCCCCGCGACTCCCCACGTAAGCACGATTCCCTGGAACCGTCCCGAACGCTGGGAAGGCCAGGGAGCGCTGGGCGGAATGCTCAATTCCAGATAAGCGCGAGCCAAGCGGCTGGATTGCCCAATCCGGCTCAAAATAGACTTTTCCCCCTCGTTCCCAGTCTCCCGACTGGGAACGCAATTTTCTTGGAAACTCTGTTTCCCAATCGCCCGCAATGGCATCCGCGCTTTGCGAAACGGAGTTTCGCAGACAAGGGCGTTCCCAAACAGAGTTTGGGAACGAGATAAAAAAAGCGCGACAGCCGTGAAGCCGTCGCGCTTTTGAATTGAATCAGCTTGAATCAGCCGCACCAGCATTCTCGCGCGGAAGCGCGAACCGGGTGCAGCGTCACGCTGCCCTAGTAGGCGGCTTGTGCGCCTTTCAGGTTCTTTTTGGCCACCCAGGGCATCAGGCCGCGGAGCTTGGCGCCGACTTTCTCGATCGGGTGTTTTTCCCCGGCTTTGAGAAGGGCGTTGTATTTCTTGTAACCGCCTTCGACTTCCGCGATCCAGGTCTTGGCGAACTTGCCGTTCTGGATCTCCTTGAGCGCGGCTTTCATCCGCTTTTTAACGCTGGCGTCGATGATCTTCGGCCCCACGCTCACGTCGCCCCACTTGGCGGTTTCGGAGATGGAGAAGCGCATTCCGGCGATGCCGCTTTCGTTCATCAGGTCGGCGATCAATTTCAGCTCGTGCAAGCACTCGAAGTAGGCCATTTCGGGCGAATACCCGGCTTCGACAAGGGTCTCAAACCCGGCGGTCACGAGCGCGCTGGCGCCGCCGCAAAGAACCACTTGTTCGCCGAAGAGATCGGTTTCGGTCTCTTCCTTAAAGCTGGTTTCGAGGACGCCGGCGCGAGTGCCGCCGATGCCTTTGGCCCAGGCGAGCGCCACTTTCTTGGCCTGCTTGCTGGGGTTCTGGTAAATGCCGATCAGGGCCGGGACGCCTTTGCCTTCGGTGAACTGGCGGCGAACAATGTGGCCCGGGCCTTTGGGGGCGACGAGGATCACGTCAACGTCTTTCGGCGGAACGACCGTCTTGTAATGGATTGCGAAGCCGTGGCTGAAGAGGAGGGTCTTGCCCTTGGAGAGGTTCGGGGCGATGTCTTTCTTATAGAGCGCGCCGATCTTGGTGTCGGGTGCGGCGACGAAGATCACGTCGGCCTTTTTGACCGCCTCGGCGGTGTCGAACACTTCAAAGCCTTTTTCTTTGGCCACCGCGCGCGATTTGCTGCCGGGGTAGAGGCCGATGATGACTTTGACGCCGGACTCCTTGAGGTTCAGGGCGTGGGCGTGTCCCTGGGAACCAAAGCCGATGACGGCGCAGGTTTTGCCTTTGAGGGTGTCGAGGTTGGCGTCTTTGTCGGTGTAGATTTTAGCGGGCATATCAGGTTTGGGTTGGAAAAGAATTTATTGACGGCGAGAAACGGCGACTTTGCCGGTGCGGGTGAGATCGCGGATTCCGAACGGTTCCATCAGGAAAAGGAATTTCTCGATTTTGCTTTCGTTGCCGGTCAGTTCGATGGCGACATTCTTGGGCTGCACATCGATGATCTTGGCGCGGAAAATATCGCAAATCTGCATCACTTCGGAGCGGGTCTGGGCATCGACGTTGACGCGCAGGAGCACCAGTTCCCGGTCCACATACTCGTTATCGCGGAAATCTTCGATCTCGATGACGTCGATGAGCTTGTTGAGCTGCTTGGTGACTTGTTCGAGCACGGCATCATCCCCCATGACGACGATCGTCATGCGGGAACGGCTGGGATCAAGGGTCGGGCCGACATTGAGGGTATCAATGTTGAACCCACGACCGCTGAACATTCCGGCGATGCGGGTAAGCACGCCGAACTTATTTTCGACCAAAACCGAAAGAGTGTGACGCATGGAAGGCCAAGTAGTGTGTTGAGTAACGCCCTTTGCGTCAAACTTAAAAAGCGCGAAACCCGCTGGATCGACCGCTCCGCGGGCGATCTGGGACGCTCCTAGGAATACAAAAGGCCTCGCGCACTCCCCATCGCGCTCGGAGATCGCGTCCACCTGCGCGATCCACCTGCGCGATCCACCTGCGCGATCCACCTGCGCGATCCACCTGCGCGATCCACCTGCGCGATCCACCTGCGCGATCCACCTGCGCGATCCACCTGCGCCGTCAACTTGCGGGTGGATCGGCCACTCCGTGGACGATTTCCAAAACCGATTGAGCGAAGCGAACTCTATTTGTATCTCCAAGACCATTCCTCGGGAACTGCGCAGTAGCTTGATGGCGAGCGCCGTCCCCATCGCGCCCGGAGCAAGGTCGCGATCCTCCAAAGCACCTAAAGCATCCGAAAACGGTCGCGCTCGTTGAGGCTGCCGCACCGGGGGCAGCGCGGGAGCTCGTCGGCGGTTGCATCTTCAAATTCGAACGCACACAGGGCGCACCGGAGCCGGTTGCGGACGGCCAGCCGTTCGCGGCGCTGGCGTTGCCATTCAAACCAGGCCCAATGCCCCAGCACAAGGGTCAGAAAGAGCCCCAGATAAATAAAAACGAGGAGCGTGAGGCTGACGCGGATCATCGGGCGGCCTCCGGTCGCGGTGCGGCGCTTTCCTGCGCTTGCGCCCCCCAGGTGAAGGTGGCAAACCCCCATTGGAGCGGGGTCGAGGAAGGGGAAAACGGGTGCGCCCGCAGGAGCAGCTCGGCTTGCTCGTCGATCTTCGGGTCGCTGCTCGATCCCGCTTCGCTGCCGGATTGCGGGAAACAGTAGCGGACCTCCCCCTTCCCCCCGATCCCGACGAGAAACACCGTGGGGCGCAGATGGGCGCGGCTGGGGGTGGCCAGTTGGATCGGGGCATTCGGGGCGGCATCCCGGGCGGCCAAACCTTCGGAAAACGCGAGCGAGTTGGGGACGGAGCGGCGGACCGGGGCGGGAGCCGGGGCCGGGGAATCGTCGCGCGAATCCAAAAGGGTGCGGGCCGCCGGGAACGCGGGCTGTGTTTGCGCCGGTTCCACCTCCATCCGGAACGGGCGGGCGGTGGCGTAGGAGGGACGGTAAAGAAGTTGGCCCAAGTCGGGCGGCGGGGCGACTTCCTGGACACTTCCGACCACGGCCGGGTCTTGCGCCTGCACCCAACGCAGGAACGCGGCGCTTTCGGGCTGGTCGGCGGTGATTAACGTGATCTGCGCCGGGGGAGGGGTCACGCCGACAGCGGGCGGATAAGCCACCTGGAACAGAAAAAAGGCGATCGCGTGTCCGGCGAGCGAGAGGAGCAGAAAGGCGGGAAGCAGCAGCGAAGCATTCCGTTCCGGCCACCGAAAGACCAGCAAGTGCTCCACTTGCGCCGCGAGCGCTGCGAGACCACGGGAGTTCATTGTGGCGGGTTGGCGGCGGCCACGGCTACCGAGTAGCCCCGGCGAAGGCCCAGATTCATGACGTTGGAGACGAGTTCGTAGGGAGTCTGGCGGTCGGCCCGGATGACCAGCGCCCGATCTTTGACTCCCGGCTCGGCCAGCATCCGGTCAAGCTGCTCCAACTCGACTTTTTGATCGCGGAAATAAAGCGTCGGTTGCGCCCCGGCGATGATGCTCACGATCTGCGGATGGCGCTGGGGGCTCAGGTTAAACGAGGAGACCGGCAGGGTGATTGCCAATCCCGGTTGCAGGATGAAACTGTTGCTTAAAACAAAAAACGCCAGCGTCAGGAAAAGGACGTTGATCAACGGGATAAGGTTGAACAACTCCGGGTTGTATTGGACGGTGCGGTGCAGTTTCACGTCGGTTTTATTCGGTCCGGGCGGCCCGTCGACGGTCGCCAAATTCAATCAACGCTTCCCGGCCCAGCGGCGTTTCGGTGATCAGGTTGACGATCTCGATCCCGGCCCGCTCCATGTCGTGCATGAGGGTGTTGACCCGGGAGGAAAGAAGGCTGAACGCGAGCGAGGTGGGGATGGCGACCACCAACCCGGCGGCCGTGGTGAGAAGGCTCTTGTAGATGCCCACCGAGATATCGGCCGAGGTGGCGATCCCGCCCGAGTTGCTCGAAAGCGTGATGAAGGCGTCGATCAAGCCGGTGACCGTCCCGAGCAACCCGACCATCGGGGCGACGTAGGCAATGACAGCGAGCATCGGCAGGCGGCGTTCGAGTTTGGGGACTTCAAGCTGCCCGGCTTCCTGGACAATCTCTTTGAGTTCCGAGCGGGGGGCGTCGTGCCGGACAATCGCGGCATGAATGACACGGGCGACCGGACCGGCGGTCCCGGCGCATTCGTGGAGCGCCTCGGCGAAATTGCCGCGCGCGATCAGGTTGGAGAGGCCGCGCAGGAACTCGCCGACTCGCAGGGTCACGCGGTGATAATAGACGAGCCGTTCGAAAAAGACCGCAGTGGCCACGATGCTCAAGAGCAAGAGCAGCCACATCAAGGGGCCGCCTTTTTGCATGTAGTCGATCATGGGAAATCTTATAGGTGGGAACGGGCTCCGCTGCAACCGTCAATCCGGGGGGGGTGGAAGGGGGGTGTCAAAAAAGGGGGGCAATCGCCGCCAATTGTCACGCAATTGTCACAATAGCGTCATGAAGCTGTCACAACGCTTTAGTCAGCTTTGGCCCGTCGTTCCAATCGTGGGTTCCCGGAGTTCCGGGGTTGCCCTCGAATCGGGACTTCCAAAAAACAAACAACCTATTCATGAAAAAATCGACCCTTACGACGTTGGCTTTGGCGGGAGCGCTTGTCTTTGGCGGCGCGGCCTCTTCCCAGGCTCAAGACAGCGGCGCGCTCCTCGACGCGCTGGTTCGCAAAAAAGTCCTCACCTCCCAGGAAGCTGAGGACGTGCGGGCTGACCTGATCAAAGAAAGCGCGGCGACCAACGCCGGGAAATTGCAGCTTTCCAACTCGATCACCAGCTTGAAGCTCTACGGCGATGTGCGCCTGCGCTACCAATACGACAATAAAGACCCGCAGATCGAAACGCCGCTGGCGGGCAGCAACTATCTTTTCAGCACCAACGATAACAGCACCTTAAGCGCCCTTACCACGGCCAATAGCAACAAATCGCCCTGGGCCACCGACGCCAAGGGATTCGTGATCGCCACCGGGGACGTCAAAAACGCCGCCGGGAAAGTCGTTTACCATAAAGGGGATCGCCTGCTCGCCAGCAACGGCGACCCGATCAAGGGACAAATCAACCCGGCCACGACCGGCGTGGGCGCTCCCGCCAACGGGGCTCAGCGCAACCGGGAACGGATCCGCCTGCGGCTTGCCGCCGACTTCCAGTTGGCCGGAGGGTTCTTTGGCGGGGTGCAACTCCAGACCACGCAGGCTGCCGACAGCGGCAACCAGAGCTTTGGCGATTCCTCGACCGGAGCGGCCGGGTTTGGCAACTACAATATCTATATCAGCCGCGCCTATGTCGGCTGGAATGCCAACGACTGGCTCACGCTGGTGGGCGGCAAGCAGCCCAACCCGTTCTACACGACCGACCTGGTCTGGGATGCCGACATCAACCCGGACGGCTTTGTGGAAAAAGTCGACCTGATCAAACTTTTTGGCGGCAACGGCTCGGAAGTCGTGAGCTACAGCCAGGACGGCAAGCAACTCTCCAGCGTTTCGACGATCCGCTCGGAGAGCGCGTATGAGTTGAGTCTCGTGGCCGGTCAGTTCGTTTTCAACGACAACGCCGAAGACAGCTTCGGGTCCGGCTTCAAAACCGACGCCTGGCTTTTTAACACGCAGTTGGTGGGCAGCGTCAAGGTGACGCCTGGCGTGAAAGTCACGCTCGCCCCCGGCTACATGACTTACACCTCCGGCAACACGACCGATCTCAACAACGAGACCGCCTTCATGACCACCAAGTCCGGGGCTACGGTTCTCACGAACTATCAGTACTCCGCGGTTTCCAAGAACGGCGTGCTCGTGCCGGTGGCGGCGACTCGTGATCTCTCGATCATTACCGCTCCCGGCGATGTCTCGTTCAAGCTCTGCGGTCTTAAAGCCAAGGTGCTGTGGGACTTTGCCTACAACACCCAGGGAGCCCAGCGCGTGGAAGAGGTCTATGGCCTCCAGAACATTCAAGTGCCTGTCAAAAACGCCAGCGGCGTCGTGACCGGGTATCAAAGCGCCAAAGGAACCGTCAAGCCGACCACGCGGATCAGCACGACCCGGGTTTCCGGCCACGAAAGCCAGGACGACATCGCCTGGTTGGCCGGTATCCAGTTGGGTGAAAACAAAAAGGCTGGCGACTGGTCGGTTATGGCGAACTTCCGCCAGACCGGACTCGGCTCGGTCGATCCGAATCTCAATGATTCGGACTTCGCCCTCGGGCAGCTCAATATGCAAGGGGTCAAGACCGGCCTCGCCTACAACTTCACCGACTTCTGTGTCGGTGCGGTCACGTATTATAGCGCCTGGAACCTCCGCGATGATCTCATTGGCGGACAGGCAACCGGCGGCCAGAAGATCGCCAGCATGAACGGGGTGCAAATCCTGCAGCTCGATCTCAACGTGAAATTCTAGGGTCAAAAAAATGTGCGGGTCCGGCGTTGAAGCCGATGCCGGACCCGCTTTAATCCAATTCAACCCGATTCCATTCAACTGTCACAACGTATGAAAAAAACACTCGCTCTCGCCGTTACCGTGGCTCTTTCCACCACATTTGCCGGTGCCGATCAGCTCGTCATCAAAGGTTCCGACACCCTCGGCGCCAAACTCGTCCCGCAATTGGCCGAAGCCTACAAAGCGGAAAACCCGAACACCCAGTTTAACATCGCCGCCGAAGGCTCCTCCACCGGCTTTGCCGCGCTGATCGACCAGACCGCCAACATCGGCATGGCCAGCCGCCGCGCCAAACCGACGGAAATCTCCGCCGCGCTCGCCAAGGGGCTCGACCTTCGCCCGACGATCGTGGCCTGGGACGGCATTGCCGTCATCGTCAACGGTTCCAATCCGATTCCCGCGCTCACCAAAAAACAGGTGGAGCAAATCTTCACCGGCGACATCAAAGACTGGTCCGCCGTCGGCGGCGCGCCCGGCAAGATCTCCATCTATACCCGCAACACGGCCTCGGGCACCTATGCCGATTTCAAGGAGCTGGCGATGAGCAAGCGGGACTACGCCGGTTCTTCGCAAAAGATGGCGGGCAACGAGCAGATCGTCTCGGAAGTGGCCAAAAACCCGGCCGGGATCGGCTATGTCGGCCTTGCCTATCTCAAGGCCTCCGGGATCAAAGTCCTGGCAGTGGACGGCAAAAAGCCGGACCAGGCCGATGTCCGCAACAAGAGTTATCCCTACTCGCGTCCCACCTTTTACTACACCAACGGCTCGCCTGCCGGTGAGACCAAGGCTTTTGTCGATTTCACGCTAAGCCCCAGGGGTCAGAAGATCGTGGAGCAAGTCGGGTTCGTGCCTGTTCAGTAACCTATTCATCGATCGAACAGCCTGCTGGTTGACTCTGGCAGGCTGTTTTGATCTGCTAGGCTCCGCGAACCAGCCTCGTTCCCAATCTCCCGATTGGGAATGCACTTGCTCTTGGAAACTCTGTTTCCCTGCGCGAGCCATGACTGTGAAGTTTTTTTTATGATGCCAGGTCCAAACTCTCTCCAACGCTTTCCGAAACGGAGTTTCGCGGAACAACTGCGTTCCCAAACAGAGTTTGGGAACGAGGGAGCCGTGAACGCGTCTCCGGCTCCTACGACATGAAAAATCCCAACCGCTTCGACCGCACCCGGCTTCGCCTGGATCATTTGATTGCCCGGTTCTTTGGCGCAAACGCGTTGGTGGCTATTGTCGTGCTCGCGCTTATCACGCTGTTCCTGTTTCGCGAAGGGGCGGCGTTCTTCCCGATGAATCTGGAAAACCTCCGCAATTACCGGCTGGCGGGCCTGGAATATGTCGGCATGATGCGGGACGAAATCGAGGGGCATACCGCCCTTAACCGCAGTTTGCAGGATTTGCGGCTGCGCCAGATGAACGCCCTGCTTGCGGAAAAGAAATCGCCCGAGGCGATCCAGGCCGAGCTTGCGAAATTCGATGCCTTTACCGCGGAATTTGACTCCGCCGTGGATGAATTGCGCGGAGTGGTTTCCGACCTGACCGATGCTGTCACTGCGATCAAAGATAAAGCCAAGCTGCGCGAGGACGCCCTCCAGCAGCGTCAATTTTTGCTCAACGAAGGCAAGCGCGCCGAAGCCGATGCGGTGCCCGTCACCGAGATCGACTTTGTAAAAGAGCTGGAACCGGTCAAAGCCGCGTTTCCGCTCTTCGAATCGGCTTCGCTCCAGTTCCGGGGCAAGATCGAGACCCTTCTTTTGCGTCCGCCCACGCTGCCGGTCAAAGCGTTGCAGCCCCGGTTTGAGCAGTTCCAAAAAGCGGCTCGCGCCTACATCGCCGCATTCCCGGAGACCAATCGCAGGCTCAAGGAATGGAACCAATTTGCGCCAGTCCCGTGGATTCGCAGCGTCACCTCGTTCCTCTTCGGGACGGAATGGATCACCAACAGTTTCTGGCAGGATTGGTATGGGGTGCTTCCGCTGTTGACCGGCTCGCTGCTGGTCAGTTTCATCGCGTTGCTCATTGCGGTCCCGCTGGGAGTTTGCACGGCGGTCTACACGAGCGAGCTGGCTCACCCGGCCGAACAGCGGCTCATCAAGCCGTACATCGAATTCATCTCGGCGATCCCGTCAGTCGTGCTCGGTTTTTTTGGCATCGCCGTGCTGGGGGAGACGCTGCGCGCCCTCACCCAATGGAAGGCGCTGAGCTGGATCAGTTTTTTCCCGATCGCCGAGCGGCTCAACGCGTTCACCGCCGGGGTGTTGCTGGCTTTGATGGCGCTGCCGACCATCTTCACCCTTTCCGAGGACGCCATCAACAGCGTCCCCCGAGCTTTTAAGGAAGCGAGCTACGCGCTTGGAGCCACGCGGCTCCAGACGGTGTTCCGCATCCTGATCCCGGCGTCGCTTTCCGGCATCATCTCCGCGGTTCTGCTCGGGTTTGGGCGCGTCATCGGGGAGACGATGGTGGTGCTGCTCTGTGCCGGGAACCGGATTGCGATCCCGGATTTCACTCAAGGGCTGGGGGTCTTTTTCCAACCGGTCCACACGATGACCGGCATCGTCGCGCAGGAATTGGGGGAGGTCGCCAACGGCACCATTCATTACCGGGCGCTTTTCATGGTCGGCTTGCTGCTCTTCGTGCTTGCGCTCGGGATCAACTGGCTGGCCCAACTCATGGTGCGGCGGTTCAAAATTTCGATCGGGTAATTTTTTTCATGCAAACCCTTTCCATTCACCACCGGGCCTCGGCCCACCGGACTTTCGAGCGGCTCCTGTTCTGGGTCGCCCGCGCCGCGACCTACCTTGTCCTGATCGCCGCCGCCTGCATTTTCCTAAAGATCGGGATCAAGGGATCGCAGACGGTTTTCACCTCGCATTGGCCGTTTGTGAACGTCGAGTTTTTCACCGAAAAACCGTCCACCCTCTACGTCTTTGATTGGCACGGGCAGAAGATGGAGTTAAGCGACGCCTCGTTCCGCGCGTTTAAAGCGGCTCATCCGCAGGAGGAGATCGCAGCCGAAACGTATGCCCATTCCGCCGGGGGAATCCTGCCGTGCATCGTCGGGACGGTGCTGCTGGTGAGCGGTTCCATGACGATTGCGCTGATCCTGGGAATTTGCAGCGCCATTTACTTAAGCGAATACAGCACCGAGGGGCGGACGATCCGCTTGATCCGGCTCGCCATCATGAATCTGGCGGGAGTTCCCTCGATCGTGTTCGGGCTCTTTGGCGCGGCGCTTTTTGTCTATTATTTCAAGTGGAACATCTCGCTTTTAGCTGGTTGGTTCACGCTGGCGTTCATGGTGCTGCCGGTCATCATCACCTCCGCCGAGGAAGCGCTCAAGGCGGTGCCGCAAGGGTTCCGCGAGGGGTCGCTGGCGCTTGGAGCCACCAAATGGCAGACCATCCGCACCAACGTGCTACCCTACGCGATCCCCGGCATCTTGACCTCGTCCATTCTCGGCGTGGCGCGCGTGGCGGGGGAGACCGCGCCGATCATGTTCACCGCCGCCTATGTGGTGCGCGACAACTACCCGTGGGAGGTCTCCAAATGGACCGACTTTTTCTTTCAACCGGTCCAGGCGCTCCCGTACCATATTTATGTGGTAAGTTCCAAGATCCCGCAAAACGAATACACAGAGCGGGTCCAATATGGCACCGCGTTTGTCTTTCTCTTTGTCGTGTTGATGATTACCCTTGGCTCGGTGCTGCTGCGCATCCGGCTGCGCAGCAAGCTAAAATGGTGACTTTTTAATATGCCCACTCTTGTTATGGACAAACCCCGGCTCGTAACGCCTCCGAAGGTCGATCCCAATATCGCCATCGAAGTCGATGAGCTCGATTTTTTCTACGGCGATTTCCACGCGCTCCACGCGGTCGATCTGCGCATCCCGGCGCACAAGGTGACCGCGTTCATCGGGCCATCAGGCTGCGGGAAAAGCACGCTCCTGCGTTGCTTTAACCGGATGAACGACCTCGTCCCCGTCGCCCGGATCGGCCATGGCAGCATCCGCGTCCACGGCACCGACATTCACGGACCCAATGTTGACCCGATCGAACTGCGCAAGCGCGTCGGCATGGTGTTTCAAAAATCCAACCCGTTTCCGAAATCGATTTACGAAAACGTCGTTTACGGCCTGCGCATCCAGGGCCGGGCCAAGCGGGACGAACTCGACGAGGTGGTCGAGCGCGCCCTGCGGCAGGCGGCGCTGTGGGACGAGGTGAAGGACCGCCTGCACGAGAGCGGGCTGGGGCTTTCCGGCGGCCAGCAGCAGCGGCTTTGCATTGCGCGGACCATCGCGGTGGAGCCGGAGATCATCCTCATGGACGAACCGTGCAGCGCGCTCGACCCGATCGCCACCTCCAAAGTCGAGGAATTGATTTTCGAGCTTAAAAAACAGTACACGATCGTCATCGTCACCCACAACATGCAGCAGGCGGGCCGCTGCTCCGACCTGACCGCGTTCTTCTACCTCGGGAAACTGATCGAGATCGGCGCGACTGAAAAAATCTTTACCAATCCGCGCGAAAAACAAACCGAAGATTACATCACCGGACGTTTTGGATAGCATCCATCTTCCTATTACGCCCCTATCATCAACCCGGAGAGTTAACCGCAGATTATCGCAGATTTCCGCCGATTATTTTTAGTTTAAAATCTGCGTTCATCTGCGCAATCTGCGGATTCTCTTCCTCCGAAAACCCATTTCAACCATGAGCCATCCTTTTGAAGCCCAGCTTGCCCATATCCGCGAGACGTTGTTGCTGATGTCCACCTTGACTGATCGCAACTTGAGCCTCGCAGTCCGTGCCGTGACGGAACGGGACGATCAGCTCGCCGACCAGGTCGAGGAGACCGATTCCGAGATCGACCGGCTCGAAGTGATGGTCGATGATCTCGTCGTCACCTACATGTCCACGCATGGCCCGATGGCGCGCGATTCGCGGCTGATGCTGATCGCCTCGAAAATTTCAGGCAACCTGGAGCGGATCGCCGATCAGGCCACCACCATCGCCCGCCGCGCCCGCAAGCTCAACCAGGAGCCCCGGCTCGTGGAAGTCACCGAGATTCCAGTCATGGCGGAAATGGCCCAGCGGCTTCTGCATGAAGCGATCACGTCATTTGTGGAAGCCCGCTACGAGCTGGCGCAGAACATCATTCCGCAAGACAAGGAAATCGACGAGCTCAACCGGCGCATCGCGGCAAAGCTCATCGCGTTAATGATCGAGAACCCGGAGAACGTCACCCGCTCGGTGCATTTGATGATCATCGCCAAGGCCATCGAGCGGGCGGCCGATCACGTCCAGAACATCGCCGAGGAAGTTTTCTATCTTTATAAAGGCGAGGACATTCGCCACGAAGGAGCGTAGGCGGATCGAGGGCGGACCCGCTCCGCGGGGAAATGCCAGGGCAGGCTTTCCCGAAAGAACTGGTAGTTGCTTTAAGCGTGAAACCGAAGCCGCGCATGAAATCCAAATCCTGGCTTAATCGGACCACTCTCGGGATCGGTCTGGCGTCTCTCTTTAGCGATTGGTCTCACGAAATTGCGACCACCGTGCTGCCCGCGTTTCTGGCGACGCTCGGGGCGGCTGCCGTCTGGCTGGGGGCGATCGAGGGGCTTGCGGACGGACTCTCCAGTTTCGTCAAGATGGGGAGCGGCTATTACACCGACCGGCTCCGCCGCCGCAAACCGATTGCCGTGGCCGGGTATCTCCTCACGGCCCTCGCCACGGCCAGTTTCGGGCTGGCGACCTCTGCCTGGCATGTGATGGCGGCCCGCTCGGCGGCATGGCTCGGACGCGGGGTGCGCACCCCCGTTCGCAAGGCGCTGCTGGCCGCTTCCGTGGACCGTGCCGCGTATGGCCGCGCGTTCGGGTTCGAGCGGATGATGGATACGCTCGGCGCGATTGTCGGCCCGGCAACCGCCGTGGCGCTCCTCCCGGTTTTTCATCATCACTACCCCGCGCTCTTTGCGGCGACGCTCATCCCCGGCTTGATCGCGGCGGGCCTGATCGCGTTTGCGGTGAAGGAAAAAGAGAGGCTTCCGGTGGCCCACATTTCGTTTGGCGAAAAGCTCCGCGCCCTGCCGCAAACCTTCCGGCGATTTTTGGTCGCCGTGGGGCTGTTTGGAATCGGCGATTTTGCGCACACGATGTTAATTTTGCTCGCGGCGCAAAGGCTTGCCCCGGCCTACGGCACAGGCCGGGCGGCGACGTTTGCGGCGGCCCTGTATATGTTTCACAACGTCTGTTATGCCGCCTCGGCGTTCCTCTCCGGCGTGATGGCCGACCGTTTCGACAAACGGAAAATCCTGGCGGGCGGTTACGCGCTGGCAGCGGTCATGGGGGCAGGCGTCATCGGCCTTCCGCCCAATCTCTGGACCTTTGCGGCAATCTTCGCCGTGGGCGGCATCTATGTCGGGATTGAGGAAGCGTGCGAAGATGCGTTGTGCGCGGAACTCGTCGGCGAAGAACACCACGGCATGGCGTTTGGCGCGCTGGCAACCGTCAACGGCATCGGCGACATGCTCTCAAGTTTCATGCTCGGCCTGCTCTGGACTTTCGCGGGCATTCCCATCGCCTTTGGAACCAGCGCCGCCCTTGCGATTGCGGGCGCGATGCTGGTGTTGCGCAGCCGCCCTTCCTCCTAATTCAAAATTCCCTAAAAGCACTTTGATACTTGGACGATCATTCCGCTGAACGGATGCGCTGGATCTGGATTTGCACGGTCACCCGCTCGCGCCATTCGTTGCGCTCAATGCGGAAGGCGATGTCCCACGGCGGAGGGGGAAGCGGATCGGCGGCTCCGCCAAAAAAAACGGCTTCCCGGCGCGTCCCGCCCTGCCCGAGAGTCAGCCGCAGATGCTTTTCCTTGAGCACCACCGGCGCGGCGAGCGGCTGGACCCCCCGCGCCAGCCAGAGCGGTTGCGCGTTGCCCATCCCGAACGGTTGCAGCCGTTCATGGATGGAGAGAAAATCGAGATCGATTTCGCCCAGCTCCAACTCCCCGTCGAGTTCCACGCGCGGGAGCAGGTCGGTCTCGGCGAGCCGTTCCCGGGCAAAGCGTTTGAATGCCTGTTGAAATTCACAAAACCGGTTTTCCTGCAACGCGAGTCCGGCGGCCATTTCGTGACCGCCAAATTTATCCAGCAACGGGCGGCATGCTTCGAGCGCCTCAACCAGCGAGAACCCGGCGATGCTCCGCCCGCTCCCTTTGCCGCTCCCGTTTTCGTCAAAACCGATCACCAGCGTGGGCCGGTGATGTTTCCGGCAGATCCGCGAGGCGACGATCCCGAGTACGCCCGGATGCCAGCCGGGCGCGCCCACGACGATGGCGGCATCGCGCGCCGGGTCAAAATCGATTTGCTCCTGCGCCTGGTCTGCCGTGGTTTTTTCCACCTTTTGGCGGTCCCGGTTTTGCGAATCGAGTTCCAGCGCCAGCGCCAGCGCCCGGCCCGGATCGTCGGTGAGCAGCAGTTCCAGCGATTCCTGAGCGGTGCCCAGCCGCCCCGAGGCGTTGAGCCGGGGGCCGAGCTTGAAACCGACATCGCCGGGGGTAAGCGGCGTCTTGACCCCGGCCACCTCCATCAACGCCCGCAGCCCGGTCCAGCCGGTCTCAGCCATCGCTTCGAGCCCTTTTTGAACCAGCAACCGGTTTTCCCCAATGAGCGGCACGATGTCGGCGACGGTGCCCAACGCCACGAGGTCCAAATGAGCCTTCAGGTCAAACGTGGGGATAAAGCGTGATTTCAGCAGCGCATGGCAAAATTTAAAGACCAGCCCCGCGCTGCACAGGTATTGGAAATCGCCCCCGGCGTCGGCCCGGAACGGGTTCACCAGCGCAACGCAGCGCGGCAGTTGCGCCGGGCATTCGTGATGATCGATCACCACCACGTCCACCCCGGCCTGGGCGAGCGTGTCGATCTCGGCAACGGAGCTCGTCCCGCAATCAACCGTGATGAGCAGTTGCGGCTGGAACTCCGCAACACAGCGGGCAAGCCCTTCCGGGCTCAGGCCGTATCCCTCGTCCATGCGCGACGGGAGGAACGTCGCCGGTTGCGCCCCGTAGGCGCGCAGCAGACGGGTGAGCAGCGCGAGCGAAGTCACGCCGTCCACGTCGTAATCCCCATAAAGGACGATCCGCTCGCCGCCATCAATGGCCGCCAGCGTGCGCTTCACGGCTTCGCGCATTTGCGGCAAAAGAAACGGATCAGCCAAGCGTTTGAGCTTGGGGGCGAGGAAATCGGCAAGGCCGCCTTGCGCAACGCCGCGCCGGGCGAGAATCCCGGCCACCACGGGCGGGCAATCAAGTTCCCGGGCCAGCGAGGCGGCACGGCGCTGCTCGTCGGGAGATAGGGAGGGGAGAATCCAGCGGGCGTTCATGAGCAAGGAATTCAAAAGAACAGAAACCGGGCCCGAACGCATCCGTTTTTCTTTGAAATCTTGCGGCGTGCGCGGTTCCCGGTGGAATTCGCTCGACGCTCTGGAGCGGGCGTTTCAAAATCAGATGAACGATTAACCTCCTCTTTTTTAATGCGTATCCCTCTGCTCCTGTCCTTGGCGGCTGTTTTGATTGGCGGCACGGCTTTCGGCTTGGAAAACGACCTGCCGCCCCGCGATGTCCGCTTGATCGAAAAGAAATTTGAGGCGCTTGCCAACCGGGATGCCGACCCCATCGGGGCCAAAGCGCTTGCCATCGAGCCCGCCAAATGGAAACACGCCGAGACCGACCATTTCATCCTTCATTACCGGCGGGCTACCGAAGCCCAAAAAGTGGTCCGGGAGATCGAGTTCGACCTCTGGTTTGTGGCTCGCGCCCTGGGAGCCCAGAAGGACCGGTATGCCAAAAAGTCGCACGTCTACGTCTTTGAAGACGAGCGGGAATGGCTCGGGTTTATCGGTCAAGTTGATGTTCCCAAGTGGACCGCCAGTTTTGCCCACGGCGACGAGCTGTTTTTGCACGTCGGCGGAATGGGGGAAGGGTTCGATTCCGATATCCTGGGCCATGAGACCACGCACGCGGTCGTTTCCCGCATTTACCCCGACCGGCATTGGCCCCGGTGGTTGAACGAGGGGTTTGCCGAATACATGGGGACCGCCAGCCAGGCGGCGCGCAAGAAGATCTGGACCAAGGGAATGCAAAAAGAGATTGAGGTGATCCCGATCCCGCTGGCGGAACTGGTGAAGATGACCGAATACCCCGACAATCCGGAGCAGGTTCAGCGGTTTTATCGAACCTCCGAAAAAGTCGTCCGGTTTCTAATGAATGAATATCCCAAGGAGCGGTTCCATCTCTTTGCCGAGGCGCTCATGGCCGGGACGCCGCTCGAAACGGCTCTCCCCCAGGTTTACGCCGGGCAGGTGAAAAATTACGCCGACTTCCTCAAACAATACGCGCGGTCGAAATAAGGGGAGAAAAAGAGGAGTTATCCGCAGATTGCGCAGATGAACGCAGATTTTTTAATACGGAATCAGCGGTTTAATTTCGTCGAAACCATTTTGGAAATCTGCGTAATCTGCGACTGCCACCTCGAGAGCGGCTACTCACGATGCGAAGCACATCTTGCAGAGAACCAAAGGTTATAGAGCATCTGCCAAAAGAAATTTCCGGATAAGGATGCGAGCGCCACGGGTTAACGCGCAAGGCGCGAGCGAAGCGGCTGTAGTTTCCTATTATCGCTTCGCAAAGCCTCAGCGATCTGCAATGAGGCTTCGCATATTAGAGGGGGAGCCGCCGATCGCGGCTGGGGGCAGTGCCCGAGCGAGCAACGCAGCGCGATGACCCGTGCCGCCGCACTCTTTTCGGAAAGAGATTTTGGCAGTTGCTCTAAATATGCGGATTCTCGTGGGTTTCTTTTTTGGCAAACGCTCTACTTGCTTAACGGAAAAACCCACCGGTGGTAGACGAGGAATTTGAACCCGGCAATGAAGAACTGGGTGGCGACAATGTCGAGGTCGATCGGGAAGCGGCGGCCAAGGGTGAACGCAAAATGGAAGTCAAAATGTTTCAGGGCCGAGAGCATCGCCGACGAGAGCAGCCAAAGGAAAACCACCGCCACCACGTAACGGGCCAGCGCATCCCGCCGCCGCGAGTCGCTGCGGAAATTAATAAAATAGTTCCAGCCGAAAAAGAAGGTGGAACTAATCCCGACCGAGCATGCGGAAATGATGGAAAGCGACAGCCCCGTATGGGTCCTCAGGTATTTGAACGGGGTGGCGATAAAAAGGTAATTCACCGCCGCTCCGGCCAAAAACCAAAAAATCCTGGAGCGCAATGCTTGCTGCCGCACGGCTTCATCGGGCGAAGGCGCAGGTTGCTCCTCGCGGGCTTCGGAGCTCGGAGTATCGGCCCAGAGAGCGGGCGCAGGAGGCTGGATGCTGGGTTCCATGGCCCATTTAAGGCTTTCCCCTGATCGGACGCAAGGGGATTGTCACCGGCGGCAAGGGCGTTTTCCCTGTGAAATCTTTCTTTTCATTCGCGGCGGTCTTGAGAAGCTAGGGCATCGTCCGCCGAAGATCCTTTTTACCAACCCAAAGCCATGCAAATCCAGAACATCTCCTATGAAGGGTGGCCCCACAACGCCTGCTTGAGCAACCGACACGTCCAGCTCATCATCTCTTTGGATGTCGGCCCCCGGGTTCTTTCGTACAAGACTCCGAATGGCCAGAACGTGTTTAAAAACTATCCCGAGCAGCTTGGCAAGAGCGGCGAGCCCGAATGGATGATCCGCGGCGGCCACCGGCTCTGGGTCGCTCCGGAAGATCCCGCGATCAGCTATGAACTCGACAACGGCCCCGTTGTCCACGAAATCCTCCCGAACGGCATCCGCCTGGAAAATCCGGCCTCCGAGCAGTTGGGCTTGCATAAAGTCCTTACGCTGACGCTGGCCGAGGATTCGTCCGAAGTCACCCTGCACCACCGTGTCATCAACGAAAGCAACCAGCCGGTGGAAATCTCCTCCTGGGGGTTAAGCGTCATGGCCCCCGGCGGCCTGGAGATCATCCCGCTGCCTCAATTGGGGGAACATCCTCGTGATTTGCTCCCCAACCGCGTCATGGTGCTGTGGCCTTACACCGATATGACCGATCCGCGCTGGCGCTTTGGCAACGAATTCATCACGCTTCGCCAGACCAAAGACGGCGGCCCGACCAAGCTCGGCCTGGCTCACAAAGAAAAATGGGTCGCCTATCTCAACGGCGAAAACCTGTTCGTCAAAACCATCGAATTCACCGAAGGGGCCGCTTATACCGATTTCGGCTGCAATTTCGAGACCTTCACCAACGCCGACATGCTGGAGATCGAGTCGCTAAGCCCGTTGCGGGTTCTCCAGCCCGGCGAATCGGTCGAGCACACCGAAAAATGGTATCTGCAAGGCGACACGCCGCAACCGCACTCGCTTCAGGACCAGGATTTGGGCGACTGGATCTGCCCGCTGTTGGCCAAGCTCGGTGTCTAGGAGCTGTTAACGAATAAAGAGTTTTATCCGAGATTGCGCAGATGAACGCAGATTTCTTTCAATACGAATCAGCGGTGATATTCAAAGAATGATCTTCCTCACGGGGTCTCGCAAGTTGCGGGACTCCGTGTTTTTTCCCCAATTTCCCCATGAAAACCGTTCTTCTTCCGTTGGTCCTCCTCGTGACGGTGTTTTTCTCCGGCTGCGCCAACCTCGCCCAGCAGCGCGCCGCGCACGAAGCGATGGTCGCGCAAATCCGGGCCGAAAAGCCGGGCAACTACTTCATCGCACGGCGTTATTACAAAGTGGATTACAAATTCTGGGGGTACATCCGCAAGCCCGGCCAGCCGTGGACCGAGGCGAAGCTGGTGATGCTCAACGAGAACAAGAAACTCGCCCCCGACCGCGAAGGCGGCACGCTCGGTTCCGACAATGGCTACGAGTATAAATTCCTCGGCTATTTTTCCGGCGACACCGTCTACGAACCGGCCAGCAACGGGTTTTACCCGGAATTCGTGCTGACCGGCTACGAGTTGCGCAGCGCCAATCCGGGTCCGATTTTTGCGCCCGGCAGCCCCGCGCTCGACCCGACCCGCCGCGTTATCGTAACCCCTTATTGAACCCGGTTTCACCCTCCTCCACATGAACCAAAACCCCGTTTCCGCTCCCTCCACCAAGACCGTCGAAAGCCATTCCCTGTTCCGCACCCCGGACGGGAAAAATTACCTTATCCCGTTCCTCTTGATCGCATCGCTCTTTTTGCTCTGGGGCTTTTGTCACGGGCTGATGGACGTGCTCGACAAGCATTTCCAGGATTCGCTGCACATCGCCAAGGCCAAATCAGCCATGGTGCAATTCTCCGGCTATGTCGGTTACTTTTTCATGGCGATGCCCGCGGGGTGGATCGCCCGCCGGTTTGGTTACAAAGGCGGCGTGCTGGCGGGATTGGCCATCATCTGCGTGGGGGCGTTGTGGTTTATCCCGGCCACGAAACTTGCCCCCTCGGTCAGCACCAACCTGGCTTTTGCGATGTTCCTCACGGGGCTTTTCATCATCTTTGGCGGGCTGACCTGCCTTGAAACCGTGGCCAACCCTTACACCACCGTCCTCGGCCCCGAACCCACCAGCGCCGCCCGCATCAACTTCGCCCAATCGCTCAACAGCGTTGGGTGGATCTTCGGACCGCTCGTCGGCAGCCAGTTCCTCTTTTCCGCCAGCGCCCAAGCCGCAGGGCAGGATCAACTCTGGATTCCGTATGCCGGGGTCGCGGTGATTGTGGCGATTCTTTTTGTTGTTTTCTGGAAGGTCAAACTGCCGGAGATCAAAGCCGCCGACCATTACCATGACGAGGAACGCCACGACGCGGGCCCGGTCCGGGTTCTCTGGTCGCACAAGCATTTCCTGGGAGCCGTGAGCGCGCAGTTCTGCTACGTCGCCGCACAGACCGGCATCTTCAGCTTTTTCATCAACTACATGACGCAGGACACGCCGCCGCTTGGCCCCGGGGCGGTTGCGTTCATGGCGCACTGGTTTCCCGCCGATTGGACACACGTCGTCAATGGCGCCACCCATCTCGCCGATGCCGGTTCCGCCCACTTCCTGTCGCTGGGCGGGTTCACTCTCTTTTTCCTGGGCCGGTTTATCGGCGGCGTTCTCCTGCGCCGGGTCCATGCCCACAAACTGCTGGGCGTCTATGCGGTCGCCTGCGCGGCGCTCATGGCCGGGATCGTCATGAATCGGGGCTGGTTCTCGCCGGTTTGCCTGTTGCTGTCGTTCTTTTTCATGTCGATCATGTTCCCGACGATCTTTGCCCTCGGGCTGCATGGATTGGGAGCTCAAACCAAGCGCGCCTCCTCGTTTATCGTCATGGCGATTGTCGGCGGCGCGGTGATGCCGATGGCGATGGGCCGGGTCGCCGATATTTACGGCTCCATGGTTCCCGGATTTACCGTCCCGATGATCTGCTTTGCGGTGATCGCAATTTATGGTTTGCTTTGGAGCAAGCTCAGCGGCTCGGAAGGGATCACCGGAGTTTCCGCCGCCGGACATTGACCTTTTTATATGCCACGCATTCTTTCAGGAATCAAACCCACGGGCCGACTTCACATCGGCAACTACTTCGGCATGATGCGCCCCGCCATCGACTGGCAGGACAAAGGGGAAGCGCTCTACTTCATTGCCGATTACCACGCGCTGACGACCGTTCACAACCCCGGGCAACTCCGCGCCAACACCCGGGGCGTGGCGCTCGATTTTTTGGCATGCGGGCTCGACCCGGAAAAAGCGGTGCTCTTCAAGCAATCGGACGTGCCGCAAGTTTGTGAATTGACGTGGCTGCTCTCGGTGCTCACGCCGATGGGCCTGCTGGAGCGTTGCCATGCCTATAAGGACGCGATTGCGAAAGGGTTCTCCGCGAGCCACGGCCTCTTTGCCTACCCGGTGCTGATGGCGGCGGATATTCTCATTTACGACAGCGACATCGTCCCTGTCGGCAAAGACCAGAAACAGCATGTGGAAGTCACCCGGGATTTGGCTATCAAGATGAACGAGACATTCGGGGCCGATCTGTTGCGCCTGCCGGAACCGAGCATTCTCCCTGATCTGGCGACCATCCCCGGCCTCGACGGTCAGAAAATGAGCAAGAGCTACAACAACACCATCGAGCTGTTCCTCGAAGAAAAAGCGCTCAAGAAAAAGATCATGGGAATCGTGACCGACTCGACCCCGGTCGAATCGCCCAAAAACCCGGAAGAGTCATCCATCGTGGCGCTTTACCGGCTTTTTGCGACCCCGGCGGACGTGGCGCAAATGGAAGCCGACTTTCGCGCGGGCGGCTTTGGTTACGGCGATTTCAAGAAGCGGCTCTTCGGCGCAATCTGGGATCACTTTGCCCCGGCCCGCGCCCGCCGCGAGCAGCTTGAGCGCGACCCCGGTGCCATTGACGAGGTGTTAAAGCGCGGAGCCAAACGGGCCAACGAATTGGCGAATGTGACGCTCACTCGCGTGCGCAACGCAATGGGGTTGTAGGCGGCCCCGAAGTACATCTAAATGAACAGCGCCATCACCCGATTGGCCGACGATCTTTCCGGCGCGGAATCGGTGCACGACTTTCATGCCGCATTGCGCCGGGCGCTCGGGTGGTATGACCAGCTCAACCAAACGCGCGTGGAGCAATCGTCCATCCAGTTGGTCTGCCGGGCCGGGTGTTCGCTTTGTTGCTGGCTTCGGGTGGACGCGACGGCCCCGGAAATTTTTCTGATTGCCGATACGTTGCGCGCGGAGTTGTCGCCAGAGGCGCTGCAACCGTTGCAGCAACGACTCGCGGCGCATGCGCAAACGGTGGGCCGGATGACGGTGCTGGAACATGCCACGCGCAACGTGGCGTGCCCGCTTTCGCGGGACGGCTGGTGCAGCGTTTACGAAGTGCGCCCGCACACCTGTCGCCGGCATCATTCGCAGGATTTGGCGGCGTGCCAGTTTACCCATGATCACCCGGAAGATTTGGAATTTCCCGGCGCGCACCACCGCGAGTTGTTCGAGGAACTGACGGAGGCCATGGGAATGCACGCCGCGGTTTACGAATATTTCGGCTACGACGCGACCGTCTACGAGCTGGGGAGCGCGCTGGAAGAGGCGCTGGCCGACCCTGCTTGCTGGCTGCGATGGCGCGGAAAAAAGAAGGCGTTCCGGCGGGCTTCAGTGACGCCTTCAGGGTAGGGGCTGTTCCGTGGCGAAGCCTGCTTCGCCAGAGGGACATTCCCAAGTAAAACTTGGGAACGAGAGGCAACGCCGTCCGGGTAGGGTTTACCGTCCGGGCGCGAGCTCAAACAAATAGCCGCGCAGGTATTCGGTTTCCGGCAGACTCAAAATCACCGGGTGATCTGCCGCCTGCCCAAACCGCACCAACTGGCGCAACGTTTTTTTCGCATCCACCGCCGCCTCGGCGATTACCTCGCGGAAAATCTCGTCATTAACGTGATGCGAGCACGAGAAGGTCGCCAGCAGCCCGCCCGGAGCGAGCAATTTGAGCGCGCGCAGGTGGATCTCCTTGTAGCCGCGCAACGCGTCGTTGAGCTTTTCCTTCGACTTCGTGAACGACGGGGGGTCTAGCACAATCAAATCATATTGCGCCCCGGCCCGTTCTTCTTCCTTAAGAAAGTCGAACACATTCGCCGCGAGCGCTTCGATGGCCAGCCTGTTGCGGTCGGCGTTTTGCCGGATCAACTCAACGCAATCGGCGCTGATCTCCACGGCCCGCACGCTGCTCGCCCCGGCTTTGGCGCACGCCAGCGCAAACGCCCCCTGGTTGGAAAAGCAGTCGAGCACCCGCTTGTCTTTGGCCCACGGCGCAACGCCCGCGTAGTTATCGAGCTGGTCGAGGTAAAAGCCGGTCTTTTGGCCATGGAGAAGATCGACTTCAAACGCAAGCCCAAGCACTTCGATGGCGACCGTCGGCGGCGCTTCGCCCCAGAGTACCCCCACCACCGGCTCCATCCCTTCGGCCCGGCGAATCGGCGCGTCGTTGCGTTCGAGGATCGCTTTCGGCGCGCACAGTTCGCGCAGAGCATCGACAATCAAATGCTTGCGCAGATCCATCGCCAGCGTGAGCGTTTGAAGCACCAGATAATCGCCGTAACGGTCCACGATCACGCCGGGAAGCCCGTCGCTTTCGCTCCAGACCAAGCGGCCGAGGTGCGGATTCACGCCTCGGCGGGTCCGGTATTCGATCGCCTGCCCGATGCGGCGCAGGAAGAAATCGGCGTCGAGGTCTTGCCGCTGGCGGGAAAAGCGACGGGCGACGATTTGCGATTTGGAGTTGTAAATGGCCGAGCCGAGCATCCGGTCCTTGCCGTCCTTGATGGAAACCACCGAGCCGTCCTCCGGCGCGCCAAACGCCTTGAGCACTTCAGAGAAGTAAACCCAATCGTGGCCGTGGAAAAGACGGGAGCGGGGACGGATGATGATGCCTGCCATAAGTTCCAGTAATCTGGGACCGGGCGCAGCCGCTGAAAAGGGAAAAATAGCCCCGCTGGCGTGCAGGTCGATCGCGACCTCCGGGCGCGATGGGACTGCGCCCTGCCATTTCCCTTCCGCCGCCCCATCCCGAATCGCCCGCGGAGCGGTCGATCCACCCTCGCCACTTATTTCACACCGCCTGTAACCGCACCCCCCAAACCGCCCCTGTTTGCCGTCTTGCCAAGTGGCCCCGAAGCGAGCAAAATGCCTCTTCTTATGCGACAAATCGGAATCGGCATCGCGGGCTTCGGCACCATCGGCGTGGGCGTTTACAAGCATCTGGTCGGCAATCGCCGCCTGCTTGAGGAACGGCTCGGGCTGGAATTGACCGTCAAAAAAATTGCGGATCTCGACATCACACGTCCCCGGACACCAATGCCGCCCGCCGAATTGTTCACGACCGACTGGCACGACTTGATCAACGACCCGGAGGTTCAAATCGTCGTGGAGTTGATGGGCGGCGTGAAGATCCCGTATCAATTCGTCATGGCGGCTCTCGAGGCGGGGAAAATCGTCGTCACCGCCAACAAAGCGCTGCTCGCCGAGCACGGGAAAGAAATCTTCGCCGTCGCCGCCGAAAAACGGATTCCGGTTTTCTTCGAAGCCGCCGCCGCCGGAGGGGTGCCGATCATCAAGGCGCTCAAGGAAGCGTTCGTGGCCAACCATATCCGCTCGATGCACGGGATCATCAACGGCACGAGCAATTACATTCTCACCCGCATGACGCAGGCGGGACTCGGGTTTGAGCAGGCGCTCGCGGAAGCGCAGGCCGCCGGGTATGCCGAGGCCGACCCGACGCTCGATATCAACGGCTGGGATGCCGCCCACAAAGCGATCATCCTCGCCTCGCTCGCCTACGGCTTCTGGGTTGATGGGAAAGATATCCACGTCGAGGGGATTCAAAACGTCACGGCGACCGACATCCAGTTTGCCCAAAAACTCGGTTACAAGATCAAGCTGCTCGCCGTTATCAAGTCGGACGAAAGCTGCACGGAAAACTGTCCCATCGAAGTCCGCGTGCATCCGACACTCGTGCCGGAAAGCCATGTGCTTGCCTCCGTCAACGGCGTCTTTAACGCGATTGCCGTTCATGGCGACGTCGTCGGTGAAACGTTATTCTACGGGCGCGGCGCCGGTCAGGATGCCACGGCCAGCGCGGTCATCAGCGATTTGGCCGAAGCCGCCGTCGCCCTCGAAACGCCAAGGCCGAATTTCGGTTTCGTCCCGCATGGCCTTTATGGGAGTTGCACGCCGATCGAGGAGGTCGTCACCCCTTACTACATGCGCCTTGCGGTCATTGACCGGCCGGGCGTGCTCGCGCTCATCACCGGCATCCTCTCTGAAGAATCGATCGGAATTTCGTCCGTCATTCAGCCCGAAGCCCACGAGGAAGAAACCGTCCCGCTGGTCCTCATGCTTCACGCCGCCCCCCAAGGGCGGATGAACCGGGCCACGGAGAAAATCGCCGCGCTTGAGTGCGTCAAGCGGCCACCGCAAGTCCTCCGAGTGGAGAGTTTCGCGTAACCGTGTTTTCAATTTAACCGTCCTTTCGATGTCCACATTCCACTTCCTCAACGACCGGGGCCTGATCGCCCGTTACCGCCAATACCTGCCCGTCACGGACGCCACGCCGGTCATTTCGCTCAACGAAGGCCGCACGCCGTTGATCCACTCTCCCAAGCTGAGCACGATGGTGGGGCGCGGCTGCAACGTTTACATCAAATACGAAGGGCTTAACCCGACCGGCTCGTTCAAGGACCGCGGCATGACGGTTGCGATTTCGAAAGCGGCCGAGGCCGGATCCAAAGCGGTGATTTGCGCCTCCACCGGAAACACCTCTGCCGCTGCCGCCGCCTACGCCGCCCGCGCGGATATGGATTGCATCGTCCTGCTGCCCGCCGGAAAAATCGCGCTCGGCAAGCTCGCCCAGGCGTTCATGTACGGGGCCAAGGTCGTCGCCATCGACGGGAATTTCGACAAGGCGCTGGACCTCGTCCGCGAAATCGGCGCCACCGAGCCGGTCACGATTGTCAACTCGATCAACCCTTACCGGATCGAAGGCCAAAAGACCGCCTCGTTTGAAATTATCGAGGAACTCGGCGATGCTCCGCAGGTTCACATCCTGCCGGTCGGCAACGCGGGCAACATCAGCGCCTATTGGAAAGGGTATCAGGAGTTCGCCGCGCTGGGCAAATCGACCCGCCTGCCGATGATGGTCGGGTTCCAGGCCGCCGGGAGCGCCCCCATTTTTTACAACAAAGTGATCGAAAATCCGGAAACCATCGCCACGGCGATCCGGATCGGCAACCCGGCGAGCTGGGAAACGGCGACTGCCGCCATCCGCGACTCGGGAGGAGCCATTGACATCGTCAAGGATGACCGGATTTTGACCGCCCAGGCGTGGCTTGCCTCCAAGGAAGGGATTTTTGTGGAGCCCGCCAGCGCCGCCTCCATCGCGGGATTGATGAAGTGTGTGCAGGGGATGGAACCGGCATTTAATCTGGGACGCGTCCCGGACGGCTCAAACATCGTCTGTACCGTCACCGGAAACGGGCTCAAAGACCCGGATGTTGCCAAAGAGCAGTGCAAAGGGATCATCGCCGCGAAAGCCGAAAAAGCGGCGATCATGGATTTGATCGGAAGATAACCCGGGATATCTCGTGTCGACACTACCTAACCCGAAGGGTTTGCAGCCAATAGCCGGGGGTTGAGCGAAGCGACACCCCCGGTATGTCAAAGCAACCGCTTGACCCCGAAGGGGTCGCAGATAATCGGGATTTCACCCTGTTCCAAGAGCTTCTGCCACCCCTTCGGGGTAAACCCGCTTGACTCATGATTCCGGGGGTATCGCAAAGCTCAAC
Source organism: uncultured Spartobacteria bacterium (assembly GCA_903933715.1). Classification (GTDB taxonomy): domain Bacteria; phylum Verrucomicrobiota; class Verrucomicrobiia; order Chthoniobacterales; family Chthoniobacteraceae; genus UBA695. The sequence continues at coordinate 40,775 of CAIZLD010000051.1, forward strand.
CCCCGGCTATCCGCTGGCATCCCTTTGGGGATGCGTGTCGCAGCCGACGCGCGGAAGCCTGCGCCTCCGCGCAGAATTTCCTGAAAGACCCTGCGCAAAGCCCCAATGGGCTCCAAGTTCCCGTGATGCTGTACGGACGCTTGTGTCCGTTTTTGAAACGCTTGCGCCGCCCCGTTCCCATACTCCCTCTCTGTAAATAACCGGTGGCATGGCCAAAGCTGATGGGCGTGGAAGAAATCCATGTCTATGAACACTCAAAACGAAACTTGTGAGGAGCCCAAAGAGTTGTTCCCCGAGCCGATTGAAGAGACCGAGGCGGAGCCAGCCGCCCCCCGTTATCGCCGCCGGACTTCCGCCTCCCGCGCCAGTGGCGAAGAAAATGACGAAACGCTCATGACCCGCGTGGCGGGCGGCGACTCCAAGGCGCTCGAAACCTTATACGACCGGCACGCCGGGGTGATTAAGAGTGTTATCTTCAAAATCATCCACAACGAGGCCGAGGCGGAGGACGTTCTGATGGAAGTCTTCTTTGAGGCCTGGAACGGCGCGTCCAAATACTCGGCGGAAAAGGGTAAGGCGCTCGGCTGGCTGGTGACGATGGCGCGGCGGCGCGGGATCGACCGCCTCCGCAAACGCCAGAGTTATTCCCGGGCCACCGACCGGCTCCAGGTGGAGGTGGAACACGACCCGGAAGCCTGGATCTCCGGGCGAAACCCGGACGGCAACACCGAACGGGCCGATGTGCGGGCGTTCATCCGCTCCAAAATGGATGAGTTGCCTCCGTTCCAGCGGGAAGCGATCGAGTTCGCTTTTTTCAAGGGAATGAGCCAGCGGGAAATCGCCGCGCATACCGGCATCCCGTTGGGAACCATTAAAACCCGGATCGAACTGGGGCTTAAAAAATTAACCGTCTCGCTCGAGGCCCTGGCAGACGAAATTTAGGCCATGTTCACGGATTTAAAAAAGAAGAGTGATCCGCAGATTGCGCAGATTACCGCAGATTTTTTTAAGAGCCGGTTCTATGAGTAAAACGATCCACAGACCACCCCAATTCAGTGAACGCCCGCTCCTTTCACGTCAAGATCAGGAGTCTTGATTATAAAATCTGCGTCCATCTGCGCAATCTGCGGACCTCTTATCTGAGGGTTTCCCCTGCCGATCTCCCGTCAGCCTTTGACCATCTTGGCGCGGAACTCTTTCATCCGCGAATTGAACGCGAGCAGCGCCAGATCGACCCCTTTGTAGCTCTTGCCCGTTTTTTTGACCACCCCGGCCCCAACCAGAGCCTGCAGCTTCTCGTAAGCCCGCAGCCGGAGCATTTCCTCACCCCCGCTCGCCGCATTGCGAGCGCGCAGATTCAGGTGGATGACATCGAAGAGAGCTTTGAATTCAAAACTATTTTTCTCCAAAAGAACCGACACCAATTCTTCCGTAATGATGTCCGGTCCGCGTCGCGAAAATCCGCTGGGATTTTGATTCATCAATTACCTTAGCACAGGATAAGGGAAAACGCGAGCCCGGATCTCAGCTATTCCGCATGGCCCATTGCGGGCAGCATCACTCGTCATTTCGCGTGATTGAGCGCATCGGTTTGGCCGCCGGGCCGTTGCCAGCGGTGATGCTGGGTGATCGCGCGGGTCACGAAACGTTTGGCGGCGCCCACGGCTTGTTCCAGCGGCGCGCCGGAGGCCAGCCCCGCCGTGATGGCCGCCGAGAGGGTGCAGCCGGTACCGTGGGTGGAGACGTCGAGCACGCGCGGGGCGGTGAACTCGCTCGCCTTGCCTTCCGGGGTGCAAAGCAGGTCCAGCGCCTCCCCCCTCAGGTGCCCGCCTTTGATCAGGAAAGCGCAGCCAAATTGACGGCACAGTTTGCGCCCCGCCTCGCGCATTTGTGTAATGCTCGTGATGGGAGAGCCAACCAGCGCGGCGGCTTCGTCCAGATTGGGCGTGACGAGCCGCGCGAGCGGAAAGAGGCGGCGGCAATACGCATCGACCGCGTCCGGCTCCAAAAGCGATGCGCCGCTGGTCGCGACCATCACCGGGTCGATCACCAACACCGGCCTTATTGCTTGAAGCGCATCGGCCACGGTCTCGATCACCGCTTGTGAATGGAGCATTCCGGTTTTGATCGCCGCGACCGGGTAGGCCAACAGGGAGAGCCGGATTTGTTCGGCAACAATCTTTGGCGGCACCGGGGCGATGGCGCTCACTTTACCCGGAACCTCGGCCACGACACAGGTGATGGCGGTGAGGCCGTAGACCCCCATGGCGGTGAACGTTTTCAAATCGGTCTGCGCCCCCGCCCCCGCACTGTTATCGGAGCCTGCAATCGTAAGCGCAACGGGGGGAGTTTTCATGAAAAAAGATTTTTGAGTTATAGATGGAGCTTTGACCGGTTGGCAAGGCATCCCCCGCCAAAAGCAGGGGTATTACTTTATCCTCAGCATTTTTCGCTCCATATGGCTTCTTTTCCGGGTTCTTTATTCAAAACGAGCCAAAAGGCAGATTGAAACCGGGGCCGATTGAGGCGATGATTTCCCCGCAAAATGCTGCATAAATATTGGAAAGTTTTCGACATCGGGCTTCAGAACACCTTTGTGTACCGGTGGAACTTCCTGCTGCGCTCCCTCTTTGGGTTGGTGCCGCTTGCCGGGACGGTGTTCATCTGGAAAGCGATTTTTGAGGGGAGCCAATCGAAGGTGGGCGGCTACGATTTCGCTTCGATGATCTGGTATTTCCTCATGATCATCCTGGTGGACAACCTCGTCACCCCCACCGAGGACGAATGGCAGATCGCCTCCGACATCCGGGAAGGGCAAATCAGCGCCTTTTTGATCAAGCCGCTCAATTACCTTGGCTACCGGCTCTCGCTATTTCTCTCTTACCGGCTGGTCTACACGATCATCACCGTGATCCCGGTGGGGCTGGCGTTTTACTGGTTCCGGGAGTTCGTGGTGCTTCCCAAATCGCTCCTGACGTGGCCGCTTTTTTTCCTTTCTGCCGCGATGGCGGCAGGTATCTCTTTTTTGATCGCCTACACGCTGGCGCTCATAGCGTTCTGGATTCTGGAAATCAGCACGATTGTCTTCATCCTCTATTCATTTGAATATTTCCTGAGCGGCCAGACGTTCCCGCTGGACATCATGCCGGGGTGGTTCCAGGCGATCCTGCGGTGGCTCCCGTTCCCGTATGAACTGTTTTTCCCGGTCCAGGTTTTTCTGGAGCGGGTGCAAGGGGCCGAGCTTTGGCAGGGGTTGGGCATCCAGGCCGCGTGGGTCGGGATTCTCTTTTTGATCTCGCAAGCCATTTGGCGCCGGGGCATCCGCCATTATCAGGCGGTGGGAGGCTAATGAAACACGGCGTTCTGCTCATCGTTTGCGGGCTTTTGGGGTTTGCTCTCTGTGCCGCCGGGGCGGAACGACGCCCTTTCCCCCAGCACACCCGTTATGCGGCTGGGACTCTCAAGCCCAACGCCGTTTCACAAGCGCAACTGGATCAATCGGTGGTTGAGTTTTACCGGCTCTGGAAAGCCAAATACCTGCGCACGGCGGGGCCGGACCAGCTCTACATCTTTTGCAATGCCGAGCAATCGTTCCCCGCGCGCACTGTTTCGGTTTCCGAAGGGCATGGCTACGGGATGCTCGCCACGGTGCTGATGGCCGGGGCCGATCCCAAGGCGCAAGCCGATTTTGACGCCTTGTTCCGGTATTTCCGGGCGCACCCGGCGCTGCATCACCCCGGACTGATGGCTTGGCGGCAGCTTTCCAAAGGCCAAAGCGACGAAGATCACGAATCGGCCACCGATGGCGATCTCGATATCGCCCTTGCGCTCCTGATGGCTGATGCCCAATGGGGGAGCGGCGAAATCAATTACCGGGCGGCAGCTCTGAAAACGATCGCCGCGATCCGGGCGGCAGAGTGCGACCTGCAACGCCACACGCTCACCCTGGGGAGCTGGGTTGATCCAGAAAACCGTTGCTGGGGCGGGTTTCGTCCCTCCGACTTCATGCCCGCGCACCTCAAAGCGTTTGCCGCCGCCTCGGGCGATCCGGTCTGGACGCAAATCGCCGATACGACCTACCGGATTTTGGGTGAAGTGACTGCCGCTTTTAGTCCGGCGACCGGCCTTGCCCCGGATTTCGTTGCCTGCACCGCGGACGCCTACCGGCCCGCCCCGTCCGGCTACCTGGAAGGGCCGCACGACGGTGCTTTTTTTTACAACGCCTGCCGGGTGCCGTGGCGGGTGGGCACCGATGCCCTCTTGACCGGCGACCGCCGGAGCCGCTCCCTTTTGGCACCGCTCAATGCCTGGGTGGAGCACGCTACCGGAGGCGATCCCGGCAAGATCAATGCCGGATACCGGCTCAACGGCGCTCCCCTCCGGGAAGACCGAAGCGCCGCCTTCAACGGTTCGCTGACCATCGCGGCGATGATCGGCGGGCCGGATCGCCAGCCCTGGCTCAACGCCTTATGGACCGACCTGACCGCTCGCCGTCTCGCGGACGACGATTATTTCGGCAACACGATCAAATTGCTGACGATGATTGCCGCCTCCGGGAATTGGTGGCAACCCGGTGAGTAATTTGGTCTTTTACTTCTTGTGGCAAAACGGATATAAAAGGCCCGCTTATGAGTAACCGAGTTCTGGAAGGAAAAACCGCAGTCGTTTTTGGGGTCGCCAACAAACGCAGTATCGCGTGGGCGATTGCCCAGGCCTGGGCTGCGGAAGGGGCGAAACTGATTTTCAATTACCAAGGCGAGCGGATCAAGGACAATGTCGAGGAGTTGGTGGCCGAGTTCGGCGCCGACACCCCGGTTTATCCATGCGATGTGACCCAGGACGCGGAGATCGCCGACTTTTTCAAAAACGTGCGCCAGCACACCGACCGGGTCGATCTGCTGCTCCACTCGGTCGCCTACGCCCCGCGCGAGGCGCTCGAAGGGGAGTTCATCGACACCAGCCGCGAGGCTTATCTGACAGCGCACAATATCTCCGCCTATTCGCTGCTGGGGCTGGCGCGGGAAGCGATGCCGCTCATGACCGAAGGCGGTTCCATCGTTGCGATGAGCTATTACGGGGCGCAAAAAGTGGTTCCCCACTACAACGTCATGGGGGTCGCCAAGGCGAGCCTCGAAGCCACCACCCGCTATCTCGCCTACGACTTGGGCAGGCAAAACATCCGGGTTAACTGCATCAGCGCCGGGCCGGTCCAGACGCTGGCCGCGCGCGGCATCGGCGGCTTCAACCAGATCAATCGGCAATACCAGAAGCGGGCTCCGCTCGGGCGCAGTTGCAGCCTGGAGGAGATCGGCGCGACCGGTGTCTTTTTGGCCAGCCCCGGGGCCGCCGCCATCACCGGACAGGTGATCTACGTGGACGGCGGCTACGAGATCATGGGGATGTAAGCTCAAGGCTGAATCGACATTCAAAAGCCGCCGCAACCCTCGTTCCTGTTTAGCCCGCAGGGCTGAGGGTAAGGAACGGAGCGAGGAATGCGGTTAAATCGGAGGATCGTTGATTACAGGTTGCGGCAAAAGAGGCGAGGGCTTGCCATGCGGCAGAACCGCGCGCCGTTTTGTTACCG
>CAIZLD010000052.1 GCA_903933715.1 uncultured Spartobacteria bacterium
CGCGCTGCGTTGCTCGCTCGGGCACTGCCCCCAGCCGCGATCAGCGGCTCCCCCTCTCATATGCGAAGCCTCATTGCAGATCGCTGAGGCTTTGCGAAGCGATAATAGGAAACTACAGCCGCTTCGCTCGCGCCTTGCGCGTTAACCCGTGGCGCTCGCATCTTTATCCGGAAATTTCTTTTGGCAGTTGCTCTAATCGTGCCTGTTGATTACAGAACCCAACTTTTCCGAAAAATCTGCGAAATCTTGCTGCGGATTCTCTTCTTCCGAAAAAAACCGAAATACAGGACACCTAGGGCGTCGGCGGATGGAAGGCGGCAAAAACGGGGCGGTGGTCGCTGGCAACGTTCCAGAGAGGCGAGCGATAAATGCCGCACCCGGCGTGGACGACCAGCGGGGCCAGGATCCGGTTGACCAACAGGTAATCAATCCGCTGGTAAACGTCCTCCATTTTCCAATAATAAGTCCAATGATCCCCCTCCCTGTCCGCCAGCGCCAAGGCGGTGAGCGAGCCCGGCGTGCCCCGCAACCCGGTCACTTCATGAAGCGTCGGCTGGGCTTTGGTGTCGTTGAAATCACCGAAAACCAGTAGCGGCATCGTTGGATCGGCTGCCTGGATTTGATCGATATGCTTGCGCAGGAGATGGGCTTCCTCCCGTCGCTCCAGATCGGGCGACCCTTCCGGCGTGAACCGCTTGGATTTGAGGTGGACCCCCAAAATGCGCAACTTGAACGCCGGGTTGACCTGCACGGTGACGTCGAGAATGCCGCGCCGCACCTTGCGCCGGATGGCATTCCCCGCTTCACACGGGAGATCGGCAAGCGAATGGCGCGCAATGATCGGGAACCGGCTGGCCAAAGCCAAATGGCGGTCCGGGTCCGGGCCGTCAACGAATTCGAAATCGCGGTAGCCGAGCCCGGCGTCGGCGAGCCGTTTGCGGAATTCCTCAAACTGCGGGACGCTCCCCATTTCGCAAACCCCGAGCAGATCGGGGCTGATCTCCTGCACAATCTGGACCACCGCGCGGGCGGCTTCGGCGGATTTCCCGGGGCGGCCGGTTTGGGTTTGCCCGGGGATTACCAACGGGGCGTAGTTTTCGACGTTGTACCCGGCGAAGATGAAATCATCCCCCCACGCGGTGCCCGCGCAGATCAGGAGCAGGAAAATCCAACGCGGCATCACGCGAAGGCTTTAGGCTTTGGGCGAATCTTGAGGCGGAACGGCCGCGGCGACGGTCGGCTCTGGGGGCGGCGGAGTCACGGGCGATTGCGCGGCTTGGGTGATTTGCTGCTGCACCTCGTTTTTGGCCTTGTTGAACTCGTTCATGGCCGAGCCGAGACTGCGGGCCAGTTCCGGAATGCGTTTGGCCCCGAAAAGCAGGATCGCCAGAAGCAGGATGATGAGACCGCTTGGCCCCTCAAACAAATTGTTGATGAATCCTAAGAGTAACATGATTCCCTCTATACACCGGCCGCATTCAAATGCAATGGGGGAGTTGCGCCGAGCCATCGCTCAAGAATGATTTCTCGCAAAAAGCAAAGGCGCAAAGATTCGGAGCAGAAAACAGCTTCGGTTGCGGCGAAAAAATTCCTAAATCCAACTCGGAAATGGATAAGCGTTGGAAAAAGAAAAGAAGGTCGATGTTTGTTCATCTCTTTGCGCCTTTGCGTCTTTGCGAGAGATTTTCTGCAACGCAAACTTCGGGTTCAATTTTTGCTTCGTGAGCCCTGCCCCGAGTTCCCGGTTGTCTATTGGGGCAAACCTGCACTATGCTACCGCTCCCATGTCTGCCGGAAAAATCGTTACCGCCCCCGAGCTGGCCCAAGTGAGCGAAGCGTTCGCCGCCCAAGGCAAGCGCCTTGTCTTTACCAATGGCTGCTTTGACCTGCTTCACGTCGGCCATGTCCGCTACCTCCAGGCGGCGCGCGACTTGGGCGACGCGCTGGTGGTCGCCGTCAATGGCGACGCCTCGGTTCGCGCCCTCAAAGGCCCATCGCGTCCGGTCAACCCGGAAGGGGACCGCGCCGAAGTGCTCGCCGCGCTGGGTTGTGTCGATTACGTCGTGATTTTTCCCGACGTGCGCGTGACCGATTTGATCCGCCTCACCCGGCCCCAGATCTACGCCAAAGGGGGCGATTACAGCCCCGAAACCTTGAACCCGGAGGAACGGGCCGCCCTCGACGCCGCCGGTTCGAAAATCAGCATTCTGCCGCTCGTTCCGGGCCGCTCGACCACGAACCTTCTCGCCGCCGCCTCATGCAAAATTTAGCTCCTTTAAAACTTGGCGTCCTCGGCTCCGGCAAAGGGTCCAATTTTGTGGCAATCGCCCAGGCGATCCAGGCGGGCAAGATCAACGCCCAAGTGCAGATCGTCCTCTCGGATGTGGAAGACGCCGGGATTCTCGAACACGCCCGCGCTCTGGGGTTGCGTGCGGAGTTCATCGCGCCGGGCCGGTTCCGCACCAAGCTCGAGCCGCAAGCCGAAGAGCGGGTGGTGGAACTCCTGCGCGAAGCGGGGGTCGAGCTGGTGGTGCTGGCCGGGTACATGCGGATGATTAAAGCGCCGCTTTTGGAAGCATTCCCCAGCCGAATCATCAATATTCACCCTTCGCTGCTGCCCCGCTTCCCCGGCCTGGAATCGTGGAAGCAGGCGCTTGAGGCGGGAGCCTGCACAACGGGATGCACCGTGCATTATGTGGACGGCGGGATGGATACCGGGCCCGTGATTGCGCAGAGCGAAGTCCCGGTCCTGCCCGGGGACACGGCGGCGACTCTCCATGCGCGGATACAAGTCGCCGAGCATGCGCTCTTCCCGGAAGTTATCGCGAAGCTCGCCGCCCCAAGACGCGGTTAGCTATTCCGCACCTGATCCGTGCGAGGGGTTGAGCAATCCTGAAAGGAAACGGAGCGCTTTATCTCTTTACCGCTTTGCGCCGAAGCAAAGCCAGGCCTGCCGCTCCTACGCCGAGCAAGATGAAGGAATTGGGCTCCGGTATGGCAATAACCGTCAATACGCCAATGGAAAAGAAATCCGCTGTTTTCCAAGTCAACCCAGCATTAAGCGTGGGAAGAGTGCCCAAGGTCGCACCGAAAAAATTGCCGGATGTGAAATCGAAGGCTTCGTTCTCAACTCCGCGGTAAATGCCGCCGATATTGATCGTCAAACCGGTCACTGTTGCCGTTCCTGATCCCAGGAATCGGCCATAGGTCGTCGCGTTGGTTATGTCGAAGGTGATGTTGGAGCCGGAGAATGAAGTCGTATTATCCAGAGTGATTTGATAAGTGCTGAAACTTACCACATTTCCAAAACTCAAAGGGCCCGACCAAGTGGCGCTGGCGCCGGCGAATACCGGTAGAGAAAAGGAATTTCTAAAGCTTGAATTGTTGGTGATTGCGCCATTGACTTGCAGCGTTTCGAAACCCAATGCAGTGATATCCACACTGCTTGTGAGTGTGTTATTGAAGGCAAAAGAGGCCACCGTGGCCGGGCCGCCTGTATCAATCCCTATTTGATCTCCGGTTGGCTGGGTGCCAATTTGAACCGCGCTGGTGCTTGTCGGTACTCCTGAGTTCCAATTTCCTGATGTTGACCACATCTGGTCCCCTGCGCCATCGGTCCAGATGGTTTGCGCTGATGCGCTGCCGACAATCGCCCAAAGTCCCAACGTGATTGCAGCGATAACGAGCTTCATTTGTTTATGGTGCAATAAAGTTAAGAATGCTGTTCGTGTTAAGGGTTATACGGCAGGGGAGAAGAGATGAAAGACGCACTCCCTGATACCGCTGCGCGCTTAAGAAAGCCTAAGAGTGAACCGGCAGGAACGACAAACGGGGATTGGTCTGTGATGGTATCCCCGGCCTTGCGCCATGTACCATCCAACTTTTGGTAGTAGGTATCCATTTTTGCCTGTGAAGAATTATAGACACTAATTGTATCAGCCGATAGAGCTGAATTGGATTTTGTCCAATTTACCAGATTGAGAGTTCCCAAAGTCAGGTCAACAGGATAGGGATTGGCTCCATAAACAGCCTGATTGCTTCCCGCGGTCTTGATTTTGGGGGTCACCACGGGAACATCGCCAACGACACTAAAAGAAAGCGCGGCACGGCCCGCACGGCGGGTGAGGCCAAAGGCGGCATCAGGATAAAGGACCACCCCGTTTTTGTTTTCAGTGGAGGTGGTGGACCTCCAGTAACCCAAGGAGGTGCTAAAAAAATAGGCATCCTGTTTCGCAAGGCTTTTGTTATAAATACTCACTGTATCGGCGCTGAGAGCGCCAGCCGCCCCGACGAGGATCAACGGGTTTCCTGTCGTATTGTCCCCAAAAAAGCTGGCCAGAGTGTCGCCCGGGAATATCTGGACCTGGTCGCCCAGAGCCACGGAAAACCCCGAAGTATCCAGGTTCGTGGTCTGGCTGGAGTTGTTCGTAACGTCAACAGTGACCGAGTTGACTGTATTCGCCGTAATCAAAAGGCACCTTCCGGCTTGGGTTCCTGATTGGAGCCGCAGGAAATAGGGTGAACCCGCCTGAGCCAACTCCCCAGCAGTAAATGGCGTTCCCGCAAAATTGATGGTCGTGCTGGTGAAAGAGGCGAAGGTTCCCGAGTAAATTGGCGCGTTGGTGAGCGGAACAGAAATGTAACTGCTCGTGAGCTGGGTGGTCGCCGGGAAGCTATAGGTCATGGCTCCGACTGGAGCGGTTGTCACGGTCGTGGCTCCCATGGACATCGAAGCCAGGGCAAAAATCGAAAACGTCAGAGCGCAAACGGTTCTCATCGGGGTTGATTTTTCCAGAAAAATTTGGGTTCTCGTGGTTGGGGGGCTCGCTCGGTTCTAAAAGCCCAGGAGCCTTTTAGAACGAAGCTCGATCTTGGACTTCTGGCGGGGGTTTTACAAACCATTTTCCGTGCCAGATAATTTTTTAGGCCTGATCTCTTCACCTTTTACTCAGTTTTTGCGATTTCCTTCCCCTGCGGATTTTCCGGACCGAAATCCGCCCCGGATTTCGCTGCATTCTCCCAAGACCCGCAACCAACCCAACTTGCGCGAACATAGGTTGAAGGGGGTGGGGGAGGTTCATCATGAGCAGGTACGTTTGCATCCACGGGCATTTTTATCAACCGCCGCGGGAAAACGCCTGGCTTGAAACGGTGGAACTGCAAGATTCCGCCGTCCCTTATCACGATTGGAACGAGCGGATCACAGCCGAGTGTTACGGTCCCAACGCGCGGGCGAGAGTGATGGACGGGAACGGCAAAATCGTGGACCTCGCCAATAACTACGCCCGGATGAGCTTCAACTTCGGGCCGACGCTTCTGAACTGGATGCAACGGGCTTTTCCCGAAATCCATGAATTGATCGTGCAGGCCGACCACGCCTCGATGGAATTTTTTTCCGGCCACGGTTCCGCGTTGGCGCAAGTCTACAATCACATGATCCTGCCGCTGGCGAACTTGCGGGACAAGCGAACGCAAGTGCTGTGGGGAATCCGCGATTTTGAGTCGCGCTTTTCCCGCCCGCCGGAAGGGATGTGGCTGCCGGAAACCGCAGCCGACACCGAATCGCTCGAAGTGCTCGCTGAAAACGGAATCCGCTTCACCATTCTTTCCCCATTCCAGGCCAGGCAAGTCCGGTTGCTGGGCAGCGAGCAATGGACGGATGTCGATGGAGGGAAGATCGATTCCCGGCGGCCTTATCTCTGCAAACTTCCCTCCGGCCGAAGCATCGCCCTTTTTTTTTACGATGGAGGGCTTTCGCGCGCGGTTGCGTTTGAAAAACTTCAAACCAACGGGGAGTTGCTGGCCCGGCGATTGCGGGAGGCGTTCTCTCCCGACGGCGGGGAGGACGAACTCGTCCACATTGCCACCGATGGGGAATCGTACGGACATCATCTCGCCTATGGGGACATGGCGCTTGCCTGGGCTTTGAAGGAGCTGGACCAAAGCGACGACGTGCATCTCACCAACTACGGCGAGTATCTTGAAAAACATCCGCCAAAATACGAGGCGGCCATCCATGAAAAATCGGCATGGAGTTGCAGCCATGGCGTGGGCCGCTGGAATCGGGATTGCGGCTGCAACAGCGGCGGGCACCCCGGATGGAACCAGGCTTGGCGCGGCCCGCTGCGGCAGGCGTTCGACTGGCTCCGCGATGTCACCATGCCTTTGTATGAAAACCAGGCCAATCGCTATTTCAACGATGCCTGGGGGGCTCGCGACCAATACATATCAGTGATCCTCGACCGCTCGGCGGAAACGGTGGACGCCTTTTTTTCCCAATGCGCCGACCGGCCGCTGGCCGCCAAAGAGCGTTCGGAGATTCTCAAGATGCTGGAGCTTCAGCGGCACGCGATGCTGATGTACACGAGCTGCGGCTGGTTCTTTGATGAGCTATCGGGGATCGAAACCGTGCAGGTGATCCAATACGCGGGACGCGTGGTTGAGCTTTGCCAGGAGATTTTCGGGCTGGACTTGGAACCGCAATTTTTGGAGCGGCTGGCCGATGCCAAAAGCAA
>CAIZLD010000053.1 GCA_903933715.1 uncultured Spartobacteria bacterium
CGCGCTGCGTTGCTCGCTCGGGCACTGCCCCCAGCCGCGATCAGCGGCTCCCCCTCTCATATGCGAAGCCTCATTGCAGATCGCTGAGGCTTTGCGAAGCGATAATAGGAAACTACAGCCGCTTCGCTCGCGCCTTGCGCGCTAATCCGTGGCGCTCGCATCTTGATCCGGAAATTTCTTTTGGCAGATGCTCTATCGGGAAAACTCCGATAAAATCCGGATCACCTCCGCGTCTTCAACCGCGTCGAACTGCTCATAAAATTGGCCCACCGCAAAAAACTCTTCGGAAGGGGTCAATACCAAGACCATTTCAGCGGACCGTTTGAGTTGATCGACCTTGTCGGCCGGAGCCACTGGAACCGCCAGAATCCGGCGGGCCGTGCCACTGCGCCCAAGAGCTTCCAAAGCCGAAATCGCAGTGGAGCCGGTCGCCACTCCATCGTCCACGAGCACCACCGTTCGCCCTTCCACGCGCACCGGCTCCGCGCTTCCCCGGAATCGCAGCAGCCGCCGCTCCAGTTCCTCCCGTTCACGGCGCACCGCCTCCTGGATAAAACCGGCGCCGACCCCCAGCACCTCAATCACGGTGTGGTCAAGCCACAATTCGCCATGCGAGGAGACCGATCCGATCGCCAGCTCGGGGTTCCCTGGCGCGCCGAGTTTGCGAGCCAGCCAGACATCCAAAGAAGCCCCCAAAATGCGGGCGACCTCGGCTCCCACCACGACGCCGCCGCGCGGAATGGCCAGAACCAGCAGATCGCCCCGGTTCGCGATTTCCATATTCCGCAATGCCGTCCCGAGCATCCGGCCCGCTTCGGTTCGATCCCGGTAAATCTTCACCCAAACGAAACGCGGCGGACCCTGGAAACGAGCTTATTTAACCGCCGGAGCCGGGGTCGGATTGGCGGGAGCTGCAGCCGGTTCCGCGGCAATCACTTCCTCCAATTTGCCGATCCATACCGGCAAATCGGGGTGTTCGGGATTATTTTTGATCAACCCCAGCATCTCAGAAATCCCACGGTTGCGAAGCCCGATAGCGACGGCATCGCTGGCACGGCTCCAAAGGAGCGAGGGGAGGCGCACTTTGTTGAACTGTTCGATCTTGAAAGCCAGGTTGGAATTGCTGGCCTGTTGCGATTCGCGCTGGATTTTGGCATCCCAAATGGCGAGCACCTTCGGGTCTTTGTTTTGACGGTAATACGGGAGCAGGGTGTTTTGGGTGATCCCGTCGACATTGGACGAAACGGGTTCCCAATCCTTGATCGACGAAACCAGCTTCTGGATCCCATACCACTGGACAAAAATGCTGTTCCCGATCGCCTGCTTGGTCAACGGCTGATCCGAAAACAGCACGTCGTCATCCGCCGGGGATTTCTTGCCCCGGAGCGCCGGATTGCGCTCTGCCATTTCTTTGGCCCTCTGTCGCCGCAGGGTGATTTCGTCGTCCTTGGCAAAGGCGGCGGCCACGGAGGCGATGTGGGCTTGCAGCGCCGGTTCAAGCTGTTGAACCGGGGTTCCCATGGCTCGCTGGAGCGTCAAAAAAAGATAGTTCAGGTGAATCCGCACGGCGCTCTGCGCTTCTTCGCTCTTAAGCTTCTCCCCTTCGCTCCGCTTCCAATCCTGGAAAGCGGTTTGCTCATGAGCTTTGCCATCAAACTGCGTTGCCTGAACGGCTTGCGTATAAAAAGAAATAGCGGCGGAATTGTTGGCGGCCGCCCCGCGGAAATCCTGCAACAGCTTGATCTGCGCGATTTTCTCATCGGTGGCCCGCCGGTCTTTGATTTGCTTAAGGAGCTCCCTCACCTGATGTATATCAACCGGAGGAGCGTCTTGAGCCCAGGAGGGCGCAACCAAAGCACCGATCAAACACAAGGCGCAACCGAGGGGACGTAGTTTCATAAAAAAATTGATAGTGAAAGCTGCCCTTCTGATGGCTTAAAAATCATCCAAAGTAAAGGAAAGCTGACAACACTCAACGGTTGGGGGCCAGCCATTGTTCCACCCACGGGATGTTTTCTCCCTTGCGGGCGGCATAATCGGCGACCTGGTCGGCCCCGATTTTTCCGACAGCGAAATATTTCGAGTCGGGATGGGAAAAATACAATCCGCTGACCGCCGAACCGGGCATCATGGCGCACGACTCGGTGAGATGGATCCCGGCACGGTTCCCGGCGTCGAGCAGCGCAAAGAGGGTCCGTTTCTCGGTGTGATCGGGAGAAGCCGGATAACCGGCTGCCGGGCGGATGCCGCGATACCGCTCGTGAAGCAGGTCGCTCCAATCCAGCCGTTCGTCTTTCCCAAAACCCCAAGCCACGCGGGCTTCCCGGTGAAGAAACTCGGCGAAGGCTTCAGCCAGCCGGTCGGCGAGCGCCTTGACCATAATGGCGCTGTAGTCATCGCCCGCAGCTTCAAATTGCGAAGCCAGCTCACTCCCGCCGTGGATCGCCACGGCAAAGCCGCCCAGGTAATCGCAGCCCGGCTTGGGCTGCACGTAATCGCTTAACGCGTGGTTTTGCTGTCCGGCCGGTTTGATCATCTGCTGCCGCAGAAAATGGAGGGTTGCCAGCGGCGTGGAACGGTCCTCGCCCCCATAAAGTTCCACATCATCCCCCGCGGCATTGGCGGGCCAAAAAGCGTAGACCCCTCGCGCCTGCAATTGCTTTTTGGCGATCATTTGGGCCAGTAATGCCTGGGCATCCGCAAACAATTCCGTGGCTTGCGGACCGATCTCCGGGTCATCCAGAATCCCCGGATACCGGCCCCGCATTTCCCAGGTGTGGAAAAACGGCGACCAGTCGATGAACGGGACGAGTTGATCCAAACGGGGCGCGATCTCCCGGACCCCGGTAAAATCAGGCTTCGGAGGAACATATCCGGCCCGCTCGATCACCGTCCGATTGAGGCGCGCCGCCTCCAGCGTGAGCAGCTTCTTTTCCCCGGTTCGAGCCGCGTGCGCCTGCCGCAATTTTTCATAATCGGCCCGCAAAATAGCCTCATAGGCGGGGCGCTGTTCGGCGTTCAATAAGGAGCTGACCACCCCGGCGGCGCGGGAAGCGTCGAGAACGTGGACCACGGGCTCATTGTAATGGGGGGCGATTTTGACCGCCGTATGCGCGCGGCTGGTCGTTGCGCCGCCCACGAGCAGCGGGAGCGTGAATCCCTGGCGCGCCATTTCCTGCGCGACGTGCGTCATCTCGTCCAGCGACGGCGTGATCAACCCGCTCAAGCCGATGATATCCGCGCCGTGTTCGCGGGCGGCGGCAAGGATCTTCTCGGCCGGACACATCACCCCCAGGTCGATCACCTCAAAATTGTTGCATTGGAGCACCACGCTCACGATGTTTTTGCCGATGTCATGCACGTCCCCTTTTACCGTGGCCATGATGATTTTTCCCTTGGATCGGGCGTGCGCATCAGCGCTTTTTTCCGCCTCCATAAACGGCATCAGATAAGCCACCGCTTTTTTCATCACGCGGGCGCTTTTGACGACCTGCGGCAGGAACATTTTTCCCGCGCCAAAGAGGTCTCCCACGATCTCCATCCCGGCCATGAGCGGCCCTTCAATGACTTCAATCGGGCGACCCGCTTTCTGCCGCGCTTCTTCGACGTCGTCCTCAATGAAATCGACAATCCCCTTGACCAACGCGTGCGCCAGCCGTTCCTCGACGGGAGCGCCGCGCCACGCCTCGTCTTTCACGACGGCTTTGCCGGCGCTTTTGACCGTCTCGGCGAACTCGACCAGCCGCTCGGTGGCATCGGGGCGGCGATTGAGCAGCACGTCCTCCACCCGCTCCAGCATCTCCTTGGGAATCTCCTCGTAAACCGCGAGCATCCCGGCGTTGACGATCCCCATGTCAAGCCCGGCTTTGATGGCGTGGTAAAGGAATGCCGAGTGCATCGCCTCGCGCACCGGGTTGTTCCCCCGGAACGCAAATGAGACATTGGAAATGCCTCCGCTGACTTTCGCGTGGGGCAGGTTTTCTTTGATCCAGCGGGTCGCCTCAATGAACGAAACACCGTAGTTGTTGTGCTCCTCAATCCCCGTGCCGACCGTAAGCACGTTGGGATCGAAAATGATGTCGCCGGGCGGGAAGCCGACTTCCTCGGTCAAAATCCGGTACGCGCGGCCGCAGATCTCCTTACGGCGCTCGGTGTTGTCGGCCTGCCCCGCTTCGTCAAACGCCATCACCACCGCCGCCGCGCCGTAACGCCGCAGTAACCGGGCTTGCCGCTTGAATTCCTCCTCGCCCACTTTGAGCGAGATCGAGTTGACCACGCATTTGCCCTGCACGCATTTCAGCCCGGCTTCGAGCACGCTCCATTTGGAGCTGTCGATCATGATCGGGATGCGCGAAATATCCGGCTCGCTGGCGATCAAGTTGAGGAAGTGAGTCATCGCCGCCTCCGAATCGATCATCCCCTCGTCCATGTTGATATCCAGGAGGTTTGCGCCCCCTTCCACCTGCTGCCGGGCCACGGCCAGGGCCGCCTCGTAATCCCCGGCCAGGATCAGCTTGGAAAACTTGGGCGAGCCGGTGATGTTCGTCCGTTCGCCGACCATCAGGAACCCGCTCTCGGGCGTAATAATGAGCGGTTCGAGCCCGCTCAGGCGCGTTGCCTGGGGCAGTTCGGGACGGCGGCGGGGCGGGCAATCCCGCACCGCTTCGACTATCGCCCGGATATGGTCGGGGGTGGTTCCGCAACAACCGCCGACGATATTGAGCAACCCGTCCTGCGCCCATTCCCGTATCTGCGGCGCGAGCGTCTCGGGGGTTTCCGGGAAACCGGTGGGCGAAAGCGGATCGGGCAATCCGGCATTGGGATAACAGCTCACATAAAACGGAGCGCAATTCGAGAGCGCCTCCAACGAGGGGCGCATCTCCTTGGGTCCCAGCGCGCAATTGAGCCCGAGGCTTAATATCGGGGCGTGGGAGAGCGAAATCGCGAACGCCTCGACCGTTTGCCCGGTGAGCGTGCGCCCGCTCAAATCGGTAACCGTCCCGGAAATCAGGATCGGCAGCTCCACGCCGAGCTTCCCGAACACCTCCGTAATCGCAAACAGCGCGGCCTTGGCATTGAGGGTGTCGAATATCGTCTCGACCAGCAGCACGTCCACCCCGGCTTCGATCAGCGCTTCCACCTGCTCGCAATAAGCGGTTTTGACCTGGTCAAACGTCACTTCGCGCCGGGCCGGGGCGTTCACATCTCGCGAGAGGGAAAGCGTCTTGCTCATCGGCCCGATCGAACCGGCCACAAAAGCCCGTTTGCCGGATTTTTCCACCGCACGCCGGGCACAGGCGACCCCGGCCTGGTTCAATTCCCGGACCAGCGGTTCGAGCCCGTAGTCGGCCAGCGAAATCGACTGCGCATTGAACGTGTTGGTCTCGATGATATCCGCCCCGGCCGCCAGGTATTGCGCATGGATCTCCTCCACAATGGCGGGCTGGGTCAAACAAAGCAGATCGTTCGCCCCCTTGAGCAGCCGATGATGACCGGCAAAACGCTCGCCCCGGTATTGTTCTTCGGAAAGCCGGTAAAGCTGGACCATTGTCCCCATCGCTCCGTCAAGGATCACAATACGTTCGGCTAGAAGCTGGGCGAGAGGATGGTTCACCGTGGAAATCTACAAAAACAGCGCGGAAACTCAAGTAACAAATTAACGCATCATGATTGAACGATGGATATCCCCGAGCCACGCATAAGGTTTTCGCCAACGGATTTTCCGTGAATCGAAACTGGTCTCGTTGAAAAACCGGGTTAGACTCCTGCCTTTGCCATGCCCGAATTTCCCCGTATCACCCGCGATCCGAACGTGATGAACGGCAGACCTTGTCTGCGAGATACGCACGTCGCCGTCACCACCGTTCTTTCCCTTTTGTCCACGGGGCGCACTGAAATTGAAATCGTGCGGAGATTCCCGTCGTTGAGCATCGACGACATCCACGAAGCGTTGCTTTTTGCAGCCTGGGAAGTGGACCCCTCTGAAATGGCCCGTTCCGCAATGACGGAAGCCGCCAAACCGGCGCTCCCGGCTCCCCCCCGGTATCTGCAACCGCCCAAACCAAAACCGGTGGAACCGGCCCCATCCGAGGTCGCCCCAACCCCGCCGCGGGAACAGGAACCGAACCTCGAATACTTTCACCCTTCCCGGCCCGATCAACCGACCGTGATGCTCACCAGCCACGGGATCATCGACCGGCGTTGGTCCACGGGGATCATTGCGTGGTGCGACATCCGGGATATCCGGCGAATCCCGGGCGAAAAAACCATCGTCATCAGTCTCCGCAATCCAAAGACGTATCTCGCTTCGCTGCCGTTTTTCGAATGGATCGTGGCCCGCATCCGGCTGTTCATCAATCTCCGGGCTCTTTACCTCGACACCGCCTCGTTGGGCGTCCGCACCCAGGATCTCCTCACCTCCGCCACCCGCTTCTGGACTCGCAACCGGGGAGCCGGTCGTAAAAAACGCCGGATCAGAATCGGGCGATCCAAGAGAAAAAAGTCTCTGTTCGCAGATGAGTATCTAGCAGAGTAGCCGCGACGAAGACGCATCCCACAAAAGCGTTGCTGACAAAGAACGCCTGATTGATCGCCTCCAGGTCCAAACGGCGGGCCACGCGATGCTCATAAACCAGCGCCGCCAACACCAACCCCAAGCTGCCGAAATAAATCGGCCCGAGCCCGGCGGCGGCTCCAAATCCGCCCAAAAGCAAAAACATCCCCGCATGCAGCCCTTGAGCGAGTTGCAGACTGCGCGCAACCCCCAACCGCACTACCATCGAGTGCATCCCTTCCTGGCGGTCAAACTCCACGTCCTGTGTGGCATAAATGAGATCAAACCCCGCGACCCATAGAACCACGCCCGCCGCTAGGATCAGCGGCGGCAGCGCAAAATGCCCCGTCACCGCCAGCCATGCCCCCATCGGCGAGACCGCCAACGCCAGTCCGAGAAAAAAATGGCACCAAGAGGTAAATCGCTTGGTTAACGAATAAAAAAAGACCAGTGCCAACGCGACGGGGCTTAAAGCAAAGCAGAGCGGGTTGATGAACCACGTCACCGCCACAAAAGCCGCTGCGCTCCCGATACAGAGCGCCATCGCTCCGGGATGAGTGATGAGTTTGTGGCGGCCCGCCGTCCGGGGATTGCGCTGATCCATTTGCCAATCGGCGAGCCGGTTGAAAGCCATCGCCGTCGTCCGGGCAAACACCATCGAAAGCAGAATCAGCCCCAGCAAACGCGCCGAGGGAACTCCCTTGGCCGCCACGAGCATCGACCCGAGCGCAAACGGGAGCGCGAAAACGGTGTGAGAAAACCGGATGAACTTCAGAATCCGGGATACCGCGTTCATTTTGCCGAACCCGTGGCCGCCGGAGCCGGTTCCTCAAACATATCCATCAGCCGGTCGTCGATGCGGATATCAATGAGCTTCCAGGCGCTGCCCGCGTTGTAAAAATAAAAACGCCACCGGATCGGGAATTGCTTTCCGATTGAAAGGCAGGTCAGCCGCTTTAGATGCTTGCCGACGTCCTTGGAATCAACGGTTTCATAGCTATTAATGCCGCCAAAAACCCGGATTGCCTCCCGCGTCTTGGCTTTGAGCATCGCCGTCTCCTTCGGCAAATCGGCGATCTTCGTCCCCAGGAGCAGTTGATCGTAAGCCGTGTCAACGCGACCTTCGATCAGGCGCGCAAAAAAGCCGTCCACCTGCTGGGCGGGCTCGACCAGCTCCTGGGCTTTCTTCTCAATCTCCACCGGCTCGGCAAAAACCGGCGCGACAACCAGGGTCGCCGCCACAAAAGTCAAACCGGCAAACAACAAAATTTTCATCATGGAAATAAATTAGTAGAACCGGCCCCCAGAGAGAAGCAGTTTATCCTAAACCGTTGCCGGGCCGCCTTATATAACGTAAGATAGCAAAAGATGCCGCTGGACCTTTCCGCACCCCAAAATTTCATCAACCGCGAACTGAGCTGGTTGGAGTTCAACCGCCGCGTGCTGGAGGAAGCACAGGACGTGACTCAACCACTCCTGGAACGGGTGAAATTCCTGAGCATTTTTTCCTCCAACCTCGACGAGTTTTTCGAAATCCGGGTGGCGGGAATCAAGCAGCAGATCGACAGCGGCAGCACCGATGCCGGGCCCGACGACCTCTCGCCCACGGAAATCTTTCAGTGCGCCACCAAAACCATTCACGAGCTGGTCGCGGCGCAATACGATCTTTGGAACCAGCAAATCGTGCCGCTTTTGGCGCAAAACGGCATCCGGTTTAAAAAGGTCGCCCACCTCAAGGGAGCCCAGGCGGAATGGG
Organism: uncultured Spartobacteria bacterium; assembly: GCA_903933715.1. Lineage (GTDB taxonomy): Bacteria > Verrucomicrobiota > Verrucomicrobiia > Chthoniobacterales > Chthoniobacteraceae > UBA695. Next base: position 8,310 of record CAIZLD010000053.1, read on the forward strand.
CTCGCCGTTATTTCCGGAACGAAATTTTCCCGGTGCTGACCCCGTTGGCCGTGGATGCCAGCCATCCGTTCCCGCAGGTGCTCAACAAGAGCCATAACCTGATGGTCCGCGCCCGCCGGCCCGACGAGGAAGAACCGCTTTACGCCATTGTCCAGGTGCCCCGCGGGGCTCCCCGGCTCATCGCCCTTCCCTGCCAGGAAGAGTCCGAAGCTTGCGAATACATTTTTCTGAGCGATCTCGTAAAACAATACCTCGGCGACCTTTTCCCCGGCCTCCAACTCGAAGGGGTCCACGCCTTCCGGATCACCCGCAATGGCGATCTCTATATCGACGACGAAGAAGCCGACAACCTCCTGCGCACCATTGAGCAGGAACTGCTTCGCCGCAACAAAGGCAATGCCGTGCGGCTGGAAGTCGCCGCCGATTGCCCGCGCGATTTTCAGCTCCTTTTGCTGGAGCGGTTCAAACTCACCGACGCCGATCTCTATCAACTCGACGGCCCGATCTCGATGACCCATCTTTCGCGGCTTTTGAGCAACGAAGCGCTGGCCAAGCTCAAGGACCGCCCGTTCTTCCCCGCCCACGATCCGTCCCTGCCGCCGGGCATCAATGCCTGGGAGCGGCTGCGCCACGAAGACATTCTCTTGCATCACCCGTACGAGCCGTTTGAGGACTTGGTCGATCTGATCGAAAAAGCCGCCGAAGACCCCAAGGTGCTGGCGATCAAAATGACCCTGTACCGGACCAGCGGCGATTCCCCCGTCGTCGCCGCCCTCGGGGCCGCCGCCGCCAACGGCAAACAGGTCACCGCGATTGTCGAACTCAAGGCCCGCTTTGACGAAGCCAACAACATCCAATGGGCGCGCAAGCTCGAAGAAGCGGGCGTCCACGTGGTCTACGGAGTCGTCGGGCTCAAAACCCATTGCAAGATGTTCCTGATCGTCCGGCGCGACAGCGACCGCATCCGGCAATACGCCCACCTGAGCACCGGCAACTACCACCCGAGCACCGCGCGCATCTACACCGACCTGGGGCTTCTCACCAGCAATCGCGCCATCACCGAGGAAGTGGCCACCCTCTTCAACACCCTCACCGGGCTGGCCGAATATCCCGGATTCAAAAAATTGCTCGTTTCGCCATTCGACCTCGCCGTGCGATTCAAAGCCCTCATCGAGCGCGAGCGCGACCACGCGTTGCAAGGGCGACCGGGCCGCATCATCGCCAAGCTTAATTCGTTGGTGGACGAAACGTTGATCACCGCCCTATACGAAGCGTCATGCGCGGGGGTCAAAATCGATCTCATCGTGCGCGGCATCTGCTGCCTGCGGCCCGGCGTTCCCGGGGTCAGCGAAAACATCCGCGTATTAAGCATCGTGGGGCGGTTCCTGGAACACAGCCGGGTCTTCTACTTTGCCAATAACGGGCATCCCGCTCTCTACCTGGGCAGCGCCGACTGGATGCCGCGCAACCTCTACCGGCGGGTCGAAATCGCTTTCCCCATCGAAAGCCCCACCCTGCGCAAAGACCTCATTCAGGAAATCCTGCCCGCCTATCTCAACGACCGGGTCAAAGCCCGGCAGCTTCAGCCCGACGGCTCGTACATCCGGCTCAAACCGGCACCGGGACAGGAAACTTCGCAAGCGCAGCTCTATTTCCGGGAAAAAGCGCGCAAGCTCAACGCAGCCGCCCCGTCGGTCTCGGTGGGGGACCACACCCACAGCAATCGCCTCACCCCGATCGCCAAGCCCTAAGCTGAATCGAAATTCAGATTCCGAGCCAAACCCAAAGGGTTTGAAGCCTTTAGCCGGTGGTTGAGCGAAGCGATACCACCGGTTCGATACAAAACCACGTCTCACCCCAAAGGGGTGGCAGAAAACGAGGCGACGGTCTCTGCCACCCCTTTGGGGTGAATTCTTTCAAACACCTCATCCGGTGGTGTCGCTAACGCTCAACCACCGGCTATTCGCTGGCAACCCTCCGGGTTGGGCAGCTTTTGAAATGCCGATTCAGCGTAGCCGTCTACCCGATCTTGCGCTTGAAACGGGCCGCGCAAAACGAGAAAACTGCCGCTGCCATCAGGCTCAGGATTGCCAGCGACGGCCAGTATTCCGCAAAAGTCGCCCCGCGCAACACGATGGCTCGGATCAGCTCGATGGCATAGGTCGCGGGAAGCACGGTGCTGATCGCGTAAAAAATCCAGGGCATCGTCTCGCGCGGGAAGATAAAGCCGGAAAAAAACACGCTCGGCAGAATCAACGCCATCGTCATCTGCAACGCCTGCATCTGGTTTTCCGCCCGGGTGGAAACGAGAAGCCCGATACTTAAAAGCGTGAAGACATAGACCAGCACCGAAACCGCCAAGCCGAAGAGACTCCCCGCGATCGGCACATTAAATACCAGCCGCATAATGAGCAAAAGCAGCGCCGCCATCGCGCTGCCGAGACAGAAATACGGGATCAATTTGCCCATCATCAATCCCCAGCGCGAAACGGGGCTCACGAGCAACTGCTCCAGCGTCCCCCGCTCCCGTTCGCGCACAATCGCCATCGCCGTTGTAAAGAGCGTCGCCATTTGCAGTACCAGCCCGATCACGCCGGGGATGAAAAAATTCGGGCTCTTCATCGCCGGGTTGAAAAGCATCTGCGGACGCACCTCAATGGGGATGTTGGAGCGCCCCGATTCCCGCAAAAGTTGTGCAATCGAATCCCGCATTGTCACCGCCGCCCCGGTATTGAGCGCCTGGAGCGCGGTGGTCGAGTTGGACCCGTCGATGGCCAGTTGCACCGTCGCCGAGCGACCGGCCCGCAGATTTCGCGAAAAATCGGGCGGAATTTCCAGAGCCGCGTAGGCATGCCCCTTGCGGATCTCCGATTCCATTTCCGCCACACTGTTCACCCGGCCCACGACTTTGAAGGTCTCCGTGTTCACAAAGCGATCAACCAACTGGCGGCTCTCCACCGTGTGGGCCTGGTCGTAGACGATGAGCCCCATATTTTTGACGTCGTTATCCAACGCAAATCCGAACGCGATCATCTGGATCATCGGCGGGATCAACATGAAAAAGAGCGTCGTCGGGTCCCGCAGCATCGAGATGAACTCTTTGTATAAAATTGCGCTAAAACCGCGAAAAAGTTTCATGTCAGGAACGGGTTAAGGATTCCACACAAAGAACGCGACAGAAGAGATTTTGGTCTCACGCAAAGACGCAAAGGCGCAAAGGCCTCGTTTCCATAGCACCCTATTTGTAAAACCGGGCTCAAAAAATTGCGCCATGATCCAAAATACTGGCACGTTTGCTTCTTCTCTCCTTTGCGCCTTTGCGTCTTTGCGAGAGTCATTCCGTGCCTCCTCCATGTTTCGCCGTGAGCGCCACAAACACGTCCTCCAGCGAGGGGGAGATCGGGCGCAAATCGACGTCCCGAATCCCCGCTTCCGCGAGATAGCCGCGAATCCGCTCATCGCTCACCGCGTCGTCCACCAGCAAATGCATCGATTGGCCAAAAACCGTCGCCGCCGAGATTCCCGCCCGGTGCCGCAGCGTTTGGAGCCCCAGCGTTACGTGCTCGCAGGTCACGTCAATCCGGCGCGTCCCCGGCGGATTCACCTCCGGCAGCATTTTGAGTTCATCGGGGACACCGCAGACAATCAGCTTGGAAAGATAGATGTAGCCGACGTTTGAGCACCGTTCCGCCTCGTCCATGTAATGCGTCGTGACAAAAAGCGTCATCCCACGACCCGAAAATTCGAATAATAAATCCCACAATTCCCGGCGCGCCACCGGGTCGATCCCCGCCGTCGGCTCATCCAGAAACAGCACGCGCGGCTCGTGCATCAGCGCACATGCCATCGCCAACCGCTGCCGCCAACCGCCGGAAAGCAACGCCGCGCGCCGGTCAAGGTAGGGCTCCAAGTGCGTGAGGGTCAGCAATTCATCAAACCGCTTGCGCAACGCCTCGCGCCGCAGCCCGTAAAGTTTGCCGTAAAAACGCAAATTCTCCTCCACCGTCAACTCGTCGTAGAGGGAAAATTTCTGCGACATATAGCCGATCGATTCCTTCAGCACATCCGTCTGCTCCACCACATCGAGCCCCCCGATCCGGGCCGTCCCGCCGCTCGGCTCCAGAATTCCGCAAAGCATTCGGATCACCGTCGATTTTCCCGATCCATTCGGCCCCAGAAAACCGAAGATTGCCCCGGGCTCCACATTAAAGCTGACGTTGTCCACGGCGGTGAAATCGCCGAAGCGCTTCGTCAACCCCTCGCACTCGATCATCGGCTCGGCCATTGGAACCAACGCTCCGGAATCAAACGTTCATTGCGGCCCGGCGTGTCGAACCCGGGAAACGTCACCTCGCCGGACATCCCCGCCCGCAACATGCCCTCGGGGTTATCCAGCCGGATTTTCACGCCAAACACCTGCCGGACCCGGTCCTCCACCGTTTGCACATTGCGCGGCGTGTATTCGGCCTCCCGGTTGATCTGCTCAACCGTGCCGTGAAAAACTTTTCCGGGAATCCCGTCCACGCGCAATTCCGCCGCCCGGCCAAGCTGCATTTTCCCAAGCCACGTTGCCGGGACATAGACGCGAATCCAAAGGTGATCGGTCAGAATCAAAGTCGCCACTTCCCGGTTGGCCGGGACCACATCCCCCACCTTGACGCTCAAGATTTCCAAAATGCTGCGCCCGGGCGCGACGATCCGCATCTCCTTTAATTGCGCGTCGATATCGGCCAACTGCGCCCGCGCTTGGGCAATCCGCTCCGGTCGGGTTCCTTCGCGGAGAAGCTCGTACCGCTGGCGGGCGGCCTCGGTGTTCTTGGCCAACGCATCCGCATTGCTGATCGTCTTTTCGGCTTCCGCGGGAGATAATACTTTGGAAGCCAGCAACTCCCGGGCGCGCTTCGCATCCGCCTGGGCAAAAACCAACTGAGCCTTGAGCGATTCCCAATCCTGGCGTGCCGCCTCGATCTCCGAAGGGCGCGGCCCGTGTTCCATCTCCTCAAGTTGCGCCGTGGCCAGAACGCGTCTTGCGAGCAGTTCCTGGGCATCGAGTTCTGCGATCACATCGCCCGCCTTGAGTTCGTCCCCTTCGTGGAAAGGCAGTTTTTCGATCCGCCCGCCAAAACGCGGCCCGACATGCACCTCGTCCACTTCAATCGTCCCTGAAAGCGGCTCCCGCACAGTCATGCGCACCGACGCGATCCAGGCTGCCAGCGCAGCCAGCAGCACGATCATGATGAGCTTCAGGAATTTCCGCATGGGAAGACGGTCCCTACATCCCCATATTCGCGAGGACGGCCGCCAGGCGGTTTAAAACAGCAGCCAATTCGGGATGCGACACCTCAAATTTCTCCACCGGCCCTGTCAGCCCGCTCAATGCTTCCTCGAGCAGCTTGGGGCTCCCGGAACCGCTTGTCGCCTCCAAAGCGGATGCCTCGGCGTAATCGGCAATGCGATGGGCTTCCTCGTCGTGTATGCTCGGAAGCGCGGCGATCTCTGTTCTCAAAGCTGCCAGCAATTCCAGCAATTCGGTCCTTTTTTCCTCCGGGATATTTCCCGCCTGGCCGATTTCTTCCTCAATTTTTTGAAGGCGCTCTTCGATCCTCATATTGAAAAATATACCAGTCTTCCGGCCCGATTACCATCCTTCTCGTTTCTGAGGGTTGCGATTTTTAGCCGTTTGCCTCATGTTGAGGTCATGCAAATGACGATCCTCAAGTCCAAAATCCACCGCGCCGCCGTCACCGGGGCCAGCATGCATTACGAAGGGAGCATGACGATTGCGGAGGATTTGGCGGAAAAAGTGGGGCTTCTCCCCTATGAGAAAATCCTGGTGGGCAACATGGGCAACGGGGAGCGGTTTGAAACCTACGTCATCTACGGCAAGCGCGGTTCGGGAGCCATCGAACTCAACGGAGCCACGGCCCATCTGGGCAAAATCGGCGACCGCGTCACGATCATGAATTTCGGCCAATACACCCCCGAAGAAGCAGCCACGCACCGGCCCAAGGTGATTCGATTGGACGAAAACAATCAAATTGTAGCTTCTCACGGGCTGACCGAAGGGGAGTAAAACCGATTCTTTCTTGTGAATACCGACCTGCTTTTTCAACCGTTCACCTACGGCCTGGCGCTGGGGCTTTTCTGCACCGCGCTGGCCCTGTGGCGGGTGCTGCGGCTCAAAATGGAACTGAGCCGTTTCAAGCAGCATTTGTGCGATCGGATCGAGCTGGAATCGGGGGCCGCCAAAAAGAACAAGGAAGAGCTGGAAAACCTCCGGCGCGAAAGCGAGCAACTGCGCATCCGGGTGGCCTCGTTCAATCAAATGCCGGAGGGACGCCTCCAGCGAGACCTGGAAATTTATGCCCGCGCTGAAAAGCGAATGGTGGTCAATGTCCCCGGCTTTGCGCCTGCCTGGGAGAACGCCAAGGCGGCCGCGCAAGCGGAGTTGGCGGAAGAAGACGCCGGCCGGAGCCTCCCAAAACGGGTTTTTTCAAAATTCTTCGGGGCCAGCGCCCCCAAAGAGACGCTTCCCGCACCCCCAACCGATTCCTAATATAGAGCGAAACGGTGGAAGGGGGGATCATGGGCTGTCAACCGACCTTAAACACACCTCGGCTGATCCTGCGGCCATTTACTTTGGCAGATGCGCCGGAGTTGCATCAACTCGCCAACGAACCGGAAATCGCGGCCACGACGCTCCATATCCCGCATCCTTATTCCGAAAAACTGGCCCAAACCTGGATCAAGGGGCACCCGGTGATGTTCGAGAACGGAGACGGGGTGGTCTTTGCGATCGTCCTGCGGCGGGAAGGGCATCTCATCGGCTGCGTCGGGCTGACGTGCGACCCGGCCAATCGCAATGCGGAGCTCGGCTACTGGATCGGGGTGCCGTATTGGAACCGCGGTTACGCCACCGAAGCCGCCCGGATGGTGATCGCCTTCGGGTTCGCCTATTTTGGGCTGCACCGGATCAAGAGCAGCTATTTTGGGTCCAACCCGGCCTCCGGACGCGTAATGGAAAAAATCGGGATGCACTACGAAGGCCGCCGGAGAGAACAGATACTTAAAGAGGGCCGGGGCTTTGAAGACATCGTGGAATACGGCATCCTTTGCACCGACTTTACCGCCCAAGCCGCAAAGCCATAGCTCCCATTCCTCCCATCCGGCCCATTATTCCACCGCCATCCGGCGCATCGAGTTCGCGGCAAACTGAGCCAAGCCCGCCACCATCGTCGGCACCCCGTGGCAGCGGATCACCTTGAGGCTGCGTTCGGAATTCCCCGCAAGCTCCGGTTCCCCCTGGGCCACAATCAAAGCGCAAGTAAAATGCTCGCCCAAAATTTCCAGAGCCCGCTTTAACGCCTCTTCCTGCGGGGGATGGATCGGCGGAGCGGGGGTCGGGTTGGCCTTGGGCGGGCGTTCCCCGAACGTGCGGCCAAGCAGGTCGGCCCCAAAAACAATCAATCCGGTTGCGGTCGTCGAACAGCCATACCAGCGCAACATCTGGGTAAACTGCGTCTCACCCGATTCCAAGGCCACCACCTGCGCCTCGGCGACCATCACCACATTGGGGAAATGCTCGGAAACGATTTGGTGGGCGGTTTGCAGTGCTTGTTCCCGTGGGTCAGTGGACATGGTAAGAGCTTCTTAAATTCCACCCCGCCGGAAGTCAACACGTTCCCTCGCCCTGCAGACTCACGCATCCAAACCCGTAGGGTTTATAGCCATTAGCCGGTGGTTGAGCGTCAGCGACACCACCGGAACAGGGTCGTACCAGCATCTCACCCCATCGGGGTGGCAGAAATCCCCCGTTTACTGCCACCCCGTTGGGGTGAATTCCAGGTCGGGTTCAAACCGGTGGTGTCGCTCTGCTCGACCACCGGCTATTCGCTTACCCTTTGGGTTCATGAGTGGCTTTGAAGGTATTTTGATGCGTGAGCCGTGCACGTTCCTGACGTGCCTCTTGACGCTGCCTGCCGCCGCCCGCATACTGTTAAGTTCGCATGTCCATCCAACAAACCCGCAACTTCTGCATCATCGCCCACATCGACCACGGCAAGACCACCCTTTCCGACCGGTTGCTGGAGGTCACGAACACGATCTCCATGCGCGAGTCAACCGACCAGCAACTCGACTCGATGGACCTGGAACGGGAACGCGGGATCACCATCAAATCGCATCCCGTTGCGATGGAATACACGGCGAAAAACGGCCAGCACTACACGCTTAACCTGATGGACACCCCCGGGCATGTCGATTTTGCCTACGAAGTGAGCCGTTCCCTGGCCGCTTGCGAAGGGGCGCTCCTCATCATCGACGCCGCGCAAGGGGTCGAAGCCCAGACCGTCGCCAATGTCCATTTGGCCCACAAACAGGGGCTCACGGTCATTCCCGTCATCAACAAAATCGACTTGCCCACAGCCGACATCGAATCGTGCAAACGGCAGCTCGAAGATATTTTGGCCATCCCGGGAGACGAGGCGATCTGCACGAGCGCGAAGGCGGGCATCGGCATCGTCGAAATTTTGGAATCCATCGTTGAGCGCGTCCCCTCGCCCAAGGTCATGGCCGACAACCGCGTTCGCGGGCTCGTTTTCGACTCCGTCTTTGACACCTACCGGGGCGTCATCGGCTACATTCGCATGGCCTCGGGCACCATCCAGCCCGGCCTCGGCGTGAAGCTGATGAGCAGCAACAAGAATTACGAAATCAAGGACGTGGGAGTCTTCACGCCCAAGATGGAAACCCGGCCCCAGCTCAACGCGGGCGACGTCGGCTACTTCATCGCCAATATCAAGACGACCGCCGAGATCAAGATCGGCGACACGCTCACCGAGCAGCGCCATCCGTCCGACGAACCGCTCCCCGGCTTCCAGGAAATCCACCCGATGGTGTTCAGCGGCATTTACCCGATCAACACCGCCGATTTCGAGCATCTCAAGGCCGCGATGGCCAAGTTGCAAATCAACGACGCCTCCTTTGTCTATCAGGCCGAAAGCTCCATCGCCCTCGGGTTCGGCTTCCGTTGCGGCTTCCTCGGGCTGCTCCATATGGAGATCATCCAGGAGCGCCTGCGCCGGGAGTACAACATGGACATCATCTCGACCTACCCGAGCGTCATCTACGAAGTCCTCAAAACCAACGGCGAACTGCTCACCGTGGATAATCCGGCGTTCCTGCCGGATTTCAGCGTGATTGAGGAGATCCGCGAACCGATCGTCAAAGCCACCATCATGGTCCCCAACGAAAACATTGGCGACATCATGGGGCTCGTTTTGGAAAAACGCGGCGTCGTCGATCACACCGAATCGCTCGACACCCGGCGCGTCATGATCTCCTGCGAACTGCCGCTCAACGAAATCCTCGTCGATTTCAACGACAAGATTAAAAGCATGACGCGCGGTTACGGCTCCATGGATTACGAACCGGCGGGCTACCGGGCGGACAAGCTCGTCAAGCTCGACATGCTGGTCAACGGCGAGCCGGTCGATGCGTTTTCGAGCATCGTCCACCGGGACAAAGCCGAAGGTCGCGGGCGTCAGTTGGCCTCGAAGTTGAAAGAAGTCATCCCGACGCAGCTTTATGTCGTCGCCATTCAAGCGGCCATCGGCGGGAAGATCGTTGCCCGCGAGACCGTCTCCGCGAGTCGCAAAGACGTCACCGCCAAATGCTACGGGGGCGATATTTCGCGCAAACGCAAACTCCTGGAAAAGCAGAAGGAAGGCAAAAAGCGGATGAAATCAATCGGCAAGGTGAACATCCCACAGGAAGCGTTCATCGCCGTGCTCAAATCGAGCGCCGGGGGTTAGGTGAAAGCGCCCCCTACATCAAAACATTAAACAGATAGCCGACGGCCACAATTCCCGCCGCAACCACACCGAAAAACGTCAGGATGAGCGGCCACTTGAGCACTTTGCGCAAGATCACGGCTTCGGGCAGCGAAAGGCCGATCACCGACATCATAAACGCCAGCACGGTTCCCAGCGCAGCCCCCTTGCCCAGCAAAGCCTGAACGACGGGGATGATCCCGGCGGCGTTGGAATACATCGGAACGCCCATCACCACGGCAACGGGCACCGACCACCACGCCCCCTTGCCCATCACCGATGCCATCCACCCTTCCGGCACATAGCCGTGGATACCGGCTCCAACTGCGATCCCGAGCATCACGTAAATCCAGACCTTCCCCACAATCTCACGCACAATTCCCCAGGCTTGCTGAATGCGATCGGGCCAGGTGAGCGGGGCTTCCTCCAGAGCGGGTCCGCTCGTTGCGGCATAGACCCATTCCTCCACGTAGCGCTCCATATTGAGGCGTCCAATGATCCAGCCCGCGACAAGGGCGATGAAAAGCCCCGTCCCAAGATAGAGAGCCGCCACTTTCCAGCCAAAAAGCCCAAAGAGCAGCACCAGCGCGATTTCGTTAACCATCGGCGCGGATATCAGGAACGAGAAAGTCACCCCCAACGGCACGCCCGCGGTGACAAATCCGATGAACAACGACACCGCCGAGCAAGTGCAAAACGGCGTCACAATTCCCAGCAACGCAGCCAGAATATTCCCGACAAACTCCCGTTTCCCCGAGAGAATCCGGCGAGTCCGTTCCGGAGTGAAAAAGGATCGGATGATCCCCACAAAAAAGACGATCAGCGTCAATAAAAGCAGCACCTTGGGAACCTCAAAGAGGAAGAACTCCACGGCGGCGCTCAAATGCAGCCCCGGTTTGAGCCCGAGCAAATCATACGTGATCCAACGGCTAACGGGCGCAAGATTTGTATAAACCGCAAACCAGCCGGTCAGCAGGAGAGCGCCCCAAAGAACGGTCCGCGCCAGCCATGGACGTCTCGGACTCGAACCGGAACAGGTCGCATTCTCGCCGGAACAACAGCAAGCCGGTGTCGGCATTTCTTTTTCAGATGGATTCATAATTTTTAAAAAGGTCCGGTTTCAACGAGCGCCGTAGATCAGATAAATGCCGCCCGCGATCACCAGCACGCCACAGATGGATTTCAAGATGGCGATCCCCTTGGATTGCTCGTTCCAATCGAGGTAACGCTGCACGAGTTCCGTTGAAGTGCCCGCCAGCACGATCACCGAGCAATGCCCGACGCCGTAAGCCAGCAGCATTGCCGCCGCCCCGATTGCGTTCGTTCTGGCCAGCTTGAATGTGACGCCCAGCACGGGGGCCATATATGCAAAAGTGCAAGGCCCCAGGGCGATCCCGAAAACCAACCCGAGAATGAGCGCCGCAAGCAACCCTCTGCTCCGCATCCCCACCTGCCCCGGTCCCGACCAAGGCATTGGAATGATCCCCAGGAGCACCAGGCCAACCCCAAAAAAGAGAAACGCCACCAGGTAGTTACCCCATGCGCCGATGTCCCCCATCATGCGGCCCGCCGCCGAAGTCGCCACGCCGATCAGGGCGATAGTGACAAGGATTCCGGTCGAAAAAAGCGTCGCCGTCCAAAAAGCCCGCGCCGTTGACATTTTGCCCTGCCCACCGATGAACCCCACAATGAGCGGTATGCTGGAAAGGTGGCACGGGCTCAAGATGATGCTCAAAATACCCCATAAAAATGCGGCCCCGATCGCAACAGCCGCCGAACCTTCCACCGCGCGAGTGAGGGCAATAAAGAGTACCTCCATCGCGTTAGCGTGTGGCTTGGGTTAGCGGAAACTCGACCCCCAGTTGCTTCCATTTGGCCAAAATATCGTCTTTCGAAAAGTAACCTTCGTGCCGAAAAAGTTCCTTTCCCCTGGCATCGTAAAAGATCTGCGTGGGGATGATCTGGATTGCGTATTTCTTTCCCGCGTCGGGGTCTTTCCAAACGTCGATGAACTCGACCTGCATGCGGCCCGCGTATTCCTGTTTCAAGGCGTCGAGAACAGGGACCATCATTTTGCACGGAATGCACCGGCTCGCCCCCAAGTCCACCAGACGCGGCATCGCAGGTATTTCCACCGCATATGCCGCCATCGAAACCAGCCAAACAAGCGCCGCCAAGGGCGCCATTTTGAATCGAGTATTCATCGTGAAACTTTTAGGCGATCATCGTCTTGATCTCGTCGGGCGAAGGCAACCGGCCGCTCACCTTGACGACGCCATCCACCACCAACGCAGGGGTCATCATGACACCAAACGCCATGATCTTCTGGATCTCGGTCACTTTCTCCATTTCGTAGGGAACCCCGAGCGATTGCGCCGCTTGTTCCGTGATTTCGGCCAACTTTTTGCATTTGGCACAACCGGTTCCGAGGATTTGCAGTTTTTTCATATTGAAACTTGTTTTGCGGCGGATAATTTCCGGCGCGATTTAGAAGCTGTGGAAGCAATAATTCGGGCGCAGCAGCCTTCATCGAGAAGATTTTGCACCCCCTTGGCGCCCATCAACTTTGCCAAACGCTGCGCGTCTTTTCGCAAAACAGGCTCGCTTTCCAGAGCCTTTTTCAAACAGCTTAAATTGGCTTCCAGAGCCGCCGGACGGTCGGAAGGGAGTGCATAGAGCATCCAATTGCGGTAACGTTGCCCGGCCACCAGTCCGCGTTTTTTCAAATAAGCGAGGTGCTGGGAAATGACGACCTGCGACTTATTGAGAACCGCCTGAATATGGCAGACGCAAAGCGGCGAAACGGAGAGCAGGCTGAGAATCCGCAAACGGGTCTCGTCGGAAAAACATTTGTAGATTTCGGACAACTTCACGCGAACAGAATAAGCGCAGAGCAATATAAGTCAATAACGATACTCACAGCGGGCTTTTTGCATCCGCGGCCCGGGCGGCGTATTTTAAAAAAGGAGGCTGCCATGAATCCCGGAGATATTCGTTTTTCGGCGGACGCGATGCTGCAATCGCTGGCCAAATGGCTCCGTTTGCTGGGCTACGATTGCGCGTCCGGCGGTGAACTCCATGGGCTCAAACTGGTGGAGCAAGCCGTTGCCGAGCGCCGGTGGGTTTTATCGCGCAACCGCCGTTTTGCCGCCGAGCTGCCTCATTTTTTACTATTGCACGCCGACATCGCCCTGATCGCCAGCGGGCGACTTCCGGCGCAGTTGCGCGAAGTGGTGCAACGCTTTTCGCTGGAACCGGCGGCCTTTCGGTTTACCCGATGCCTGCTCTGCAACGAACCGCTGGTGCAAGTGCCGAAACCCGGCCAGGGCGTCGCGCCGGAAGTGCTGGAGCGGGAAGATCAGTTCTGGCGATGCCCCCATTGCGGGCGTTTTTTCTGGAAAGGCAGCCACGTCCGCCGCAGCATCGAGAAACTCAACCAATGGCTCACCCTTTGACGCAAATGACGGGAACGAGTTGGGCCACCTTGCGCGCCAGCCCGGCCTGATTGGCGGCATCGACCACTTCGCTCACGTTTTTGTAAGCGCCGGGAGCCTCCTCGGCGACGCCCCGCATCGACCGGCACCGGATCACAATCCCGCGCCCGGCGAGCTCTTGGACAAGTTGCCGCCCCTGCCATTTTTGGATCGCCTGATGACGGCTCATCGCCCTTCCCGCGCCGTGGACGGCCGAACTGAAGGCGAGCCGCTCGCTTTCCGCCGTGCCTGCGAGAATGTAAGAACATGTCCCCATGCTACCGCCAATCAAGACCGGCTGCCCGGCTTCGCGCCAAGCCTCGGGAATCTCGGGATGCCCCGGTCCGAAAGCGCGAGTCGCCCCTTTGCGATGCACATGGAGCTTTTTGCTTACCCCTTCAACCTCATGCCTCTCCACTTTGCAGGTATTGTGGGAAACATCATAGAAGAGTGTGGGAACAGCCCCTGGAAAAACGAAAGCAAACGCCTTCCGGGTCAAATGGGTCAACATCTGGCGATTAGCCAGAGCGCAGTTAATCCCGGCCCGCATTGCGCCCAGGTATTCGCGTCCGGTCGTCGAGTGGATCGGCGCGCAAGCCAATTCCCGCTCCGGCAGCGCCAACCCGTGTTGCGCGGCGGCCATCACCATTTTTCTAAGATAATCGGTTCCGATCTGATGCCCCAAACCGCGCGAGCCGCAATGAATGCTCACCAACAGATCGCCCCGGTGCAAACCGTAAATTTGCGCGATCCGCTCGTCGTAAATCTCCGCAACCTCCTGCACCTCCAGGTAATGATTGCCGGAGCCGAGCGTCCCCATCTCGTCCTGCTGGCGACGCTTTGCCTGTTCGGAGACATACTCCGGTTCCGCGCCGTCCATGCAGCCGTGTTCCTCGCAATATTCCAGGTCTGCATCCGTGCCATACCCCTCTTTCACAGCCCATTGCGCCCCGCCTCTGAGCATCCGGTCCATCTCCGGCAACCCCAGATGCACCCGCCCCGTGCTGCCCACTCCGGCCGGGATGGCGCGGGAGAGTTCGTCGGCGAGCGCTTTTGTAGCCGGTTCGAGATCCTTCCGCGTCAAACCGGTTTGCAAGGTGCGAACGCCGCATGAGATATCGAACCCGACCCCGCCCGCCGAGACCACTCCGTCCTGTTTCGGATCAAAAGCGGCCACCCCTCCGATGGGGAATCCGTAACCCCAGTGGGCATCCGGCATGGCAAACGAAGCGACCTGGATCCCCGGCAGCGTGGCGACGTTAACCGCTTGCTCGCGCACTTTTTCATCCATGGCCCGGATCAATTTCTCGCTCGCGAAGATCACTACCGGAACCCGCATCCCGTCTCGTGGAGAAAGCACCCATTCGGTTTCCGATTTACGCTCAAATAATGATGTATCCATGATTTTAAACATCGACCACACACTGCGCCATCCAGGTTCCATCGGGGCGATATTCCACCCGTGCCTCGGTATAAGTCGCCCCTTTGATCTCCACACCCGGCTGGTGGCGATCCAGATCAATGAGTTCGCCCCAAAGCCGGGCCATCAGGCGCAACCCGTCCATTTCGACTTCAACCCGGCTGAAAAGCATTTGGCGGGTGGCGATTTCAAAAACAATCGCGTTCAGCCAATCGACCAACAAGAGAACGTCGTCGGGAGCTTCGCAGGCGATATCGATCCGTTCGCGTGCCTGAACGGTATCGAGGTCGACCACCACCGCCAGAGCTGCCCGGGCCGCTTGTTCAAAAGCGGCTGCCTTCGACCCCCCGTAACCGCGCACGCCGATATCCGCCTCGTGCGAAAAATGTTCCCAGCGCTCCGTGGCCATTCATCAGGAAATCGAGAACGCCCCTCCCGCCGGGTCCCCTCCAAATTCCCGCACCACGAAATGTCGCGCCCCGGCGCTCCCCTGCTCACTGCGCATTAAAGAAAAATGCTCCACATGCCATTGGCCCGGCGCATCATTCCACCCGTCCGCAAGCATCGAAGTCACTACCCCGAGCCAAGACCCGCCGCCTTTGATTCGCGCCAGCGTCAGGTGAGCCTTGAAAGCCCGGCGCTCCGGTTCCACAAACGGCGTCAGTGCCTTCGCAATTTCAGCCTGTAACTTGAGCAGCGATCCCGTCGGCTCCGCGAGCCCCGCCCAAAGCACGGCGGGACGGCGACGGTTCGGGAAAACCCCCAGCCCCGAGACCGTCAAATCCATCGGCACGCAACGGCATGCCTCCAGCGCGTTCGCAATCGGCACGGGATCAGGCAGTTCCCCCAGAAAAACGAGGGTCAGGTGGATCGCTTCCGGGTCCACCCAGCGCAATTCCCGATCAAACCGGGCCAACCGCTTGCGAACCCGCTGTTGGAAATCAGCCAACCAGGTTCGCGCCGCCGCGTCGGGATGGAGCGCCACAAAAAGTCTCACGGGCTAAATATCGCACCCCGGCAGCAAATTTTAAGCGGCTATTTTGCCTGCCGCCGCTTTTCCGCCCCCGCCATCAACCGCTCGGTGCAAACAATCGCCCGCTTGTGGGTGCAATGGCCGATCTCACCCGCCGGATCAGAGGCGGTGACCTTGATCACAAAAAGTTTTCCGTCGCGCCCCACATACCGTGCGGTCGCCGTAACTTTGGCTCCGGGCAGCGTGGCCGCCGTGTGAAACATCTCCAGGCTGACCCCCACGGAGAGTTCGCCCGGGCCATGCTCTCTTTGGAGCAACCGGGCGCTGGCCAACTCCATTAAAGCGACCAGGCGCGGCGTGGCATAAACGCCGGGAAAAGGATCCCCGACCCCCAATGCCGAGGCCAGGGAACTGGCGAGATCGGCCTCGGTCACGATCGCTTCGGCGGTGGCGGTGTCGTTCAATTTCAGCGGAGACATGACCGCGAGTCTCTGAAAACGGGCCCGCCAAAACAAGCCATCAAAATAAATTAACGATTCCGTGAAAACTTTTTTGAACGAACGCGAGGGGGCTCTGTCTTAATTAACGTTGAGGGGGTGATTCGGGCTGTGCGCGGGTTTTTAAATAAAGGGGTTTGTTTTTACCGCGCGCGGCCCGAATCCATTTTCTCCTCCTTAATAAAATGCCTTGCGATTTCCGGCGAGGCTCCTTAGGCAGATTGGGATGCCACTTTCTTCTTCCGCTGCCATCCGCACCGCCCTGGCCGAGGACATCGGTTCCGGTGACGTAACGTGCGCCTATTTTGTCGATCCGCAACAGACCGGGCGTGCCCGGATCATTGCCAAGGAAACCGGCGTCGCCGCCGGGGTCGAGGTGAGCGCCGAGGTATTCCGGCAGGTCGATCCCTCTCTCAAAGTGGAACTGTTGCAGCCGTCGGGCAGCCGCGTAACACCTGGCGTCGAGGTGCTTTCCATTGAAGGGCCGGTCCATTCCATTTTGACCGCCGAACGGGTCGCGCTCAATTTCCTCCAGCAGCTTTCGGGCGTGGCGACCTTGACCCGCCGCTTTGTAGACGCGATTGAAGCGGTCCCGGGGGCGCGCACCAAGGTTCTCGATACCCGCAAGACCACCCCCGGATTGCGGGCTCTGGAAAAAGCGGCGGTCGTGGCCGGGGGCGGGACCAACCACCGGTTTGGGCTCTACGACATGGTGATGGTCAAGGACAACCACCTCGCCGCGCGCGACGACCTCGATTTCCTGCGCAACGCCATCGCCCGGCTCCAGGCCGAACGCCCCGGCGTCCGCGTGGAGCTCGAAGCCGACACCGTGGAGCAAGTGCGCGGGTTCCTGACGTTGGAAGGGGTCGCCGTCATCATGCTCGACAACATGACGCTCGATGAAATGCGCGAATGCGTCGCCCTCGTGGCGGGCCGGGTGCAACTCGAAGCCAGCGGCGGCGTGAATTTAAAAACGGTCGCCGATATTGCCGCAACGGGAGTCGATTTCATCTCCGTGGGCGCGCTGACCCATTCCGCCCCGGCGGTCGATTTCTCGCTCGATTTGCAACGCTCGCGGTGAGCGCGCCTTCACAAAGAGTTATCCGCAGATTTCGCAGATTAACGCAGATTTCATCACTCCTAAAATCTGCGCCCATCTACGTATCTGCGGACGATCCCTTTTGCATTGCCGGGCCGGGTCGGGATTGCTAGGTTATTTTTTCCATGAACCGTTTTGAAAACCAGACCGCCATTGTCACCGGAGCCGGACGCGGCATCGGAGAAGCCATCGCCCGCCGCCTAGCCTCCGAAGGAGCCAAGGTCGCCTGTATCAGCCGCTCGGAATCCAACTCCGCCAAAGTTGCCGAAGCCATCAATGCCGTCCACCCCGGCGCGGCCCGCGCTTATGCCGTTGATGTGGCCGATAAGAAAGCGGTGGAAGCGGTTGGAGCCCAGATTTTCGCCGATTTCGGCAAAGTGGATATTCTCGTCAACAACGCAGGCATCACCCGGGACGGCCTGGCCATGCGCATGAGCGAGGAAGATTGGGACGCGGTCATCGACACCAATCTCAAGGGGGCTTTCAATTTCATCCAGGCCGTCATGCGCCCGATGATCAAGCAGCGCAGCGGACGGATCGTCAACATCGCCAGCGTCGCCGGGTTGATGGGCAACGCGGGTCAGGCCAACTACGCCGCGAGCAAGGCCGGGCTCATCGGCCTCACCAAAACCCTCGCCCGCGAGCTTTCCGGCCGCAATATCACCGTCAACGCCGTCGCGCCCGGTTTTATCAAAACCGATATGACCGACGTTCTTCCGGAAGCGATCAAGACCGGCGTGCTCAGCCAAATCCCGATGGGGCGCTTCGGCGAACCCGAAGACATCGCCTCGGCAGTCACCTTCCTGGCCAGCCCCGAAGCCAAATATATCACCGGCCAGACCCTCACGGTCGATGGCGGCATGGTGATGTAATATAAAAATCGATGCAACTGCTGCTTCTTCGTCATGCCGATGCCGTTGCTTCGGCCGCCACCGACGATTTGCGGCCTTTGAGCGACAAAGGCCGCCAGCAGGCGCAGCGGGTCGCCCGTTTTTGCAAAGAAAACGACCTCCGGCCCGAATTGATTCTTTCGAGCCCATTTCTGAGGACGGAGGAGACGGCGCAAATCGTGGCCCGTGAACTCGGGAGCGAGCTGGTATTGAGCGCCTTTCTTGCTGCCGGGATGATGCCGTTTGCCGCAATGGAAGAATTGCGCGCCGTTCTCCGCTTTGATTGCGTGATGTTGGTCGGGCACGAGCCGGATCTGGGATCGCTCGCCGGGGCTCTTCTTGGGGCGGGCAACCCGGGAGCCATCCATTTCCGCAAAGCCACGCTCGCCGCGCTCGAAGTCGAATCGCTCATCTGTGGCGGGGCAAACCTGGAGTTCCTGGTCCCGGCGAAGCTGATTTAAACACGGGGGGACTCATCCACAGTTGGTCTCTCGCAAAGACGCAAAGGCGCAAAGGAAGAGACTTTTTCTCCTATCTTTGCGCCTTTGCGTCTTTGCGAGAGTTATTTCTTAGCAGTCTTTGCGTGTAAAACTGTATCTTCCTGCCGATGAACCGACGCGATTTGCCGATCTTTGAACTCGAAGCCAACCTCGTGGCAGCGCTTGCCCGGGATTCGCGGCTCGTGTTGCAGGCGCCCACCGGTTCAGGCAAATCGACGCAGGTTCCGCAAATCCTCCTCGATCACGGGCTGCTCGGCGAGGGGGAAGTCGTGGTGCTGCAACCGCGTCGGCTTGCCACGCGGATGCTCGCGGCACGGGTCGCCCAGGAACGCGGCTGCAAATTAGGGGAGGAGGTTGGGTTCCAAATCCGGTTCGATAAAGTCGCCTCCGCCCGGACTCGCATCCGGTTTGTCACCGAGGGGGTGCTCCTGCGCCAGATGCTCAACGATCCCGGCTTGCGCGGCGTCTCGGCAATCCTCTTCGACGAGTTTCACGAGCGCCACCTCTATGGCGATATTACACTCGCCCGCGCCCTCGATCTGCAAGCCGCCCGGCGTCCCGATCTGAAGCTCGTCGTCATGAGCGCCACGCTCGACACGCTGGGGCTGGAACGCTACCTCGCCCCGTGCGCCACACTGCAAAGCGAGGGGCGGACGTACCCGGTGAATATCCAGTATCTCCCGCACCCGGTTCGGCCCGACCAAACCGCCGTCTGGGATCTCGCGGCGGACGAACTGGAGCGGCTCGCGCCCACAACCGAAGCCGACGTACTCATCTTCATGCCGGGAGCATATGAAATTTCCCGGACGATTGGGGCGATCCGCAACTCCCGCGTGGGCAGCCAGTTTGTCGTCCTTCCGCTGCATGGAGAACTTCCCGTGGCGGACCAGGATGCCGCCGTCGCCCGCTACCCCAAGCGCAAGGTGATCGTCTCGACGAACGTCGCCGAAACGTCGCTCACCATTGAAGGGGTGCGCGTAGTGATCGACACGGGGCTGGCGCGCATCGCCCGGTTTGATCCCTACCGCGGCATCAACACGCTCCTGGTTGAAAAAATTTCCCGCTCCTCGTCCGAGCAACGCGCCGGCCGGGCCGGGCGCACCGCTCCCGGCGTGGCGTTGCGCCTCTGGACCGAACGCGAGCAGCTCGAACGCCCTCCGCAGGAATTGCCGGAGGTGAAACGGCTCGATCTGGCCGAGATCGTCCTGACTCTCAAGGCAAGCGGCGTGGACGATATTGCCGCATTCCGCTGGCTTGAAGCGCCCGAGCCGCGTTCGCTGGAACGGGCCGAAACGCTTTTGCGCGACCTCGGGGCGCTGGATGACGAAACCGGGATCATCACCGATCTGGGTCGGCGGATGCTCGCCTTCCCGCTTCACCCCCGTTACGCCCGGATGTTGCTGGCGGCGGAGAATTATGGATGCGTGCGGGAGGTGGCCCTCGTCGCCGCCCTTTCCCAAGGCCGCAATCTGCTGCGGCGCGGCGGCAACGAGATTGACGAAGCCCGCGAACGAGCCTTGGGCGAAGAACACGCGTCGGATTTGTTCCTGACCTTGCGCGCCTGGAAAATGGCGGGAAACAACGGCAGCATTGCCCATTCATTGGGGATGAACGCGATTGCGGCGCGCGAAGCGGGACAGCTTTGTGAGCAATTCCTGAAAATCGCCAAATCCGAGGGGCTCTCCACCTGCGACCGCACTGACCCGGAAAGCTCCACGGAGGAGGCGATTTCCAAATGCGTGCTGGCCGGGTTCCCCGATCAAGTCGCCGTGCGGCTCGACTCCGGCACCCTCCGTTGCGCCATGGTTCACGGGCGGCGCGGCGTGCTGGCCCGCGAGAGCGTCGTCCGCGATGCCCCGCTGTTGGTCGCCACCGAAGTGCGCGAAATCAGCGGCAAAGACGGGGTGCAGACGTTGCTTTCCCAAGCCACGGCGATCCGGGAAGAGTGGCTGCGCGAGCTTTTCCCCGAAGCCTTTTCCGAACACGTGGAGGCGTTTTATGAAAAAACGCTCCGCCGCGTGATGGCCCGGCGAGAAACCCGTTTCCGCGATCTCGTTCTCCAATCCAGCCAGACCGACAAAGTGCCGCCCAGCCAGGCGGCGTCCCTGCTGGCCCGGGAAGTCATCGAGGGGCGTTGCCCGCTGGAGAACTGGGATCACGCGGCCGATCAATGGATCATCCGGCTCAACCGGCTTTGCGAATGGATGCCGGAGCTGCAACTCCCCCCGCTCGGCCCCGAAGACCGCAACGCCTTGATTGAGCAACTCTGCTACGGCGCGGCGACCTACAAGGAAATCAAAGAACGGGCCGTCTGGCCGGTCCTCAAATCGTGGCTGAGCCCGCAACAAGAAGCGTTGCTGGAAAAATACGCCCCCGAACGGCTCGAAATGCCCAACGGGCGCAAATTCAAAATCGCGTATGACCCGTCCGCCGCCCCGTTGATTGCCGTCCGCATCCAGGATTTATATGGGGTCGAGCAGACCCTGCCCATTGCCGCCGGGCGCGTGCCGGTTGTCATCCAGGTGCTCGCTCCCAATCACCGGCCCATCCAGGTCACACAAAATTTGAGTACTTTCTGGCGGGAATCTTACCCTAAAATCAAACTGGAATTGCAGCGTCGCTATCCCAAACATGTTTGGAAATAGGAGAAATAATTAGGTTGACTTATTATATCTCAGGGATTCCCGGACCAAAATTTGCGCAATTCCTGACACGGATTTTGCTTTTCAAGCATAGAAATCGGACTAATGTGCGAACCGTCAGCAATGTTGGGGCAGGGGAGTTTGCAATTGAGTTAATCAGTGGCGACTTGAGACCGATGACCGGGGACCGTCACCTCAGTGCTTGGCAGTTATCAGTATGAACAACAAACTTTACGTGGGGAATCTTCCCTTTAACGTAACGGAACCCGATCTGCAGGACCTCTTTGGTCAAGCTGGCACCGTCAGTGACGTGATGCTGGTGCAGGACAAATTCACGGGCAAAAGCCGTGGATTTGCATTTGTAACCATGGGCACCGAAGACGAAGCCCAGAACGCCATTGAGCAGTTCCACGGCAAAGCCCTCGAAGG
The DNA here is from genome assembly GCA_903933715.1 of uncultured Spartobacteria bacterium. Taxonomy (GTDB): domain Bacteria; phylum Verrucomicrobiota; class Verrucomicrobiia; order Chthoniobacterales; family Chthoniobacteraceae; genus UBA695. The sequence continues at coordinate 30,063 of CAIZLD010000053.1, forward strand.
CCGTCCTCTCACAGTCAATGTTGCGCGTCCTCGTGAAGAGCGCAGCGGCGGCGGTGGTGGCGGCGGTGGACGTTCCTTTGAACGTCGCGGCGGCGGCGGTGGTGGCTACGGCGGCGGCGAACGTCGCGGCGGTGGCGGCGGTGGCCGTGATCGCGGCGGTGACCGTGGTGACCGCGGTGGTCGCTACTAGTAAACTCCTCTAAAAAAACGAGTTTGACGCCGGTGTTGTTGTGAAAGCAGCGACACCGGCGTTCTTTTTTGTACGCGAGAGGAGCGCCGAGGATCGGTGGACGGGATTTTTGAGCGCAGCGGCTGTATTTTTAATACTGCCCAAGCTCGAAAACCCGGACAACGACCCTCGCCGCCCCAAGACGCGGCTATAGTTTTTTTAAAATTGCTCTAAACCCGATGCACCCGCAGCCCCTGGACAAACGTGGCGACGACCTCCAGCTCGTCGCTCAGCAAGACCAGATCGGCATCGGCCCCCGGGGCCAGCATTCCCTTGCGCGAAAGTTTCAGCGCGCGGGCCGGGTTCAGCGATGCCATGCGGAGCGCCTCAACCAAAGGAACCCCGGCCGCCCGAACCAGCGTGCGCACCAAATGAATCATCGTCGAGGTGCTTCCCGCCAGCGCGGTTCCGTCAGCCGTCAAGCCGACCCCCCCGCAAACCTTGCACTGCATCTCCCCGAGCTGGAACGGTGTCTCTTCGGGCAAACCGGAACCTGCGGTCGCGTCGGTCACCAGGCAAATGTGATCCGGCCCTTTCGCATGGTAAAGCATCCGCATCAAAGTGGGGGAAACATGAGCGCCGTCGGCGATCAATTCACAAATAATCCCCGGTTCACTCAATGCAAATTCGAGCAGTCCCGCCACCCGGTAGGGACCGCGATGCCGCGCCGTGGACATGCAATTAAAAGTATGCGTGACCCCTTCCATCCCGTGAACAAACGCCTCGCAAGCCTGCTCGTCCCAGGCGTCGCTGTGGCCGCCGCTCACGCGCACCCCTTTGGCCCGCAGCGCGTCGATCAATTCGAGCGCCCCCGGCAATTCCGGCGCAAGAGTCATCTGCGTCATGACGTGGGCCCATTGCAGCAACGGCGCGAAGTCCCGGGGGGTCGGGTTGCGGATCAAGTCCGGCCGATGCGCCCCCGGTTTCCGGGGTGAAAAATACGGTCCCTCGGCATGAATCCCCAGCAATTGCGCCCCTTCGTGAACCTCGTTGCGGTAAGCCTCTGCCGCACGCAAAACGGCCACAATCTTTTCCGTCGGGGCCGCGATCGTCGTCAACGCAAGCGCCGTCGTGCCGCCCCGCGCGTGGTATTGGCAAATCGCCTCAAACGCCTCGGCGGTGGCCTCCATCGTGTCGCGCCCGAGCGCACCGTGAATATGAAGATCGATGAAACCCGGGGCGAGATAGCGTCCGCCGAGTTCCTGAACCATGTCGCCCGGCTCCGGGAGCAGCGAAGAAGCAATGGCCGCGATTTTCCCGTCGGCAATCCGAAGATCCCCCCGCGGCTCGATCCGGTCCGGAAAAACCAGCCGCGCACCTTTGAATAAAATATTGGGAGCAGCCATGGTGATCCTCCTAAGATAACGGTTCCTCACCCCCAAATCGAGTGGCAAATCACCCGAGCTTTCCCTACGCCTTGACCGCTTGCCGGATGATCCCAGCCCCGAGATCCCATATCGGCCCGGGAAAATTCCGGCACGCAACGAGGACGGCTTCGAGCGCCTCGACAAATTGATCGACCTCTTTTTCGCCAATGATCAACGGCGGCAAAATCTTGATCGCGTCCGTCCCATGCGCGGCCACTTGCGTGAGAATCCGATGGCGGCGCAATAGCGTGGTGGCGATCATTTGAGAAAAAAGCTCCTTTTCCAAACTGTGCAAAAAGACCCAGCCCAGTTTCGCCCCGAGCTCGCGCGGTTGTTGAAATTCAATGGCCGTGATGAGCCCTTTGGTCCGCACTTCCTTGATGATTGAGTGTCGCAGTTGGAGCCCGTGGAGCCGGTCCCGCAAGTAAGCCCCCACCCGCTCGGCGTTTTGCACCAGCCCCTCTTCATCGATGACCTGGAGAGTCGCCAATCCGCACGCCATGGCGAGATTGTTGCGCCCGAAGGTGGAAGAGTGAACCACGCACCGGGTCAGCGTGCGGAAGGTGGATTGATAAATGGAGCGCCGGGTCACGATCGCCCCGCAAGGCACATAGCCGCCGCTGAGCGATTTCGCCAACGTGATGATATCCGGCTCCAATCCCCAATGCTCAAACCCAAACCATTTTCCGGTGCGCCCCAGCCCCGTCTGCACCTCGTCACAAATTAAGAGAGTCCCGTGCTTGCGGCAAAGGCTCTGGAGGTGGTTATAAAAATCGTCGGCCGGATAATGGACCCCTTTACCCTGAACCGGCTCGATGATTACCGCCGCGATCCCGCCGCCCGAAAGCCGCGCTTCCACAGCTTCCAAATCCCCCATCGCCACATGGCTGACCCCGGGGAGATATGGCGAAAACCCTTCTCGGAAGGCCTCGCACCCCATCAGCGAAAGCGACCCCATGCTCAATCCGTGAAAGGCTCCCTGGAGCGCAATCAGCCCTGGGCGTCCCGTGGCGGCGCGGGCAAACTTGATGGCCCCTTCCATCGCCTCGGTGCCGGAATTGCAGAAAAAAACCGAATCGAGCTGTTTGGGGAGCCGCCGGGTCAGCGCCTCGGCCAACAAGCCGCTTAATAAGGAGCAATCCATCTGCACCATGTTGGGGAGATCCATCTCCAGCGCATCGGAAAGTGCTTGCTTCACCGCCGGATGATTGCGCCCGATATTAAAAACGCTGTACCCGCTCAGGAAATCGAGAATAGCCGTGCCGTCCCGCTCATAAAGATAAGCGCCACAAGCTTTCGCGTAGATTTTGTCGAACCCGATGGTTCGCTGCACTTTAACCAATGTCCGGTTGATGTGGCGGGCATGCAGTTCGTAATTTTCGCCAAAGCGGTCGGCGATCAGCTTTTTAAGTTCGAGGGGCATAATCCCGATTAATCGCGGCTCAGGACCGTTCCGGTTGGTTTAACGCAAAGATTTTTAGCCGCAAAAAGGCGCAAATTTATTAGGCCGTGTTCACGAGTTTTAATGAGGAAACCCAGATGAGCTCGGATCAAAAATCTCCGTGCCTCCGTGCCTCCGTGTGAAAAAGGCTAAGAAAGGCAGCAAGAGAGATGTGGAGATTCAGAAAACAGGGTCTTTTCCGGTTAGTCTGAGGGGGTAAGATGCGCAAAGAAAAGACCACGCGCCGGGAGTGTCGAAGCTCGATGGTATTTAACACGGAGGCACGGAGAAAGGCAATCGAGGAGGGGCGATTTGGGACGGGGTCAGCCCACGCATTAAATCCGGGCTTTTGCGCCTTTTGCGTCCCTTTGCTTTTTTGAGGTAAAATTCTGCCTACAACTCCACTGCTTCGCCCGGGGTCGGCACGATCACTTCGCTGCCGGGGAGATCGGTGCTCAGTGTATCGCGGAACCAGTCGATTGCGGCGGGATCGCCATGAGAGAGGACGATTTTCTTCGGCTTGACCTGATTGACCCAGGCCCGGATTGATTCGCGCGAGGCATGGGCGCTGAAGTCAAAGACATCGAGCGCGCATTCCCTTTTTTGAGCGGGACGACGGCTGTCGAGCTGGATGAGATCGCCCGGTTGCCCGGTTCGAATCACCCCGCCGGGCGAGGCCGGGTCCGCGTAGCCCACAAAAAACAGGGAGTTGGCCGGATCGGAGATAAACCGGGAAGCGAAAATGTTGGAAAGCGTGTTCTCGGTCATCATTCCGCTGGTGAAGGCATAAATGCGGCCGCCTTTGATCGGGAGCGAATCCAGATCGGGGCCGCCGACCACGAACGGCGCGACGGCTTCCAGCAGTGGCAGTTCCGGATGCTGGCGCGGCGACTGACAGGCAAGTTTGTCGTAAAGTTCGGTGAGCTTCGTGCTCAGCCCGCCGATGTACACCGGAACCCCCGGAGGCAGAACGCCACGCGCTTGCATGGAGGCAAACATTGCGAGCAGCTCCTGGGTTTTGCCCAGCGCAAAGACCGGGATAAGCACCGCGCCGCCGCGTTCCAACGCCTGCCGGATCGCTTCGCCAAAACGGGCTTCCTCGCAGGCACGGCTGAACCCGGCCGGGAGCGGACTGTCTCCGCGCGTGGTTTCCATGAGCAGCACGTCGAGCGGTTCCTCGGGAAAACGAGCGCCGCGGGCAATCGTCTGGTCGGTGAAATTGACATCTCCGGTATAAAAAAAACTCCGGCCTTCGCTGCGGATCAAGACGCCCGCCGAACCCAAAATGTGCCCGGCATCGAAAAACTCGAAACTCAGCGGAGCCTCTTCACGAGCGCCGAGCCGTTCTCCGTCAAAGCTCCAGCGCTGCCGCAACGGCACCGGCTGGCAACGCTTGATCACCCCTTCCACCTCCCGGTGGGTAAACATCGGGTAGGAGGCGATTCCTTTTTCCTCCCGCATGCGCATCATCACGTTGACCGAATTGTGGAGCATCACGTCGCCGATCTGCCGCGTCGCATCAGTGGCAAAGAGCGGAGCGCGCGACTGGCGGCGCATCAGCACGGGGATGGAGCCGATATGATCCTGGTGCGCGTGGGAAAGGAGAATCGCATCCACGCTGTCGTCCTCAAGCGCCTCGATTTCCGGCAGCCCTTCGGTTCCCTCCAGACGCGGATGCATTCCGCAATCGAGCACGATCCGTTTCCCCGCCGTTTCGAGACTGTAACAGTTGGCGCCGATTTCGACCCGGCGCGTGAGGTTTAGAAATCGCATTTTATTTTTAATCCAGTTGCCGATAAAAAACGATGAAAGCGAGCAGGCTGCCCGGGAGAACCAACGGAAGCGCCAGGTTCCAGGCAGCCATTAAGCTCAAAGAACAAAGCATGTAGACACAAAAAACGCCAACGCACAACGCCGCCGCCCCCAGTTTGGTGAACCGGCTGCAAAACCAGGCCAGGATCAACCCTTCAAAAATGAGGATCGCATCGACCTGCCACCCGGTGCGGCGAATAAAGCTGCCGTGTTCCAAGGTGGCGAGCGCCGCCGCAAAGAGTTCCCCGCGCGAGCCGTTGCGTCCATTGGCCAGCGGAAGCGTGCGGGAAGCGGTATCGGTGCGGGCCAGCAGCGTGAGCGAGTTTTTGATCCGGGACACCGGCGCGATGGCTTGGTGTCCGGATTGATACTGCTCGGCGGAAAGAATCAAGTCGGCCAGCGAAAAACGAATCACAGGAATCGTGAAATCGATCAGCATCGACCCGGCAGCGTCCACCGGCACGCGGAGATCGTTGCCAAGTGCAATGTGGGAGCCGGGGACGACGACGACCTCCTCGGGGGTTACGCCAAACCAGAGCATCGCCGCTTGCAACACAAACGACGGGACCACCTGCCCCCCATAACGGAACACCAGGGGCACGCGGTGAACCCGCCCGGTTTTCCCCTCGGGCGATTCGGCAAAGCCCAGCGTCGCCGCAAGCCGCAATGCCTCGCCCGGTTGCGCGGTGATGACCGGAAATTCGCGCAATCCGCTCAAATCCCCCTCGACATGCCGGATCACGGGGACTTCCTGGCGCGGCGGCATCAAGGCCGGGTCTTCGGGGAACCCGAACTCGCCGGATAGGAGCACCTTCGGGGCTCGGAGGAGCTGATTGTGAAGCAGCGACAGTTGCTGCGGGTCCGGCTTTTGCCAATCGAGGACCGGCTCGACCGCAAGCACCGGTGGATGAAACGGAAGCGCGGCGTTGAGGAAGAGGGAGTAATCGACCGGCGACCACGGCCACGGGTTCGCCCGCAGATCGTCATCGGCGATCTGCACCAGCACCAGCGGGGCGGGCTCGGACTGCCTGGGGGCATTGATGGCGAGCCAGTTGGCGAAATCGGCCTCGACGCCATTGAGCGGGGAGAGGCGCGACTCGCGCATCAGCACAAGACCTACGATTAAAACAATGAAAAGAAACTGCCGGTTACTACAGCGCATGCGGGTTGCGCTGAAACTATGCTGAAAACCGCCCCGGGGAAAGGATGAAAAAAACCGGGGCATTCCACGAATTGATCGGCACCTGCCAAAAAAAATAGGGGCGGCTTGGTAGCCGCCCCTACAGATTTTGATTTATCGTTCCGGTTTTCAGCTTAGAAGCTGAACTTCACACCAGCGACAAGAAGCTGCTGACCGAGCTTGCCGCAGCCCGTGACGAACTCGTTACGGTTGCGGATCGTGCAGTTCAGCCATTTGTATTCGGTAAAGACGCTGACGGACGAGGTCACAGGGACGTTCACACCGGCCAGAAGCTGCCAGGCAAAGCCGTCGCGCTCGGTGGAAAGCACAGGGTGCTGACCTTCCCCATATTCGGCGGAGACCTTGAGCTTCGAGGCGAAGTAGCCGACACCCGCGCCAACATAGGGCTGGACACAGCCGAGGTTGAAATTGGCAATGCCATTGGCCATATAAGCCCAGGTGCCCACGCGAGCTTTCAGAGTCAGCGGCATCTCATCGGGAGCGTCCAAGTGACGTCCGAAGCTGGTGTAGAGCCCTTCGAGTTCAACGGCGGGGCGGACGAAGTCCTGCTCGCTGCCAAAGAGGTAGCCGCCTTTGAGGCCCGCGGTCCAGCCGATCTGCTTTTTCGCGTTCCAGCCGTTATCGTTGATATTGTCCTGATTGAGGTTCAAGCCTCCGTCAATCCCAATATAGAATGGGCTATTGGAAGCGGCGGGAGCCACCACGGTTTTATCCGGCGCGCCAGCGTAAAGAGCGGTGGCGGCGGAGAGAGTTACAGCAAAGAAACAGAGTAGTTTTTTCATGATGGTTTTTTTTGGTTGTTTCCTAGTCGAGCGATGGGGACATCGCCGGATGGCAATTTAGGGGATTCCCCGCTCAGCTACAAGGCGAATGTGATATAAAAACACTTGATCCGCAATCAAGCCCCTCCCTACCCCACCCATGCCGGGTGTTTGGCGATCTTCGCCAAAGCTTGATGCAGCAAACTGCGCCCCGGCTCCATCCGGTGCCACGGGGATGCGCCGCTCGGGTGCGGCAATGGCACCAGATCGAACGACACCCCGGCGCGCTCGGCCCGGAATTTCTTCCCGATCGTCTCGGTCAATGGCGCGGCGGGCAGGAAAAGCGAGATCGCCAGTTTGCCCACCGGGATCACCAGTTCCGGTTGGATCAAGCGCAGCTCGGCATCCATCCAACTGCCGCATTGGGCGATTTCGGCGGGCGACGGGACGCGGTCGCCCCCTTGCGCTGTTTTACCGGGGAAGCATCGGCAAACCGCCGCCATGTAAACCGTCTCACGAAAGGTCGCCTCGTCCACGCCGCATTGCTCCGAGAACCAGCGGAACATGGTTTTCCCGGCGGTCCACGCAAACGGGCGGCCGAGGATCGGCTCCTTTACCCCGGGCGCCTGCCCGATGAGCATCACCTTGCTCATCACCGCCTTGCCGGAAATGACCGGCTTGTGCATGGCGGGGCATCGATTGCAGGCGAGCAATTCGGCCACATGGCGTTGGAGCTGGGCGGCGTTCTTTTTCATGGGGCAGTTCAAGCCAGGCATTTGATCAACTCGCAGCGGATCGCTTCGGCGTCCAGTTCCTTGCCGATAAAAACCATCTGGCTGGTGCGCGTCTCTCCTTTTTCCCAAAGCCGATCCCAGAAAATCGTGAACCGGTTGTTCACGCCATGGAAGAGCGCCCGGCGGGGATTGCCCGCGATGGAGATAAACCCTTTCGAGCGGAAAATCTTTGCCTTCAGGCTCAAGTCGGCGACAAACGCTTCAAAACGCTCCACCGCAAACGGCTCGTGGAAGGTGAAGGCGCAGGAGGCGATCTCGTGATGGTGGCGTTGGTTCAGTTCGTCCAAAAAACGCGGGTCGGCGGCCAGCTTGCGGTCCACATCAAACGCGGCCATGTCGAGGACTTCCTTCAAATTGACCTGCGACTGGTTGGTGCGGAAGATTTGCGCGTGCCGGTTCAACTCCGTCAACCGCTCCTCGACCCGCCGCAAATGCGGTTCATCCACCAGGTCGGTTTTGTTGAGCAGCAGAAAATCGGCCATGATGATCTGCTCGCTGACGGTTTCCGTTTCGGCCAGTTGCTTGAAAATCTGCTCCGCATCCACGACGGTGATGATCGAATCGAGCTGCACGTATTGTTGCAGTTGCGGGATATTGAGAAACGTCTGGGCGACGGGGGACGGATCGGCGATGCCGGTGGTCTCGACGAGCAGGTAGTCGAAGCCGCCCCGCTTGATCAGCCCCTGGATGCTCTTGACCAAATCTTTGCGCACGGTGCAGCAGATGCAGCCGTTGTTCATTTGCAGGATCTCCTCCCGGGCGTTTTCCACCAACTGACCGTCGATCCCGATCTCGCCGATTTCGTTGACGATGACGGCAAATTTGTAGTCGTGCTGCTCTTTGAGGATGTAATTGAGGAGTGTCGTTTTGCCGGCCCCGAGAAAGCCGGTCAAAATGGTTACGGGGATGCGCGGTTTGGAAGCGAAGGAATCAGTCATGGCGAGCCGGTCACTTTAGCGAATCCGGGCGGCTTGCCAAGCCCTGCTCAATAAAGCACACGCGCCAAATAAAGCCCCTCGGCGGGGGCGGCGAAGCTGCTTTTCACGCGGGGCGCTCCCGGCTCCGGCGTGGTGAGCAACCCCTGGAGCCACTCCGGCTCGGCTTTCCCCTGCGCGACCCGCACCAGCGAGCCAGTCAACAAACGGACCATCTTGTACAGAAAACCGTCCCCCTCGAACTTGAGCGTGATGAGCCCGCCGGGACGTCCCGTGATTTCAATTCGCCGAATGGTTCGCACCGTATCGGGGCACGGCACCCCCCGGTTGGCCGCGAACCCGCCGAAATCATGCGTGCCGGTGAGAATCTCCGCCCCGTGCCGCAGCCGTTCCAGGTCAAGCGGTTGAAAAACATGCCAGGCGCGCCCCACTTCCAGCGGCGCAAAAACCGGCTGATTCCAGATGCGGTAAAAATATCGTTTGCCCTTGGCCGAAAACCGGGCGTGGAACTCCGGCCCGGCCCACTGGGTCCGAAGCACGCGGATCTCGGGCGGCAGATGGGCATTCAAAGCCGCGAGCCACTGCGCGGAGGTCAAACGGTCGCGGGGAACTTCCGCATGGGCCACCTGCGCCAGGGCGTGAACCCCGGCATCCGTGCGGCCTGATCCGTGAAGCGGAATCCGGCTTCCGCCACCAACCTTCCCCAAAGCGGCTTCCAGCCGATCCTGAACGGCGTTTTTCCCGGCCTGGCTTTGCCAGCCACAAAACGGCCGCCCGTCGTAGGCGATCGTCAGCTTGAGCTTGCGGGTGGCGCTCATCCCAGCATCGCCTGGCTGTCGAGATAGCCTTGTAAAATCAACACGGCGGCCACCTGGTCGATCACCGAGCGCCCTTTTTTGACGTTCCGGCCCGTTTCATGGAGTTGCTTTTGGGCAGCCACGGTCGTGAGCCGTTCGTCCCAGAATTTCACGGTGCACGGGGCGAATTTTTGGAGTTTCTCGGCGAAGTCGCGCACTTTATCGGCGGCAGGCCCGTAGGTGCCGCTCATATTGCGTGGCAGCCCGATCACAACGGTTTCAACTTTCTCCCGCAAAATGACTTCCGCGACCCGTTTGTGCGGATTGCCTTCCTTCACATGCACCGTCTCGACCGGGTGGGCGAGCATGCCGAGATCATCCGAAAGGGCCAGCCCAATGCGAGCTTCACCCACGTCAATTCCAAGAATACGGGTCATAAATTACGGCCACCCTACCCCCAACCGGCCGGACGCGCCAGCACGAAGCACTAGGCAGAATCGACATTCAAAAGCCGCCGCAACCCGGAGGGTTGCCAGCGAATAGCCGGTGGTTGAGCGGTAGCGACCCCACCGGTTCAATGCAAAACCGCGCCTCACCCCAAAGGGGTGGCAGAATACGAGGCGATGGCTCTGCCACCCCTGTTGGGTGAATTCTTTTCAACGCCTCATCCGGTGGTGTCGCTTCGCTCACCCACCGGCTATGGGCTTCAAACCCTTTGGGTTTGGGACTCGATCTGAATGTCGATTCAGCCTAGTGGGCTGTCAC
>CAIZLD010000054.1 GCA_903933715.1 uncultured Spartobacteria bacterium
CGGTAACAAAACGGCGCGCGGTTCTGCCGCATGGCAAGCCCTCGCCTCTTTTGCCGCAACCTGTAATCAACGATCCTCCGATTTAACCGCATTCCTCGCTCCGTTCCTTACCCTCAGCCCTGCGGGCTAAACAGGAACCCAGCTTCAGCTGGTGGTTTTGATGCACCCGATGCTCCAGCCGGCTTCAGCCGGGCTTTTCTTTTTTATAAGAGAAGCCCGGCTGAAGCCGGCTCAAGCTCTTTTCCATGGGCATACCACCGGCTGAAGCCGGTGGCAAAGCGGAGGGAAGCCGGTGGCAAAGCGGAGAAGCAGGGCCCGGCATGAGAATACTTGTTCACAGCCACTCAGAACATAAAAGAGGGTTCGAAAGCGGCGATTACCGTGGGTTTAAAAAGTTTTTTAAAATTTCCGTTGACGTAAAATGGCTCCATGATATGACTGAACTCGATCATATAAATCGCCTCCCCCGGAACTAAAAGCCCCTCTGGACCGACTCTCCCGATGACATCAGAAACTCTTACCGCCAACCGCCCTGCCGTTGAAACGCTCGTCCGTGAAGCGCTCTTCCGTCAGCTCGGTAAACCGCTTCCCAAAGGTCCGGCCCCGATGTTGGTCGTCAACAGCTCGGCCCGGCACATGCACATTTCCCCGGAAAGCCTGGAAATTCTCTTTGGCCCCGGCGCGGAGCTGACCGTGCACAAAATGCTTTATCAAAAGGACCAGTTTGCCTCCCAGCAGACCGTCACCCTGGTTGGACCCCGCAAGCGGATCATCCCAAACCTGCGTATTCTCGGGCCGTGTCGGAATTTGACCCAGATCGAGCTTTCCATCACCGATGCCGTCCAGCTCGGGATCGACCTCCCCGTCCGGATGTCGGGTGATATTGAAGGAACCCCGGGTGCCTACGTCATGGGACCCAAAGGGATGCTGGAGATGAAGAACGGGATCATCCGGGCGGCGCGCCATGTGCATATGTCCCCCGACGACGCCACCTTCTACGGGGTCAAGCACCTCGATAAAATCACCCTCAAAGTCACAGCCAACGGCTGCGCGACGCGTTTTGACGACCTGATCGTCCGCGTGGACCCCACTTTCAAACTTGAAGTTCACATCGACACGGACGAAGCCAACGCGTGCGACTTGGAACACGCCAGCAAGGTCGAGCTTATCAAATCGTAATCAATCCTAACATCCCAACCCAAATACAACATGAGCGAAGCAATCGGACTAATTGAAACTCGGGGCTACGTGGGCCTGGTGGAAGCCAGTGACGCCATGGTCAAAGCCGCCAACGTCGAACTCGTCAAATCCATCCAGATCGGCGGAGGCCTGATCACCACCGTCGTCCGGGGCGACGTCGGCAGCGTCAAAGCCGCCGTGGACGCCGGCCGTCAAGCCGCCACGCGCGTGGGCAACCTGGTTGCCTCCAACGTCATCGCCCGGCCCGCGCCGGAACTGCTGGCATTTTTCACCGCCTAATAACAGGCACACCAACTCTCAAACCTCTCTATTATTATGGCAGGACAAGCACTCGGAACCATTGAAACCAAAGGCCTCGTCGCTCAGTTTGAAGCAACCGACGCGATGCTCAAAGCCGCCAACGTCGAGCTGATCGGCTGGGAAAAAGTCGGGTCGGGCAACGTCAGCGTCTTCGTGCGTGGCGACGTCGCCGCCGTCAAAGCCGCCGTTGAAGCGGGCGCCACCGCAGCCGCCGCTCTGGGCGAAGTCGTGGCCGTCCACGTCATCCCCCGCCCGCACGACGACTTGGCCAAGCTCGGCAAGTTTATCGCCGGAAAAGTCGCCGCAAAATAAGACCCCGGCTTCGCATTGCTTCGCGCCTTCCGTTCCCCGAGCGGAAGGCAACAGCAACCTGCAACCGCCGGACGTTTTCGAATTGCAAGAAAGCACCCACTCCGTGAATCCCAACCAAATCCTCGTCGCCAATATCGGCAGCACTTCCTTCAAGTTCAGCTTGTTTGAAATGCCCAGCGAACGACTCCTTGCCAAAGGCGGCATGGATCGCATCGGCAGCGCGGAATCGACCTACAAGCTCAAGCTCGAAGGCCAGCCGGAACAAAAAGGGACCGCCTCTTTTCCGGACTACGCCGCCGCGATTGCGTTTGTGGAAAAAGCACTGGGCGGCTTCAGCCACCTGGCCGCCGTGGGATTCAAGCCGGTCATGGCCAAAGGCATCTCCGGCACGCAACTCCTGGATGAGCCGGTCTTGTGCGCGATGGAAGAGATCAACACCCTTCTTCCGGCCCACAACCCGCCCTACGTCGCCGCCGTGCGCAGCTTTCATCGCTCGCATCCCGAACTGAAGTGCATCGGCACGTTCGAGACCGCCTTTTACGACGACCTCCCGGCACACAACAAGCGCTACCCGGTCCCGCTCGAATGGGAAACCAAATACGGCATCCGCCGTTATGGATTCCACGGGGCGAGCCACCGGTATGTCACCCAGCGCTGCGCCCAACTGCGCGGCACCGAAGCGGGGCGGCTCATCTCCTGTCACCTGGGAGGCAGCTCCTCCATCGCGGCCGTTGTCAATGGCAAGGCGATCAATTCGAGCTGGGGCATGACCCCTCAAAGCGGCCTGCCTCAAAACAACCGCGTCGGAGACATCGACGTCTTTGCAATCATCTATCTCGCACGCAATCTTGGCCTGGGCATCGACGCGGTCGAAGCCGCCCTCACCAAAGAGTCCGGGCTGCAAGGGATGAGCGGACTTCCCTCGGGCGACATGCGCGATCTTTACGACGCCATTGCCAAGGGGAGCGAAAACGCAAAGATCGCCCTCGACATCTACGCCGCGAGCATCCGCAAATACATCGGACAGTTCCTGCTGGAAATGAACGGCGCCGACGCGCTGATCTTTACCGCGGGCATCGGCGAAAACGAAGCCGACCTCCGGGAAAAAGTGTGCGCGAACCTGGATTTCTGCGGGTTGAAACTCGACCTGGAAGCCAACCGCGCCGTCCGCGCCACCGAAGCCGTCATTTCCACACCGGATTCCAAAATTGAAGTCCGCGTGATCCCGACCAATGAAGAAATCATCATCGCCCGCAACGCGTGGCAAAAACTCTCCCAACCCACAGCTTAACGCAATCAAAGCACCTACACCTATGGCACAACAAGCAATTGGAATGATCGAAACCCGCGGCCTGACCGCGCTCGTCGAAGCGACCGACGCGATGCTCAAATCCGCCAACGTCGAACTCGTCGGCCCCATGACCCAGGTCGGCAACGCCCTCGTGACCATCTGCGTCACAGGCGATGTCGCCGCCGTCAAAGCCGCCACTGAAGCCGGCAAAGCCGCCGCGCAATCCCTCGGCGAAATCGTCGGCGTGAGCGTCATCGCCCGTCCTCATGGCGATCTCATCGCCGTCCTACCCAAAGCGAAATAATGATCCTCGCCCGCGTAGAAGGCAGCCTTGTCGCGACCAAGAAGAACCCGAACATGACGGGGAATAAATTCCTCGTCGTGCGGCCCCTGGTCATCGACACGGCGAAAGCCAAAGAGTTCAAACCCGGCGCGAGCACGCTTGTCGTTGTGGACTCGCTCGGCGCGGGTGAAGGGGAAATCGTCCTCGTGGTGCAAGGCAGCTCCGCCCGCCTTGCCGCCACGGATAAAAACTCCCCCGTGGACGCCGTCGTGATCGGCATTGTAGACACCGTCGACCTCGGAAAACAGATCCTCTATCACGCGCAATAAACCGCCGCCCACTCCACAGATTCAACCCCAAGAAGAGAGTCCGCAGATTTCGCCGATTTTCGCAGATTTCGGATTGAAACCGCTCTCTTTTTAAATCTGCGGATCAAACTCTCCCTTTAAATTCAAATGGTTACGATTGACGAAAGACTAGTCTCCCAAGTCGTCGGCGAAGTGCTCGCCCGGCTGCAATCCGGCGTTGCCGCCAAATCCGGCGCATCCAATGGCACAAATTTTGGTGTCTATGAGCGGATGGAAGACGCCATCGAGGCGGCCCACCGCTCGTTTGAGAAACTGCGCGAACAGAGCATCACCGGCCGCAAAGCTGCGATCAAAGAGATCCGCCGCCTGTGCGTCGAAAAAGCGGAAGAATGGGGCAAGATCGAATTTGCCGAGACCAAGATCGGCCGTGAAGCCCATAAAATCGCCAAGCTCGGCATCTGCGGCGACCTGGTTCCCGGAGTTGAATACCTCCAGCACCAGGCGTTCACCGGCGATAGCGGCCTGACGATCATCGACTGCGCGCCTTGGGGCGTTATCGGAGCGATCACCCCCTCCACTCACAGCGTTCCGACCCTCACCGGCAACGCGATCAACATGATCGCCGCGGGAAACGCCATCGTTTACAACACACACCCAAGCGCCGCCAAATGCGCCGCGATTGCCGTCCGCGCCTACAACGAAGCGATCTTCAAAGTGACCGGCATCTCCGATTTGCTGACGACCGTCATCAAACCGACCCTGGAAACTTTTGACGCGATGACCAAACACCCGCTGGTCCGGCTCTTGTGCGTCACCGGCGGTCCCGCCGTTGTCAAGGCCGCCATGGCCAGCGGCAAGCGCGCCGTCTGCGCCGGACCCGGCAACCCGCCGGTCGTCGTTGACGAAACCGCCAACCTCGCCAATGCCGCGAAATCGATCATCGCCGGGGCTTCGTTTGACAACAACCTGCTCTGCTGCGGCGAAAAACAAGTTTTCGTGGTCGATTCCGTAGCCGACCAACTGATCGCCGAACTCCGCAAGGCCGGAGCGGTCCAGTTAAACGCTGGCCAGGTCGAAGCGCTCACCACCGTGGCTTTCAAGACCAACGCCACCCCCGGCGGATGCGCCCACGCCGTCGTCAACAAAGACCTCGTCGGCAAAGACGCGAGCGTGCTGGCCCAGCAGATCGGTCTGCAAGTCCCCGCCGACACGATGCTCCTCTTCGGGGAAACCGATAAGGATCATTTGTTCGTCGAGGAAGAACAGATGATGCCGTTCCTGCCGATCGTGCGCGTGCCCAATGTCGATACCGCCATCGCCGAAGCGATCAAATCCGAGCACGGCTACCGCCACACCGCGATCATGCATTCGCAGAACATCCGCAACCTCACCAAAATGGCGCAGGAAGTGGACACCACGCTCTTCATCAAGAACGGCCCATCGATGTCCGGCCTCGGACTTGGCGGCGAAGGTTTTTTAAGCTTCTCCATCGCCACCCCCACCGGCGAAGGGGTCACCACTCCGATGACCTTCACCCGTTCACGCCGTTGCGTGATGGTTGAAAGCCTCAATCTCTACTAAACCCCGATGCGGACCGCGATCATCCACGGCTATGCCACCTCGACCCTCAAGCATAAAAGCTTGGAAGGGTGGCGGCTCTTGATCGCGGTTTGCGAAAGCCCCGACCTGGCTCCCCAGATCGTCCTCGACAATCTCGGGGCAGCCATCGGCCAGCGCGTCCTCATCACCAGCGACGGCAGTGAGGCGCGGAAGATGGTCGGCGATCCCAAAAGCCCCGCCCGCTGGACCGTCTGCGGCATCATCGATCCGGAAAGGGCGCTCGCCGTATGAGAATGGGCACCGTCATCGGCCGGGTCACACTGACCGTCAAACATCCTTCCTTTGAAGGGGAGCGCCTGTTGCTCACCCTGCCCTGGAAACAAACCACTTTTGAAGGCCAGGACACCTTTGCCCCGGCCATCGTTGTCTACGATCAACTCGGCGCCGGAATTGGCCAACATATCGCGATCAGCGAAGGCGCCGAAGCCAGCTGTCCCTTTCCCAAACCCACTCCCGTCGACGCCTACTGCGCAGCACTCGTCGACGAACATTTCTACAAATAACACACAATGAAACTATTCGCTCAAAAAGAAGCTGAAGCGTTTGTCCAAACCGGCGCCAAGGAATTCCGGTTCAATCGTGAAATCCGGCTCACCCCGGGAGCCAAGGACATCTTCACCGAAGCCAACGTGAAGCTCGTATTTGATGAAGGCGCGGCAGCCCCGGCAGCTTGCGCGGCGAAAGGCGCGGCAGCCCCGAGCGGTGCCGATACTGACGACCAGAAACTTTTCAACTCCCCAAAAGCACAGGAACTCAAAGAACAACTCTGCGACATGGGACGCCGCATGTGGATGCGCGAGTACTGCGACGGCAACGGCGGCAACATCTCCGCCAAGCTCGCCGAAGATCGCTACATCTGCACGCCGACCGGCGTCAGCAAAGGGTTCATGAAGCCCGAAATGCTTTGCCTCGTGGACGGCAACGGCGTTCAGCTCGCCGGCACCTGGAAACGCACCAGCGAATTCATGAGCCACGCGGCGATCTACAAATCGACTCCTGAAGCCGCCTCCGTCTGCCACGCGCACCCGTGCTACGCCGGTGCGTTCGCCATCAAAGGGATGCAACCGCCGCCCCGCCTCATTCCCGAGCTGGAAGTGTTCGTCGGCACCGTCGCGGTCACCCCTTACAAGACTCCCGGCAGCCAGGACATGGCCGACGAAATCTTCAAACTCGCGCCCGCCCATCAATCGATTCTCATGGGCAACCACGGCGTGATTACCTGGGGCAAATCGGTCGAAGACGCCTATTTCAAAATGGAAATTACCGATGCCTATTGCCGCACGATCATCCATGCGCAGTCGATCCCCGGCGGCACCGCCATTGCAGGCGAAGAGATGAGCACCCTGCTTAAACTCAAAAAAGGCCTCGGGCTCCCCGACGACCGCTACGAACTCAAACCCGTGGAACTCGGCGAAATCGATCCGTGGACCCAGATGTGCGGCGAACACGGCTGCTCCTCGCCCGTCACCCCCTTCAACCCGATGACCCGCTCCGACACGCCTCCCGCCGAAATGGAAGGCCTCGTGCAGAAGCTCACCGACGAAATCCTCAAACAACTCCAGAAATAATATCCCCATGAAAGTTGCAATAATCGGCGGCGGCGGACGCGTGGGCTCCTGCGCGGCATTTGCCCTCCAATGTTCCGGCATCGTCAAAGAAATCGTCATCCTCGACGCCAACCAGGCGACCGCCGAAGGCGAAGCGCTCGACTTGCTCCATGGCGCGGCGTTCTGCGCCGACCAGGTCATTACCGCGGGCAGTTATGCCGACTGCGCCAGCGCGGACCTGATCTGCATCACCGCCGGACTCCGCCGCAAGCCGGATGAGTCCCGCCTCGATCTGATCAACCGCAACGTCTCCCTCTTCAACGGCATCCTCGCGAGCCTCAAGGGAGCCGGGATGAAGAAGGACGCGATCATCTTCGTCGTCTCCAATCCCGTTGACATCCTCACCCAGCTTGCCGTCGAACAGCTCGGGCTGCCCGCCAACCAAGTCATCGGCTTGGGCACCGCGCTCGACACCTCGCGCTTCTGCTCGTTGATCGCCAGCAGCCTCAATCTCGCCCCTTCCCAGGTGCGGGCGATGATCCTGGGCGAACACGGCGACACCATGGTGCCGATCTGGTCTTCCGCTACGGTGGACGGATTCCCGCTCCTGAAATTCCCGGGCGTCACCCCGATGTTCCAGAACCAGCTCTTCGAGCGCACGCAAAAAAGCGGCGCCGAAGTGATCTCCCGCAAGGGGGGCGCAGGCTGGGCCGTGGGGGTCGCCATCCGCGAAGTCATCGACACCATTGCCCTGGACGGTCGCCGGATTCTGCCGGTCTCGAGCCTGGTCAAAGGAGCTTACGGCATCCGCGACATCTGCATCAGCGTTCCGACCGTCGTGGGACGCAGCGGCGTTATCTCGCAAGTCGAAGTCGAGCTGTGGCCCAAGGAACTCCAAGGGTTGCAAGCCTCGGCCAAGGCTCTGAAAGATACGCGCGCAAAAATTAAATAGCAGCTTTTCGAGCGCGCTTCCTGCTGGTAAAACGGCAGGAAGCGCGTCGTTTTTTTTGAAACAAACTGTTTTTTATCCGCAGATTTCGCTGATTTGCGCAGATTATTGAGATTAGAAGTCCTAAAATCTGCGTCCATCCGCGCAATCTGCGGATCTTCCCGTTTTTTAATCCCCATCTAGAATGAAAGACCATTACTATATCGCTTGTGATCTCGGCGCAGATAGCGGCCGGGTGATGCTCGGATGCCTCAAACAGGGCGCAATCAGCCTTGAGGAAATCCATCGTTTTCCCAACGGCGTCGCCAAAATCCAGGGCACCTTTCGCTGGAACATCCTTCGCATTTTCGAGGAACTCAAAACCGGGCTGCGCAAGATCGCCGAGAAAAAAATCGCCGTTGAAGGGATGAGCGTCGACTCATGGGGGGTCGATTACGTTCTTTTCAACGAGCGCCAGCCGATGCTTGCGCTCCCCTACCAATACCGGGACCCGCGCACCGAAGCCCCGTATCAAGCCGCGCTGGAAAAAGTCGGCAAAAAACGAATTTTTGAGGAGACCGGCATCCAGTTCATGTCGATCAACACCCTCTACCAACTGCTCGCCGACGTGGAGCACAATGGGGACGTCCTGGCCATCGCCGATCAGTTTCTCTGCATCGCCGATTACCTGAATTATCTTTTCTCGGGAGTCGCGTGCGCCGAAGAAAGTCTGGCTAGCACCACGCAAATTTACAACCCGGCCACACGCCAATGGTCCCGGGAGCTGATCAACGAACTGGGGCTGCCGGAACGCATTTTCCCGAAAATCGTCCCGTCGGGCACCCAGATCGGCACCCTGCTCCCGAGCATCCAGGAAGAGACCGGCATCGCCGAAATCCCGGTGTGCGCCACCTGCTCGCACGACACCGGGGCCGCCGTGGCCGCCGTGCCTGCCGAAGGCAAAGGGTGGGCCTATCTCAGTTCGGGGACATGGTCGCTCATCGGCGTCGAAACCCCCGCCCCTTACCTCAACGACGCGACGCGGGGTTACAACTTCACCAACGAAGCCGGCTATGGCGGAACGACGCGCCTTTTGAAAAACATCGTCGGCCTGTGGCTCCTGCAAGAATCGCGGCGCGACTGGATTCGCCAGGGCCAGGTGATCTCCTACGACGAACTCGACCGGCAAGCCGAACAAAGCGAACCGTTTCGCTCGCTCATCAACCCAAACGACCCGAGCTTCCTCCAGCCCGACGATATGCCGGCCAAAATCGCCGCCTATTGCCGCGCCACCGGGCAGCCGGAACCGGAAACTCCAGGGCAGATTACGCGTTGTATCTTTGAAAGCCTCGCCCTATCCTACCGGCAGATGCTCAACCAACTCGAAGAGTTGACCGGGGAACAAATCACCCGTCTGCATATTGTCGGCGGAGGGACCAAGAGCCCCGTCCTGAGCCAGTATGCCGCAAATGCCACCGGGCGGACCGTCCTCACCGGCCCGATCGAAGCGACCGCCTGCGGCAACATTCTCATTCAGGCTCTCACGCTGGGGCACCTGGAATCGCTCGAACAACTGCGCAACGTCATCCGCAAATCGTTCCCGATCCAAGGTTACCAGCCCAAAGACGCCTGCAAATGGAGCGACGCTTTTGCCCGCTTCTCCGCACTCGTAAAATAATACCATGCCTTTTTCCCTGCTGCACCCACGCGATCAAATCGTCACGATCATGGCCCGGATTTACGGCCACGACATGACCACCACGTCGGGCGGCAATATTTCCGTTTTGGATGAGAACGGCGATATGTGGATCACCCCGGCCCGGGTTGATAAAGGGAGCCTCAGCCCGCAAGACATCGTTTGCGTCGCCCCGGACGGCAGCGTCAAAGGCAATCATCCGCCGTCTTCGGAATTCCCGTTTCACCTGAGCATTTACAAGGCGCGGCCGGATATTGGGGCCATTGTCCATGCCCACCCGTGCGCCCTGGTCAGCTTTAGCATTTGCGGGCAAGCCCCCAACACGCGCATTTTCCCGGAGTCGTGGAACGTCTGTGGCAAAATCGGTTTTGCCCCCTACGCGGTCCCCGGCACGCAGCAACTGGGCGCAAACATCGCCGCCGAGTTCGCCTCCAAGGACCAGCCATCGTGCGTCGTCCTCCAGAACCATGGCGTCGTTGTCGGAGCCGCAGACCTCGACCAGGCGTTCAAGCGGTTCGAGACCCTCGAATTCACCGCGGAGACCCTGCTCAATGCCGGTTCGCTGGGGTCCATCCGCTACCTCAGCGACGAGCAACTCGCCTTTTCGCACCAGCCGCGCACCCTTCCGCCCGAGACCGCGCCGCAACCGGCCACCAGCCGGGAAAAAGAGCTGCGCAAGGCGATCTGCGACTTCGTCCATCGCGCCTACGCCCACCGGCTCATGACAAGCACCAAGGGGAGCTTTTCCGCCCGGGTTGATGCCGACACATTCCTCTTTACGCCTTACAATATCGACCGGCGAGAACTGAGCATCGGCGATCTCGTCCTGATTCGCAACGGCCACCGGGCGGCGGGACAGACCCCAAGCCGCGCTTACACCATTCACAGTGCAATCTATAATGCGCACCCGGAGATCAACGCCGTCGTCAACGCCCTGCCGGTCCATGCCTCGGCATTTTGCGCCAGCGACGCCCGGCTCGACACCCGCACGATTCCCGAAAGTTACCTTTTCCTGAAAGACGTCCACACGATCCCATTTGACCTCCAATACGCGGGGACGGAAGGTATTGCCTCGTTGATTGGACCCAAAAACCCGGTCGCTTTATTGGAAAACAACGGCGTACTCGTCGCGGGCCTGACCGTGCTGGACGCGTTTGACCGGCTCGAAGTCCTCGAAGCCACCGCCAGCGCCATCTTGCGCAGCCAGAGCCTGGGACAAGTCCATGCCATGTCCGACGCCGTCATCCAGGAACTCATGGAAGCATTCCCGTCCATGGCCTAGACCTTCACTTTTTCAATGAAAATCACGCTCTTTATCCCTTGCTTCATTGACGCTTGCTTCCCGAAAGTCGGGGCGAGCGCCGTGGAAATTTTCGAGCGCCTCGGCCACACGATCGAATACCCCCAGGAATTGACCTGCTGTGGCCAACCCGCCTTCAACTCCGGTTACTGGGATGAAACACGGGAAGTCGCCGACAAAGTGCTGGTCCGCCTCAAACACTCCGAAGTCGTCGTCATCGTCTCCGGTTCGTGCGGCGCGATGATCAAGAATTTTTACCCGCAACTCTATGCCGGCACCGGGCAGGAGGCGGCCGCCAAGGCGCTTGCCGCCAAGACCTACGAGTTTACCGATTTCCTCGTCAGCAAACTGGGCGTGACCGATTTGGGAGCCCGCTTCCCCCACCGCGTCACTTTCCACGACGGCTGCCACGGCTTGCGCGAACTGGGGATCAAAAAACAGCCCCGGCAATTGCTGGCGCACGTTCAGGGGCTTGAGTTGATCGAAATGAGCGAAGCCGAAACCTGCTGCGGTTTTGGCGGAACTTTCTCGGCCAAATTCCCGATGATCTCCTCGGCCATGGGCGAAAACAAAATCGGCTCGGCGCTCGAAACCGGAGCGGAATACATCGTCTCCAACGATTCGAGCTGCCTCATGCACCAGCAGGGGTTGATCGACCGGCAAAAAAAACCGCTGCGCACCCTCCACATCGCCGAAATTTTAAACACCCGCTAGCTTCCGAATCACCATGAGCACCACCCCGGCAGCAGCCGAATTTAAAAGGGACGCCACCACGCTGACCAAAGATCTGCGGCATCGCTCGCTCATCCGCACCGCGCTCAAGAAATACGAAATCGCGCGCGACTCCAAAAAAGCCCTCTTCCAGGACTGGCAATCGGCGCGGCAGACCGCGGCAGAGATCAAGTGGGACGCCATCAATCATCTCGACACCCATCTCGCCGACTTCGCCCGCAACCTCGAAGCGCGCGGCACGCGCGTCCACTGGGCTAGCAACGCCGAGCAAGCCCGCGAGATCATTTTGACGATTGTCCGGGAGAAAAAAGCCAGCGCCATTGTTAAATCCAAAGTGATGACCGGCGAGGAGATTCACCTCAACGAAGCCCTTGAGAAAGAGGGATTCGAAGTGGTGGAATCCGACTTGGGCGAGTTCATCGTTCAACTTCGCAAAGAGCCGCCCTACCATTTCGTTTTTCCCGCCATGCACCTCACGCGGGGGCAGATCAGCGAAACCTTTGCCAAGGAACTGGGCAGCGCGCCCACCGACAGCCCCGAGGAGTTGACGATGATTGCCCGGCGCGTCCTGCGCGGCAAATATGTCACCGCCGACATCGGGATCAGCGGCGCGAATTTCGGCATCGCCGAGACGGGGATGATCTCCATCACCGAAAACGAAGGCAACGCCCGGCTGACGTGCGCCCTGCCCAAAGTCCACATCGCGCTCATGGGGATCGAGAAAATTCTCCCCAAGTTTGAAGACCTCGCCCTCTTTCTGCCGATGTTGGGAACCGCCGGAGCCGGGCAAACGCTCACCGGATATAACTCGATGTATGGCGGACCCCGGCAACCGGGCGAAACCGACGGGCCGGAGGAATTCCACGTCGTCCTCCTGGACAACAAACGGACGACCTTGATGGCCGACCCGGAACAGCGCGACGCCCTCCACTGCATGCGTTGCGGAGCGTGCCTCAACGTCTGCCCGATCTACAAAAACGTTGGCGGCCACACCTACGGCACCACCTACCAGGGGCCGATCGGTTCCGTCATTACGCCGCACCTGCGCGGGCTCCAGCAATGGAAACACCTTTCCTTTGCCTCTTCCCTGTGCGGCGGTTGCACCCAGGCTTGCCCGGTGAAGATCGACCTGCATCATCACCTGCTCCAGAGCCGCCGAAACGCCATCGCCCAGCGGCCGGTCTGGTGGGAAAAGATCGCCTTCCGCGCCCTCTCCTATCTGTTCAACCACGCCGGGCTTTTCTCGCTTGGCATGAAGCTTGGGCGGATCGGACAAATCTTTCACCCCCTGGTCAAAGCCACGCGAATTGACCCTGCCCACGCATGGACCCAATCGCGCGAGCTTCCCAAAGTCGCACCCGAGACCTTCAGAGAATGGTGGCAACACAGAAAATGAACGACGAACGCGAAAATATACTGGGCAGAATCCGTGAAGCACTCCGCCTCCCCGCGCCGGTCCCCGGAGCGCACGAACGCCAGTCCGCCCATCCCGTATCCGAGCGCGAAGCCGCCGTCCACATTCCCGAATGGCTCCCGAGCGTCGGCGTCACCTTTGAAGAACGGATCGCGCTTTTCCAAAAAAACGCCGCCGAATTGAAGGCCCAATTTGTCTTGCTCGACGGAGCAGAGCAACTGGCTTCCCAACTGCGTGAAATCGCCGCCGCCGAAGGGTGGAAAAAAGTGGCCACCCACGCCAACGAATTGGCCGAATGCGCGGCAAACTCGCTCGGCCTTCCTGTGGTGCGCACCGACAGCGGCTACGACGTCCACGAGCTGGAATCGTGCGACGCCGGGATCAGCACTTGCGAGGCGTTGGTCGCCCAAACCGGCAGCGTGCTTGTCACCAGTAAAAGCTCGGGAGGCCGCGCGCTTTCGATCCTGCCGCCCCACCACGTTGTAATCGCCCGGCGCGAACAACTCATCGCCGATCTGCCTGCCGCCTTTGCGCTTATCAAAGCCAAATACGGCCCCGAAAATTATCCGAGCCTGATCTCGTTCATCACCGGTCCGAGCCGCACCGGGGACATCGAGCGCATCCTCGTTCTGGGGGCGCACGGTCCCAAGAAATTGACGATCCTCTGCGTTTAGAGCCTGTGAAAGTCTGACAAGCCGGGCTTCAGCCGGTAAATCCGCTTTGCCACCAGCTTTAGCTGGTGGTACGTGTCTTGGAGAAGCTCTTGAGCCGGCTTCAGCCGGGCTTCTCTTGTGAAATGGAAAAGCCCGGCTAAAGCCGGCTGGGGCGTCAGGTTGCAGCAAAACCACCAGCTAAAGCTGGTGGCAAAGGAGTACGCCGGCTAAGGCCCGGCCGGAAAAAAGGACAAAAGTCTTTTTTCAAAGTTTGCGCCCGGTTCGGATCAGAAGCTTTCGGTTCCCCAACACCCCTGAGCGTTCCCAACACCCCTGAGCGTTCCCAACACACCCCTGAGCGTTCTCTTAGCGATCCCAGCCGTTTACCGGTTCAGCCTTCATCACCCGCATCGGCGGCTCGGCGGAGGTGATTTTACGCTGGGCGGAACGTTTCGTCGGCTCGGTCCGTTCTGCCACCCGCTCGGCGCGTTTCACCGGCTGCGTTTCAACGTAAATCGTCTGCGAACGCTCCCAGTGCAATTGGCGACGTTCCTTGAGATTTACGATGCGCCGAAGGGCCGCGTTGCGTTCCGCCTCGTCGGACGCCATTGGCACCAGCGCCTCCAGTTCCCGAACCCGGGCATCGAACGCCGCAAAAGCCTTTTCCATCCGCTTCTTTCCAATGCGTGACGGGTTTGTCTTGTAAAAATCGACTTCGCGCCGGATCTGCTCGGTATCAAAACGCATCGCCTCCGGCTCCAGGATTTGCACCGGGCCTTTCGGCTCCGGTTCGCAGCCCGACAGCATCATCAACAGCAACCCCCAACGGTACTCCACATAGCAGAGTATCGGCAAAAGCGCGTCCCGCGGCCTGACTGCCTTCGGCCGGATCAGGCCAGCAACTCCGCCGTGCGACGGTTCGCCCCGAGATGCACCTTGAGCACGGACCGCGCTCGCTCCACCAACTCCTGCCTTCGGGCTGGATCGCCAAGCAACGCCTCGGTTTCCCGCAAAAGCCCAGCCTCATCAGGCACCTGCACGGCTCCCCCGGCGTTCAAAAGCTGGCGCACCAACGCCTGAAAGTTTTCCATGTGAGAGCCGAACACCACCGGGCGACCCACCAAAACCGGCTCGGCCGGATTTTGCCCGCCGATGGCCGTCAGGCTTTTGCCGACGAAACAAACAGTGGCGAGCGCATACCAATCGCGCAATTCGCCCGTCGTGTTCACGATCAAAACATCCGGGCGCGGGCTCCCGGCGGGCCATTCCGGGGTTCCAGAGCGCAACGCCGTCGCCAACCCGAGAGCGTGCAAATCGCGCTCCACCTCCGCAGTGCGTTCTACATGGCGCGGCACGACGATCAAAAATAAATCGGGGAACCGGGCTCGCAACGCCAGCGCAACGCGACCCAAAATAGCCTCTTCGCCGGGGAACGTGCTGCCTCCCAATAAAATCGGAGCCTCCGGGGAAACGCCGATTCGTTCCAAAAGCCCCCGGAACTCCGGTCCACGCGCCGCTTCCGCCACGGCAAAATCGAATTTCAAGCTTCCCGTGCAGACGAGCGCTTCGCGGCGGACTCCCAAGCTTTCCCAACGCTCCAAATCGTCCGGCTCCTGCACGCAAACCCGCTCCAGCATGGAAAAAAACGGGGCCACCCACCAACGCCATTTACGGAAACCGCGTTCCGATCTGGGGCTCAACCGGGCGTTCACCACCGAGACCGGGATCGAGCGGCGGTAACATTCGGCGACCATATTGGGCCAGAGTTCCTTATCGACCATCACCACCTGCGCGGGCCGGATCAATTCCAACACACGGCGCACCATCCGGACGGCATCCAGCGGATAATAGATCAACTCCATCCCGCCGCCTCCATTTTCAATCTGCTCCCGGGCCACCGCGTACCCGGTGGAAGTGGTGGTGGAAATCAACACCCGCATTCCCGGGTGCACCGATTGCAGCGTGCGACCCAGGTTGATCCCCATCATCATCTCGCCCACGCTCACGGCGTGAATCCAGGTCCAGCCGCCCGATGCCAGGCGGGCCCGATCTGCCTTGCCATAAAGCCCGAGTCGCTGGCCGAATTTATGCCGGTAATTGCCGCGCCGGATCATCCGCATCAAAATACCCGGCAACATCAGGATCAATACGACCGGGAACAGGATGCGGTAGGCCCGTAAAGGGAGGCGGGCGGCGGCAGGCAACGCGCGAAAAATTTCCATCGCCGGAATTCAAACAGGGTTGGCCGGAAAAGAAAAACCCGAAATGATTCCCATGCCTAGCGGAGCTTCACGCGGCGGCGCAGGTAGGTCGGCACGTCCAGATCCTGCCCATCAACGATGGTCGGTTCGCTTTTTTCAAACCGGCCTCGCGTGACCGGCTCGAATTGGAGAATCTCCTGCTGGGGCGTTTTGGAACCGGTTTGCGGAACGGCTTCATGGTTTGGCTCGGCGGCACGCGGTTTGGGAGCGATGAGCGGCCGACGCTCCGGACGCACGAATGCCGGTTTGGGCTCTGGCACGGCTTCCGGTTCCGGCTCCAGGCTGGCCTCCTCCATGGGAATTTCCGGAATCGGCTCCGGCTCGATCTCAATCGCCTCAGATTGCGGTTCGATCTCCGGCTCTTTTTCAACCGGCGCGGGCATTTTTGGATAGGGGCGGTCCAGCATGCGTCCGGGCACAGGCGGCGCGATTTTCGAAGGAGTTTCCTCCTCCTCTCCAAACAAGGAGGCCTGAGAAACCGGCAAGCGCAGGCCGCGCGGTTTTACAGGGCGTGGTGCCGCGGGAGCGACCACCGGCTCTTCGACTTGCGGCTCCGCTTCGGGTTTTTCCGCCAAAGCCTCAACCTGTTGGATCGGTTCCGGCATCTCCTCTTTTTGATCCGGGATTGCCGGAATCTCGACGGGCGCGGGAACCGGTTTTGGCAAAACCGGAGCCGGCTGTTGCGCCTGTGGTTTCGGGCGGATAACCGCTGCGGGTTCGTTGCCAACGGAACTCAAAATCGTCACCACGATGCGACCGGCAAGCTCGGGATCGACCGCCGCTCCAAAACAAATGCGGGTGGAATCGTTAACGTACCGGTTGAACTCCTCCATGAGAAGCTGCACTTCGTCGAGCGTGAGATCGGGGCCGCCGGTGACTTGCACGAGCACGGTTTCGCAATCGCGCAGCATCCGGCCCTTGTCCATCAGCGGGTTTTTGAGCGCGCGCGCCAACGCATCGTAAGAGCGATTGGAACCTTCCGCCTCGCCATAACCAAAAAGGCAGCGGGCATTGACGCGATGCAATACGGAGGCCAGTTCGTCGAACCCCAGATGGATCAATCCGTTGCGATTGAGCAATCCGGCCAGCCCCAAAACGCATTGGCTCAAGGTGAGGTCAGCCGCCGCAAAAGCGGCTTGAATGCCGGTTTTGGGAGCGACGGCATCCCCCATCCGGTCGTTTTCAAAACAAAGGATTGCATCCGCATGCTGCTGAAGCGCGGCGAGCGATTCCCGGGCTTGTGCGGCACGGCGTTTGCCTTCAAATCCAAAAGGAAGCGTCACCAGCGCAATCACCAGCGCGCCAGTTTCCCGGGCGAGTTCCGCGACAATCGGCGCCGCGCCCGAACCGGTCCCCCCGCCCAATCCGGCGATTACAAACACCGCTTCAGCTCCTTCGAGCGCGGAGCGGATTTCCGCCGCCGATTCCCCGGCCGCGCATCGGCCCAATTCCGGGTCGCCCCCGGAACCAAGTCCACGCGTCGCTTCGGCCCCAAGTTGCACCTTTTCGCCCGCAACGGACGCAACCAGTGCCTGTGCTTCGGTATTGGCAGCAATGAGGCATCCCGGGTCAACCCCGTCGAGCGCCATCCGGTCGAGCGCATTGGCTCCCGCCCCGCCGATCCCGATGATTTTGATATTCCGGGCCGTGGTGGAGCCATTGCGAGGGGTAAATTCGATCATAGGAGGCGACGGTTAGCGTTTAAAAAGTTTTCCCAAAAGCCCTTTGATTCCGGTTTTTTGAGGACGGTTGGCGTAGGCCGCCTGTCCGTAACGAAGGAGGCCGATGGCGGTGGAAAATTGCGGATTTTCGGAAACGGCAATCAACCCGGAGGTCGATTTGGCGGCATGGGCCACGTTCACCGGCACGCCAAAGATTTCCTGCGCAAGCGGCCCGATCCCTCTCATTTGGGAGCAGCCGCCGGTGATCACGATTCCCGCGCCAAGCATCGGCAAATACGGCTCCCCCTCCAGCGCCCGTTTGAGCAATTCAAATGTCTCGCCCAAGCGGCAGTTGATAATGGTATTGAGCGTCTCGCGCTCGATCTCCCGGCCCGCGAAACCGGTTTCATCCTTGAGGTAAAGAGTTTCGCCGGGCAACGCATTGCCGAGCGTGGCATCCCCCTCCTCGATTTTGAGCCGGTCGGCTTTGGCCATCGGGATGCGAAGCCCCATTGAAATATCATTGGTGATGTGATCGCCGCCGACTGCCAGCGAACCGCTTTGCTGCACCGCGCCGTCCACATAGACGACGTAATCGGTGGTGCCGCCGCCGATGTCGATCACGAGCGCCCCGAGATCTTTCTGCTGCTGATTGAGGATCGCCTGAGCCGAAGCGTAGCCGTTGAAAACCACATCCTCCACTTCAATGCCAAGCTCCTTGATCACGCGCACGGTGTTACGGATGCGGTTCCCGACGCCGTGGATGATGTGGAAATCGGCCTCCAGCATGCGTCCCAGCATGGAAATCGGGTTGAGCACCCCTTCCTGCCCGTCAACGTAATAGTGCTGGAGGATGGTGTGCAGGAAAGCGTTCTGCGGCGGGATATTGACGTCGCGCGCGCTCAAGGCGACATCCTCGCAGTCGGAGATGTCGATCTCCTCGCGGTCCTCGGGTAGGTTCACGCAACCCCGGTTGTTAAAGGAATGGATGTGCGACCCGGTGACGCCCGCGAACACCGATTTGATGGTGACGTCGCTCTTGTCCTCGGCGTCCGCAATCGCCTCGCGCACGCATTTATGGACGTTCTCGAAATCGACGATCTCCCCCTTGCGGATGCCGCAGGAAGGAGCCTGGCCGACGCCCAGAATTTTGATGGGACCGTCCGCATTCGCCTCGCCCACCACGACACAAACCTTGGAGGTTCCCATCTCCAGCCCGACAAAAATGTGATCTTTGGCCATCGGTTAAAAACGTTAATGGGCCGGTTCGGCGCGGCGAATGATCGGCTCCGCACGGCGGATCAGCGGTTCAGCGCGCTGGACTTTCTGGGTTGCGGCGGTGGTGAATTTTTTCTTGAGCGCCGCGGTTGCCGATTTCGATTTCACCGGCTTGGACTCCACGACCGGTTTGGGAGCCGGTTTTTCCGGCTCAGCGGCGGCCACGGCGGTCTTGGGGGCGTCCTCCTGGTCCGGCCCCGTTTCCGGCAGGTCGTTGGCGGCGGGAGGAGCGGAGAAATCAGCCAGGATCGCCGGGATGTTGCGCTCCACCATCAGGTTGACCTTGCGGACTTCCTTGCCTTGGGCGGCGGCGTAATCGAGCACGGCCCCCAGCCGTTCCAACTGCTTTCCGATGTCGTCGATGCCAAACGTGAGCTTGGCCCGCTTCGCGTCGGTGGCGATCATGCAATAGCCGAGCGAAAGATCGAGGCTTTGAAGCCGGAACCGGTTGGCGTCGGAGTTTTTCTGGACTAGTTCAAGCGCGGCGCACACCTCGGGAGTCCCGACGGTTTCGCCGGGCAGGTAGTTTTCCACCGGGACCCCGTAAATGGCGGGAAGGCGCAGGTATTCCGGGAGCTGGCTTTTGGGCCGGAAGAGAACCCCTTTGCTGTCGATCAGGAACGATTTTTCGGACGACGACGGATCGGTGGCCCGGGCTTCCGCCAACCACGCGACGGGGCGGCGCTCTACAATATCAATCACGATTTTGTTCGGCAGGGAACGCTGCAAATCGACCCGTTCGATCTGCGGCAGTTTGGCGAGCGCCTCTCGAGCTTGCGCCAGGCTGACGGTGAAGATGTTTTGCCCAAGCGAAAGTTTGGCGGTTGAGAGGACCAGTTCACGCGAAAGCGCCGCTCCGTCATCGGCGATTTCGACCGCCGCTAGGTTGTATTCCGGATTATTCAAGAACATCCGGTTCACCACGGCGCGGCCGCCATAGACCACTCCGCCGACCAGAAAGACGGCGAGCAACAGTTTGCAAAAAACCATCCCGATCGCCCGGTTTCGTTGGCGATGGGCGATCTCGGAGCGGACTTTGACCTCCAGGAGCCCCTGCGTCTTGAGCAGACGGCCTCCGGAACGGCGTTTATTGCTGACAGGTTTACGGGAGATCATGGGTACGGGAAAGGGAAAGTTCGGCGATGCGCTCGCAAAGTTGGGGATAGCCAATCCCGGCGGCGGCGGCGGCTTCGGGCAACAGGCTGGCCTCGGTCATGCCGGGGATGGTGTTGATTTCGATTACGACCGCCTCGCCGTTGGGACGAAGGATGATATCGACGCGAGAATATACTTCGAGATCGAGCGCACGCTTGGCGGCGAGAGCGGTTTGCTGGACCAACAAGGTGGCCGCCTCGTCAAGCGCGGCGGGGCAATAATGGTCGGCCGCACCTTGTCCCGTCGGGTCGAGGAACGGGTATTTGTTGGCGAAATCATAGAAGCCAACGCGGGGCCGGATTTCAATAATTGGCAGCGCGAGGTCGCCCAAAATCCCGACGGTCAATTCGCGTCCCTCGACAAATTGTTCAACCAGCAATTCCTTGGCAAAAGAGGCGGCGGCTTTCACTGCCGGGGCAGCCTCTTCGGGCGTCTTGACGATGAAAACCCCCACGCTGGACCCTTCGCACGGCGCTTTGATGACGTAAGGCAACGGCAAGCTCGGCATGACACCCGCCGCGACAATCTCGAATTTGGCGGTCGGCACGCCGCGTTCCACAAACCGGGCTTTGGCTTTGAGTTTATCAAACGCCAACTCGCTCCCTTGCACCCCTTCGCCGGTGTACGGCACGCCCCGGGCCTCCAGTTCGCGCTGCACCTGGCCGTCTTCACCAAAAGTGCCGTGAATGATGTTGAATACGAAATCGACCTTCGAGGGGAGGTCGAAGCCGGGCCCGGTCACATCGAGATCGATGACCTCCGCACCGAGTTTTTTTAACGCGCCAACCACTCCCGCCGCAGAGGCGTGGGAAATTTCGCGTTCCGAGCCGGGACCGCCTTTCAGGACGACGATGCGCTTGTTGGTAAGAAAGCTCATTTGGATAGAAAAGATTTGGCTTCGCCGACGATTTGGACCTCGGTCTCCAGCGCGATGCCCCGTTGTTCCAGCGCGACCGCTTTGACCTGCTCGATCAAATCAAGCATATCGGCGGCGGTGGCGTGGGAGTCGTTAATAAAAAAGTTGCCGTGCAGCGTGGAGACGCAAGCCCCGCCAACGCGCATCGCCTTGAGCCCGAGTTCTTCGATAAGCTGGCCCGCGGGACAGGCGGCCGGGTTTTTAAAGGTGCATCCCGCGCTCGGCTCTTTGGGCTGGATGGCCCAGCGTTTATGGGCGTAATCGTCCATCAAGCGGGCGATCTCCGTTTGAGGCCGGGCAAAACCTTCCAGCACGGCACAGGTGGCGTATTGCCGCCCGAGCGCCGGAACGCCCCGGTAGCGGATTTCCAAATCGGCGGGAACGCGATCGTGGAGCTGCCCTTCCGAATCAACCACACGCAACGAGAGCACCTGGCCAAACGTTTCGCTGCCCATCGCTCCCGCGTTCATGCGCAATGCGCCGCCGATGTTGCCGGGGATTCCCTCCATCCATTCGAACCCGCCGATGCCTGCTTTCCTGGCGGCTTGGGCGAGTTCCTTGAGCTTGACGCCCGCGCCCGCAGTGATGCGCATTCCGTCGATTTCGAGCCGCGCAAATTCGCCCCGCTCCAGGTGAACCACCACGCCGCGGATACCGCCGTCCCGCACGAGCAAGTTGGAGCCGCGCCCCATGACCATCAGCGGGATGGCCCGTTCGTGGCAATGCGCCACCAGCCGCCCCAGCCCGGCTTCGGTCTCCGGCTCGACCCAGAATTGGGCGGGCCCGCCGACGCGCAAGGTGGTGTGTTTGGAAAGCGGTTCGTATAATTTAATGACCCCCTCGCCCATCGCGGCATGGAGTTCCTCCATGGCCGATAGATCGCGCGCCAGGATGGAGCCTTGTTCGTGGATGTTCCCGGCTCCGAGGCTCAAGATGCAATCGCCCGGCTGCAAAAGCCGTCCGGCTTCCAAAACCATCTGGGCGCGGTCGGAAACGTAATGCCCGCCGTGATGTCCATGGGCCGCCATCGCGTCGGCAATCATCTGGCTGGTCACGCCCGGAATGGGCGGTTCGCTGGCCGGATAAATGTCGGCCAAAAAGACAAACTGCGCATCGTCAAAGGCGGTTCCAAATTCGTCCTTTAACTTCACGGTCCGCGTGTAGCGATGCGGTTGGAACAGGACGAGGATGCGGCGATGGCTGCCGTTGCGGGCGGTGGCCAGCGTGGCGCGGATTTCGCTCGGGTGATGGGCGTAGTCGTCCACCACCAGGAATTTCTCGCTCCGGTATTTGATATCAAAGCGGCGACGGGCTCCCCGGAAGGAAGCAAGCGCCTCGACGATTTTCGGGAACGCGATCCCGAGTTCGCTCGCCAGCGCAATGACGCTCATCGCGTTGCTCACATTGTGGAGCCCGGGGACGTTCAGTTCGACCACCCCAAGCCGTTCCCCATGGCGGATCACCTCAAAGCGGGATTGGAAATGGGCATCGTGGAGCGACTCGAACCGATAGTCGGCGTTCGCGGAAGCTCCGTAGGAAATCACCCCCGGGCGGCTGCCGCAAATCCGGCTCGCGTGGGGATCATCGGCGCAAAAATAAATCGTCCCCCTCGTCTGGTCCATCAGTTGATTAAAGACAGCTTCGATGGCCGCGAGGTCTTCGTAATAATCGAGGTGTTCCTCTTCGATATTGAGGATAATGGCGTGCTCGGTCGAGTAGTTGGCCAGCGTCCCGTCGCTCTCGTCGCCCTCGGCCACAAACCAGTCCCCATCGGTATCCCAATGGGCGTTGGTTCCCAAAATCGGGATCTCCGCGCCGACGTAGTGCGACGGCTTTGCGCCGCCCACACGCAGGACATGCGCCGCCATGGAAGAGGTGGTCGTTTTGCCGTGCATTCCGCAAACCACGATGCCCCGTTTGCATTGCATGATGGCGGCCAAGGCGTCGGCCCGGCGCACCATGCTCACCCCCTGGCGGATCGCCTCGTCGTATTCCACATTGCCGGGACGGATCGCCGAGGAAAAAATAACCAGGTCGGCGTAATGAATATTCGCGGCATTTTGCGGCTGGTGGAACTCCAGCCCGAGCTTTTGCAGCCGCTGAACTTCCACGTTGGTGACTTTATCGGAACCGGAAACCGTGTGCCCCATCGCCAGCAACAACCCGGCAATCCCGCTCATCCCGGAACCGGCCACCCCGATGAGATGGATGCGCAGTTCGCCTCCCATTAAAATTTCAGCCAGGTATTTGCTGGTGTCGTTCATTTAAATCTTTCAATCGTGTCCGCAACGCAGACGGCGGCATCGCGCGGCGCAAGATGCGCGCTCTGGCTGGCCATCTGCTGGAGCCGGCTTGCGTCCCCAAGAAGCGCGCCCACTGCGGCGGCCAGCGTTTCGCCCGTCGTTTCGGACTCTTTTAATAACGTAGCCGCCCCGGCTCGGGCAAATATTTCCGCATTCAAATGCTGATGATTTTCCGCCGCGTGCGGGAAGGGAATGAGGATCGACGGCAGCCCGAAATGGGATATCTCTGAGAGGCTTGCCGCGCCGGACCGGGCAATCACCAGATCGGCGGCGCTGTAGGCGTTTTCCATTTGGTGACAAAAGGCGGCAACATGGGCCGGAATCCCGGCTTCCCGGTAGACTTGCGCCATCGGCTGCTCGTCTCCGGGGCCGGTGAGGTGGATGACCTGGACCGACTGGAACTGCGGGGTGGCTGCGGCCGCGCGCAACGCTTCATTGATGCCGTGGGCTCCCTGGCTGCCGCCCATGATGAAAACGGTCTTGCGCTCCGGGGAAAGCCCGAACCCGGCCAGCGCTTTTTCCCGCTCCACCGGTTGGGCCAGCGAGCGGCGGATCGGCGTGCCGGTCACTTCACAGCGGGCGTGGGGAAAATGAGCCTTGCATTCCTCAAAACCCAGCAGCACCTCGTCCACGAGCCACCCGTTGAGGCGATTGGCTTTGCCGGGAATGGCGTTGGATTCATGGACAAACGTCGGGATGCGCCGCAGTTTTCCGGCCAAAATGGGCGGCGTGGAGGTGAACCCGCCCATGCCCAGCACGGCATCGGGCTGGAACTCGTTAAAGATTTTCCGGCACGGGGCAAAGCTGGCATTAAACCGTTTGAAAAAAGTCAGCATCGCCGGGGAAAAAAGCCGGGGCATCCCGATGCTCGGGAGCTTCTCGAAGCGGAACTCGTTGCGGCCTCGAATTGCAAGCGCATCGACCTCTTTTTCGGAAATGAAAATAAGCACCTCGTGGCCGCGTTCCAGCAACACCTCCCCCACAGCCAACGCCGGGAATAAATGTCCGCCGGTTCCACCGCCTGCAATGGCAATTTTCATACGAGGTGTTTTAACCGCAGATTGCGCAGATTAAGCGTTGTGACTCAGGGAATTCAAAAATCTGCGGTAATCTGCGTAATCTGCGGATCATATCTTCAAATTCTTGGCGTCATCAAAGGCCGGGGTTTGGTGACCGAACGGACCGGCGGCTTGGAATCGCCTTTGCGGTAAATATTCAAGAGAATCCCGATCCCCAAAAGGCTGAAAAGCAGGTTGGAACCGCCGTAGCTGATGAACGGCAGCGGAATCCCTTTGTTGGGCAGCACCGCAGTCGTGACCCCGATGTTCATCGCGGCTTGGAGCGCCAGCATGGTGGTGATGCCGGTTCCCATCAGCATCCCGAACCGGTCGCGGGCGTTCAGCGCAATCGCCATCCCGCTGATGATCATGACCACATAGCAAAAAACGATCAGCAATGTGAAAACAAGCCCCAGCTCTTCGCCAATGGTGGGGAAAATAAAATCGGTATGGGCTTCCGGCAAAAACATGAATTTCTGGCGGCCGTTGCCCAGCCCCAGACCGTCCACGCCACCCGAACCGAAGGCAATGAGACCGTTCCATTGCTGGTAACCGCCCCCCTCTTTGTGGTTTTCCAGATCCAAAAACGCCAGGAGGCGTTTGACCCGTTCGGGAATTTGCCAGGCGGCGTAGAGAATCCCCGAAATCCCGATCACCGGCAGCGGGAGCAGGTAAAAAAGATTGGCCCCGGCCACAAAGATCATCACCAGCGCGGTGCCGCCTATAATTGCCGTGGTGCCCAGATCGACTTCCCCGGCGATCAACCCCATCAACACGCCCACCCCCATCAGCGGCAGAACGATTCCCTTGATCAATTCCCTGGCATCCTCAATGTGGTTCTGAAACCACGACGCAAGGAAAGCGATGGCGGCGATTTTTCCGATCTCGGAAGGCTGGAAAGAGATCGGGCCATAGCGAATCCACCGGTGCGAGCCGTTGATTTTCGGGAAAACGTAACAGGCGAGCAACAAAATCACCGCGAGCCCGAACCAATACGCCCACGTTTTCTGCCAAAAATTGTAATCGAGCAGGGCCGCCCCGAGGCAGACGCAGAGGCCGATCCCAAGCCACATGGCCTGGCGTTTGACGAGGCATGCCGGGTCCCACAGAATCTCGTTTTCGCCCGCATCGCCGCTGGCTTTTTCCGCGCTTGGCTTGGCGCCGGCAACGGCCTCGTGCTTATGCTTTTTGACCTTGTAGGCGTCGCGGCTGAAAGCGCCGGTGCTGAAGAGCATGACGATCCCGATCACCACCATCGTGGTGACCGAAAGCAGCAGTCCCAGAACGGCTCGTTTCATGTGAGGTGCTAATTGGAGGAAGCGTGAAGTTTGACCGGCACGCGCAACTTCTGGCCAATTCGGAGTTTCTTGGGATCGTCAATGCGGTTTAATTTGAGAAGGTCTTCCTGGCTCACGCGGAGCCGCTTGGAGATGTTCACGGGGTTGTCCCCTTTGACGACGGTATAGGTCGTGCCGGAATCCTTTACCGTGACGGCTGCGGGAGCCGTTGCCGTCGCGGCAACCGGGCTTTTCTTGACCGGCTCGGCGGCGGCAGGAGCGGCAACTTCAGCCGCTTTGGGATGAGTCGCGGGGGTGATGGGAGCGGCCGCTGCGGGAGCGCTCGTCGCTGCCATCGCGGTTTTCGCTACTGCGGGCCGCCTCCCCTCAGTGGCTTCCGGGTGATGCGTGTTGATCGATTCAAACATGTAGATGCCCCCGGCAAAAACGACGTGAAGCATCACCACGACCACCAGCGCGGTGGTAAAGCTGGTGGTCGGCTCCTCCTCTTGCTCGATGGAGGCCGTCCGAGCCGAACGGCGCACGACGGAGGCTTGCAAAATCTGGGCCGGTTTTTTGGGTTTCGCAGGGAAGAGTTTCATAGGGCAGGGTCAGGTAGGTTTTGAACGAGGGTGCGAAATTGGTTGCCGCGATCGGCGTAGCTTTTGAACATATCAAAAGAGGAGGTTCCTGGGGAGAAAAGAACGACATCGCCGCTCCGGGCCTGGGAATGAGCGAGTTGCACGGCTTCGGCCAGCGATTGCGCCCTCTGGCAAGGAACCCGCGAACCCCAAAACCGGGCGATACGATCGGCCATTTCGCCAATCAGAATCACCGCACGAGCTTTGGAGGCAACCAGATCGGTGAGCGAGTCGAACTCAAACCCTTTGTCCTTGCCCCCGGCGATCAGGACGACGGGCCGGGTCTCGGAGAGCAGCGCTTTTTCGAGCGCGTCCAGGTTGGTCGCTTTTGAATCATTGATGTATTCGACCCCGCCCACGGCCCCTACGCGCTCGCAGCGATGCGGCAACGCCTTGTAGGTGCGCAGCGATTCGAGCATCGGCGCGAAATCGAGTCCCCGCACCGCTCCGACCGCCAGCGCCGCCATCAGGTTCTCGGCGTTGTGCAGGCCGCGAAGCTCGGTCTCTTCGAGGCGCAACACCGGTTTGCCATGGAAATGGATCACGCCATCGCGCAGATCGAGATCGCCGCCCTGCGTATAGGCGCTGAAGGTGATCTTCTTCGCCTTGATCGGGGGCAGCTTGTCTTCAAATTTGACAATCGCGACATCGTCCGCCGTCTGGTTTTCGAAGATGCGGATTTTGGCCGCATAATATTCCTCCATCGAGGCGTAGCGGTCGAGATGGTCGGCCTGGAAATTAAGCCAGATGCTGATCACGGGGCGGAAGGTGCGAATCGTCTCCAACTGGAACGAGCTGACCTCCAGGGTCATCAAATCAAGGCTGGCGCTCTCCCTCACCCGGGCGGCAAAAGCGGGACCGATATTCCCGGCGGCCATGCTCCGCAACCCGCAGGCATTGAGCATCCGCTCGATCAGTTGCGTGGTGGTGGTTTTGCCGTTGGTCCCGGTGATCGCCACGACCGGGCAGGCGCACAGCGTATAAGAGAGTTCGAGTTCGCCGATGATCGGGATCGAGTCTGCCAAAAATTTGCGAACGAGCGGCACGACCGGGTCAATCCCGGGGCTCAACACCGCCAGATCGTATTGCGACGGATCGCTCTCCGCATCGCTGCCCAGCAACACGCGAATCCCGTCGGCCCGGAGTTTCGCGGCGGCGGCTTGGAGTTTTTCCGAATCGCCGCTATCGAGCCCCGTCACGCATGCTCCTTCTTCGAGAAGTCGGCGCGCGGCCGCCTCGCCGCTGGAACCCAGTCCGAGCACGGCAATCGATTGATGGGCGTAAGGGGAGTTCATTAGCGAAGTTTTAAAGTGGCCAGGCCAAGGAAGGCGAACATGATCGAGAGAATCCAGAACCGCACAATCACCGTGTTTTCCTGCCACCCGAGCAGTTCAAAATGATGGTGAATGGGCGACATGCGGAAAATCCGTTTGCCGGTCAGTTTAAAGCTGGCCACTTGCAGGATCACCGAGAGCGCCTCGATGACAAAGATGCCGCCGACGACCAGCAAAAGCAGTTCCTGCTTGGTGCAGATGGCGACAACGCCGAGCACGCCGCCGATGGCAAGCGATCCGGTGTCTCCCATAAACACGCGGGCCGGGTGCGCGTTAAACCACAGGAAACCCATCCCGGCTCCCAAAAGCGCCATGCACAGCACCGTCAGTTCACCCGCCTGGGGATAAAACGGAATCTGCAAATAGCTGGCAATTTTGACATTCCCCGCGGCATAGGCAATGAGGCCGTAGGCAAACGCTGCCGTGATCGTGCAGCCGGTCGCCAGCCCGTCCAGACCGTCGGTGAGATTGACGGCGTTGGAGGTGCCGACGATCACAAGCGCGAAAAACAGGAAGGTAAAATAGCCGAGGTTTTGGACGACCGCGTCTTTGGAAAACGGCACGAACAGTTCCTTCGCTTGGATCTGGAGCGCCGGGTTTAAAACAAAAAACGCCGTAACCACCGCCGCCAACGAAAATTGGGCCAGCAATTTCAGCCGCCCGGGAAGGCCGTCCGATTTTTTCTTGGTAACCTTCAGGTAATCGTCGATAAACCCGACCACTCCCAGCCAAAGCATTGAAAAGAGGGCCAGCCAGACGAATTGGTTGTCCGGCCGCGCCCAAAGCAGCGTGGTCGCCGTGACCGAACCGAGAATTAAGACGCCGCCCATCGTGGGGGTGCCCCGCTTGGCTCCGTGCAACTCGGCCAATTTATGGACTTCCTCCTTGGTGCGGATCGGCTGGCCGATTTTCAAGCCGATCAATTTGCGGATCACCCAGTTCCCGAAAATCAGGCAGAGCAGGAAAGAGGTCATCGCGGCGCCAATGGCCCGGAACGTGATGTATTTGAACACGTTAGTCCCATCGATATGCTCGCTTAAAAGGTGAATGTAATACAGCACGGGTGATTATAAAATGGCGTTGGAGAGACGAAAGGCGGGGTGATCGAGCACGCGCTCCATCCGGGCGGAACGGCTCCCTTTGACAAGGACCAGGTCGCCGGGGCGGGCCTCTTGACAGAGCCAAAGCGCGGCGGCTTCGGGATCGTCGAGCTGGTGGACTTGCTTCAGCCCGGCTTCCCGCGCGGCTTCGGCAATCCAGCCGGCTTCTTCTTCCCCGACTGCAAGAACGGTGTCGATCCCGGCTTGAGCTGCCTCGCGGCCGACGGATTGATGTCCGCGCTCGGATTCCGCGCCGAGTTCCCCCATCCGCCCCAGCACGGCAATTCGCGCCCCTTTGACCGGCAGCACGGCAAGAGTCCGCAAGGCGGCCCGCATGGAATCCGGGTTGGCGTTGTAGGTGTCGTCCAGAAAATCGATCCCGGCGAGCGTTTTGCGTTCGAGCCGTCCCTTGGTGAGATGGCATTTGGCCAGACCCTCGGCAGCCTGCGCGAGCGGAATCCCAAACACCCGCCCGACGGCCAGCGCAAGCAATGCATTCTCCACCATGTGCAACCCGGGCACCGGCAACGACACCTCCGCCTCTTCATCCCCGGCCCGGACCCGGAAACGGGTGCCCTCAAAGCCGGTTTCCAGTAGCGTGGCGGCCATATCGCCCCGTTCGATGCCGGTCATGACGGTGGGAGCCGGGCAGCGGCGGGCGATGGATTCGCTAAAATCGTCGGCGGCATGGAGCACCAGGTGACCCGAAGCCGGGAGCGCTTCGGCGAGCCGCCCTTTTTCCAGCGCAATCGCTTCGCGGGTGCCCATGTATTCCAGATGCGCGGTGCCGATATTAGTGATGATCCCGACCTCCGGGGCAGCCATGGCGGCGAGCGGCGCGATTTCGCCGGGATGGTTCATCCCGAGTTCAAACACGCCGATCCGGTCGGCGGCGCTGGCCCGAAGCATCGTGAGCGGCAACCCGATGTGGTTGTTGAAGTTGCCTTCCGTTTTGACCACCTGGAATTTTTCGCCCAGTACGGCGGCAAGAAAATCTTTGGTGCTGGTCTTGCCGGTGCTCCCGGTTAGCGCGACGACCCGCAACGGCAGCGATGCCCGGTAGCGGCTCGCAACCGACTGCAACGCCCGGAGCGTGTCGGCCACGCGGATCACCGGAAACCCGGGCGGCCACTCCTCCTCAAAACCTTGCTCCACCACGACGGCTGCGGCTCCCCGGGCGGCAGCCTGGGCGGCGAACCGGTGTCCGTCGAAATTTTCACCCCGGAGCGCCAAAAAGAGATCGCCCGGCTCCAATTTGCGCGAGTCGGTGCAGACGCGCGTCACCGTCTGGCCGGGGTGGTTCCCGTTCAGCGTGCCGTCCGCCCATTGGGCGATTTGTTGGAGTGTCGTGGCGTCCACAATATAAAATCAGTTAAGAAAAGAATAACGGCCGTCCCGAACAATCACCTGCGCTTCGGACCAGACCTGACGGCACCGCATCCGTGCATACCGGACGCCTCGGGCGCGTCGATTCATTTCCAGACGGGCATTATCCTGCTGCTCGCGAATTTCGCAATCGGCAATCTGCACAGATTCGGTTTGAGGGGAGGTCATGGGGGGATTTAGGGTTCGGTTTCGACCGGTTTGGCTTCCACGGCGAGCCGCGCAATGGCGAGATCGTCAAACGGAACCGAGTGATCGGCAAATTCCTGGATTTTCTCGTGTCCTTTTCCGGCAATGAGGACGATGTCGCGGGGAACGGCCATTGAAATCGCGTGAAAAATCGCTTCGCGGCGGTCCTCGATGGCTTCGTAGTTCCGGCCTTTGAACCCGCGTTTAATCTCTTCGAGAATCGCTTCCGGGCTCTCCTTGCGAGGGTTGTCGGAAGTGACCACCGCCCAATCGGCCAGCCGCTCCACGGCGGAAGCCATCAGGGGACGCTTGGCTTTGTCCCGGTTGCCGCCGCACCCAAAGACGACGATCAGCCGCCGGGGACCGAGATCGCGCAAGGTTTTCATCACATTGGAGAGGGCGTCGTCGGTATGGGCGTAATCGACAAATACGCGGAATTGCCGTTTCACCGGAACCGGCTCCAGCCGCCCCGGGACGCTCGGCGCATCGGCCAGGGCGCGGACCGCCGTTCGCAGGTCCACCCCCATTGCCGCGGCTCCCGCCAATGCCGCGAGTGAATTGTAGACGTTGAAAAAGCCAATCAACGGAAGCCGAACGAGGTAGGTTTTTCCCTGTGCATCCAACTGGTATTGCGTGCCGCCGAAGTCGGTTTTCACGGCGCTGGCGCGGAAGTCGGCCCGGGCGTTCATTCCAAACGTGATCACCGGAAGCCCCGGCGTGTCTTTGTTGAGCCGCGCAATCAACTGCTGCCCCCAGCGGTCGTCGATATTGATGACGGCTTTTCCTTTTTTCCGAGGCTGTTCGGCCATCCCGGTGAACAGCTTCACCTTCGCCTCGAAATACGCCTCCATCGTCTTATGGAAATCGAGGTGATCCTGCGTCAAGTTGGTGAAAATTGCGGTATCGAACTCGACCTGGCGCACCCGCCCCTGGTCAAGCGCGTGGGATGAGACCTCCATCGACACGGCCCGGCATCCGGCGGAGCGAATCTGGTAGAGAAGTTCCTGCAAATCGAGCGATTCGGGCGTGGTGCGCGGGGCAGGCAAAATGCGGTCGCCAATTTCGTATTGGATGGTGCCGAGCAACCCGGAGCGCATCTGCACGCTTTCACAAAGATGGCGCAGCAGAAACGCCGTGGTCGTTTTGCCATTGGTGCCGGTGATC
The DNA here is from genome assembly GCA_903933715.1 of uncultured Spartobacteria bacterium. GTDB lineage: Bacteria > Verrucomicrobiota > Verrucomicrobiia > Chthoniobacterales > Chthoniobacteraceae > UBA695. The sequence goes on from CAIZLD010000054.1 coordinate 31,305, forward strand.
CCGGCGACCTTGAGCCCCAGGGACGGGTTGCCGTAAAATTCCGCCGCCAAATCGGCCAGCGCGTTCCGGGCATTCTGGACTACGATGATGGTGGCGCGGCGTTGCGGCTGTTCCTCCTCGCTCACGATGGCAACGGCACCGCGTTCGATCGCCTCGTCGATGTAGCTGTTGCCATCGGCCTTTTCGCCGCGCAGGGCGACAAAAAGGGAGTTTTTCTGGACCCGGCGCGAATCGTAACAGATCGCGGCGATGTCCCGGTCAACGGAACCGACGGTCAGCACCGTGGGGAGTTTGGAAAGAAGAGCTTTAAGTTGCATACAAATGGTTTAGCGCCCCGAATTGGCAAGTTTGGCAATCGCTTCCGGAGATGCCTGTTCCAGATCGGGTGAGATATTGAGGTAATGAGCGGTCTGTTCGCCGATCCGGGAGAAAGAAGGACCGGCCACCAGGCCGCCGTAAGTGAGGTTTTCAGCCGCCTTGGGATCATAAGCCATCACAAGGCATACAACCTGCGGATCGTCCACGGGGAAAAAGCCGACAAAAGAGGTGACGTAGCGGTTCTCGTAATAACCGCCCCCATTGGGCTTGGCGATGTTGGCCGTGCCGGTCTTGCCGCCGGTGGAGTAGCCGGGGATGGCTGCTCCAAATGCGGTGCCGCGTTTGCTGACGACATCTTTCAACGCGGAGCGCAGCTTGGCGGCCGCTTCGGAGGACACCACTTCCCGCATCTGCACGGGGGTGAAATCGACGATGCTTTTCCCGCTCTCATCGACCACGGCATCGACGATTTGCGGCATCATGAGATGGCCGCCATTGGCAATGGCGCTCATCGCGGCGATCATCTGGATCGGAGTGACGCAGACCCCCTGCCCCATCGGCATCCGGGTGATGGTCAAAACATTCCACCCGGCGCTCTTTGGGGAGTGGACAATGCCGGGGACTTCGCCGGGGAGATTGATGCCGGTGCGTTCGCCAAAACCGAAGGCGCGGACGTATTCGTAAAAGCGCTGTTCACCCAGCTTCATCCCGAGCTTGGCACAACCGATGTTGCTCGATTTGACGACGACATCGAAAACATTCAGGTCGGGATGATCGCAATGGCCGTGGTCTTTGAGGATTTTGCCGCCGTAGAAAAACCGCCCCCCTTCGCAGTTGATCATGGTGTCGAGGTCCACCAGTTTTTCATTGAGGGAGGCGGAAACGGGAACGATTTTGAATACCGAGCCCGGCTCGACGACATTGATCACGGCGGCGTTTTTCATCGCCTCCGGCTTGATCTTATCGGTCTCCCCTTTGGTCAGGTCGTTCGGATCGAAGCACGGCCGGTTGGCCATGGCCAGGATGCGCCCGGTCTTGGGGTCCATCATGATGGCGGTGGCGAATTCGGGCCGGTATTGCTTGTAGAGCCCCTCCAACTCGGTCTCGACGATATGCTGCAACTGCATGTCGATGGTGAGCCGCACATTGTAGCCGTCGCGGGAGGGACGCTCCTGGCCCCGGTAGGGGACGATCTCTTTGCCGGTGCGGTCCCGCTCGATGTAGCGGAAGCCGTCATAGCCACGCAGCCATTTGTCCATGGTGCGCTCCACCCCTTCCACGCCGACCCGCTCGCTTTCCTCCACGCCCGCAAAACGGGTTCGCTTTTCCCCGATAAACCCGAGGACATGGCACAACGTTTCGCTGTTGGGGTAGACCCGCCGGGTGTCCGGCTCAAAGAAAATCCCCCGGATCGGTTTCCGGTTCTTCGCCTGGAACTCCTCCATCCGCTGGGTCAATAACGTCGTTTCCGCTTCAGTGATCCCTTTTTTTAAAACCACGTATTTGCGGGAGGTATCGATCTTCTCCTTAAGTTTCGAGGCGGAGATCTTCAGCGGCCCGGCCAGAACGGAGGCGATTTCGGAAGGGGTCACCTTTCCGGCCGCAACGACGCTCCCATCCACCACGACGTTATTGAGCGGTTCGTTGGCCGCGAGCAATTCGCCTTTGGTGTCGAGAATCACGCCGCGCCGGGCGGCAATGATCTGTTTTTTGACATGTTTTTCCGCCGCCAACCGCTCGAATTTCTCGTGCTCGTGGACTTGCAGATAGACCAAACGGGCCGAAAAGCCTGTAAAAGCGCACACCAAGCCAAAGCAGACAAAAATTGCTCTTACTTTGGCGGTTTTGTTCATCGGCGGGCGACGCTGTTAGAGACGGTCCGGATTTCGCTTCCGATAACGCCCGCGGGATGCGGGAAATCAACGTGCACAATGCTGGCGGGAGCGATTTTGACCATCTTGATGAATCCCTCGTCGAGCCGTTTTTGCAATGCGGCGCAGCCGGAAAGCTGGGCGATGCGCCAGGTCAACGCCTCGTTCTTACGCCCCAGGGCGGCCAGTTCGTTTTCCATCGCTTTGATCTCCCCGCCCCGGTTGACGATCTGGTTTTTGTAATAAACCCACGTCATTCCCCCCATCAAAACGAGGATGGCAATAATTAACCACGGTGAAAAAGCCCCCACCGGGACGGTATTTTCAAGACGGCGACGGTTAGCTGACATAATGTTTGGCGACCACGCGGAGTTTGGCGCTGCGGGAGCGCGGGTTGCGGTTTTGCTCCTCCTCCGAAGCGATGGCCGGCTTGGGGGTGAGGAGCTGGAATTCGAAATCGGGATTGCGGCGCGGCTCCGGCCACTCGGGGCGGTCAAGCCACTCGATGCTGCGCGCCTTGAAGAAATTCTTCACGATCCGGTCCTCCAGAGAATGGAACGTGATGACCCCCAGGCGTCCGCCGGGGTTGAGCCGGGCGGAAAAGCCGGTCAACGCCGACTGAAGGACGTCGAGTTCCCGGTTCACGGCAATGCGCAGGGCTTGGAAGACTTTGGTGGCCGGGTGGACCCGACCCCGGCGCGGGTTCACTTTTTCCACGCTGCGCACGAGGTCAAAGGTGGTCTCCAGCGGACGTTCTTCCCGGTCGCGGACGATCCGGTGGGCGATGCGGCGGGCCGCGTTTTCCTCGCCGTAGTCGCGGAAAATGCGCGCCAGCTCCCCTTCCGGGGCAGTGTTGACGATCTCCGCCGCGCTCAACGGCGCGTCCGGGTTCATCCGCATATCGAGAGGGCCGTTCTGCTGAAAGCTGAACCCCCGTTCCGGCGTATCGAGCTGCCAGGAGGAAACGCCGATGTCCAAAAGCGCCCCGTCGATCCCTTCAATGCCCATCCGGTCGAGAACCGAACCGACTTCCTCAAAATTAGCGCGAACCGGCGTGAACTGCTCGCCGTAGCTTTTTAAGCGTTCCCCGGCAAACGCGAGCGCTTGCGGGTCTTGATCAAGGCCGATCACCCGCGCGCCGGCTTTCAAGAAGGCTTCCGTGTGGCCGCCGCCCCCGAGCGTCCCGTCCACAAAGAGCTTCCCCGGCGCGGGCGCAAGCAGCGTCAGCGTTTGCTGAAGCAAGACCGGCTCGTGATAAGGTGTGGGGGGGTTCAAGTAACGACTCCTTTGCCGCAACCCGGGGGCCGCGGCTTCCATAAACTCGACTGCGGGGATCATCATAGACCAAGCTCGTTCGCAAGATCTCGACTCTCGACCTCGTCAGCGGACTGCTCGGCAGCCCACCGCTCGGTGTTCCAAATTTCAAACTGGCCGAAACCGCCGACCAGCATCACCTCGCCCTGCAACTCTGCCTTAAGGCAAAATTCCGGGGGCAAAACCATGCGCCCCTGCTTGTCCACGCAACACCGATGCGCCCCTGCGGAGACCATACGGATCAGCTTTTGCTGCTCGGCAACGGTCTTGTCTTTGCGGGCTTCAATGGCGGCCACCGTTTTCCGAAGTTGATCCGGCGGCAAGACCGTGAGATGACTCCCGGTGCTGTGAATGCGCACATAAAGCACCCCTTCTTCACCCGAACGCCAATCCGCCGGAATGGTGAGCCGGTTTTTCGTATCGACCCCGTGCCGGAACTGACCGGTGAAGGTGATGGAATTGTAGGCGTCGGAGGGCATTGGGTGGAATTTCGTGGGATTTTAACCCATTTCGTTCCAATTTCAACCACCATTCTTCAAAATTTCAGAATCTTTTCTCTGGAGAGCCGGTTGCGTATGGAGGCGACCGGGTCGATTAATTAAGTTTGCCCTATGAGCACCGTTCTTCGCGTCTTCCGATACTTGCGCCGCTACCCCTGGCTGGCGGCCGGTACGCTCGGCTGCGCCATCCTGATGTCCTCAATGGTCATCGTGTTTCCAAAAGTCAGCCAACTCGCCATCGACGACATCTCCAAAGGCCGGGGCGACCGGCTCGTGGGACTGACGCTTTTGGCCTTGGGCGCGTTCTTTCTGGAGGAGCTTTTCAACGCCCTGCGCATCCGGCTCAACAACACGTTTGAGCAGCGGGTCATTTTTGATCTCCGCAGCGATCTCTACGCGCACATCCAGCGGCTGCCGGTCGGCTGGTTCGACAACCGCTCCACCGGGGATGTGATGACCCGGCTGCTGGAAGATGTGACTTCGGTCGAACGGGTTCTCATTGACGGGATTGAGCAGGGAGTCGTTGCGCTGCTGATGGTGGGGCTCGCGGCGACGATGTGCTTTGTTTACAGTGCGAAACTGGCTTTGCTGGCGCTCACGCCCATTCCGTTTTTGGTCGCGGGCGCCCTGACCTACACCCTCACCGCCCATCTGCGTTACCGGGTCCAGCGCAAGGCCGCCTCTGCGATGAACGCGCTGCTTCACGACAACCTCGCCGGAATCCGCCAAATCAAAACTTACGTCAGGGAATCGCAGGAGCACGCCCGGTTTAACGGCGCGAGCCGCAATTTGATGGAGGCGACGCTGGTCGTCATGCGGGCGTGGTCGCTCTATAACCCGTTGATGGGCTTCTTCGCCTCGTGCGGGATGGTGCTGATCATCGGCTTTGGCGGGCAGGCCGTCCTGGCGGGAACCCTCAAGCTCGGCGATCTGGTCGCGTTCCTGATCCTCGCCCGGTTGCTCTACGAGCCGATCAGCCGCCTGCATCAGCTCAACCAGTTAATCCAGGCCGGACGCGCCGCCGGGGAGCGGGTTTTCGAGATCCTCGACACCGAAGTGGAAGCCAATGCCGCCGGGCCGGAACGCCAAACCGGGCGGTCCCGCGCCGAAGCGCGCTCCCTCTGCGGCGATGTCCGGTTCCAGAACGTCTGCTTTTCCTACGACGAAGCGATTCCCGTGCTCCACAATATCAATCTCCACAGCAGCCCTGGCGAGACGATCGCGCTGGTCGGCTCGACCGGCGCGGGCAAATCGACCCTGGTCAACCTGCTCACGCGCTTTTACGAGTTCGACACGGGGGAAATCCTCGTGGATGGCCATCCGCTGCGTGAAATCCCCAAGGATGTCCTGCGCGAAGCGGTGGGGCTGGTGACGCAGGAAAGTTTTCTCTTCAACGGCAGCGTGCGTGACAACCTGCGCCTGGGCAAACCGGACGCCACCGACGAAGAGATGATGGCCGCCGCCCAAGCCGCCAACGCCAGCGCGTTTATCGAACGGCTCCCGGAAGGTCTCGACACCGTAGTCGGGGAGCGTGGCGTCAAGTTGAGTGTGGGCGAAAAACAGCGCGTCTCCATTGCCCGCGCCCTGCTCAAAGACCCGCCCATCCTGATCCTCGACGAAGCCACCGCGAGCGTCGATACCGAGACCGAGCGGCAAATCCAGCAAGCGCTGGACCGGCTGATGGCGCATCGGACCAGCTTCGTGATTGCCCACCGGCTTTCCACCGTCCGCCACGCCGATCAAATCCTCGTGATGGAACGGGGCCGGATCGTCGAGCGCGGCACGCACGAGGAGTTGCTCGCCCAAGCGGGGATTTATGCCCGGCTCTGTGAAAACAGCTTTTTGGGAGTGGAGACTGCGTAATAGACGCCCACCCCCGCTACCATTGGACGATTCCGGGAATCCAGCCCCCGGTCAGGGCGTGCAACGTTTCCACAACCAAAATCACAATTCCCAAAGCCAGATTAAACAAGAGACCGCCAAGGATAAGACTCTTCATCCCCCAAACAACTCCCTCGCAAAAATCGGGGAGCGGCGGCTCCGAACCGTTCCGCTCCGGCTCAACTACATGGATGACGCACTCCTCACAGACCCCGTGCGATACGGTTTCCTCGGGGCCGTCCTGAATGACCTTTCCGCACCACGCGCAGATGATTTTCATGCCTTGGGTGCCCAGGCAAAAAGAAGGGCGCGGCCCTGCCGCGCTGGTCCCGGTGGCCCTAGAAAGCCAGACACCAAAACACGACCGAACCGCGCCGATTGTCGGCGTGGTCAGTAAATGCTTGGTGTCGTCTAAAAATTTCTAGGTTTCCGGGACGCCCAATCTGCCTGCGCAGTTTTAAAATGTAATGTTTACGATGGAAATCTCCCAAATTGCCCCCTCAAGGTCAACTGGTTTCAGACTTCGCTCCCGCCATTCGACATTGACTTGGCGGGCCAATTCCTTCCCAATCCCAACCGCGCCATGAAAGATCTCTACACGCTCGAAGATTTGCGGCATTGGGAAACCGCCACCGCCGGGGAACCGCTCCCCATCCGGCTCGGCGTTTTTGGCGATCCGGTGGCCCATTCCCGCTCCCCCCAGATGCTCAACGCCGCCCTGGAGGCGTGCGGCATCCCGGCGCGCTATTGCCGGCTTCATATCCGGCCCGAGGAATTTGCCGAAGCGGCCCGCCTGTTGCCCCAGGCCGGTTTTATCGGAGCCAATGTCACTGTGCCCCACAAAATCGCCGCGATGAATGAGGCGGATGTCGTGGACGAAAACGCCCGCAAAATCGGTGCCGTCAACACGCTCGTGGTCGAAGGCGAACGCCTCCTCGGGTTCAACACCGACGGCCCCGGTTTGATGCGGGCGATCCGGGCGGAGTTCGGGGTCGATCTGCGTGATTTGCGGGTGATGGTCCTTGGGGCGGGCGGCGGCGCAGGCCGGGCCATCGCCGCCCAGTGCGCGCTGGAAGGGTGCGAACGGCTCGTGCTGGTGAACCGGACGCTTGAGAAGGCGCGGGAGGTCGCCGCCGAATTGGCTCCCTATTTCAAAGGCCCGCGTGTGTATGGACCGCTGCACCGGCTGGAGGCGGTCCCCTGGGAAGAAACCAAGCTGGCTGCGCAACTGACCCAGACCGACCTCGTCATCAATGCCACCTCTTGTGGCATGAAACCGACCGACCCGTCGGTGCTTCCCGAGTCGATCCTCCAAGCCAACCTGCTTGTTTTCGACACAATTTACACCGCCCGGCGCACCCCGCTGGTGGAAGCGGCGCAAACGGTTGGAGCCCGTGCCGCCAACGGCCTTTCAATGCTCCTTTACCAGGGCGTTCTCGCGTTTGAAATCTGGTTCAACCGCACCGCCCCGGTGGAGATCATGAAAAAGGCGCTTAGCTCCGCTTAATTGCGAATTTCTATCATTTTAATTTCTCGCAAAGACGCAAAGGCGCAAAGAAGAGAAGGCTTGTCTTTCCTTTGCGCCTTTGCGTCTTTGCGAGAGACAAATTCCTATTCGGGCGTGAATCAGACTTCATTCGTGAGCACGCCTAAGATTTTTCCCGCTTTCAATGCTCCTTTACCAGGGCGTTCTCGCGTTTGAAATCTGGTTCAACCGCACCGCCCCGGTGGAAGTGATGCGAAAGGCGTTGATCGAGGCTTAGGCTGAATCGACATTCGATCGAGCCCCAAACCCAATGGGTTTGAAGCCCATAGCCGGTGGTTGAGCGAAGCGACACCACCGGATGAGGTGTTGAAAAGAATTCACCTCAAAGGGGTGGCAGAACCATCGCCTC
>CAIZLD010000055.1 GCA_903933715.1 uncultured Spartobacteria bacterium
GCTCACTTTCAGGACGTTGGACATGTCCCATTCAAACCGCCCTCAAGCGATTAAATGGAACTGTTTTCGCGTCCTACAAGTGGTGCACTTTGAAGCCTTCTATTCCGCCCTCAGGTGGTGCACTTTGACTGCCCGGCAACAGACATGCCCTCTGTTGCCTCTTCGCGGTCGAAATGGGCAACGGTTTCGAAGGAGGTACGTAACCGCTGCGCTCCTGTGATGTCAACAAAGCCGAGTGCCTCGGCAAGATAGATCGTGTCGCTATCTGTTAGAGCGGTATCCGGTGGCGTGCTTTCGCTGATATCCTCGCGATTAAGCATCTCAGCGAGAAACTGCATTCCAAGTTTTGCGAGACGTGCCCGCAAGCGAGACATAGCCCGTCGCCATAAATGTCCGGAGCCCATTCCGTAATGGTGATTCTGAAATGCGTCTGCCAAGGCAGCGCGATCAGAGTCACGCAACGTAAGGGCATAATCGCGGACCATTACTTCGGCCTTCTCGACTTTCGGCGGGATGATTACTGGCACCTGACTGTGCCATGGAACGATAGAATTAAGCTTGGGCATTTTCCGGGTAGATTTTTGTCTGTCCGTCTTGAGAACACATAAATGCGGCCTGCACGAATTTAAAATCCTTTAGCGCGAGAAAGGCGCGCGTACGTGCGCCACCAGCTACACCACTTCGGCCCCCGGTGTTAGGAACGTGGATGTTGTAGCCCAGTATTTGGCCTTGGGTAGAAAAGATGGTCACAAGATCGCATTCTACCATCCGGCGGCTAAGGTCGTTCCAATATTTCTCCGCATACCACTGTCTCCACAGGGAAGATAGGAGCAACGCATGCCTCAAGATTTGAGGTTAGAATGATTTCTGGATAAATTGACCGCCCTTCCTCGCGACAGTCTTCCAGAGCCCGGAGAATTTCCACTAAGTCGTCCTTATCAGCATCAGAGCCCGAAAATTTCGCATCAAACAGAAATTCGGCTGCCGTTGAGGCAATTGAACGCAATTCTGTCTGCCTGTCGATTGGATTAGTCACCTTGAATTTAGTGGGCGTTTTCTTGCACCGGGAGCGGTGTCCTATTGTGGAGATTTTGACATCTTCTCATCCATATTTCTCCATAAATTATCCTAAACCCATAAATTCCGATCCAGCGTCCGGTATTGAATGGCCTCGCTCAGGTGTGTAGCGGTGATATCGGGGGCGGTTTCAAGGTCGGCAATGGTGCGGGCGACTTTGAGGATGCGATCATGGGCGCGGGCGCTCAAGTTGAGTTCGTGCATGGCCATGCGCAGCAGTTCACGGGAATCCTCGTCGAGCGCGCAGTGGGCCTTGAGTGCTTTACTGCTCATCCGGGCGTTACACCGGATTTTCGGAGTCGCTGCAAACCGCTCTTGCTGGATCGTTCGTGCGGCAAGGACACGATCCCGGATGGCGGCGGATGATTCAGCGGGCTGAGTCGATGTCAGTTCTTTGAAGTGGACGGCGGGAACTTCGACGTGGATGTCAATGCGGTCGAGAAGCGGGCCGGAAATCCGCTGGCGATAACGCTGCACCTGCACGGCGGAGCATCTGCATTCCCTCCGTAAATCTCCAAAAAATCCACACGGACATGGATTAAGAGCACCTACTAGAACGAATTCTGCTGGATAAGTCACTGATCCTGAGGCTCTTGAAATAGTGACGTTGCCATCCTCCAAAGGCTGCCTCATGACCTCCAAAGTCGAGCGTTTGAATTCGGGAAGTTCGTCGAGGAATAGCACGCCGTGGTGTGCCAACGTGACTTCGCCGGGGCTGGGGTTCGTGCCGCCGCCGAGAAGGCCCGCGTCGGAAATGGTGTGGTGGGGAGAACGGAATGGCCTCAGCGAAAGGAACGAACGCTTGGCCGCAAGGAATCCGCAAATGCTGTGGATTTTCGTCGTCTCGATGGCTTCGTCAAAAGTCATCGGCGGCATGATGGTAGGGATGCGTTTGGCCAGCATCGACTTCCCGGAACCGGGAGGGCCAACCATGATGAGATTGTGCCCGCCCGCCACGGCGACTTCCACCGCGCGCTTGGCGGCGTGCTGGCCACGCACGTCGGCGAAATCGACTTCGTAATCCTGATGTGCCTCGAACAACGGCTCGGCAACGATGGGCGTGAGCGTTTCATTGCCGCGCAAAAACTCGAAGGCTTGTCGTAAGTTGCGCACGCCATAGGTGGTGATGCCTTCGACAATGGCGGCTTCTTGGGCGTTTCCTTCCGGCACGACGATTGCACGTTTTCCGCACCGCTTGGCTTCGAGGGCTACAGGTAGTACGCCATTGACTGTACGCACGCCGCCGTCGAGTGCCAGCTCGCCCACGAAGCAATATTGGCCAAAATCGCGCAATTCGATCTGCTCGGAGGCAGCGATCATGGCGAGCGCGATGGGTAAATCAAAGCTCGGTCCCTCTTTTTTTACGTCAGCGGGAGCAAGGTTAATGGTGGTGCGGCCCTTGGGCCAACGGTAGCCGCTGTTTGCAACAGCAGTGGTCACGCGGTCCTTGCTTTCTTTAACGGCGGCATCTGGCAGCCCAACGACGACGATTACCGGGTTGCCCGAACTTGCATTCACCTCGATTTCGACTTCGTAGGCATCCACGCCATAGACCGCCGCTGAATAGACCTTTGCCAACATGGAATTATCTTGGCAAAGATACGGGCCTATGGGAAGAGGGAATAGAATTTAGCAAGGTTCACGATGCCCCTTTTGCCTTCTTGCGCATCTTTCCAGTGATCATCTTGAGCGCGGCATCTTCTCGCGCTTTTGATTCCTCAGGGGAAAGCGCGACAAACGAACGCTTTACCTTGTAACCTCGTCGTATCTCGGGGGCTGTGGCTGCTTCCACGGATGGCTGAATTTCCTCCAGCGCCAAGTTTTGGAGGAAGGAGATAAAGGCGTCCGGTGAATAGAACCCAACCTGCTTGCTTTGAACCGGCGCAAGACACCCGTTTACCGCTTCCTCCAATCGGGCAAGTCTTTCCGGCCTTGGGCAAATAACCGCAACTCGGGAGAACCTTGCTTTGAGACATTTCGTGACGTTTCCAACTTCGTAGTCAACGGTGGATGTGACGTTGATTTCACAGGCAATTCCGATGTTTCCTCCGACTTTTTCAAGCACAAGATCAATGCTGCCCTGGCCGTCGAGAACCGATTTCTCGATGGTTGCCTTGTAACCAAGGTTTTCCGCCACGGCTTTGATTCGCTGTTGGATTGATTGGTGTTGTGCGCCTCCGCGTCCAAGGTCTACCGATAACGATGTCTCCGGCTTTGGTTCCGAACCCACTGTCGGAAGGTGTTTGTTATCCGCATCCTTGCTGGGGAGATTCTGGGTTTTCTCCGGCTGAGATTTTTCAGAAGACGGCTGCTCTGGCAAAGCCGACTTTGACGCAATGCCTTGGGGTGCTGGTTCCGTCTTTGCCGGGGGAATCGCTTTCGGAGCCGTTTCCTTTTTTTCTGTGGGTGGCGACGTGTAGAGCGCCTCCCGAAGTTTTGCTTCCACCTCGGTGCGCCGTGCGCCATAGCGGGAGCGTGATGCTTCAATCACGCGTTTCCGCATATCGGTTGCAGTCGCGGCGTCGGGCTCCTCGGGGAGCGGGATTGTGATGTTGAAATCGTGGTCGCTCCGTTCCACCCGGCATACCGCTTCGCCACCGGCGAGGCTTTGGAGGTCTTCGGCAGCGAACGAGACGAATCCATCGGCGAGCGTCCGGGCATCGGCGTCTCCCACGCGGAATACCACCCGCGTATAGGGATTGGAAAGCGTTGCGCTTGCGACTTCGGCATCGCGCTGGAGTTGTCGCAATTCCTGGTGGGCGAGCACTAGCGCCACGCGATACTTGCGTGCGCCGGAGAGCATTTCGCCAAGTGACGGGGTGATAAAGTGGTGAAATTCGTCTAGGTAGAGTGAAAAGAAATTTCGATCTTCCTCCCGAAGCCGTTGTCGGGACATGGCTGCTTGTTGGAATTTGGCGACGAGCAGCGAACCGAGCAGATAGGAATTCTCCCGGCCAATCTCTCCCTGGGGTAACTTGGCGAGGAAGATTTTCCGCTCGTCCATGATGCGGGAGAAATCGAGTTTGTTCTCGCGCTGTGAGACCATGAAGCGAATTGGCTTCGGCGCAAGAAAGGTGTCGAGTCGGGTGACAACCGGGCCGATTGATTTGTTGCCGGTCAGTTGAGGGAACGCCTTGCGCCAGTAATAAACAACCTCGGGATCGGATACTCTCTCCAAGAAACTCGCTCGGAATGCCGGGTCGATGAGGAATCGCCGGAGATCGGCAAGCGTCCCGCCTTGTTCGCTTTCAAGAAAGGCGAGGATTGCGTTTCGCAAAACGGCGTTCATGGAGTCGCCCCAACTTGTTGAAAGCCGCTCGAAGGCTGAAATGAGGTCAGACGCGAGAACGGTTTTTTCAAGATCAGAATGCGCCGAGAGGATGTTGAACCCGACCGAAAACTCTTCATCTGAGGGATCAAGGAGCACGACATCGCCGATGCGTTCTTTGGGAACGACGGACAAGATGCGCTCGATCAAATCGCCATGCGGATCAAGGACAGCAAGCCCCTCGCCTCGGTCAATGTCCTCACGAATCAGATTGAAGAGGAGTGTCGATTTGCCGGTGCCGGATGCGCCAACGATGTGCATGTGCCGGACGCGCTCTTGGTGCGATAGATACACTGGGATTTCTCTTCCGGCGTGGCTGTTCCATCCAAGGAAAACGCCCTGGCTGCTCGTCAGTTCCTTCGGCGCGGTTTTCGTTCGGCCAGACTGTGTGCCGAGTTTTGCGGGTTGAATATCGGGCGACGGTAGGTGAACAAAGCCCGCGAGTTCTTCTGCATTGAGAAGCATCCCCGTTCGGCGGGTCTGGCGAAGAATGATGTCCTCTTCGCGTTCGCGGGGCGGATACTCCAGATGATGTGCAAGAGAACAAAGCGCCTTCGGCATGGCTCAACGCCCAGAAAAAACGTTGGGAAAGGTTGAGCGCCGAACAGAAGCAGCGATTGATCGCGCTGGACGATTCTATCTGCCCTACGGAAGAGAAGTGAGGGATCGTTCCTTTCGCAAGTTCCGTCAGATCGGGCCTTTTCGCTCTAGCCGCCGCAGTTTATCCGGTCTTTTCAAAAAATATTGTTGTCTCGACTTGCGGAAAACCCGTAACCTGCCTAAATGGATCACCGTTTGAATGTTCAGGGAAACGCCTCGGCTGGCATACCCTTCCTGCCGGAAGGTGATCTTTTTGCGGCTGCATTCACAAGCAGTCCGCCACCTCAATCCACGTTCTGAAACGCAACCCGGTGAATGGAACTCGCACGATAAAATTGCCAAGATTTACGAAAAAGACGGGGGGCGTCTCAATGCGCCTTCTCCTTCTGGGAATCGCCCTCGCGTTTATCCCCCTGGTTCTGATGGCGCAAGCGCCGCAATGGTGGACAGATCGCGGAGTGCAGAACGGCAATCCTGCGAACGACTATGCCGCCATCAACCAAGGGCAGCTCAAGAACATTGCCACCCGAGCCGTTGCTGAACTGAATGAGAAGCTGCCGGGCGCGCCCTCCGGGGCTGGCGCAACGCTAAACCAACTCGCCGTTACCCTGTCTTCGACCTCCGCAAGAACTAACGATTACGCCGCAGTCAATCTTGGGCAACTCAAGACAATAGCTAAACCACTCTTCGATAGGCTCTTAGATGTGGGATATCAGGGGCGTCCGCTCGAATCCGGCACCTACCCCTGGGTCGGACGTTCAGCTAACGATTACGCAATGGCCAATATCGGACAGGTCAAGAATCTTTTCAGCTTTGACCTGAGTGACTTTCTGCCCGTTAGCTGGCTGACTGCCAACGGCTTGGACCCGAACGATCTTAATGTGGCCATTGAAGACCCGGATGGGGACGGGGTCTCGAACCTGGCCGAATACCGGATCGGGACAAATCCGCAGCAGGCCCTTGACCTCAATAATAACGGCATCCCTGATGACTGGGAGACTTTCCATGCTAATAGCTTTGCTGCATGGCCCGCTAGGCTTAGCCTCCAATTAGCTCGGCAGCAATCGGGAGCGCAAAAGCTCATTCTGAACAATTCAACAGCCCATCCCGTTCAATATAGCGTAACATTGACCAACGATACGGCGCAGGGTTATTCGTTTCGGGATTCGAAAACAGGAGGTGTGCCTTTCGTTTGGGAGGATATAAGAACAACTGGGGGGACACAATTGACAGGCGGATTGGCTACCGACGACGGCTCAGAGCCCGTCAACCTAAGCGGGTTCGTGTTCCCGTTCTATGGTCAGAGCTTTTCGACTGTTCATGTCTGCTCAAATGGGTTGCTAACCTTTGGGAATGATTCCACATCCTACAGCAATACCCCCATCCCCAGCGCCGATGCTCCACTCAATATGATTGCAGCGCTGTGGGACGATCTTACCCTTGATCCTTCTAGCGGGGGTAGCGTTTATTACAAGGAAACTGCGGGGGCTTTGGTTATTCAGTATCAGGACGTTCCCGCTTTAGGCGGATATGGAACGTACACGTTCCAGATTGTCCTTTCCAGCGACGGCACTATTGAATTCCGCTATAACAATATTGAGGGAGATTCAACTTCTTGCACCGTAGGAATCCAAAATGCTGATGGCGCAGAAGGTCTTCAGGTTGCGTGCAATCAACCATATTTGGAAAGCAGCAGGGCCATTCGCATCAGCCCCGTCTCTCGCTTTGTAGATGTAGCGCCGTTGTCAGGGACTGTGGCTGCGAATACCAGAGGACAGCTTAATGCCACCTTTTACAGCCTGAGTCTTTCACCCGGCACTTACACCGCGAACATTCAAATTACCCCTGATGCGGGGGCCCCTGTGTTGAATATTCCAGCAACGCTAGAGGTGCTCAAACTTCTGATTACCACTCCATCCACTGGGTTAATACTGCTGGAAGGACATCCCTTCAAAATTACTGCCACCGCTAATCCTGATACGGACATCCAAAGGGTCGAATTTTATGATGGCGCGGCGAAAATCGGTGAAACAAACGTAAGCGAAGGTGGTAAATACAGTATTACGTGGAATGGTTTGACTACAGGGTCTCATGCTATCACGGCGCGGTCCGTCGATGCTTTAGGACAGTCTGTACCTTCCGCGCCCATTACAATAATTGGCTCGCCTGATACAGATCACGACGGTATGCCTGATGCATGGGAAACCGCGCACGGCCTCAACCCAAATGATCCGACGGATGCCTTTGTTGATTCTGATGGAGATGGCTACCCTAATTTGTACGAGTACAACCACAATACAAATCCGCAAAGCGCGAATTCAAAACCCGAAGCGGACTTGGTCGTGGACCAGTCATCGGGCACATATCAGAATATTCAGAATGCAATCGACGCCGTCACTGAAGACTATCAAGTTATCAAGGTCAACCCAGGGACGTATTACGGGAATCTATCCATTTCAGCACATCCTGTGATGCTTGTCTCCGCTAGCGGCGCGGCTGTAACGGCTATAAATTGTAGCTACTACAGTGCAATTTCTGTAAGCAATAGCAGCATTATAGATGGATTTTCCTTCCTTGGGGGTTACGTGTATCCCGATAGTGGAACAAACAAAGGCGGAATCTGGAAGATTTCAGGCGGCAGCCCTCGCTTCTCGAACTGCATCATAGCGGAAAACTATGCATACAGCGGAGCTTCAATTATTTACAACAGCGGAGGAAATCCCGTCGTTTCTCAATGCACGGTTGCGAACAACAACTCATATTCTAGCCCTGCGGTGTTGAGTGAATCGGGGACACTCAATCTTGTAAATTCAATTGTATGGAACCCTGCAACGCAAGTGGAGTTGAGCGCGACCGATTGCGCGGTTTCGTATAGCGATGTTCGCGGAGGAGTTTCCGGAACTGGAAATTTGAATAGCGATCCACAGTTCTATTCCGCGAACTCCCCATATAACTATCATATCACCGTTTCATCGCCTTGCTTGGGACACGCCAATCCCGCATTTTCGTCAGCGACCGATATGGATGGCGAGTTGCGCGACTCAGCGCCTGACATCGGCGCTGATGAGTATGTTGATAGCAATGGGAATCAGCTCCCGAATTGGTGGGAGATGAAGTATTTTGGAGTTTTGGATGTAGATCCTTCGGGGATCGCTCCTCGTGGCGATGGGCTTACCAATTTGCAGGCATATCAACAGAAAAAGAATCCGATCGACTATTGGGATGGAGTCTCTCCGTCTTTGTCTATTGTGTCTGGTAATCAGCAAGTCGGAAAACCGGGTTCCATGTCTACAAATCCTTGCACGATATTGGCTCGGTATTGGAACGGCTCCGTATGGACTCCTTGCGTAAGCGGTCCTGTCCATTTCCAAATTCAATCCGGCGATGGCAAATTGTTAGCCACGAGCACATCTGTAGATGTTACTGAATTGGAAGTCAGAACTGACGGACAAGGACAGGCGCAGGTTTTGTTCCGAAATCCGCCAACTCTTAGCGCAACAACAACTATCAGGGTCACTGCTGGTTCTGCTTCGACATACTTCACCTTGCGGACCTGTTCAACGCCGCTCGTTGGTTCATGGAAGTTAACGGAGGGGAACGGAACTAGCGCAACGGATAAAAGCGATTTCGGCAACAATGGCCAGCTAATCGGTAATCCGACTTGGTCGGTGGAAAGCATCGCCGGAAATATGCTTTCTTTGAATGGTTCTACCCAGTGGGTGGAAATGCCAAGCTCCAGCGCTTATACCTTTGCCGCCGCCGAGCCATTTTCAGCAACAGCTTGGGTTCGCCTGCCCTCGGGCACGTTGCCAACCGGCGATATGCCGATCATTTTCAGGGGAGTTGCGAACGCTTCATTGTTTGAATTGGCATTGACGCCCACCGCGCAAAACAACGCTGTCTATGCGCGTCTCTTTGACGGGACAAACTATGTCACTACCCAAGGAGGCGCTGGAAACCCATTCCAGGATCGCAATTGGCATCATGTCGCCTTCGTGCGGGATGCTGATGGAAAAGGAACTCTTTACGTGGACGGTGTCGCCTATTCCCAAAACAATTCGATGGTATATCCCACCGCGTCGGCTGGTTCACTCCTCATCGGTAAGAACGCATCGGGGGCGTTCTTCGATGGCGCAGTGCAATGGATAACCATCCAAGCAAAAGCTCTGACTCAGGCCGAAATCGCATCCCAGGTTGCAGACCGGGACGGTGACGGTTTACCGGACGCTTGGGAAATGCAGTATTTCGGTAATCTCAAACAGGGGCCCAATGATGACTTCGATGGCGACGGCCTGACCAATCAGGAGGAACTCCAACAAGGCACCAATCCGGCCCTTGTTGATACGAATGGCGATGGCTTATCTGACCTCGAAGATATTCTCAAGAACATCAGCCCGACAAACAACGATGTTGATGGAGATGGTATCTCCAACGCCGATGAATACCGCATGGGCACCAACCCGTTCGTTGCAGATACGGATGGAGACGGCGTGAACGATGGCCAGGACGCATTCCCCTTGGACCCGACCCGCTCCACTTCGCCAGGATCGCACGCCCCGGTTCTCATTATCACAAATCCTTCACAGGGCGTCACACCCCTTTAGACATTCCTCCCTTCCATCACGCTTGTGAGGAATGACCTCAAAACCTTCTAAGTTCCACATTTTCCTGAAATCACTCCTTTTTTGAACACACCATGAAGTCATTCGTAAAACAAATCGTCCGCGCGCTGCTCTCCGGACTTATCGGCGGTGTTCGTTTTATCGCCGTCCTTCCGGGAATCATTTCTCTCGTCTTGCCTCCAACCGGCTTTTCTATCCTTGTTTTTGCGGCTCAGGCTCGTGCTGAGTCGGCATCTAGCGTTGAAGCGAGCACGATGGCCGCCGACGTATCACAAGTCAAACCGCTGCCAATCAAACGGGACCACCCAAAGGCTACTGAGTTTCTTCGCAGCACCGACAAACGAGTCAAGGCCCACGGTGGCCGCATCTCTTTGAGGCACCTAGACCTCACGAGACCCCCCACAGAAGAAGAACTATGCCAATC
Organism: uncultured Spartobacteria bacterium; assembly: GCA_903933715.1. Classification (GTDB taxonomy): domain Bacteria; phylum Verrucomicrobiota; class Verrucomicrobiia; order Chthoniobacterales; family Chthoniobacteraceae; genus UBA695. Next base: position 10,052 of record CAIZLD010000055.1, read on the forward strand.
AGGACAGCTTGGGAGCCGGTTGTCTCCGACCCATTCTGCCGATTCGACGAAAATTCACGACCGCAAAAAACGCAAAGCGCAAGAAGAGGACAATCTTCTTTTCGGCAAGGCGATGCAGAAATGGAATGAGCACCATTATGACGATGCCGTGCAGATTCTCCAAAAGCATCGGCAAGACTTTCCAGACAGTCCCTGGGCTGGCGAGGCACAACTCCACCTCGGCTGTCAGGCACAGTTTAGTGGGAACTGGGAAGGGGCGAAGTTCTCGTTTGAGTGGATCTTAGGAAATCTCGAAAAAGGCTCGGATATTTGGCAGAAAGCTAAACTTCGCCGTGGTGTGCTCTACTTCGAGCAAGGTGAACTGGAGAAAGCATCGGCGGCATTTTCCGAACAACTGAAAACAGAAAAGAGTTGGGAGCGGAAAACTTATGCACAGGCGTGGTTCATCAAGCTCAATCAGGTCAAGAGCCAACAAATCGCTCTGCGCGTTTGCGGACGAGATAGCATCGCCTGCGTGCTTGAGGAACGTGGCGACAAGGACGGAGCGGAAACGGCTCGCAAGGAATTGGCACCCAGTGAACGCGGCTTCTCACTCGGCGAACTCCAACAATTCGCTCGCCAAATGAGCTTGCCAGCTACGGCGGTGCGCGTTGATCCGAGCAGTGTTGTCCGTTTGGCATTCCCTTTTGTTGCCCACTATAAAGATGAGCATTTTGTGACCGTAACAGGTATCGATGGATCGGGAGGCGTGAAGATTTTCGATTCGCGATTGGGCCGGACTACCCTCCTCACGCCGGATCAGTTTGCCGCCCAGTGGTCCGGTTTGGCGCTAATCTTTGATAAGATCCCGGAAGGCGTCCGTTTGGCATCTACCACAGAGTTGGATCAGGAAATTGGTGGATGCTGCGGCTTGCCTCGCCCGCCGTCAAAAAAGGGCGATTGTGATAAGCCGGAAGGATCTGGTGGCGGAGCAGGAGACTGTGCGGGCTGTGGTGAGGGGCCTTCGAGCGAATACGGCTATGCGATGCCCGTGTGGCAGGTGAATCCGGTAAATCTGAATATCATCGTAAACGATATTCCGATCTGGATTAAGCCCCCGATTGGTCCGCGAATGGAAATTCGGTTGACCTATAATAGCCAGGATTCGCTTAACCAATACCGGCCATTCGGGAACAAATGGTCGTTCAATTACACGAGCACCGCGGTAGAATCTCCAGCGCAGGGTGGCGATGGTTCGGTTTTGATCACAATGCCAAATGGGCGCGAAGATGTCTTTGCTCCTCTTCAAAACGGACTGTATACTAGCCCCAGCGGCGTTTTTAACCAACTGACGAAGACTGCCCCCTACACATGGCAGCTCACCTTCCCTGATGGGACAATTTACAGCTACGGCATTCCCTCGACCATGAGCGGGTCGAGTGCCACATCGCTATTGCTTTCCATCACAGATAAGCAGGGTTTCTCTACCACGATGGGTTACGATGAGGATGGGAAAATCCAGAGCGTTCAGGATGCCCAAGGGCACGAGTTTGCCTTTAGCTACAACACTGCTGGTTACGTCAGTCGCGTGGATGATTCTTTTGGACGGAACGCCACGTTTACCTATGACGAAACAGGCAATCTCGTCGCCCAAACCGATATGGGCGGACTTTCTTACGGCTACAACTACGATGCAGATGTTTACCTAAAAAATATCTACAAACCATCAGGAACCTGGGAGTTTTACGTCGAACCTGCACAAGACGCCATTTCTAACGGCTCCAATCCATATCCCGCGCCGGGCGGTGCGATGTGGTCAAACTATCGCATCACCGTCACCAATCCACTAGGTCTCAAAGAGGAATATTATTTCAACGGTTACTCAGCGTATGGTTGGCATCGCAACCCTGTGCAGTATCGTTCCACATTGGCTGCATTGAACGCGCCGAAGACAAAATACTACTACACCACCATTGGGGGCGAAGGGGTCGTTCGTCAGACAGTCGACGCAAATGGCATCAGCCGCACCGAAGGGAATTATAACGCGAATCGCCAACCGGGATCGATTTCGGACGAAAACGGCCACACCGAGTACCTGACCTACAATGCTCAAGGCTCCGTGCTAACTAGGAGAAATGCGCGCGGATACACGACAACCTACGAGTATGAGACCAACGGCAACGACGTAAAACGGGTCAAAGATAATTCCGGGCTCGTCCTGACCGAGTATACCTACGATGGAAACGGCAATCGCCTCACCACCACAAATGCGCTCAACCAAACGGTAACCAATACGTATAACCAGTATGGCCAGCTTGAAACCGTCACACTGCCGGACTCCACCGTCCAAAGCTACGTTTACAACGCCCAGCATCAACTGACGAGCATTATGCAGGGCACCACGGTGTTTAGCCAGTTCACCTATGACGCAATCGGGCGCAAGGCAACAGAGACCGACCGCAAGGGCCAAACCCGCGCCTTCGAATACGACGGTCTCAATCGGCTTACACGCATCGTTTATCCCGATGGCACCGCAGAGGAAAGCCAGTGGGGTTGTTGCAAGATCGAGAGGCAAACCGACCGCAACGGCCTCTCCACCCAAATGGTTTACAACGAAGCCGGGCGACTCATTGTCAAGCGCGATCCGCAAGGAACGCTCACCCAGTTCCGTTACGACCCGAACGGAAAACTCCTTCAGCTAATCGACGGACGCGGAACCGCCACGAACTGGGCTTACGACATCATGGGGCGAGTCAGCAGCAAAACCTTCGCTGACGGAGCCACCCACCGTTACACGTATGACAATGTCGGCAACCTCTTGACGGAAACCGACCCGATGGGGCACACCACCACCTACACTTACGACGCAAACAATAATCTGGCCAGCGTCGTCACGCAGGGAGTCGCCACCGTCACCTTCACCTATGATGAATCCGACCGCCGCAAGACCCTGACCGACGGCATCGGCACCACCACATGGAGTTACGATGTCGCAGGGCGTCCAATAGGGCTTTCCCTCGTCGCCAGTGGCAATGCGTGGACGGACACCGTCAGCTTCGGCTACGACACTCAGGGGCGGCTCAACAGCCGCACTGCCAACGGTGCCAGCAGCACCGTACATTACGACAGCATCGGCAGGCTCGATTGGAAGGATACGCAGGCCGGACGCTACCTCTATGCTTACTCGGACGCGGTATCCACCAAGCTCGCTTCCGTTACCTACCCGAACGGCCAAATCACCACGTATGGATACGAAACCGCAAACGCTAACCAACGACTGCAAACAATTTGGAACAAAGTCGGAAGCGCAGAAACAGACCCAACCCTATCCCGGTTTGACTACCAATACAGTGCTGCCGGTCAGATCAACCGCTGGCAACAGCAATCGGGTGCAGTAACGCCGAGTGCGTACGACTTTGAAAACGACGTAACGGGCCAGCTTACCGGTGCTGTGCTTATGACTGGTACGATCCCAAAAACCTACCGTTACTCCTACGATCCTGCGGGAAACCGCACCAGCGAAACCATCGACTCAGCTGTGACGCAGGATGTCCACAACAATATCAACCAACTCACGCAACGAACCAGCGGAGGAGCTATTCCCTTCGGGGGCAGTTCCGACGTGCCACTTTCAAGCGTTACAGTGAACGAAAATCCAGCGGTCATTAGCGGAGGAACCAACTTCACCGGCCTGGCAAATGTGGTGAGCGGGTCTAATACCGTAACGGTGGTGGCGAAAGACCAATCAAACCCGCCGAATGTCACCACGAACAACTACGGCGTGACCGTTGCCAGCGGTACGGCCACTGTAGTGACACTCAACTACGATTTGAACGGAAACATCCTTGGTGACGGCACGCGGACATTTGAATGGGATGCCCGAAATCGGCTTACCGCCGTGAACAAGGGAACGCACCGGACAGAGTTTGCTTACAACGGCCTCAGCCAGCGAGTCCGCGTCATCGAAAAGGAGAACGGAACCATCCAGAGCAACAAGCGGTTGGTGTGGGTAGATACCCAGATTGTGGAAGAAAGGGACGGCGTGACAAACGCGCTTAACAAGCGTTATAATTTGTACGAAATGGTCGTTGCTGCAGGAACCAACGCAGGCACTTATTTCTACACTCGAGACCACCTCGGGAGCGTGCGAGAATTAACAGATGCCTCCAAGACGGTTCGAGCAAGATACGTTTATGATCCTCACGGACGCCGTTCGACCAACCAAATCACGTTGAATGCGGTGGAGGCAGATTTTGGGTTCACAGGACATTATCTCAATGCCCCAACAGGTCTAAACCTAGCTTTCTACCGCGCTTATGACGCGGATTTGGGGAGATGGCTGAGCCGCGACCCGCTTCCTAACGCGGAAATGCGCCAAGGGCCGAATCTGTATGCGTATGTTTGGAATAGGCCGATAAATTCGGTCGACCCATTGGGACTAGATGTTTGGGTGGAAAACACAAACGCGATTTTTGGATTACATAAACGAGTATGCGTTACCACTTGGGATAAATGTTGCAAAAACCGAACAGGTAAATATTGCATTAGCTTTTTTAACAGAGAACGCATGTCGCCGGGGCGCATTCTTGGCGTAGGAAGAGTCGAGGGGGATTCAGATGCTGATGGCTATTGGGGCGAAGGGAGTGACTACGGTTTTTACCATTTACAAGGATGCAAGGACGACAAGGCGACGCTTGATTGGCTCAAATCGTTGGAAGGCTCCACCATGAGTTATGTTGCTGGGATGCAAGACTGTAGAACATTTAGCTGGGAAACATTCAGCCGTTCGGTAAACAGTGATAGATTCTAAAATGAGAAAAATCCTGAAAATTTGCGTTGCGATTATACTGCTAATTGCAACTAGTTTGCTGTATTGTTTGCCATCGCGTTATTATTTGATTGGCTTTCCCATTTTTGAGCTGCCAAAAGATTTTTATGCGGCAGAGTCGTGGTTTGTCTCCAAGAACAAAACTTTAACAAAATTAAATCCTGAAAAGACAATGCTAATCAAGACGTGGATTGATAAAAATAGGAGAGGATGGGCGAGCACTATTTCATACGCTCCACCTGCTGATTTGTTTTTTGTTTCTGGAAACGCTAGTTTAAATTTCGACTTCAAAAACTTATTAGTCTCCGCGTCATTCCCAATATCAGCCCGTGGAACTCGGGTTCAACTTGATCATCCGATCACAATTGACGATCGGAATTTGCTTCTGAAAGAATTCACACAAAATCAACCCTAAGTAAAACTTTACCCCCCCGGACCCTCTAGTTATTACTCCGGCTGGAGGAGGAGGTATTTATTGAACAACGAAAATCCATTGTTTGTCTACCGTGATGGGACGACAGTTCAACTCGGAGATGTGATTATTGCGGCATCACAGCCTGCGAAAATTGAAATGATCCTTATTCCAGGTACTATTGATGCACAGAATTTTAGCTGTGCGGATACCGGCGGTCTGTTGTTGAAATTTGACAACGGAGATATGCAATTGTGGCCATCGGTTAATGAGGATCTGGAGCTTGTCCGGCGCAAGACAGAATAGGGCAACAGGGATATATCGGGAACGGTCAGTAATCTCCTTCCGTCTCTGTCATTGCTCGCCTTGCGCTAATCGTGCAAATAAGGCATCGATGCCTGCTCAACCAAGAACTTCCGCTTAACCCCAACATTGTTTCCTAAGGTGAAAATCTGGTTTGGTTCATGCTTGGTTGCGTCGTTTCTGGCTGTTTTACCGGTTTCTGTGCATGGCCAGCAACTCTTGTGGGAGGGCGAAGACCTGCAGTTCAATCCCTCGCCAGCGGATAAGACGGTTGTCGGACATTTCAAATTCAAGAACATTGGACAGGTGGCTGCGCGGATTACGTCCGTCACGAGTTCGTGTAGTTGCACGACGGTGGATTTCCCCAAGAAAAGTGTTGTCCCAAATGAATCGGGGGAGATAACAGCGACTTTCACCATTGGCGCTCGCACAGGGAATCAGGAAAAAACAATCATGGTGGAGAGCAATGATCGCAAACGCCCGGTGACGGTGTTGCTCATGAAGGTCGCTATACCGGAGATCGCGCAAATGCGCCCAAGCTTTCTTTTCTGGTCGCAAGGGGAACCGCTCGATCCGAAGGAAATCAGTTTCAAAATAATGAACGGCTTTCCGGTAAAGGCGATTGCGGTTGAGTCGTCAAACCCGAAGATCACGGCCAAAGTCGAGCCGGTGAAGCCTGGCCAAGAATACAGGATCATCGTGACCCCAAGCGAAACTGATCAGCAAATCATGGCGATGTTGAGTATCAAGACGGATTATCCACCGGGAAACCCAAAAATATTCTACGCCAACGTGCGAGTGCAGCCAAAGAAATGAAGAAGCTACTGCGTCAATTCGTAATATTGATGATGATAGCCGCGATTCCTGCATCGGCTTCCGCATGGTTGCAATGGGAACGAGGAAAATGGGATGCGTTCCGCGATTACTCGGTTCTGATTTCGGAGATTTTGCAATGGAAGGAACAGGTTTTGTGGGTGGACTCCCGCTCGGCTGCTGATTTCTCAGTCGCGCATGTTCCCGGCGCGGTGCGATTGACGGAGGATGATTGGAACGAACTGCTGCCAGAATTGTTGAAGACGTGGGAAGCCGAACGCGTGGTGATGGTCTATTGCAGCAGCCGCAAATGCCACGCGAGCGAGGAAGTGGCCAAGCGATTGCGTGAAGAGGTTGGTTTGAAGCCGGTATACGTTCTTCGTGGCGGTTGGGAGGCATGGAAAGGAGCGCAACGATGAGTGGAAAGATCAGATATGCGTTCGCTTTCCTCTTGGGAGCACTTTTCGTCTACGCCGGAATTACCAAGGTGTTGGACCCGGTCCGTTTTTTCACGGATATTCAAAACTACGGCATCATCCCCTGGCGAGCCGTGACCGTTGCCTTTGCGTTCTATCTCCCCTGGCTGGAAATCATCTCCGGCATGGCGGTAGTCGTAAGACCTCTTCGGGCAGGTGCATTGGCAATTATGGTCGTAATGCTCCTAATTTTCACCGTTGCCTTGGGGCAGGCTTGGGCGAGAGGGCTAGACATCTCTTGCGGATGTTTCGGTGGCACGAGCGATCATCCGCATTACCTACTTTGGCTGGGACGAGACTTGGGGTTACTCATCGCTGCTCTGATGTTGGCGATTTCTGAGTGGATATCCGAACAAATACACCTCCACGCAACTTCCACCACATGACACATATTCCGTTACCATCAAAAGCGCTCCTATCTCGGGTGTTTGCGAGGTCGACGAACCGAGTTAAAAACGCGACGCCCCAGATTGGGGAGATTTTTGGTGTGGATTTCAGTTGTGCGCGGTATTTATCGTCATTTTCTGGCGGACATTACCGCGATAACGCGCGTGCGAAATCGCCCCTTTGGCTCTCGTTCGCCTCGCTCCCACTTCGCGAGCGTGCTCGGATCAATCCCGAGTTCACGGGCAAAATTCTTCTGCGTGAGCCCGCGTGCTTTCCGGTGTGCGACGAGTTGCTCGGCGACAGTGGCTCCAGTTGGCAGGGGATTGTATCCAAGGAATTCGACCACTTTTGCCATGTGAATGACGCGCGGAGTAGAGTGTCCCTTTTCCCAATTTACGACCGACATCTGGTCGCAACCGATCCTCTCTGCTACGTCACTCTGCCGAAGGTTAAGGTCGAGACGGCGTTTGCGGATTGCCTCGCCGATGGTCTTTGGGGTGGACGGATAGCCCTTTGTCTCTGTAAAATATGGCCCGTGGGGAATCCTTGCGGCTTTTAAAGTCACCTTGCAAAAAGGCAACGCATCCATGTCCATGTGGATTTTTTGGGGATATCAAGAGAGAATGCAGATGTTCCGCCGTACAGGTGCAGCGGTATCGGCAGCGGGTTTCGGGTCCGCTCCTTGACCGCATCGACATCCATGTGGAAGTACCTGCCGTGCCTTTCAAGGAACTCATCGGCAATCATTCCAGCGAGCCCTCCAGTGCTATTCGTGAGCGGGTGCTCGCCGCCCGCGCCATCCAGCAAAAACGCTTTGCTGATTCCCCTCAGACCCGCTGCAACGCTCGAATGACAAGCAAAGCACTAAAAGCTCATTGCACTATCGACGAGGAATCACGAGAACTCCTGCGCATGGCAATGCACGAACTGAATCTAAGTGCCCGTGCCCATGACCGCATACTCAAAGTTGCCCGCACCATCTCTGATCTCGAAGCCGCCCCTGATATTACCGCCACGCACCTGAGTGAGGCGATTCAATACCGGACACTGGACAGGAATTTGTGGATGTGAGGCTTCCATCTCATCGCGGGTATTGCTTTTTTCACCACCACCGTTTACACGGATGAAGTATGAAAAACCACCGATCACCTGCGGGGGAGGGCAGAAAGCGCCCCCAGTTGGATATCGAAATTGAGCGCCTTGAACTCGATGTCCAAAATCCTCGCCTACCAGAGGAGGCCCAAGGGGGATCCAACGATGAGGTGCTTCGTCATCTCTATGACCACTTTGATCTGGATGAACTCGCCGATTCGATGACTCAAAACGGATATTTTGATGAAGAGCCTTTGGTAGCTATTCCAATTGATTTACCCGCCGGTTTAAAGATTTCGGCGAAGTCGCAACATTATATCGATTTTATCAATTCCCCAACCACGCGGTTCACTGTGGTTGAAGGCAATCGAAGGCTAGCCACGGCGAAATTACTCTTATCGGCAGAGTTGAGGCGGCTTGTTGGTGCTCGCTCATGGAAGGAACCGCACGAAACCGTGGCAAGCGACCTCGCTCTTCTCCCTGTCATCGTGTATCCGACCCGTCATGAGGTGCTTCCCTATTTAGGCGTGCGACATATCGCGGGCATCAAAAAATGGGAAAGTTATGCGAGGGCTCGATACATCGCGGAAATGTTGAGAGAAGGCATTTCTGTGGAAGAAATTCAAAAACAAATTGGAGACCGGGCCGGAGCGGTTCGCCTTCATGCACTCTGCTATCACCTACTGCGGGTAGCGAGAGAGGAATTGGGGATCAATATCAAAGCGGCAACGAATGACTTTTCTCTTTTGCAATTGGCCATCGGCCAAGCTCCTGTAAAACATTTCTTGGGCTGGGTCAAACCTGATCCAAAGCGCGAAGGCCAGATCAAGTCTCTATCGCTGGCAGAGGTGGATCTCGATGATCCTGTTGGTGAACCATATCAACAGAATCTTGCTGATCTTTTGTCGTTCCTGTATGGAGATGCACGGGGCAAAAGCAAAGTCATTACCGAGTCCCGCGATATTACCAAGAAGCTTTGCCCTGTATTGGCGAATTCGATGGCTACACAATCCCTGCGCGAGCATAGAAATCTGGAAGCCGCTTACGTGATTTCTGATGGTGAAGAAACGATGATGAAACGCTCATTGATCCTTGCATCCAGCCACCTTCAAAGCGCGCTGGGTGTTGCTCACCGCAATCGCACACCGGACATTGTAAATGAGGCAGAGAAATGTGCTGATACCGCACAGCGCGTTTATAAGGCAGTGACCGAATAAGACGATGTTTGAGTTGCCATATACGACGGACTATACGTTACTCGCCGACTGGGTTGAACTCCAACTAACAATTGAAGAAAGCCATATGTCGAGATCAGCTTTGTCCCGGCGTATAGAGATGCTCACGGGAGATTTTTCTGAACACTTGGCAGGTGAAGTATGGGCAGAGCTTGAGCGGCGCGCCCATGCTTACTCTCCAGAGCGCATACGTGTTGTTGACGATCTAGTTTATCCCCCTCAGTCCAATGCAATTACGCCAACTTACGTTGCCTGCCTCCTGTTCTCGCTTTATGGTTTTGACCGCGAACATAGGACAGATCCTAAGCTTTTCGAGCGTTTGGTAGGAGAAGCTTTGGCGCGCTATCTTGGTGGCGAGGTTTTTATTTTTGGCTGGCCAGTAATGTCTGGCCAGTCAGCAGATATCCGGCAACGTATCCGCGAATTGGCATCTCGTATCTGCGAGCATTTTATCGAAGAACCTGCATCCACATACAAAGACCGAGGCGTGGATGTTATCGGATGGAGACCATTTCCAGAAAAAGTCCCGGACAATCATCGCGGCAGTCAAGTTGTTGTTCTAACACAGTGTGCAACCGGAGCGAATTGGGAGGACAAAACCACCGAACTGCCGTTGGAGGCATGGATGGATTATCTTCACTGGAAATCAAGGCCGATCAAGAGCTTTGCTGTCCCGAAGGTCATCCCTCAAAATCGCTGGCATGATATTTCCAAAGAAGGAGGGTTGCTTTTCGACAGAATCCGTATTGTGAATCTGATCGCCGATAATTTATCAGACCCGTGCCTATTGACTGAATTGACTGATTGGACAAATGAAGAAACTCTGGGTGCTCGCGGCTGAAAACCAATGAGCTTTACATTCGTTGACCTTTTTGCCGGTCTTGGGGGATTCCATATGGCTGCGAGTTCCTTGGGTGGGCGTTGCGTATTCGCATGCGAGATCAATCCTTGTTTGCAGGAAGTTTATCAAAATAATTTTGGGCTGAAACCGGCTGGTGATATTCGTACCATTGAGCCGACAAAAGTGCCAGAACACGACCTGCTGTGTGCCGGATTTCCTTGCCAGCCCTTTTCCAAAGCGGGTGACCAGATGGGCTGGGACGATCCTGTTAGAGGTACAGTTTTTTGGAACATCATCGAAATCATTCGGCTTCGGCGGCCTAAAATGGTTTTACTTGAGAACGTCGCCCACTTTGTGCGACACGACTCGGGAAACACCTATAACAAGGTGCGGACGTCATTGGAAAGTTTGGGATATGTGGTGGATTATAAACAATTTTCGCCACATCAATTCGGCGTTCCGCAAATCCGTGAGCGCATCTACATGGTAGGTCACCTTGGCATTGCAGACTATTTCCCTTGGCCCCAACCTTCTCAAGGTTTGGATGTCAGCATCAGAAGTGTTTTAGATGAAAATCCTGTGGAAGCCACTCCATTGAGCGATCAAGTTGAACAGTGTCTTAGAGTGTGGCAAGAATTTCTGGATATCTTTCCTGAAAACCTGAAACTGCCTTCATTTCCGATTTGGAGCATGGAGTTTGGAGCGACCTATCCCTACCGATTTGATTCGCTCTGTCGAGCACCATTGGATGTTCTGCACGCTAGCTGCGGCTCGTTTGGTGCCAGTTTGAGGGGACTTCCCCGTCCGCAAATATATGCTGCCGTCCCTAGCCATGCGAGAGAGATGCGCAGAGCTTTTCCTCAATGGAAGCAAGATTTCATTCGGCAAAATCGGGCATTCTATGAAGAGCACCGAGCACGCATCGACCAATGGCTTCCAAAAATACGTCGATTCCCCTCGAGTCTTCAGAAACTGGAATGGAATTGCCAAGGGGAAGAACGTAATATTTCCCATTGCGTCATTCAATTTCGAGCCTCAGGAGTGCGCCTCAAACGAGCCACGACAGCTCCTTCCCTAGTCGCCATGACGACGACACAAGTGCCCATTATCGGATGGGAAAAGCGATATATGACCGCGCGTGAATGTGCACGTTTACAGTCCATGGACAGTATTACTCATCTGCCAATAGGAATCGCTGCGTATAAAGCGTTGGGAAATGCCGTAAACGTGACAGTAGTTCGCCAGATTCTTGCTCCTTGGGTAACTAGGTTACGCAAAAAATTCAGAAACCGGGTGTGACCCTGTTATAATTTTCTAGCTGCATCAAGCAGAACACCCCGAACCCAAGTTGTCTTGCTTTTTCCGTTACGCTTGATCGCTTCCTCGATTTCTTGAAGCTCTTGGGGCAATAATCGCGTCGAAATGAATTTCGAGAGAGATTTCTCTTTTGGGAGCTTGGGGCGGCCTGTCCGTTTTTTTTGTTGTTGTGACACGAGAAGTCCTTGCTTTTACAGCACTTTCTGTGTCACATATACAGGCTGTATGCAAGCCTCGAAATTCCCGGAAATTTCTCAACAACGCGGCAAGCCTGTCGGTATCTGGATTCGCGTCTCGACCGAAGACCAAGCCCAGGGGGATAGCCCGCAGCACCACGAGGCGCGGGCGCGTCACTACGCCGCTGCCAAAGGATGGACAGTAAAGGAAGTTTATGACCTTGCCGGAGTATCCGGCAAATCCGTCATGGAACATCACGAAACGAAGCGGATGCTTGGCGACGTCCAGAATGGGCACATTACCGCCCTGGTGTTTTCCAAGCTCGCCCGACTCACCCGCAACGCACGAGAACTCATGGATTTTGCGGACATCTTCCGCGAGCGCAATGCCGACCTCATTTCGTTGCAGGAAAATCTTGATACAAGCACCCCATCGGGTCGCCTCTTTTTCAATATGGTTTCCATAATGGCGCAATGGGAACGTGAGGAGATCACCGACCGCGTAAAGGCGTCGGTGGCTATCCGAGCAAAACTTGGCAAGCCGCTCGGTGGCAAGGCTCCCTATGGCTACGTGTGGCAGGGCAACGATATGGTTCCACATTCGGAGGAAGCGCCAGTGAGGAGGCTCATGTATGAACTTTTTGCCGAGCATCGGCGGAAAAAGGCCGTGGCCCGCATTCTCAATGAGCGTGGATTTCGCACCCGGAATGGCTCCAAGTTCTCCGACACCACCATCACTCGCCTTCTCCAAGACCCGACTGCCAAGGGTGTTCGACGCTCCAACTACACCCGCAGCAACGGCGAGGGTAAAACATGGGCTCTCAAGCCTGAACATGAGTGGGTTTTCCACGAAGTTCCCGCCATCGTCACTGAGGAGCTTTGGGATCAATGCAATGCTCTTCTTGAGGGGCGAAAAGGCACCCGCCAGAAACCCGGCAAACGCCCGGTGCATCTTTTTGCGGGAATCGTGGTCTGCGAATGCGGGCAAAAAATGTATGTGCCGAGCAGCACGCCGAAATACGTTTGTGCCAAGTGCCGCAACCGGATTCCAATCGTTGACCTTGAGGCGATCTTTTTGGAGGAACTCAAAAACTATCTTCTTTCTCCCGAACAAATCGGCGAATACCTCGCTGCCGCTCACTCCACCATCGACGAAAAATCGCACCTCCTTGAAACGCTCACGAAGGAGTTGGAACATGTGAAAGCCGAAGCCGACAGGGTGTTTCGTCTCTACATGGACGAAAAGATCGACGGGGATGGATTCAAACAGCGAAATGATCCGCTCTCTGCCCGTCGAAAGCAGATCGAAGAGGAAATCCCAAAGGCTGAGGCCGAGGTTTCGCTTTTGAAAATCGACGGCCTATCGAGCGAATATATCCGGGACGAAGCCGCCGACCTCTACTCCTCATGGCCTTCCATGACCACCGATGAAAAGCGACGCATCGTTGAACTGCTGGCAAAACGCATCACCATCTCGAAAGACGAAATCGACATAAGTCTCTGTTACTTACCGTCTTTCAGAGAAACGACAAATAGGCAACACATCCTCATGGATTTAAGGCGGCTACCATTACAAATTCTGACGGGTAAGTCACTGATCCAGAGGCTCTTGAGATTGTAACCCTACCATCTTCCAGTGGCTGGCGGAGGACTTCGAGGGTGGAGCGTTTGAACTCGGGAAGCTCGTCCAAAAAGAGAACGCCATGATGGGCAAGCGTTACCTCGCCAGGGGCGGGATTGCTCCCGCCGCCTAATAGCCCGGCATCGGAAATTGTGTGGTGTGGGGATCGGAAGGGGCGAAGGGATAGGAAGGAACGTTTGCCGCTCAGAAAGCCACAAATGCTGTGAATCTTGGTCGTTTCAATGGCCTCATCGAAGCTCATCGGTGGCATGATGGTCGGGATGCGCTTTGCAAGCATCGATTTTCCCGAGCCCGGAGGACCGATCATCAGGAGGTTATGACCTCCGGCGATCGCCACCTCCACGGCTCGCTTCGCGGCGTGCTGGCCGCGCACATCAGCGAAATCGACTTCGTAATCCTGATAAGCCTCAAACAATGGCTCGGCAACGATAGGCGTAAGCTGTTCATTGCCGCGCAAAAACTCGAAGGCTTGTCGAAGATTGCGCACGCCGTAGGTAGTGATGCCTTCGACGATGGCTGCTTCCTGGGCGTTCCCTTCTGGCACGACGATGGCCTTCTTCCCGCAGCGCTTTGCTTCAATGGCAACGGATAACACGCCGTTGACGGTGCGCACCCCGCCATCGAGCGCCAGTTCGCCGACAAAGCAGTATTGGTCAAAGGCAGGCAAATCGATGTGCTCGGAGGCGGCGATCATGGCCAGCGCGATGGGCAAATCGAAGCTCGGCCCCTCCTTTTTCACGTCGGCGGGGGCAAGATTGATGGTGGTGCGGCCCTTGGGCCAACGATAGCCGCTGTTGGCAACCGCAGTGGTTACCCGGTCCTTGCTTTCTTTTACGGCGGCATCCGGCAGCCCGACGACGACTATCACCGGATTGCCTGTGCTTGCGTTGACTTCAATTTCGACCTCGAAGGCGTCCACGCCATAAACCGCCGCTGAATAGACCTTTGCCAACATGGAATTATCTTGGCAAAGATACGGGCTTATGGGAAGCGGGAAGAGAATTTAGAAGGTTCACGATGCCCCTTTTGCCTTCTTCCGCATCTTTCCAGTGATCATCTTGAGCGCGGCGTCTTCCCGCGCTTTTGATTCCTCAGGGGAAAGCGCGACAAACGAACGCTTTACCTTGTAGCCTCGTCGTATCTCTGGGGCTGGGGCTACTTCCTCGGAAGGCTGAATTTCCTCCAGCGCCAAGTTTTGGAGAAAGGAGATAAAGGCATCCGGTGAATAGAATCCAACCTGTTTGCTTTGAATAGGCGCGAGACATCCGTTTACCGCTTCCTCCAATCGGGCGAGTCTTTCTGACCTTGGGCAAATAACTGCGACTCGGGAGAATCCTGCTTTGAGGCATTTCGTGACGTTTCCAACTTCGTAGTCAACGGTGGATGTGACGTTGATCTCGCAGGCAATTCCGCTACCACCCCCGACTTTTTCAAGCACAAGATCAATGCTGCCCTGGCCCTCGAGAACCGATTTCTCGATGGTTGCCTTGTAACCAAGGTTTTCCGCCACTGCTTTGATACGCTGTTGGATTGCTTGGTGTTGCGCGCCTCCGCGTCCAAGGTCTCCCGGTAATGATGTCTCCGGCTTCGCTTCCGAACCCGCTTTCGGAAGATGCTTGTTATCCGCATCCTTGCTGGGGATGTTCTGGGTTTTCTCCGGCTCAGAAGGCGACTGGTCGGGTAAAGCCGACTTTGAAGCGGTGTCCAAGGGTGATGCTTCTGCTCTTGCCGGAGCCGCTGTTTTCGGAGCCGTTTCCTTTTTCTCTGTAGGCGGTGACGTGTAAAGCGCCTCTCGAAGTTTTGTCTCAATATCGGTGCGCTTTGCACCGTAGCGGGAGCGTGATGCTTCAATCACGCGCTGTCGCGTATCCGCCGCAGTCGCTGTGTCCTGTTCCTCGGGGAGCGGGATTGTGATGTTGAAATCGTGGTCGCTCCGCTCCACCCGGCACACTGCTTCGCCGATACCGAGGCTTTGGAGGTCTTCGGGAGCGAATGAGGCGAAGCCATCGGCGAGTGTCCGGGCATCGGCGTCTCCCACGCGAAATACCACCCGCGTGTAGGGATTGGAAAGTGTTGCGCTTGCGACTTCGGCGTCGCGTTGAAGTTGACGCAATTCCTGATGAGCGAGGACGAGCGCCACGCGATACTTGCGTGCGCCGGAAAGCATCTCGGCAAGTGACGGGGTGATGAAATGGTGAAATTCGTCGAGGTAGAGTGAAAAGAAATTTCGATCTTCTTCCCGAAGCCGTTGTCGAGACATCGCGGCTTGTTGGAATTTGGCGACAAGAAGGGAGCCGAGGAGATAGGAATTCTCTCGGCCAATCTCTCCCTGGGGCAACTTGGCGAGGAAGATTTTCCGTTCGTCCATGATGCGGGAAAAATCGAGCTTGTTCTCGCGCTGCGAGACCATGAAGCGGATTGGCTTCGGCGCGAGAAAGGTATCGAGTCGCGTAACAACCGGGCCGATTGATTTGTTGCCGGTCAGTTGAGGGAACGCCTTGCGCCAGTAATAGACAACTTCGGGATCGGAAACGCTCTCAAGGAAGCTCGCGCGGAATGCTGGGTCAATGAGGAATCGGCGTAGGTCGGCAAGCGTTCCGCCTTGTTCGCTTTCAAGAAAGGCAAGGATTGCGTTTCGCAAAACGGCGTTCATGGAGTCGCCCCAGCTTGTTGAAAGCCGCTCGAAGACGGAGATCAGGTCGGACGCGAGAACGGTTTTTTCAAGATCGGAGTGTGCCGAGAGGATGTTGAAGCCGACGGAAAATTCTTCGTCTGAGGGATCGAGGAGCACAACGTCCCCAATGCGCTCATTGGGAATTACGGACAAAATGCGCTCGATTAAATCGCCGTGCGGATCAAGGACGGCAAGCCCCTCACCTCGTTCGATGTCATTGCAAATCAGATTGAAGAGGAGTGTCGATTTTCCGGTGCCGGATGCTCCAACAATGTGCATGTGCCGGACGCGCTCTTGGTGTGATAGATAGACTGGTGTTTCTCTTCCGGCATGGATGTTCCATCCAAGAAAGACGCCTTGGCTGTTCGTGAGTTCCTTCGGCGCACTTTTCGTCCGGCCTGATTGAGTGCCAAGTTTCGCGGGTTGGATTTCGGGAGACGGCAGGTGAACGAATCCCGCGAGTTCTTCTGCGTTGAGCAGCATCCCGGTTCGCCGGGTCTGGCGAAGAATGATGTCTTCCTCCCGTTCGCGGGGAGGATACCCTTCGCTGCCGAGCAAGCCGAGTTCGTTTCCATCTGGCCGGGAAAACGCTTGGAAGGGCGATGCCATTTCTGAAACGAGATTCCATGCACGTTCTTCGCTTGCTGAACATGCGACCACCCGAACACTTGCCGCATACAGGGGTTGCGAGATTTTCTTCCGCGCGTGTGCAACAAGATCGGGACGGTTCACAAAGAATGATCCGCCCTCGCCGTCGGTCACGGCGCGAAGGGCACTTTCGCTCCATGCGTGACTCACGGGTTGGAAAATCACTTGGTAAAGTGCAAGCTCTCCTTCGTGTAGGTCGGCGGCGACCCCAATCAGGCCGGTAAACACGTCATGCTTGGGTAAGCCAAGGGGGAGCATGAATTCCCGCTCAAGGGCAAATTCAGTGACCGCGATATGCGGCTCGGATTCCTGCCATGCCAAAAGCAGGGTATCGTGCTGTTCTACGCATTCGACACCAGGGAAGTGGGCGGAAACCTGACGGGCAACCGTGGCGGCGTCTTCGGGGTTGCATGCAAACTGGATGGCGATGCGGGAATGATCCGCCAACACTTCAAATGAAATCGGGGATTGGCACGCGCCGAGCGCAATCATACACGCCTGCATGTCCGCTGCGCTGAAGTGCCCACGCTTCGGAAGTGAGAGCTTCACTTCGACAACCGCACTGCGCTCGAACGTCTCCGGTTCGGCTTGTTCCTCTTCTTCCTCGGCGGCTGGCGACTCCGCTGCGTGGCTGCTGAAAAACGACAGGAAGCGGCTTCCGATGCTCTGTCGCTGCCCCTCATCAACAGCATTCCCTTGTGGTAGAAAATGGCCGGGGAAGGGATAGAACGGCGGCTCTGGCGATACCGGCATGTCGAAGAGAAGCCCGCCACGACCGCGCATTTCCCAGCGGTAGAACTGCTCGGTCAACTGCTCGTCGATCTGTCCCATGTGTTTACTTCCGAATTTGTTTCAGAAAGGTGGCGACAGTCTCCTGCGCTTGCCTCGGGTCGTTCTTGAAATCAACGAGCTTCACGCCTTTGGCAGCGGTGACTTCCTCCACCTTGGCCTTGACGATCCGCTCCACGAGATCGCAATACATGAGGCGGGTGTCTTCCCTGTAATAGCTCTCTTTCCGCAGAAATGCCTCGTAGCACGCGCCCAAGACGGGAATGCGTAAAAGCACCGCATCAAGATCATGAAGACCTATTGCGAGCGCGTTATTGAGAAACACAAGAAGCGCGAGAGCTGTTAAGCCAAAAACGATCCCACCAATCACAGGGCCAAAGACATAGATGTAAAGGAGCACGATCCCGGCAAGGAGCGACAAGAGCACAAGCACTTCCCAATAGCGGAGCACGAACGGGATTTCTGCAAAACGCCAACTGAAAAACCAACCCGTTCCGAACGGAGCGGAGCAAATATCAAAGACGAGCCGCTCGCGGCGCATGCGCAAATATTCGCGCTTGAAAGAAAGTAATCCTCCCTCGGCGAATTCCTCCCGACTTATTGCAAGCCCTGGGACTTTTGCATCTGCGAGTTCTTTCTCGACCCCCGCATAGAAGTCCGCCGTGGAGGATTCGAAATTGGGCACGAGCGCATACCAGTGTGTGAACACTTCGGGTTTCTTGGGTTTCCAGATGCCGAACATATTGGCTATCCTTTCTCCTTTTCAAATTGTTTGACGATCTTCGGTCCGTCAGGCGTGATCTGGATTTCCAGATGCATCTCGCACACGCCGCTTGATTCGCCTCCTTGCATGCTTTCATTATGAAAACGGAGCGTGTAGACGGCTATGAACCGCGTTGGCGATATTTCTTTCACCCCGACTTCGCCTAGAATCACATTCAAGCTTTGGACAGAGTCACCGTGGAATCGGAGTTGCTCCATGTTGATTTCCTGCCGGGTTAAGTTTCGACCGAAATATTCCACGCGGTCGGCGTAGTCGGAAACAATCCCGTCAATATTATGCTTTGTGACGCTTTGATGGTGATTGCGAATGAACGTGCGAACTTGGTTGGCCCTTGCGATTTCCGCCGCAGACGGTGTCTTGACTGGAACCGGTGTAAGAGCAGGTGTGGCGGCTGGTAGCGGTGTGCTTGTCGGTTGCGGAGGTGATGCTTGCGTTTCTGTAGGCGCAGTTGAGACCGGAGGAGGGCTCTTCTGCTTCACCGGATTCAGCCCAACAAATACAAGGTGCCCGGTTCTTGTTTTGAACTCTGGATTATATGCAAAACCGGCAGCTTCGCTCCGCGCATTTTTTGGAAGCGGCGTGTCTGCCGAGAGCATGGATGAGATTCTCATCCAGTCATTGCCAACCACGTTGAATCCGCCATTCAGGAAATAGTTGGGATCAACAATGACATCGGATGAAGAAATCGGCTGCCAATCCTGAACGATCCATCCGCACGCCTCTGTTCCTTTCCACGAGTCGAACCGCATAAGCGCATGCACCTGGCTCCGGTCTGCATCCACCACCTTTTGATTGAGCGGGTTAATGACTGGCGGGCAGACGAACCCGCGCAGTTCATGCATCTTCAAGATTTCACTCACCTGCTCGAACGCATTCTCTTTTTCAAATTCCGTTCGTGATGCGAATGCGAGGCTGCGCGGGGGAACATCGCGCAAGCCGAAATAGAACACGTCCACGTCCTCGCCCCGTGCCCTCACAAAAATGCTTCCATCCTCGGTCGAAAGAAGAACGTCGTTTGAAGAGAATCCGATTTCCGGGAAGAATCGGAGATATGCGCCATCGCTTGAATCGAGAGCAAGTGTCGCTTGGGAATTCACAGCGCACGCGCGATTGTTATTGATGAGGGAATAATTAATGGAGCGCGGAAGCACCGTCATGCTCCAGTGTTGGTTGCCGGGCAGGACGTATGTGGGCGTCTCGATGATGCGCTTGCGGTCGGCCTCGCTTAAACTTTTCCACTTTTCGGATTGGGCAACTGGAAGAACTCGCAACGAGTCGAGGGAGAAAATTCGTGGTTCTTCGGACACCTTGATCAAGACCTCCTCTTCTGCCCACCAAAGCAGATTGCCCTTCGGCCAGTTATACGAAGCCATTTTGTTGACCGGGAGCGGAATGGAGCGATGCGACGGAAGATCGAGCACGGTTAACGCCGCCTGAGCGCCGGAGCCGACACAAAGAATCCGCTTTGAATCCGGCGACCATGCGAGGTGTTCGATTGACTCGGATGCATCCACGAAGCGAACCGTGGCGAGAGTCGTTATATCAACTATCGTGACGGCTGGATTGGACGAGCCTCCGGTACAGTAGGCGAGAAGTTTGCCGTCTGGAGCCAAGGCAATAGGCGAAACTGAAATCCGTCCAGTAAGTGATTTGATTGCAATGACCGTTACGCGCGAAGCATCCGCATCCGCAAAACCCTCCGGTTTTGAATATTGAAATGGAATCGGAGTAGGTGCGGGTTGCACATTGGTAGCAATGCGTGTGGGTGCGACTGGTGCAGGCTTGGGCCGCGCCCTAAACCAAACGGGGAAAAACGGTGAGAGGAATGCCGTTGCGACAAGAAGTGTGAGGAGAATGCCAGGAACATTCGGCAGGAACTTTCTTGGTTCAGCGCTATGTGTGGTCGCTCTCGGGATGTCACGCGCAAACGAAGCTGGCGAGCGCAATAGCACTGCAAGCAAAGCACCGAATGATCCCGTAGCAATTCCAGGCACAATGGACATACACGCGCTCAGGAGAGGAAAGAAGTCCGTTACGGTTACAAAGCCATTCCTTCGTGAGATCGCTGCGCTTCCAATGAGAATACAAGCAGCTGCCACCACACTGCCTACTATCCCGGCACGCGAACCGCAGGCAAGCCCCATCCGCACCCCGTCTCTCGCTGGTATTGCACGCCAGTTGAGAAAGAGCGTGGCGATGAGTCCTCCAAAAAAAGAAAAACCGCACACCAAAGAAAGTGTGCGGAGAGAGGGGGGAAGATAATTCCCGGGAGCAAGGGAGAGGTATGAAACCAAAAATGCTCCAGAGGAAATAAACGCGGCGATCACTCCGGCTTTATAGCGAGCCGAAACAGGTTCAGGGGGCGAAATGGGCATAGGGAAGAGGCTCCTTTCCGATCACCTTACATAGAATCGCAATTCCCAAGCTTTGCAATTCTATTTTACTCTGCACGACTTTGTGTTATTTTGGAAAAATGAACGCAGAGAAAAACTGGCAGCAAGTCGCTGAAAGGCTCGCCGAAAACGGTTGGTCGTGGAAATACCGAAATTTTTCTGATCGGAACGGTCACTCGTTCCACATGGCGGAAGCGCATGACATTGAAGGAGTGACTCACGCGGTTTTCGCTGAGAGTGTCACCCCCGCATTTGTCGCCTTGGAACAATCGATTAAGGCGGCGGGAAAATAAGAACAGCAAATGAAAACACCCTCTCCTTTCGAGGAAGGTGTTGTTTTTTTAGTAATCCTCGGGGAGCAGAACGGTGGTTACTGATCTATCCCACTCGGTGATTACGTAGAATTTGACGCGGTAAACCGAGAAGAGGTGGATCGCTGGATGCATGGGCATCCTCGTTGGCTTTCCAGTCCTCTCCGCAGAGTTCGCCCCAGTCGCTGATAATGTGACGATTCAGGGCTTTTAGGATTTTGTCTGCAGGTATGGAGCGGATGGCATTCTGGGTTGCCATGATTTGCCCTAGAGCAAACTTTGGCACCCCGGTCTTTCACCTGCTCGAAGAGAGAGTTGCCTCAAGTCAAAATGACACCTGGGAGCAAAAGAGGCGACGACTTTTTCTACCAGCTTGACTTTTCGTAAAACCAGATCTATCAACTGCCAAAAGTTATCTCCTTTCATGACTGAATTTCTACCAGGAACCGAACGCCAATCTCAGGGGAGGGCTTTATTGCCAATTCTTAGGAATTGCTGTTTTTTCAAAAAATCCAGCTGCGTTTATTTCCTGTCATCAGGAAGAACTTTCTGAAGTGCATGACCACTCCCTTTAGAAATTCAGCGAAAGTCAGCTCCATAACTGATTTCGTCCACGGGCAAATTTTCTTTTCGAAACTAGAAAAAAGTTTGATTGCAACGGCCGAATTTAATCGCCTTCATAACATTTTACAAAATTCAACAGTTTACTTCACGTATCCTTCCAATCGGACATCCCGATTTAATCATTCTTTGGGTTGTGCCAAAATTGCGGGAGATATTTTTCGGTGTTCGTTACTCAACGCAAATCGAGATGACGCGCAGTCATTTTTTCAGTTTGCAAAGAAGGAGTTGGAGGAGATCAAGGCCACCCTTGAATTTAAGACGGATACTAATATCCGAATCCGTAATAATACCCCCCAGTCATTGATTGAGGTCCTAGATGTCGACACCTTTGCTGATCCATTTTACAATGCAGTAGCTGTTCCTGAATTAAACCAGAATGACAGCTGTTATTTTGTAATATTTCTACAGGCGATCCGGTTTGTGGCTCTCTTGCATGACGTTGGACATCCGCCATTTTCCCATGTTAGTGAAAACGCAATTAGTAAAATTTACGAGAAAATTGTTGATGGAGACATCGATGCAGATTCAATAGATGCCAAAAACAGAATCCAAGACTTAAAGTGCAAATTAGAAAAGTTTTTTAAGCAGCTTAAATCTGCGTTTCATGAAAGTCTGGGCATGGAAATATCGCGGCATCTCTTAGATGAGGTCATTGCCAGCGTAGAGAGAACAAATAACGGAAAGTTAACGTATCTCATGCTGCTGATTAAGCACCTGACATTAAGAATTTTTGAGGAAATTACGCCTTTTTGTGCCGCTCTTCATAGAATAGTTGACAGTGATTTGGATTCCGACCGTTTGGACTATGTTCTTAGAGATATGGCGATGTCTGGCTTTCCAAAAGAGCCATTCATGCTCGACAGGCTTGTGCAGTCCTTTGTCTTGATAGTCGATGAAGATGCGCAGTTGAATTTCCTTCCTTCCTCTAGAGCTCTGAGCTCGATCGAGGATTTTTTCAATCGGAGATTTCAACTATATCGGTATGTTATTTACCACCATCGCGTTGTAAAGTTCGATGCATTGCTTGAGCAATGCATAATAAAACTAGCTGAACGAGAATTAACATCTGCTGCACCTCAATCCGAAGAGCCGGGTTCTGTTGCTTTGTCCAGATCGATTTCTGGACTCTGGCAGATTCTTGATGACGATGTTGGGTCGTTTGCTCATACGAGAATAAGTTATTACATTCAGTGGGATGATGCATGGCTTCTTTCTACGCTTAGAGTCTCCTACTTGGAGTTGAGCTCTCGAAATAAGATTTCCCCCGAGGAGGCTATTTTAAAAAATCAACTCAGTGAACTTGTTTCGAACGAGAAAGCTTATTTTTCCTTATTCAAGCGTGTCGATTCTTTCCTTGATGTTGATAATGCATTTTTCGAAGATCTGGCAAAAATGCCTGATGCCAATTGGGATTTGTTGGAAAACACTTTTCAACGTGGTTTGAGGTCTCAATTGCGAATGTTTAGATCGTACGTTGAAGACCGTCGCTCTAAAGCAAAAGATTTGAGGCAGAAAAAGGTCCTCGCTGGTGAAGGCCTTTGCCTTACGCGGCTTCTGCGCCTTATTCGCGAGGGGTGTGGGTCAAGTTTGGACGGTGATGATTTTGTTAAAAGCGCAGTTATTGAATTAAAGAAGAAATTCAAACTTAATGATGTTCTATTCATTCCGAAAAAGATTAAAGCAGGTTTGGAGCCTGAATTTTCATTGGCCTGTCACGACGGCAGTATAAGACCACTGTCTGAGATGTCTACGGTGTTTAATGACATGCAAAAAGCGGCTTTGGTTTTTCCTCCTTTCTTTGTGTTCATAGATATCGGCAGCAAGCCGAATAATTCTGCACAGATCGAAAAAATAAGATGTTCCCTTGGGAAACTCATCTGGAAAGCATTTGACAATAATATTAAACTAACTAATAATAAAGCCGGAGGCAATAGAAAATAATGTGCAAACGTTTCGACGAGAATCGTAGAAAACTCGCAAGCTTGGTTCTTTCTAAAAAAGCTGCTTTTACAACGCAGGGGATTATTGACGAATTCATGAAAACGAACGGAGACATCCTTATCGATGGAAATCAAACCATCGGTGGGTATATAAGGTTGCTGCGTGAGGATGGAATTCTTCGATATAAAAACGGAAAATATCAGCTTGCGACATAGTCACTATGTGAGTTGCAGTGAAGGGTTGGCTTTAATGCCAGCCCTTTTTTTGTGTGCGCTTGGCGGGGCGCACTGGAACATTGAACCGTTTTGTCGAGGGAGTTGTCAGCGGTTATACTTTGGCATGGTAGTGGATAAGACATGCCTGTAGTATTTCGATCTTTTACTGCAAAAACACCCTCCTCTTTCGGGGAAGGTGTTGCTTTTAGTAATCCTCGGGGAGCAGAACGGTGGTGACCGATCTATCCCACTCGGTGATTACGTAGAATTTGACGCCGCCCTTGGTATGGTAAACAGAGAGGAGGCGTCCCTCGGATGCAAGGGCATCCTCGTTCAACTTCCAGTCCTCTTCGCAGAGATCGCCCCAGTCGCCAACAACGTGTCGATTGAGGGCGTGCAGGATTTCAAGGGCTGGCAGCGTGTCCACTGCATTCCGCGTGGCCATGATTTGCCCTGGGGCAAACTTTGGCATCCTGTCTTTTGGATCGGGCTCTATGCTCATGGGAGCCTCCCTTCGGGAAAGGGAAGCAAGGCACGAAGCTCGTCGGGAGACAAATGTTCTGGCTGAACTTCGCGGCTTCCAAGATCGACAGTGTGGACGTAGAGACGTTTGGAGAGTCGTATGAGCGCATCTGCTTGGCCTTTGCGCCCGGCTTCGTCGTTGTCGAAGAAGAGAACCACTCGCTCGTCTGCTTCACAGAGACGATACAAGCACGCTTCCTGTTCCGTAGAAAGAGACGATCCCATGACGGCGACAACTCTCTCGTATCCGGCTTGGTGGAGCTTGATTGCATCAAGGTAGCCTTCAACAACCACGAGCGGCGAATCGCTGTCACACGATGCCGCCCGGTGCTGGTTGAAAAGCTCAATATTCTTTCTGAATCCTTGGGGCAGCTTGTATTTGCCGACTCCTTCTTCCGGCGTTCCCGGCCAGCGCCCTGCGTAGGCCACAAGCTCTCCCTCCATATTATGGATGGGAATCGCTATGTAACCGCGCAGAAGCCCTTTGCCGCAGTAGCCAAGGCCGAATGCCGCAATCGCCTCCTCGGTAAGCCCGCGCTCCCGAAGATACGGATGCGTCGCGTCGAGTTTGTTCAGCGCGAATTTCAGCACCTTGTTCGTGGCTTCGTCGGCCATTTCATCTGATGCGCTTTCCGAAGCCTCTTTCAGCACGGGGATGGGGCTGGTTTCTGAAACTACCGGGGCAACAACCATCGTCGTTTGCCGTTCGGGTGCCGCAACCGCTGTCTGCTGCGTCTTCGATACACTGAGGAACCACTTTTGGATGAGCACCGCCGCGTCGCGGAACTCAATGCCTTCCTTCTTTGCCACGAAGTCGATGATGTTGCCGCCGCTTTGGCATTGGCCAAAGCAGTTCCAGCAATTCTTCGACACGCTGACGCGGAAATGCGTTTTGTTGGAGCCGCCATGGATCGGGCATGCACCGCTGAGACGGTCGCCGTTTCCGCTTTTGGCAAGAGTCTGGAAAACGCCGTAACGCTCCAGAATTTGTGCTATGGATACCTGCGATTTGATCGCTTTGAAATCAACCCACGCTGCTTTTGCTTGGGCCATAATGAACTACTCCTGTTAAGTTTTGGTTTTTTGTGCTGCACGAGTGCGCAACGGATCGTCGTAATTATACCATACAACGTAATATCTCCTGAGCCCTGGTGCGCATCTCATCGTGGATAACGAAGAGGAATAGGGAAGAACCGCTGCCCTGGACGGTTCGGCACACTTCCCTCATCCGTTCCAACCGATCTTTGGAACGAACCACGAAAAGGACCTTGAATCCTGGGATGCCGAATCGCCTTTTCAAAATCCCGCTTTTGAAGCTGCGCGAGTAGGCGAGAGCTTTGCGATGGATGGAAGACTGAGCAAGGCTCTTGCGGGTGAGCGGCATGGTTCCACGATCCACTTCGAGAAAGTAATAAAAGCGCCGGAAAGCGCCGGAATCCCCTTGTCGTTCAGCGGCAAACACGGCATCGGGAATCACGCCGACTTCCTCAGATTCACTCCCGGATTTTACAGTGACTCGCCATTGCAAGCGTCTCGTGGATTCCTTGCTGCTGACGGAATCAAGAATGGCTTGCTCGTCGAAAAACTGAATGCCTGACAGCTTGCACGCCGTCTCGATGGAGATCAGCGCTTCCGATACGGAAAGGGTGTGTGCGACGGAAAGGGAAGAGATCGGCTTGCATTCTTTTCCCGAAGCCGTTTCACCGTCAGCAGCAGCCGTAACCGTGGCGGCTTTACGTGTCGGAGCATACGCCAACTCGAAAAGCTCTCCCGTATAACGAAGCGGCAGTTGTGTCTTGGGCCGGTCCAGAAATCCTGCGTGATAGAGGAGCTGCAAACGCCGCACGATGTTTTGCCTGCTCCCTGGCACCAGCGAAAGAATCTGGCTGGTGGTGAGGAGGCGGTATTTTCGGACAGCCGAAAGGATCGCCTTGTCCCGGTCGGTAAGGCGAATGGGGTCTGAAATGGTGACGCGCTTAAAACGTGGCCTCCGGGCTACGTTTTCCTGCATCTGACTATTATACCATTTTAACCTGTTTGCTGTTGGGCATCCTTAATCAGACCATTCTTTATAATCTCTTCAATACAGGTGACCTTCCAGACGACTCCTAGTTGTGCCTTGAATGGATCATTTCCAACACGCCCTGAATAGATTCCAAGGAATCTTCGTCCCGTGCCTAAGACTGCATCGTCCATTCTATCCTTGTCTTCTGGAGTCCAGAATCCTGTTTCTTGAGCAAAAACAGGAGAACCAGACATTCCTTCGCGAGTGGCTGTGTCTACATATAGTTTCGGAAGGCCATCAATATCGACATCTGGCTCAGTTGCAATACTTCCTCTCTTCCAGATTGGAAAATGCGCTCCACCACTTATTCCTATCGGAAAGCCTAGAATGAATACATCTAGTCCTGGACGAAGTTGAAGCCGATCCAGCCCAAGTTTCTCTTCATTTGCAGCTAGAACAGCTGTCTTTTCCAATTCAGAGATTGGAATTGTAACTACATCTATCCGGTGCTGGAAAATTGGGTGTTCGTTCCAAACAGGTTTTTCCATATTTTCATCGTCATAGAGGTTTAGCACCCTCCAATCCCATTGGATAACTGGAATTTCATCTTTTATTGAGTTCATCGGGAATCCTATAGCAACCCGATCAGGGATGCCTCCCTCCGAGTGCAAACATTTACCCGTCTCAGGGTGCTTTCCAGATACATTGTGCCAGTTCGTTACAAGGTGGGTAGAGCCCATGAACCGATAGAAGAAACCGGTTCCCACAGCCAGTTCGGTGTCCCCAAATTGCATCCGCAGCTTAACTGCGACAAAATTAAGTTTTTCAGAGATTTTTATTGGACGCATAGTATTTCGATTATAAACCAGCGTACAGTAATTCAGAAATATAAATATTGAATCGAATGATTAAGCACCAGAGGGCATGCAATTTACGTAGCAGCCTGGTACGCCGGAATCCCTTATTCTTGTTCCCAGCGCTCCACCCAGCGCCGAAGTTTCTCTTCCACAGTCGCGCGGACGGTGGTGTAGCGCTGCCGCGAGGTGCGCACAATCATGTCTTTACTTCTGGTGCGTGAGGCTGCGCACGGGTGTGTCCTTCCGCGAAAGGGTTGCTCCGCCCCATCAATCGCACACGGCTTCACCAGGATGTGGAAACGCTCCCGGTCAACAAAATGACTCGGTGCAAAGGAATCCGCGTATTCCTTTGCCAATAGCTCCGCATCCGAAAATCCCGTCTGGAATGCGATGATGGTACCAGCATTCCCGAAAACCGCATCGCGGATGTTCGGCTGAAGCTGACTCGTGAACTGGTGGGAAAGCACCAGCGAGAGGCGAAACTTTCGTGCCTCCGAAAGGATGGACGCAAAGGCTCCCGTGGTGAAGTTTTGAAACTCGTCGATGATGAGGCAGAAATTCCGGCGCATGGATTCCGGCGAGGAGGCACGGGACATGGCTGCCCGCTGAAATTCTGAGACAAGCAGCGAGCCGATAAGATTCGCCGGGGCTTCGCCGATGGCTCCCTTGGCGAGGTTTGCGATGAAAATACCGCCGTTATTCATCAGGAACGGCAGGTCGAGTTTGCGCTTCACCTGGCCCAGCATGTTCCGCAATACCGGATTCGTCACAAGCGCGCCAATTTTGTTTTGAATTGGAGCAATTGCCTCCTGCCGGAATCGTTGGTCGTATCCTTCAAACTCCTCTGTCCAAAATGCCTGCACGAACGGGTCTTCGATCTGGCGAACCACCCACGCGCGGTAGGTGTCGTTCGTCAACATCTTGGAAAGCCCGAGAAGAGTCGTGTGATCGGCGTCCAACAACGCACGGATGCCGTTGTAGAGGATGTATTCGAGACGAGGCCCCCACGAATCGCCCCACACGTTCTTGAGGGCCGAAACGATTCCGGCTGCAACCGTGGGTCGCTCGTCAACCGGGACATCGGCGACAATGTTCCATGCGATGGGGTGCGCCTGATCGGACGGATTGAAATACGTGACCCGCGCGGCATCGCGGCGGGGAAGCAGGTCGAGCAGGGAAGAGGCGAGGTCGCCATGTGGGTCAATCAAAGCCACGCCATGGCCGGACTGCACCAGTTCCAGAAAGAGATTTTTGAGTAGGGTCGTTTTACCAGTGCCGGTTTTCCCGACAACATAAAGATGCCGCTGCAAAGCGGCCTGCGAAAGCTGAAAGGGCGATTCAACACCGCCCCACCCCTGGCGCATGCCAAGGGAAATGTATGGTCGTTTTGGCATATCTCGAAGACAGCCTCCATTCCGAAAGCTCGTGCAGCCCTTGTTCGCACGAAAAAACTACCGGCATCCGCCTTGTTTGGTCGAGCCGGGAAGGCAATGAAGACTGTCTGCGAAACCCGAAGGCACTGCCTTCGGTGACACGTCCACCCCTAATTATACCGCGAAACGGGGCAAGACGGTGAACGATGTTACGACTTCGTACGGCGTTTTGCCTTGGAGCTTGCCTCTTGGATCAGTTTCCAAAGCTCAATTTCAAGAACATCCGCAATACGAAGAAGGCTTTCAAAGCTCGGACTGCGAATGCCTCGCTCGATGTAGCTGATCGTGGTCAGGCCAAGACCGGCTTTTTGGGAAAGCTGATTTTTGGAGAGACCCTTCTGTATTCTCCGGTCGGTCAGAAGGTGAGCCAACTCTTCGGTGATCGCCGAGCGGATGTTGTTTTGTGACACAGTGGGAGCATTTACCAGACATCACGCTTGACAGCGCATTTCACAAATGTGAAAAGACCCACCAATGAGCGCATGTGAAATGGCTGTCGAAAATCAAGGCGAGCGCGGCGGCGTATCTCCAACCGCCCTTTCCAAAATAAAAGTATTATGTTATAATACCCTAAGGCCGAAAAAGGTATTTCGCCTGATTCGGAAAGGCAAAAATCTTGCCCAAATAGAAAGGAGGTGCTCGGTGAGCACTGAAAAGTTCGTTAAAAGGTTGCTGCAAGTGGGCACCGGGTGGAGTCTCTACTCGGCTTGGGCATGGATATATGACAATCCTCTATGGCTTGCCGCCATAGGCTGGCTTGGAATCGGCACCGGTTCCGCAATTCTTACCCTTGGGGCCATTGCGAACAATTTCGTTTTCCTGGTGCTATACCAGAGAAATGAAAGTGACTGGCTTGGTGTCAACGGGTTCGAGCGACTGAAAGAGGATGGTGATAGATGGGCGCAAAAGGCACAAAGCCACGCCAATCTGCTGATCCGTACGCTTCTCTGGGTGCCAGTCACATTCTTTCGTCTCCTCGTGTGGGCTGTGCGGAAAAACAATATCCTGGCATTTGTCGTGCTTTCCATACACGGAGACTCGTTCATCACAACGGCGTTTCTTCGTGGAAGAGTGGGAGGCATGCTCACGGCGAAAGATTACGCAACATTTCTGGCAAGCACGGCCACCGGCTGCGCTTACTGGAGTTTCCGAAACGGTGCCATTCTCATTCTCCTCAAAGGTGGATGGGAAATAGGCAAGCAACTCATGCATTAACCAAAACCGCCTCCTGGCATAAGGAGGCGGTTTTCCCATTTATACTCATTATCTGTTATACTACTTAGTATGCTTTCGGCTATTAAAAAAATCAATTCGAATGGCTTTTTATTCGCGCTATTGCTGATCGGCTCCGTAGTCGCCATCGGAGCGAGCTTTTGGAAATATTACTACACGAAAGACTATGACTTCATTGTAGAAGCATCTTGTGAACCGCAGATCGAATATTGCTTTTTCCGGGACTGCGAAGCCAATCCAGATTCATGTCCTCCGAATGGATTATCGAACTACAAGGTGTTCAACATCAAAGCATACGACTTTGACAAATGCGCCGACAACTCCTGCAAGGTGGAGTGTGAGTCAAACAAGATCGCCTGCACGCAAGTCGAATGCGACAGCAGCAATGAAGATGTGTGCAGTTCTCCAGAGGGCACGCTCAAATAATTGGCACAAAATCATGGATTCCGAAAGCACGCACATTGCAAACGCTGAGTTGGAAAGCCTGATCACCGGCACACCGGCAGATACCATTGATTTTGATTCGCTGGACATCGACGCTATTGTCGCCGACCGGAAGAAGTTTGATGAGTTTGTGTATACCCCGGTGCTGGATGCGGTCAGGCAACTCAGGGAGAGAGCCGAGAACCGAAGCATCAGAATCAGCCACGACCTGCCTAAAATCTTCGACCGGAAATATAACCTCGTTCTGGCGAGGCATGTTGCCACTCCTAACTTCGAGATGCTCAGGTTCATGGCAGCGGTCGATGCGCTGGAGATGGAGCCGATTCTTCTGGAATATCTGGATGACATGCTGGCCTTGGAGAACAAGTCGAAATACTTTCTCTGCAAATTGACGTTTTTCGAAGGATTCGGAAAGCACGGGGGATTGAAAACGACAAAAATTCCGGTGGTGGACTTCAACGCGGCAAGCGGGAAGTCGATCTCCTCCATATCGACAGGGCAGCAGTCCTTGGTCGAAATGCATCACGAATTCTTCCGACAGGCATTCGGAAGGTTCGCAGATAATGTGTGCGACATTTCGCCGTGGTACAAGGAAAACGGTGGATGCGCATCGCAATACTATGATTTCTTCCTGTCGCTTTTCGTGAAGAATGGCATTTTGTTCGAGAACTTCCTTTTGGCCAAGGCAGAGATCAACTTCACAAGAGACATTTTTCTCACGGCATTTATCAGGGTATGGCAACGGACGGGATATAAACCGCTGATCGTGGCGCTGGAGCCAACCACCATCGAAGGCGATGAATTTCTATACTACTATCCCAGGGAATATATGAATTTATTTAAGAAGGTGTATAATGAAAAACATTCATGAACACTTGTATCGCATTACAGGAATTAACGCATACAAATCCACTGGCATATTTCTCGCATCTGGTTCCTGTATTTCTGTCCGCAGTGCTTTCCGTATATTTGCTGAAGGAAAGCAAAATGTCTTTTTTGGCAAAAGTATTCGCGCTATTTGTTGCGGCATTCGATGTCTGGCTTCTCATTGATCTCTTTGTTTGGGTTGGCAGCAATTATTCCGTTATCAATTTCCTGTGGTCGTTTTTTGACTACATCAACATTTTGTTCTTTTTGTTCGGCCTGTATTTTTTCGCGGTTTATATTTTCAAAAAGGATGTCGAGTCCATCTACAAATGGCTGGCACTCCTTGTCATCGCTCCTGCGCTTGTGCAGGTGATTACGGGCAACTCCATCCATGAGTTTAACCAGGCGGTCTGCGAATCCAGCAACGACGCTTTTTTGAACACCTACAAAAATACCGTCGAAGCGTTGGTAATTTTGTTCATTGCGTTCTTTGGCATCAGAGGCTTCATCAGAGAAAAAGAGATGAGTGTTCGGAAAGGCATTTTGTCCATCACAAGTGCCGTTCTGTTATTCTTCATCACCTTCGCACTGACGGATTACCTGAGCGTTTCCAGCGATTATTATGAGTATGGTCTCTATGGCCTGTTCGTGCTCCCGGTTTTTCTTGCTCTTGTGGTTTACAGCATCACGGCTTTCAGGGCTTTCAATGTCCGGCTTATCGGTGCGCAGGCGCTAGTAATCACGTTGGTTGTCCTGGTAGCTTCCAAATTGTTTACGGCGGAGAACGGGGGAAACCGCACGATCACCGTTATTTCCCTCTTGTTCATTTCGGTTTTCGGTTACTTCCTGATGCGGAGCATCAAAACGGAAGCAGAGGCTCGGGAGAGAATCGAAAAGCTCGCCGACCAGCTTGAACAAGCCGCCCACACTTTGGACGCCGCCAATAGCGGTCAAAAAAATCTGATCCACGTCATGAACCACCAGATCAAGGGATACCTGGGCGTCAACCGGAACATTTTCGCGGAGCTTCTCCAAACCACCGACTACGGGGAAATGCCGGAAGCGGCAAAGCCGCTCCTTGCAAAGGGGCTGGAAAGCACAGCGGCGGGCGTGGAGTATGTCCAGAGCATTTTGGTTGGCTCCAGTGCTGCGGATGGAACCTTGCGCTACAACATGAAGGTGATGGATGTGAAGGAACTTTGCGAGAGGCTCATTCCCCAGCAACGAGAAATCGCCGAGCATGCGGACTTGTCCTTCGAGGCAAATATTGAAGATGGGAACTACCGCATTATGGGTGACGCAACCCAACTGGAAGAGGCTTTCAAAAATCTGATTACCAATGCGATCAAATACAACAGTCCCCACGGATTGATTCTCGTAAGACTTGCAAGGGAACCGGAAAAGATTGTCTTTTCCGTGAAAGATTCAGGGGTCGGTATTTCGGAGGAGGATAAGCCAAGGCTGTTCACGGCTGGCGGAAGAGGGAAAGATTCGATCCAATACAACACCGACAGTTCGGGATTTGGTCTCGCCTTCGTGAAAGGTGTTGTCGAAACGCACAAGGGTGTAGTGTCCTACAAATCCAACAACCCGGAGAAAGGCACGACGTTCGTAGCGGAAATTCCGGCTGCGAAGAACTAAAAACGCGGCTTGACAGTGTGTCGCTGCCTCTTCAGTTTGCCGTCATGGCAAAGCAAACTTTTTCAATTGCCTTTGGCGGATACTGGCGCGAACCAAATATTTCCGGGGTGCCATCCCATTCTGGAGTTTATTGCGTATACACATGCACGCATAATATTGAGGCGAACAACCTTACACTTCACCGCCTCATTTATATAGGCGAAGCTGGTGATGTAAATAGCCGCCTTGCTAATCACGAAGGTTGGGATGCATGGAAAACCTATCTGAAGCAGGGCCAAGTTCTATGCGTGTCCACTGCCCCAGCGGAATCGGCTTCAAGAGTGCGTATTGAGGCTGCTTGCATTAAATATCACCAACCACCATCGAACACGGAATACAAGGATGCGTTTCCCCATGATGAAACAACCGTAACTACGTCAGGGGAAAATATATTTCTTGCCCCTTGCTTCACGGTTCAGCGGCAGGATTGATTTTATTGCAAGCTGAGTCTATCTGCGAGTGGGACATCGGCCTGAAACGATCCAAATGGATCGGATTTACAATCACGTCGAGTACGCCAACATTCATTGGATCGTGTCCAATGACCGCATCCCAACCTTTTGAGAAAAACTGAATCCACAACATTCCTTCTGAAGTAATGCCGCGCTCGATAGCGGCTTCCATGTCGCTCACTGAAACAAGAGTGATCTTACAGCGCGCTGGCAATCTTCCGGCGAGAAGAACGTCACCGAAATTCTTTGCCCAATCCTTGTCAGTAGTAAAATGCAATCCTCCTTGGTTTGTATCATTCTCGCCGCGATACAATGGGAAAGCTTCCGGGTTCGAAATGAACCGCTGCACAACGCCGTCTATTTTCGCAACGCGCTCTGTATTCACCGACCGATTTTATCACATTTGCGCCTATCGTTCCATTGGATGTGCGGATTGATAGCCTGTGGAATTTCCTGCCCGCTGATGAGGCAGCGGAAAGGAGCCAATTATTAAGACTCGTTCTCGCGCCTTCTGCATGAGCAGAGGGCGCG
This sequence comes from uncultured Spartobacteria bacterium, assembly GCA_903933715.1. Taxonomy (GTDB): domain Bacteria; phylum Verrucomicrobiota; class Verrucomicrobiia; order Chthoniobacterales; family Chthoniobacteraceae; genus UBA695. The sequence goes on from CAIZLD010000055.1 coordinate 43,956, forward strand.
ATAAAACGTAGTTGTGGCGGCAGGTGTGCCACACGCTTTGATTTTGCTCTGGGTTTCCCCAGCAAAATCAAAGGGTGTGGACGGCGGGGGAGCGCGCGACCAGTCGTTCCGCGAATGGCGCGGAAGTAGTCCCCCGACAACCCAACCAACCAATAAACCGAACGCAGAATTTACACGGTAATCCCAACCCCCAATTGATAAAGTTTCTACGCTAATTCTTCGGCAGCATCAATTCGCACTTTGCTCGTGCTACAACTCAGTGTTCCAACCCTGACAATGGCTCCCGGTTCGCTTGCCTGATTCAGCAGAGTTTCGACTCGACTCTGGGATGGATCATCAAATCTTCCGCTCGTTGTAAAAAGGTCGAGTTCGACCGATGCGTAGTGTCGCGCGTTTACAACGGTTACAAATGGCTTCTGTGCTTTCATGCAGATCGAGCATTGACGGTTTCTGTCCGAGGTAAGGTTTCTCCGGTTCGTAATATTAACCCGGCGATAAAAAGGGTATTACAAGCGCGTTTGTTCTGCTTTATTTGTCGTGCATGAAAGAAGACGCACGAAAGCTGGATCAAAAAACGCAGGCAACGCTTCGTCGGCGGGCGGATGCCATGCATAAACAGGGCAAGAGCCGCCGCGATGTTGCCGCCGCGCTTGGAGTCAACATCGGCACAGTAGACCGTTGGCGCAGGGATCGCAAAAAGCTGGGCAAGGCAGCGCTGCAAGTCAACAAGCGGGGCAGGAAGGTGGGCACGCACAGGGATCTCACGCTGGAGCAGGAAGCGGAAATCCAGATGAGGATTGCCGAGAAGACGCCCGACCAACTCAAGCTTGCGTTCGCGCTTTGGACGCGCAAAGCGGTGTGCGAACTCATTCTCAAAGATTACAAGATCAAGATGCCGGTGCGCACTTGCGGCGAATATCTCAAACGATGGGGTTTCACCCCGCAGAAGCCCGCTCGCCGCGCCTACGAGCAGAATCCCAACGCCGTAAAGCAATGGATGGAGGAGACCTATCCAGAGATCGAGAGGAAGGCCAAAGCCGAAGGGGCCGAAATCCACTGGGGAGACGAAACGGGCGTGCGCAGTGACTGTCAGCATGGCCGCTGTTATGCGCCGAAGGGGAAGACTCCGGTTGTCAGACTCAGGGGGAAGCGATTTTCCACCAATATGATCTCCAGTATTACCAACCAAGGCAAAGTGCGCTGGATGATTTATCGGGACACGCTTAACAGCGAGGTCTTTATCCGGTTTTTGGACCGCCTAGCCAAAGACTCCAAGCGGAAGGTTTTTCTGATCGTGGACAATCTCCGGGTTCACCACAGCGCACCTGTGAAAGAGTGGTTGGCACTGAATGCTCACCGCATCGAACTATACTTCCTGCCTTCCTATAGCCCGGAAAGAAATCCCGATGAATATCTCAACGGCGATTTGAAGGGGGCGCTGGGGCGGATGCCGCCGCCCGCAGATCGCGATCAATTGGAACGCAATCTGAAAGTCCAGATGCAAAGGCTCAACAAGTTGCCCAAGCATGTGGCTTCATATTTTGACAACCAATTTGTCCATTATGCCAAGGCATCTTGATTGCTATCCATTAAATTGCCGGAGTAATAATGTAGGTGTTCATCAGCAAACCTGCCAAACACACTATAAAATCGTTTACAATAGAAAAATCAATCAGTTCGCTACGACCCGGAATTCGGGGTTGAGCAAAGAACGCCTCGTTCCGCAATTACGCGGAAATAGTTATCGAAGTAGTTCCCAGGTGTCGGTCCTGGCCTTGCGGGCCGACTTGCCCATTTTTGGTGTGCCATGTCCGATAGGGAATGGACACACCCGGCTAGCCGAAGGAAAAATGGGCAAGTCGGGCCGTGAGGCCGACACCTGGGAATTTGTTCTACCCTTGATTTACAAGGGTATTTTGTCGTTATGGCGGCAGTTGCCGCTACATAGCTGGTTTGTAGGGGCAAACATAGGTGTGGATAACACCGGTTTGACGTACAGATATAGTACGTTACCATCAATACGGGAGCGATGAAGAACATTGACAAATGTGAGGATTTATGTTGTTATATTTACAGCCCCGCGCAGGGGTTTCTTGCTGAATAATCAAGGATCGCTCTTAGCGTTTATTAGTTAATGATCCAGCATCATGAACAACATTAGTTTTGCGGTTCGCTCTATCATCGGCGAATCGTACCTCACTTCATCGAATAACCATGAACTTGTAGAGGAATATCTTTCGTGGAAGGGGTCGTATGCTTTAGCCGCATCGCGGTGTTATCGACTTTGGGTGGAACGCTTTCAGGCTTTTGTAAATAAACCACCAGAAGCTCTCAGTCATATTGACTACGCCGCGTTTGCGAAAAGCATCAGCGGTCGTCATGCTCCGAAGGGCATTCAATTTGCCCTGAACATCGTCCACAATTACCTGCGGTTTTACTCCGAGCAGGGACGGTTGCGTTTTCCTCTTTATCTTGCTCAGGTTCCGAAGGCACGCTCGAATTCACATGCGGCGATTACGGAAGGCGAATATCAACGCCTCGTCGCATATCTAAGGTCGTGTCGTCCATTACCGCTTCGTGATCTCGCCATCGTCATGTTGCTTCATGACACGGGGATGCGCATTGGGGAACTCTTGAGCTTGGAAATTGAAGACATAGAGCAAGATCGTTCGGCGGTCGTAAAGACAGAAAAGACCGTTCGGGAACGGCGCGTCTTTTGGAATCCCGATACGGATTCGATCTTGCATCAATACCTGGTCGAGCGAATCAATCATGGCTCGACAGAATGCGAAGCGCTGTTCACAGGGAATGGACATCATTTTGATCACGTAATTACTCGCCGGGGCGTTGGACACATGCTCAAGAGAAACCTCCTGCGTGCGGGAATCGAAAAGAAGATTTGCCTGCATTCATTTCGGCACACATTCATCCACCGTCTGGCTCGACTCAGCGTCCCCGATGCTATCATTGCGCAACTGGTAGGGCATAGCACACCTGCAACGATTGCCCATTACACCAAACTGAGTCGTCCTGAATTCCGTGAATACGCAGAAAAGCAACTCGGCTGCGTTGGCGACCTCTCGACGAGTTATCCACAGGTTTGACCCCCTTGTACAATTTTCAAAGCTGTACTATACTATCCGGTATCAGAGATCATTCAAAAGGGAATAGGAGTTTGTCGGATTTTGAGGCATTCAAACAGATCCCGCCACCCGGCGGGAATAAGAAGGACAGGTTCATGTCGCACAATATAGCTTTTAGGAAAAAGCCCGTGCATTTGATGAGGTGGAATGCAAAAAAACCGACAAAATTTGTCGGTTTTTTTGCTTGGGGGAACATGCGGGTTCGGCCAGAGACGCCAGATGCATCTCGTTGGGCTATGATGCCCGCATGTTTCCCTGCGCAAATCAGGGATGGTCGATTTTATCAGTTTCTTAATCACGTTTCTTTATGCCAGATCGACGGGAAATGGAATATGTGCCGATTGGCTGCGAGGCCGCAAGGCGACGCAATTGTGGCCTCCGGTCATTGATCGAGCGTTGGCTTTTGCGGATGCCCCGGCATTCGTGCGTGTGTCCGGCCTGTCGTAGGTTGCGGGATGCAGAGGCAGAGGAAAAGGTGATCGAGTTTTAACCTTGCTCAAATCTGGTCGGCGGATTTTGGAATTTATACTGGGGGATGTATCTACGTGATCTCTCCTGGGTGACTCAAAATTCGTCTTCCTGATGCGGGCACATCATGAGTGTGGCAAAGCAACGGATCGTCAACACGAAGTTTTGGGATGACTCGTATATCGCGGGTCTCAAACCCATGGAAAAACTGGTCTTCCTTTACCTTCTTACAAATCCCTTAACCAACATCTCTGGTGTCTATGAGCTACCCTTAAAACGGGTGGCTTTTGACACTGGCATCGCAGCGGAAAGGATCGAGGGGGTGCTCAAGAAGCTGGAGAAGGACGAGAAGGTGGTGCTTTCAGCGGGGTGGATCGGCATCGTCAATTTCATCAAACACCAGACGCTCAATCCCAAGGTAAAACAGGGGATCGTTTCGGAACTCAAACGCGCGCCAAAGGCGATAACGGATAGACTATCCATAGACTATCAGACGCTATGCATAGGCTTTGATAACCTATCGCATTCTAATTCTAATCTTAATACAAATTCTAATCCGAATCCGAATGCATTCCCATTAAGGGAATTATCCACAGGTCTTCCACAGGACATTCAGGAAAAGCGGAAATTCCTTGTGAGCAAGTGGCAAGTATGAGGCGAGCGCCTCGTGGCTGTCACAGTGAAGTCCATCTCAGGTGAAACGGGCTTCTCGTGATAACCACAAAAAAGGAGTTCTTTTGAAATGAAAACAACACAGTTCATTGCCCCGTACACGCTCGTGACGGAAGCCATCATCGCTCAACTCGAAAAAGGGGTCGTGCCCTGGCATTGCCCGTGGCGGCGGAATATTGGCCGCCCTCGGAATTTTCATTCAGGTCAGGAGTATCGAGGCATCAACGTCCTTCTCCTCGGTATCCAGCATTTCGCCTCCCCGTATTGGTTGACTTGGAACCAGATCAAACAGCGCGGAGGCAGCGTGAAGAAAGGCGAACATGGTTCGCTCGTCGTGAAATACGGAAAGTTCGAAAAGAAGACCGGCGAAGAAGACGATGCGGGCAAGGAGAAAACAAAGGGGAGCGCATTCCTCAAGGGCTACAAGGTCTTCAACGCACTGCAAATTGAGGGACTCCAGTTTCCGCTGCCCCCGAGTTTGCCAAGCGTGAGCGAACCGGAAAGGATTGCGCGTGCGGAGGCAATTGTAAGAGCGATGCCATCCCCTCCGGTCATTCGGGAGGGAAGACACACCAACGCAGGCTACAAACGCGCCACGGACACGGTGGAGATGCCCAGAATGGAGAGTTTTGAAAGCAGTGAAGCATTTTACCTCACCCTCTTTCATGAGCTTGTCCATGCCACCGGGAGTCATTCCCGCCTCAACCGGAAAACCGTCGTCGAAAACGATGGCTTCGGTGGTGAGATTTATTCCCAAGAGGAGCTTGTCGCCGAGATGGGGGCAGCCTTTCTTGGAGCGGAAGCGGATATTGTTCGTGACGATCACGAGCAATCCGCTGCGTATCTCCGGTGCTGGCTCGATTCCCTCAAGGACAAGGATCACAAACGATGGATCGTCAAGGCTGCAAATCAGGCGGAGAAAGCCGCCGATTTCATCCTTGGTCGTTTGCCCACCATTCAGTCAGCACCTCAAGCCGTTGCATCAGCTTAATGCCAAACGGGACCGAGTTTCCAATCTATTGTTCTTTATATGACTAACACGCAGCCTCTTTTGATTCGTCGGAAGAGGCTGATTTTTTATCTTGTTACGGTTTATTGATCGCTTTCCATGAATCAAATAGCTCCGCATCGGGCAGCCATCCTGTCAGGGATGGCTGTTCTTTTTGCAACACTTCGGAAGCGGAAGTTTCAAGGTCGACGTCTATCCAGAGTCCCTTGGTGTGGGATTGCTTCAGGACTGCGGTAAAATATTGCCGGATGAATTCTTCCAGTGGAGGGGAAGAAGCATGGCCAATGTTGGGAAGGCTAATCCATAACCACGGTTTGCCTACGGCACGGCCTTGTTTGAAGTAGATCATTGTTGCGCCGTAACGTGGGTCGGCATCTCCACACGCCACAATTCCGGGGGGATTGGCCGAGGCTTTTTGTGGCGTATCCCACCAACCGGCTGAATAAGTGCACCAGGAAATGACCTGGGTTGGTTTCCATTCTACGAATCCGCTGGTGTAATGAGCCCCGCCCGAAAATCCATAAAGCAGGAGAGGGAGATCGTGACCGTAAATTTTCTGGATCGCATCAAGAAGAATCTGTCCAGAGCCCTTAGCAGCGCAGTAGTATCCGCGTCCGCAATCGCTCAGAAACTCTCCATCCGAAGCGAAAGATAGTCCCACCAATCCCAGATGTTGCTCGCGCGCGAACTCTTGCCATTCTTTCTGGCGGATCATTCCTTCCCCGTTGCCATTTGCACCTGGGCAAAGGACCAATACGGCGCGGGGTGTCCATGAGGTTTTTAACGCGTAGACATCCGCTCTGTTCATGTCCTCCGGGGGCGGGAACGAAAATTTCTGGATATCCTCGGCATCGACGATCAGCGGGATGAGAAGGGCGAAGGTAATGCTCCATGCGGTTTTCATCGTTTTATCGAGTGAGGAGATTGATGACCGCATCTACAGCTGTTTTGGCTTTTTCCTGGAGCACGGGTTTTTGGGGTGTGAATTGAGCCGATTGGGTTGTAGCGGGAGTTAGCAAAGCGGCGAGCATTTCCTGAAAAAGCTGTTCCGGCGTGGTTTCAAGACTCAATGAGGTCCATTTGAATTTTTCGTCCAATCCATCTCCTGTGGCTGGCTGACCGACGGAAAGGGCAAACTGCTTGGCGATTCCCAGTTTTAGATCGGCTTTGAGCTTCGCCCCTTGGCTGCAACTGAGATTGCCTTCCATTGCGAAAAGATTGATCTTCTTTATGGCGAGCTTGGATAGCGTCCAATGTTCTTGTGTTAGAGACAGCATGCCGGTGGCAGAATCGAGTTGGATCACACCGCCGGGGTTCGTCCCGTTGACCAGCGACAACATCTGCGCCGCCGCTCCGAATTTCAGTGCGCCGTCCTTTAACGCAAAACTTCCCATAACGGTTCCGCCTTGCCATCGGATTGGGTCTCCTTTGTAGCTGAAGGTTCCAGATACCGCGCCGTAAACCGCATTGCACCAAGCCGGTGCGACGGAGGCCAGTTGAAGTGAGTCCACTTGAAGATCGAGAGAGGTCATTCCATCGTCGGAGCGCCACCCATTGCCGGAAATAGCGCCTTCTTTAAGATTGCACCGAAATTCCGCCACGCGGGTTCCTTGGGTTTCAGTGGAGAATCCAATTTGAATATGAGTTAGCGGAAGCGGCTCTGGCCCAAGGGATTCCGCTGTTAGTTCTCCGTGCCAACCCGCGATGCCGCGACGGGCGGTGAAAGCCAATCCAGAAGCCAATGCGGGGCGGTTCGATCCGTCAATAATCGTGACATTCCTTGCAGTCAACGCGGTGAGCGCGATTTTGGGTTTGGCCGTGGTGGATTGATCTGGTGCTGTTGGAATGGCCGTTGTCGCTGGTTGCTGGAGATGAATCTGTTCTTTTAAAAGACGAAGTCGCTCGCCTTGGCGCAGGCTTACTGAGCAATCTTCAAGCGTCACTTCCATCGGGATAATGCCCGAATTCCACTCTGTCCAAAGGATATGGCCCGAAGCATTTGCCACAGTTGCTTGTTCCCAGAGGGTGGCTGGTGTGCGTGAAATTAGGACTATCCCTTGAAGACTCACGCGGCCCGCGAAAAACTCCACGTTCACCGCTTTTGCTTCTGCTCTCGCCCCTGTAGCAGATTCGATGGCTCGCAATGTCTGGGCGCAAATCCAACTTCGCACCACGAGCCAGAGGACCATTCCTGCAACCAAACAAATTCCTGAGCCAATAAGCAGCTTTTTCATCCAGCAGCAGGTTCTACGGGGGAGCGCGGCCGATGAAAAGCCTAAAACCTTCCTTGATTTTGTAATACATTCTATGCCATACCTCCCGGCCATGTCGCCTCAGGATGATCTCCAGTCAGAAAGCACTCGCGGAAGAGTCGCCTCCCCATTCGCGCAAACGGAAGTTACTTTACCCGCTGCACCGCGCCGCCTTCACCGCACAATTTTATGGATCACTCTTGGGGTGGCCTTGATGATTGCAGGGGGATTGGGAGGAACTTATGTCACGCGTTTTTTGAACGATCCGTTGCGGACTATGGAAGCGTTACCGGCAGGCAAGTATTTCGATAATTACCATTCCCTGGCTGGAGCGAAGTTTAAGGGAGAACTCCGGGTTGAAGCTGACTTGGGCTGGAAGGAAGGCGTGGGCCGTATGATGCTCTTTTCCACGCCTGCCGACAGTCGGCCCATCGCGGTGTTTATTCCCGGAAATCTGGCGAACATCTATTTTATCAAAGGCCAAACGTATCTGGCCGAATTGGAAGTCAAAGAAGGAGGACTCGTTTATGCAAACTCTTGCAAAAAGAATTAATTTCAAGATGGGGGTCCTGAAAGCGGCAGCCTGCCTGCTTGCGCTGACTGTGCCTACGATGGCTCAAGATCCCTCACCACAACCTTCTTCATCATCCCAGCCTCAACCTGCATCTGTTGCTCCAACAGCGACTCCACCTGCGGGCGCTCCTGCTGGAACCTCGGCTACTGGGGGTGGTTCGGCTGCCGCTTTGGATTATCTTTTCAACCGTAAACCTCAGGACGGCTCCGTTGCAAAGCAAGCGGCAGCATCTCAGGCCCGTGTTGCTGACAAATCTGTAGCGGCAGATGCCCTTGGGCTGACCCGCATGGAAGATCCGCAAATGCGCGCCCGGTTCGACCGCTACCTTGGGATGCCGGAAGTCACGCCAGATGAATCGGAGGCGTATGCTGCACAACTCGAAAAGGTAAGCGATCTCCTCAAGAAAGACCAAGTCTTTGAAGCGTGGAAGCAACTACTTATTTTGGCGGGTTTTGATAAGATTGATGCCGGAGTTAGCCGGGAATTAGCCAATCGAATCGAAGCTATTTGGAATACGGATCGTGCATCCAGCAATATTGAGGGAAACAACCATAAGCTTCAGCAGGAAATTCGAAAATCCAACTGGAGCGCCGATTCTCGGATTGATTCAATCCGCCAACAGGAGGCTCGGTGGAAACAAATTGATCGGCAAACCGGAGGAGCAAAGAAGAATTCCAAAACGAACAACGGCGGTGTTCCCCAGGCGGACCAGCCTGCAGAAGGAGATGGCGGTGGCGGAAGCTCTGCCGCAAATATGGCTGGGCTGGAAGGAAAGTTGCAGCTCACCGAGGAATATCTTCATTCGCTTGAAGCCAAGGCAAAGATTAAGCTCAACGAACTCAAGATTCAGAAGCTGTTCGATTTGGCTAAATCCGATTTTTCGTCTTACATCGGCACTCTGTATGGCAGCCACCGGCATCAGCATGTCGTTTTGGCAGCCGATTTCTATCGGCGCATATTTAAAGAAGATGCCTATCCGGTGGAATTGGCCAATCAGGTCAATGCCTCGCTGGAAGTTGCCCGCGATGTTCAGAACGACATTGAGGCCTTCAACTACAAACTCGGGCGCAACGAGTTGGCCGGGGCAACGGACCGCCTTCAAGAAGCCTTTGTTGCCAGTGAGTTCAATCCTGCGGTTCTCGCAGTAAGCCGCACACTCAAGGAGCGCGTCGCAGACTTCACCTCGCGTCTCAGCCGGATGCAAAGCTTAATTGAAGCCCATGATTTTGGAGGCTTGGAGACGCTGCTCCAAGAAACAAAAGCTTTGGCTTTGGATTTCAACCCCTCCAAACCGCTAGCCATCGTCAACGCTGTAAAATTAGAGAGCCGCCTTCGTCTCGGAAAAGCAAAGCTTGCCGCACAACAGGGCGATCTGAAGTTGGCGATGGAAGAGTTTCAGGCTGCCGCCGAGGCGTGGCCTGCAAATCCAGCACTGGAAGATTCTGCCGGAACTTTCTTTGACACGCAGGACGTCAAGAATAAGTCGCTTACAGAATTCGACCGATTGGTTGCCGACCAGAACATTCGAGCGATTTTTGAGAAACAACTGGCATTCGCCACCGCGATTCACGGGGATTCCAAACGCGAAGAACAACTCAAAAAGGCGCTCGAACAAATCAAAAGTGCTGAAATCGCTTACGAAAAGGCCAATCTTATGCGCAATGCAGGTGATGTTTTCGGCGCATGGGAAACGATTGAAGGTGCTGCAGCAGATCTTCCCAACGACAACAAGCTCAACATGTTGCGCGCTGAACTCTCTGGGAAAGGGGCCGAGTTTGTGGCTGTCATCAACAAAGCCAAGGATGCCGAAGCGAAAAAGGAACTCGGTTATAGCCTGTCCTGTTATGCCGTTGCCCAACGTTACTATCCTGCCAGCACGATTGCCAATGCAGGTCTTCAGCGGCTCTCGCAGCAAATTCTCGCTAGCGGCAAGGCTCTCTAGTTTGGGTCTAAGTTCATGGAAGAGTTGATCGAAAACACGGCTGATATTCCCAACGCGCTGGCCGCAGGAATCTCCGTGCGTGACCTCCTCGTTCAGACGGATCGCCGCGCCACCCGCAAAGTCCTTCTGTCAGGCGTTTCACTGGACATACCTCGCGGGCATTTCGCCACTATTATCGGGCCGTCCGGTTGTGGAAAAAGCACGCTTATTCGAAGTCTTGGCGGTATCCAGCCCATCAGCAAAGGAACCATCCATCTCGCGGGCTACCCAGTCGATTCATTGCGCCAGGAATACCCGTTGGCCATTGGTTATCTGGCCCAGTTCGGCGCATTCCACCCCGAACTTACCGTTCGCGAGAACCTTGCCAATGCCGTTGCACTGCGCCTACCAAAAAGCGTCCCCTCGCATGTCAAATCTGAGTGGGTTGAGCACATCACCCAGCTTGCGGGCATCCAGCACGTCCTCACTCAGCCTTACAATACGCTCTCCGGGGGGCAGATGCGCCGTGTCGCCCTTGCTGAGGAACTGATTGGCGATCCCAGTTTCCTCCTCCTCGACGAACTCACCAGCGGCCTCGACGAATACTCCGACCAAGAGATGATGCTCTGGTTGCGGGATCTGGCGCATTCCTACGGAAAGACCATCCTGCTCGTCACTCATGCCACCTATCATCTGCACCTTGCGGACAGCGTCATTTTTCTGCACTCCGGTCGGCTCATCCAGCATGGCAGCCTTGAAGAAATACTCCACACTCATGGCGTTTCTTCAACCGCCGGACTCCTCGGACTTTATAGCGGCGAATCAGCGCCAAAAGCACCTTATCCCGAATATCTCGGACCGCCACCCTCGCAGCAAATGCCACTCAAAACAGCCAAGCCGCCAAGCGGTTGGCGGCAGTTTCCGTGTCTTGTTGTGCGCCAATTCCAGCTCTTCAAACGAGACAGCGGCCAATGGTGGATGCACCTCGCGCTCGTCGTCACTTTCCCTGCCATAGTCGCCGTATTCGCCACACGCGGCCTGCCGCAAGTGCGCAGCCTCACCCTTTCCTTGGACACCAACATCCTGCAAACCATGCAGGAGCAGATGCTCTACTTGAAGGAATCCTTCAAAGCCGCATCCCTCATCTCGGGGCTAGCCATGTTCCAAGTCGTCCTGCTCACCCTCATGGGAGCCAACAACAGCGCGCGCGAGATCGCCAAAGAGCGTGACATCCTCAACAAAGAACTTCGCGCTGGGCTTTCTCCCACGGCCTACGTCGCGAGCAAATTTCTCCAAGTCCTATTTCTCTGTGCCCTTCAAGCAGGCTGGATGACATGGTTTGTAAAAACCCTATGCGGATTTCCCGGCTCGGCCCTCGCGCAATACGGTATCCTCTTTGCGACCACGCTAGCGATGAGCACCACATGTCTGGCGATCTCCGCAGGCACTCGCTCACCCGAACGCGCCTCGCTATTATCGATCTACCTAGTCGGATTTCAAATGCCCCTCTCCGGCGCAGCCCTTGCTCTACCCGACTGGCTCAATGGCATCTGCCGACCATTCATCGCCGCCTACTGGGGGTGGAGCGGATACCTGAAAACCTTCGACGCCACCCGCCACTACGACATCGTCAAGCAGTCCACGAAGACCTTCATCGCCTCCTACGACGTGAGCATTACGGTGCTCGGGCTCCATGTTCTCCTGAGCCTCGCCGCTGCCATTTATTTTTCGAGAAAAAAACAAATTAGTAATATCTAATAGTTTCGTAAATTATGACGCCTCAGGGTTTACCTGATGTTCTGATGTAATCTCCTGATAATGGGCGACTTATTAGATAATATCAGGGATATGTCACGAAATCGTAACGCTGTTCCAACCAGTTTTTTCTTGAATTCAAACGAAATAAATTTAGAAAAGCACCCGTCAACGGCTTCCGGAGCCAGACAAATCCAGGAATAACGGAAAATATGAACTCACTAACTTTTTTAAGAAAATCAGGGACGATGAAGTCGTGGTAAAACGCGTGACCAGTCGCCGGATCGTCTGATTTCACGCCCACGGAAAACACATTGTTCACGCAGCCTAAAAATTCGCTCACCTTTTCGGCTGAAACATTTTTAATCACCACTTTTTCTCAAACCCATAAAAATTCAAAAAATGAAAAAAATCTTACTACTCATGCTGATACTGGCAGCGATCACTCTGGCTGGCACCCGCGCAGCTCGCGCGGATGGTTGCTGCTGCCCTCCAGATCAAAATCACACTGCGGATTGGTGGGATACGAAAGGGACCTGCGAATAAACTTGTTCCGATTTTAGCAGCGTGAAATTCCCCGCTTCTAGCTTTGCGGCTATGGGAGTCGCTCTAGTTCTGTCCACCGCATCTACTATTGGATGCGGAATTGAATGGAGTGTCCCTTCCAACCATTTCGATGGCGTTAACGAAATGGGGGAACTCTCCTATTGGCGTGAAATCGGGAAACTTGATCTAGGAAACGACTTAAAAATTCCTCTTATTCTTGGTTTTAAGCCGAACCGAGGGGGAGCTTCGTGCCTTAGCCGGGGTTGGCTGCTCCCAATTCTGGATTCCAATGTCGTTCAGGTAGACGAATGTCGGTTCCTGCTCACGCAGCCTGACGGAATCACTCGGCGATTCAAACGCAAGATGCCCACCGATTCCTCTTTGGACGGGGAAGGCAATTGGAAAGGGGAGATCAGGGGAAACACGATTACGTTGTGGGCTGCATGCGGATGGAAACTAATCTTTTCCAAAGGAAGAATTGCGTCGATCACCACGCCCAAAAATCGGACTTTCAATATAGTACAGTCCAATGGGCAAGTGAGCGAGCTTCAAGAGCAGGGGCGGCCTGTGCTAAGGGTCGAGCGCGATCAGAACGGGGCGGTGAATGGTTTAAGTTTTGGGCTGAATCGCGTGAAGATCGAAATGGGGGAGATGCCGAGAGTGGAAGTGATTCAGGGAGCGAATGTGATTGGCGGGGTTGAGAAGACGGTTCACTCAATCACCCTTCCGGACAAAAAGCAGGCGATCTATGAATTCGGCGTGGATGAGAAGAAGCAGCCGACACTGAAAATTTCGGGCGATACCTTTCGCACATTCACTTGGGCTCCGGTAACAGGCAAGCTGTTAAAAGATGGGGAGTGGACCTATGACATCAAGCCCGGCAGAGCATGGGCAAATGCAAAGATTGCGAGAACGAATTCCAATGGCCGAAGTGAATCATGGCATTATGATACGGCGTGCAGCGTAGAAGTTGAGGAGCGACTTAATGGAGATAAAATAGTAAAAACATATTTCTCCAGCGGATTGCTCGCAGGACGCATTCGCTCGACGACATTTCAGAACAACGAGCAAGAGCCAAAAATTTGGCAAAATGTTTATGATGAAAAAGGTTTATTGGTGCGTGAAGAAAGAGAAGATGGACAAATTCTTCAATACACTTATGATTCATCAAGGAGATTATTGACAGCTCGAGATATAAATTCCAATAAAAACGTTTTAGAACGTAAATATGATAGCGGTGGGCGTGAGATCTATTATCGTAACGGAAATATTGAATATATTCATTATTACAAGGACAGCCAAGTCATTAAAGATTCACCCAAGCTGGCTAAACTATTTTCTGCTAACTCTCTATCAGAATTAATAGAGGTCATAACCCCGGGGGTTGAAACACAATATATTGATATAAAAAAATGAAACCAATAACATTATTCGCAATATTAGCAATCGGCTTAACAACACGCTGTTTTTCGGAAGAAGAAAAACAGTGTTGTCCCGAACCAACAGGAACCAAGGTATGCTGCGAAGGCGATGTTATTGATCCTGCTCACAAGACGTCAGCGACAATTAGCCTCGATCTGAGCAGCGGCGTTCAAACAGCCAAAGACGCAGCCAACAAATGCAAATTCCAAGGGACTGGTTTGGCATGGGAAGGCGGCACAAGCCTACAGTTTTCTGTTACTGATAGCACTTATCAAGATTGTTGCACTACGAATGGAAGCAAAAAAAAGACAAATATCAGTGAAGATGCAATTAGCGTCGATGTCGATTTTGGTAAAGGATGTGCAACTTGGAATATTACTTCGGGCTCGGTTCCTTCTTGGCTTGGCCAAGCTTATGTGCAACTTTCCGTCGGATTTAAGATCGGTATTCATGGCCTCACACTTAAAACAACATGCGCTTCAAGCGAATTTTGTGGTTCTCCTGTTAATGGTAATGCGACACTTGGTGGAGAAGTCGGCGGAGCTTTTGCTGGTGGCTACATAAAGGTCTCCGCTGGCGTTGAGGGATCAGGCACAATTGGTATGAAAATCTGTCTTAGCAGTGCAAATTCTGCATCAGTTTATCCCAAAGATATAGGTGCAACTCTTGACGGTGTAAAAGCGTATACTCGTGTGCAATGCGGTGGTATAAGCATTGATCCTTATTATGTCGATCTTATGGGTTCGTAATAGTATTTCGAAGTTGACGTCATCCTCCATAGTATGAGAGTTTATTGGAATATTTCCTGTTTAGTATTAGCGTGGTGTATAGTTGTTCAATCTACCATCGCAAGTGAAATTAAAATTCAAATTGCGCCTAATACGCAAGGTGTCAATTATCCAAAAGAAGGAGGAGCAATTTCCTTTCAAAGGGAAGGAATAATTCTTACAGACGACGTTCATTTTAAGGATGGCGAACAAATTTTTTCAAGACTAGGAGCAGCCGGTGGATTTGCTAGCCCAATAGACGCAGTGGTCGCTGTAAATTGGCTGTTTAAAGAAGGGCGCTCTGCCGAGGTGAAAAAGCTCCTCGGGCCATTCATGGCTAATCCTGACGTTCAGCTTATCTTCAAGGAGGAGACTCTAGAAGAAAGGCGTAAATTCCTTTCAACCATTGAGGATGTTGCTGGGGTTGTGGCTCTTGAAGATAAAACAGGGGCTGGAATGTGGGTGTTTTACAAAGTTAAAACGCCAATCATCAAAGTTCTATACATCGATTATCTTGTAAAGATTGGGCCTTTATACATGCCAGGATACTCTGACCTTTCCATAGATTCTGATATCCATAACTTACTTCGTGCATTGATGTTTGATACAATAAAAGGAGGCAATTCGGTTTCAATACGCGCAGATTAGTTTGTAAATTTTTTATTAAAATCTGGATCATACTAGTCTATATAAGATTGCATGGAGCGAAGGCCATTAATATCTCTAGCATCGTTTGTGGGAGTTCTGGTAGGAATTTCTTTGGTTTTTTCCATTGGAGAAGATTACAGCTTTGCAAGAAAAGCAACACAGTGGAAGTCGATGAGAGCAAAGGTTATTTCATTTGATGATCGGATTGTTTCAGTTGCATCAGAATCTCAATTAGTCCCAATACCCACTTACGCTTATTTTATTAATGGCGCAAGATATCTTGGAAATGGCTTGGCGACGCGTTATCTTTCACTAAATGAATATCATCAACTTCTTTCTTTTCGTGCCAATACAGAGATAGAGATATTTGTAAATCAGCAAAAAAATTCACAATCGGTCATTTTTAGAGCTTCACCAGCACGTCTCCTAATGCTGTTGATTTTTAGCTGGATTATTTTCATTGTTAGTTTTGCTATTTTTATCCATACAATCCGCCAATTTATAATTACTGTGAATTCAAGAGGTGTGGATGAGCACGTTTTTCAAGTGCGGTAAAATAAGGTCTATAGTTATAATTGATAATGAATTTCAATGCTTACCTGATATACTAAATGATCAAAACCGGAATTCTCAATATGGGTATCCATAATTTTCGTAACATGAATATAAAACCATTTCTTTTTCTGTTATTTTTTTCCGTAAATGGAAATGCTCAAGTCACTTGGAAGAAAAGCGAGCTAGACATAGGCTTGATAAGTGAACTTGGCGATATACCAATTAGATATGAGTTTACCAATACTGGCAATGTGCCTGTTAGAATTAAATCGTTGCACCCTGAGTGTGGGTGTACATCGGTAGTTTTGGAGAAGAGAGAGTTTGCCCCCGGAGAATCAGGAGTTATCGATTTAGTCTTTGTGCCTGGCAATAAATCCGGGTTTATTGAGAAAAAAGTTGTGGTAGAGACTACCTCAGATGCAGATCGCACCAGTAATTTAGTATTCCGAGTTCGGCTTCCTGAGCGCATTGCGCTTCGGGGAGACAAATTTATGTGGAAAGCAGGGGGAGGAGAGGAACATCAAATTGGATATGTCTCTAGCGTGAATAGCAAAGACCCCATTTCGAAGATATATCTTACAAGTAGTGATGCGACACTTTTTGGTGCAAAAGTAATCAATTTTATCAAGGATAAAGAATGGCAAATTGAGATATGGCCTTTCGACGCGTCAAACGCGATTAAAGCCACCATTGGCATCGACGTTACTTTTGCATCAGGTGCCAAAGAGCGGAAAGAGCTAAATATTGCCGTGGAATGAGGCGAAACCGCAACAGTTGCCTGCTTGAGAGATTTTTCACAAACTCTTACCGCTTTGGGCGTTTGCCTCACGCACACGATGTCACGCAGCAGTTTTGTGGCTGCGTTCGTGGGGCTTGGTGCCGTTTTGTGGCGGATATCTCGTTCTTGGCCACGCCTCCATG
The DNA here is from genome assembly GCA_903933715.1 of uncultured Spartobacteria bacterium. GTDB lineage: Bacteria > Verrucomicrobiota > Verrucomicrobiia > Chthoniobacterales > Chthoniobacteraceae > UBA695. Next base: position 60,609 of record CAIZLD010000055.1, read on the forward strand.
TCCGAGCGGTTGTAATTGCGGTAACGATTATGTTCGGCGCCGCAGTGGGGCTTCAGACTTCAACGCGTTTTGCTCAGAGTTATCAAGATCGTTCGATTTCCAATCGCATGGAAATCTGGAAATGTGTCCCTCAAATGATCGTGGATGCACCAGAGGGTTGGGGATTGGGACAAGCTGGCAATGCGTTTTCCAATCGGTATCAACTGACTGAAAACGGCAAGCGTTATCGAACTATCAGTCGTCAAAACGATCGATATGTATTCTAGAATTCTCAGAGCCAGTCTGTTTGCATTCGTGGTCTTGCTTACAGGAGAGGTGAATGCGGCACCCCCCTTTTTCGAGATCAGAAATATTCGAGTCCTGTCTGCCCCGCTGCCGGCATCGAAGGTTTGGACAGAGATTCCAGACGCCAGATTTCGCGGTAGAATGAGAAAGGTGCTGATTAATGTTCCTTCCAAGGGTCTTTATGAGTCGGTTCCTGATCCAAAGAAGCCCGGCAAAACTATGCGGCAATTTGCACCGTGCCTTTGGATGGAAGTTCGAGCGAGAGAAAAAACAAGCACTACGGGCGGTGTCTTCGCGAAGATCTATATTTACGATGAAGCAAAACACCTCGTTGCAACATTACCCGTCCCCTCCAATTGCTTGGGGGGGCTTCCGCCATTCCTAGAATCTGATAACGCGACCGACTTGCTCGTTCCCATCCCGAAGAACCTTCTCGGAAAACGGTGGAACGCGCTCGTGGTCATCGGCGATCAATATGAGGCTGCTGCAAAAACGCTGACAGGAAACCTTTCCGAGTATAAATATCCAGAGCGTGAACTGGTCGCCCGCCAGGGTCGAGAGATGGTTGCAAGGCATAAAGTGGAAGACCCGGTGGTGACCTTGGCCGTAAAAACGCTTTGTCCCAAGCAGCCCGTTTTGACATTTCTAATGCGTCCGCCGAAAGGAATCTCGGACTACAGCGAGGTGGAAGGGGTTCTGTGCGCTGCCGTCTTGGCGAACAGCCCAGAGGAGATTAAGCAGATGCTTCTAGCGCAGGAAACAGAGAAGTTTGGGGACAAATTTGCCTTTGCCGATGAGCACAAGCTCGCAATTATTGCATGGGGTTCACGGAGGCTTTGGACAGGCAAAAACTACAGCGATCAAACGAAGGAAGAGATTCAGCTCGCAGATCGAGATTTTAACGATGTGGCTGATGCTTGGGAAAACGGGATAAAGCAGTTGGGAACGACGTATGGCATTCCGATGCACGATTTTCTTCTCTGGGGTATTTCGGGGGCCAGTCATTGGGCTGGTCGCATTGCACTTCGGAAGCCGGACTACTTTTTGGCTGTTCATGTTCACATCTCCCAACATTTTGATGCGCCACGAACTGAAGCAAACCGAATTCTATGGCTCCTAACCGCAGGCGAAATAGATATTGGTTACCAAAACACGATTCGATTTTTCCAAGATGCAAAGAAGCTTAATTACCCGATCATCCACAAAGGAATCGACGGTATGGGTCATGGGCGAAGCCCCATCACGGATACTCTAGGAACACATTTTTACGAGTATGCGCTATCTCTTCGTGCTGCTCGTGACGCATTCGACCAAGCGCAGAAAGATCCGCTACAGGCCAAATCGAATCTCAAGGGGCCATGGGTGGAAAGCTTTAGAAATCCTCCATTCTATGGTGATGTTGTCAACCAAGAGAGTTGTCCTGCGGATCAGGCAGACAAGATTCCCGAAGCTTTTCGGACGGCGCTCCCGACGAAGGAGATTGCCACCGCATGGAGCTATAAGCTGAAGCCAGCTTCAGAATCCGCCGCTGAAATGAGGCCAGCCAATGCGGGAGAAAATTTGGCGCTCAACAAACCATTTGTCTGCTCGAATCCTCATCCTACGGTTCCCAAAAGCGGTGGGTTAACCGATGGTGAGTGGGATAATAAAACGAACCAGACTTTCATAACCGGCGATAGCCCGCAGTTTCCGAAGACCGCGACTATTGACTTAGTAACGGAATCAAATGTCAGCATGGTCTTTTTGGGAGTGCCTGTATATTCAGCAACAAAAACGATCATTGTTTCGGTAAGCGCCGACGGTAAAAATTTTGCCGATGTCGGGTCATACGTGTTCGCCTACGGTAACGAGGAGCAGCACTTGTTTACTTTCCCGGCCCGGCCAACGCGATATGTCCGTTTGACCTACCCGGATCACTATGGCCAGAGGTTTTATGTCTGTACAAGCGAAGTGGAGGTTTACGCTCCAGAAAAATAGTTGAAATTATCAAAGAAATGTTTGAACAGAAACACTTAAGCAACAAATAATACCCGCATGGATATTCACTTTCAAGGGATCTGGCGCATGGACTGGGGTTTTGGAAACCCGAACAAGACTGCGGCTTTCATTGCCCTTCTCATGATTGCAATCTGGGCGTTGCCGCTGATCCGGCGCTGGCTTTTTTGGGTTGCCCTCCCTATTTTTACAGCGTTGGGTGTTTGCCTTATGCATACGATGTCGCGCGGCGGGTTTGTGGCCGCATTTGTGGGGCTTGGTGCTGTCTTATGGAAGCTGCCTCGTCCTTGGCCGCGTTTACATGTCCGTGCCGTTGCAGTTGCAGTGACGATCATGCTTGGCGGCGCAGTGGCGCTTCAGACGACCGCGCGTTTTGCGCAGAGCTATCAGGACCGCTCGATCACCAATCGTATCGAGATATGGAAACGCGCTCCGCAAATGATCGTGGATGCTCCAGCAGGATGGGGCCTGGGCAATGCAGGCAACGCTTATGCCAGTTGGTATCAGCCGATCAGTGATGGCGAGGAATATAGGACGCTCGTTAACAGCCATTTAACTTGGCTGGTCGAATTTGGCTGGCCGCTACGGATTCTATACGTTTTTGGCTGGTTTGCGGTGTTCGTTGTTTGCTATGGGGGAGCGGCACAAAGTAAAGCCGGATACGGAATTGCATTTGGGCTGTGGCTTACTTTTTTTGTCGCCAGCGCATTTAGTTCTGTTGCCGAAGTCCCCTGGCTCTGGGGTGCACCGGTCATTGGTCTTGCTGCCGTGTTGACTACGCGTTTTCGAAACCGAATTTGGCCAACCCGCCTCGCATGGGTATGTGGTATGGGGGCTGCTCTTGCGATATTAGGCACGCTCTATGGCATTGGAAGCACTGGCCCAGCAAGAAACCTATCTGTTTCCAATAGCGGTTCTATTTGCGTAGGCACGCGCAGTCCAAAGCTGTGGGTGCTTGTCAGCCCTCCGTTTGCTTTCAATACGATCTCCGCAAATTATCCACGAAACCTACGTGAATATTGCAAGGATACCGCCAATTTGCCTGCAATCGGTTTTGCTGATTCGTTAGCCGGACTGCCGAACCTCACCGGGTGCAAGCTGGCTGTTATTGGTGCATTGCCGAAGGAAGAGTGGCATGCATTGCGCGACCGGGTTCAATCTTGCGAAGAACTGCTCTTGATTGCCCCGGATGTCTTACCTGATGAGCTAAATCTTCCTAGCAATATCCTCGCTAAAACCAGTGTCGCCTTTGGCGAGTTCTCAAGTCGACCGTACATTTCATCTTGGCAGAGCGCGGGAAAACACCAGCAAATCGAAGGCGTTGGTGATTTTTTTCAATGCTGGCCCGAAATCGTCTTCACCTCTCTGAAGTAGTTATGCAGAAATTACCGCATTTTCTCAAAACCATCGCTAGTGACCTTTCCGCCGTCTGGATCATGGCGACAATAGCTGCATGCTTCGGATTTGCCATCAACCAATTTAGAGACAACCCGCTGCCACTGGTGTATTCGGCCAAGGCAGAACGTATCCAGCAGGCCGTTGCCAAGCTCTCGGCAGAAACAACGACTCCAAAACCACCCAGTCCAGCTGCAGACATGGATGTCACTCTGCCATCGGCTATTCCCAAAGTGCATCAGCTTGATCTCCAAAGTTTCCGCGACATCGTCGAGGGAAAAACCAAAGGGGTTGTGCTCGACGCCCGGCCCGAAATTTTTCACAGACTAGGGCATGTTCCCGGTGCGATCAGCCTCCCTAGAGAGGAATTCAAAGAAAGCTACAGCAAACAACGGGCATTATTGGAAAAAGACAAATCCCAACCAATTGCTATCTATTGTTCGAGTTCCAGTTGCGAAGATAGCCAGATGGTTGCCGACGCGCTCGTGAAACTTGCCTACGCTCACATATACATTTACAAGGGCGGCTGGAGTGACTGGACAAGCGCCCATCTTCCCGAGGAGAAAGCCCAATGAACCTTCTGAAAAACCGTTTTGTCATCATCGCCCTCCGCTGGGGACTTGCCGCCGTGTTTATCTACGCAGGGGCAACAAAACTCGGCTCGCCTCAAAACTTCAGCGACAGCATTGCGACTTTTGCCATCCTTCCTAACGGCCTGATCAATCTGATGGCGCTTGCGTTACCCCCTTTTGAAATCATTGCTGGCTTGGCCTTGATCACCGGCATCCAACGCCGTCCGGCTTTTTTTGGGCTAGCCGCGCTTACGCTTATCTTCATGCTCGCATTGGGAGCAGCAATCGTTCGTGGTATTCCTGTCGATTGTGGCTGCTTTGGCTCCGGAAAACCTTCGACTGCCGCCGCTTGGATTTCTCTGGGGCGTGACATACCGATCCTGGCGATTGCGCTTCTTCTCTATCTGCGCGAAATGCCGACTTCATCCACCGCCTGTGCGTAGCCTTCTCTCGAAAACCAAGACAAATCCCGAAGGATTCGGTAGCGCAGTTTTGCCTTCAAGAGAAGAAAGCACCCCCTTTATAATTCTGAAACGTCGCAATTGTGGAAAGAGCGTGTTTTCTAAATCTCCCCTTTGGCTCCCGTTCGCCTCGTTCCCACTTTGCAAGCGTGCTTGGATCAATCCCGAGTTCACGGGCGAAAATCTTCTGCGTAAGCCCGCGTGCTTTCCGGTGCGCGACGAGTTGCTCGGCGATAGTGGCTCCGGTCGGCAGGGGATTGTATCCCAGAAACTCAACCACTTTCGCCATGTGAATGACACGTGGAGTAGAGTGTCCCTTCTCCCAATTTACGACCGACATCTGGTCGCAACCGATCCTCTCTGCTACGTCGCTCTGCCGAAGGTTGAGATCGAGACGGCGTTTGCGGATTGCTTCGCCGATAGTCTGTGGGTTGGCCGGATAGCCCTTCGTCTCTGTAAAATATGGCCCGTGGGGGCACCGTGCCGCCTTTAGTGTCACATTGCAAAAAGGCAACGCATCAGTGTCCGTGCGGTTATTTTGGGGATCTGAAGCGGGAGTGCCGCTGTTCCGCCGTGCAAGTGCAACGCTACCGCCAGCGCATCTCCGGGCCGCTCCTGGACCGCATCGACATCCACATGGAAGTCCCCGCCGTTCCGTTCAAAGACCTGACCGGAACCCAATCCGGCGAATCTTCCAATGCCATCCGCGAGAGAGTGCTGGCCGCGCGGGCCATTCAGCAGGACCGATGGACCGGGCCGGGAAATTCCCGTTGCAACGCCCGGATGAGCAGCAAACAAATCAAGACCCATTGCGCGCTGGACGACGATTCCCGCGAACTCCTGCGCATGGCCATGCACGAGCTGAACCTGAGCGCCCGCGCGCACGATCGCATCCTGAAAGTCGCCCGCACCATCGCCGATCTTGAAGCCGCTCCCAACATCACCGCCCAGCACTTGAGCGAGGCGATTCAGTACCGGACGCTGGATCGGAATTTATGGGTATAATGCCGGGTTCAGCAAACCGCTTTAGGCTGAATCGACATTCAAAAGCCGTCGCAACCCGGAGGGTTGCCAGCGAATAGCCGGTGGTTGAGCGGAGCGACACCACCGGATGAGGTGTTTGAAAGAATTCACCCCAAAGGGGTGGCAGAAAACGAGACGATCGTCTCTGCCACCCCTTTGGGGTGAGACGTGGTTTCGCATTGAAACCGGTGGTGTCGCTCCGCTCAACCACCGGCTATGGGCTTCAAACCCTTTGGGTTTGGCTCGATCTGAATGTCGATTCAGCTTAGGCCGTGTTTACGAATTTCTTGAATTAAGAAGCCAGGAATTCAGGAAAAGGCAGAAGAGGGAGTGAGAGGGATGGATCGCCGTTGAGCGTTCCCAAAAGCAGAATCTCCGATTCCACCCTTTTTTTGCTGGCTTCTTGGCTTCCGAATTACTTTTGCAATTCGTTAACAGCTCCTAACCATTGACGACGTCGGTTTCAGGCTTGGCAATCCAGCCGCCCCCACCTGAACCGCCCCCAGCCGGAGCCGGATTGGGGTCCGGCTGTTTTTCCAGCGGCAGGATCTGTTTGTCGCTGGTTCCCGATCTGATTTCCGAAATCACTTTATCGAGCTTTTCCTTGATGATGGGGTCGTCGATGCGGCTCTTGAATTCGTCCTCGAATCCGTCAAGTACGGTTGAGATATCATCCGAGCCCGCCGCAGACTGCAGCGCCCCTCCTGTGATCCCCACAATGGTTGTTGCCAATCCAGGAAAATCTTTCGCAATCAAGGTGGCAACTTCCCTGCCGATCTTAATGATCAGGTTCTTGTTGGAGGAAATGGAGCCGGGAAGAAGAACGGTCAACGCTGCAATGCTGTTGGCCAGTTCAGAGCGTATTTCAGGGAGGGAAGCTTCTTTTGCCAAAAGGGCGCGTGTGATCCCGGCCGCAATCTCCGGGCTTTTGTTTGCGAGTCGCGGATGTTCGGCAAACATCGCACCGATCGCGCTGGCGATGCTGCTGGCTTGCGATAGTGGTGCGGAGGCCGTGACTTCCTGCGCAATGGCTCCCGCCTGGTCGATGGTGGCGGATTGTGACGCAATCACGGCGGCGGTGATTTGTGGAAGCTGTGCGGGATCGCCGGCTCCGGCACCAATGGCGATGCTGCCCGCAACCGAAGCGGCCACGCGCCCCGGAAGTTTCTTAGCCAGTAAACCAGCCAGGGTTGCGTTATCGGAGAAATCATCCTTTATTCCCGCAAGAAGTTGTGCCACACGGCCGGCAACTTCCTTTTGGTTCTCTGGGCTGGCCGATTTGATCAGAGCCGCTCCCAGAGCTGCCTTCGCTTCAAGGGTCTGTCCTTGTGCCGATGTTTTTAGCGATTGGAGCTGGCCTTCGAGATTGGAGTCAATGGCACGAGCGGGAACCGCGGCAAGGGCGATCGCGCAAAAGACCCAGAGAAACAAAATAGAGAGCAATTTGGATTTGCGAGGCATATTCAGGGATGGATTTTTTGAGCCGACACCCAAACAACCTTCTGGCCTCGCTTGGGTAGCGCCCTTTAGTCGCTTTATAATGGATTCCATTAGAGTTCACAATAGTTTTTTCCTTAAACGCCTCGCTGATGCGCAGGGGGGAGAAAATGGCCCGGTTGTGAAACCCTTTATTCCTGATCCAAGCTGGCGGGTTCGAACTCAAGGATGGAATGGGCTTCCTTCATCCCGATGTTTGGGTTGGTCCCCAATTGCTTCGCCGCTTCCAGGTATTTCTTTTCCGATTCTTGCTGGCCTGTCAGGTGCAGGTGGGCGGCATAATAGGAATAGAGCAGGCCCATATTGGGGTCCCAACGGAGCGCGGTTAGATACGCCTGGTCGGCTTCTTCGAAGCGGCGCGCGCCGTCGAGGGCTTGCCCCAGCCGAACCAGGAAGCTTTCGTCCTGGGGGAAGAGCTTCAGTCCATTGCGGAAAGCGGTAATGGCATTCTCAAAAAGGGTGGATCGCAAGGCCGGAACTTTCATCCTGAGCGCCATCATCCGATAGGCTTCCCCCTGGTAGAAATACGGGTGGGGGTTCGACGGATCCTCTTTGATCGCTTGAGCCGCTTGGTGGACGCTGTGTTGATATTGGCTCTTGCGCAGGGCAACGCGGGCTTTCTCGGTCAGCTCTTCCCCTTTGTATCTGTAGCCGATGCCGGCCAAGGTGGCGATGCCGAGCAGAACCAACCCGACCCGGAGTGCCATCCCGGGGGACGCCCAGGTTGGGGATTGGATATTGTGGCCGGTCCCCGTATTGCCAAGCAGCCCGAAAAGGAACGCAAAGAGCAGGGCGTTTGAGGGGATGTGCATGTTGAAATCAACAACGGAATGAGCCATGAGGGCCGCGACGGCAGCGGTGGCGCCGAGGGTCAAGGCAAGAGCATTGCTCCGGGGGGAAACCAGGGTGTTGCAAAGGCGTCGCAGGGTGATCTCACGAAGGCTCCGAATGCCGTTTGAAAGGTGAGTGATTAAAAAAGCGAGAGCAAGCAGTTCGCCGACGATCCCGTATTCCGCAAGCAGCTCCAGATAGTCGCCGTGAGAGTGGATGGGGTCATTCTGGATCTGGGGCCGGCGGAAAAGGCGTCCATAATAGAGGTGCGTGCCGGGGCCGGTGCCCCATACCGGGTTGAGTTTGAATTGGTCCAGGGTTGCCAGCCAGTTGTAGACGCGCACATCTTTTGAGGCTTCCGAGATGGCATGGATCCGCTGGTGGATGTACGGGTTGCGCGTCATCAAAAACCCGGTGGTGCACAATATCAGAACCCCCGCGGTAACCATCCCGAGAATGGCGGCGCCCATGCTGTATCGCTTGTAGAAGTAGATGATCCAGACGGAAAGGGCTCCGAAAACCACCAGGGAAAAAATCGAACTAAGGTAACCTCCCCGGCTTCCACTGAGGATGACCCCCAGATAGCAAAGCGCTGTGATATACCCGGCGAGCAATTTGGTTGCCAATTTGCACCGGCTCCAGATCGTGATGCCAAGGGCGATCAAGGCGACCGATTCGAGGTAGCCGGCCAGGTGATTGCCGCAGATCAGCATCCCGCTGGCACGGCAAGAAGTGTCCGCCCGGACAAATCCGAAAAGCATGAAGCCGTTGTGCCCCTGGAACTGAAGGAGGCTGACCGCGACATGCACGACCCCCACCCCCAAGAGAGCAGCCGCGATCCATAGGCGGGAGCGGGAATCGTGGATATAAAGGGTCGTCAATAAATAGACCAGCAGCACCCCGGCCGCCATGAAGCCGTCGGTTCTCGCGAGGTAAGGAACCGGGGCGACCCACACGCTGTAAAAAACGTAGCCTGCGAGCAACAGAGTGGAAATCAAACAGGCCGGAGCTGGCTTAACCCCGGGACGGCGGACCCAAAAAACGGATAAAACCGCCGCGGCGGCGACCAGTGCATAAGCCGGCAAGCTGAAAACCAGGCGTGTTCCCCCGATAAAACATTGAATGAGAACCAGACAGGCGGTCAGAAGCGCGGGGATGAGAAAATTCATGAACGTCTCGTCGGGTCGGTTTTCGTGATCTGGAAATTCGGTTCAGGCAGCTTGCCCTGACGTTGCGGAAGAATAGATACGGAAGTGACCCTAAAGCGGCAACTTTTTTAGTAAATCGGGCCATTTTTTGCATAAAGATGAAAATTTTTCCTGTTCAACGGCATTTCCGGTTGCAAACCATCAGACTTGGAAAAAACCGATGGCACTTCCCCAATCAACTCGCGATGCCCGTGGCCATTGACCGACGCATCCATTTGCCATGCCACCTTCCGTATTGATGGATGATATGAATCATCTCCGTTGCGTTGTGGTGATTTTTTTATTGTGCCTCTCTGCGCCGCTTTTTGCCCAAAACAACAGGATGGCCTCTGCGCAGGCGGCGAATGGGATGGGGTATTATGCAAGCGAAGCCCCTCTGGATCCGTCCGTTAGCGCCGATTTGCGGCTTGCGGCCGCTTACTGCCAACTGCGTGCTTTTTCAACCGGCGAGCAAAAAATTTGCTGGAGGCGCGTGAAGGAAGCTTTGGTTAAAGCCGGGGCCGTCTCCTCCTACCCTGCGACCCGTTACGCATACCAGGCTGGCAACGAACTGGTGACGCGATACGGGTTCCGCAAAATCGACATCCGCAATCCGTATGACGCTCCGGTGGGTGCCATCCTGGTCTACAAAGATGATGGGGAGGTCGGCGGATTTGGACATGCTGAAATCCGGACTCTTCACGGGTTTGCCAGCGATCGCGTTTCCAGAGGCTACTGCAAATACAAGCTCACCGGGGTTTATATTAAATAGGGTCGCGGCAATGGATCGGGACGATCTGCCGCAAGGCGCGAGCCACTTCTTGAATCACCGGTTCCCAAGCTCCTTCTTTTGGCTGCCGGAAGATTCGCATCGTCGGATACCAGGGGGAATCCGGCCGGTTCGCCAGCCAGCGCCAATCAGCCTCGTTCCGGAGCAACATCCAGACCGGGCATCCCAGGGCTCCGGCCAGGTGAGCCGCCATCGAGTCCACCGTCAAGATCAGGTCCATTTGCATCATCGCGGCTGCCGCCTGGGTGATTTCACGCGTCTGGTCCGATAACGGCTCCAGTTTCAAAGCAGATCGCTCGCCCGCGTGAATCCCTTGCTGAAGGCTGTAAAACCGCACGTTTTCGATGTGCCGAAGCGGATCGAGTTTTTGAATCGGGATCGATCGCCTCGGGTTCCATTCGCTTGCGGCCCAGAGCAGGCCCACGTTGAATGCGCCGCTTTGGATCGGGAAGCCGGCTCTTGCCCGACCCAACGAGTCGGTTGGCAGGTAAGGCACGTTATTTGGCAAAGTCTCGGGGGTGCACCGAAAAGCATACGCCAGCTCCATGATCTCGATCTCCACCTCATGAGCGGGCAACGGCTCCTCGCACCACCCGTTGCGGATTTCTCCAAACCGCTCCGAGCATCCCAGCAGCGGCAAAAGCGCCGGTTGAACGAGCAGGGTCACCTGGTGCGCCAGCTCCCGCAGGTGCGGCACGAACCGGAGAAATTGGAGCGTATCGCCGAGCCCGTGGTGGCATCGGACCACGACCCGGTTTCCCGAAAAAGGGAGCCCGTTCCAGAGCAAATGATGCTCCTGCCGGATGAGCCGTCCCGCCTTTTCCAAAGCCCGCCGCTCAATTTCAATCCGGTCGGTTTCCTCCCAGGCGGCGGTAAAATCGCCTCGCCGCATCGCTTCCATCCATCGCGATTCCCGGGCTTGGGGCGAGGCGTGATCCATAAATCCTCATCAAGGATTCTCGCCCACGGTGCGATCTGCGCTTTGCCAAATCGTGATTCGTTGGACAACCTCGAATGAGGGTTGTTTTTGGTACCAGGGGGGAGAGTTGAACTCCCGACCAAGGGCTTATGAGTCCCCTGCTCTACCACTGAGCTACCCTGGCGCAGGGCGGATAAATTAGGGGAGGCGCGTCCCCGGTTCAAGTGTTTATTTTACAACGGCGGCGGGGACCAGGATGGCATCGCGCATCCCGTGCAGCATTTTCTTGTCCGCCGGGCAGATGGTTGCCAGCGCCCCGCCCAGCCGCGACTTGCCTTCGGCGATAAAATAGTAGGGGCACAACCGCACCCGCCCGTGCATTTCGCGCGCTTGCCCGGCGGCGTCGACATATGGATGGCTCACGAGCCGCCCTTTATGGAAACGCTGCAAAATGTAAGGCCGCATCCCGTAACAGGAGAGGGCGGTTTCCAAAACGGCTTTCCATTGGGGCTGGGGGAGATCGGCCGCGATGTGGACTCCCCGGCTTCCCCATGCCAGCTCGGAGAAACCGCTGATTTTTAAAACCAATTCCCGTTCTTTTTGCGAAAACGCCGCGACTTCGGCCCAGTCATTGACTTCCAGCCCCGGCAAAACGGCTTGGGGCGGCAACGGCTCGGGATTGGCCAGCCAGGTGTAGGGAATCACTTTTTGAAGCGCGAGAAAGTGCCGTTCGCTCAGTTCCCGCCGCCAGAATTCCCGCAGCGGCCGCAGCCAAAAAAGGGCGAACCAGAGCTTCTCTTCCAAAAACGGCTTGATCGGCGGCGTGATTTGAGTGCCGCGCTCTGCGGCCGCAAGCAACTCGGGCGCGGCAGGGATGTTCGGCAGGTCGAATAACTCCAAAAAACGATAAACGCGGGGACCCCACGCGGTTGCGTTCTCATCGGAGACTTGCCAATGATCGGGCGCAAATTGCCGGTTAAGCCGTCCCGCCAGCCATTGCATTTCCGGCCGGTAAGTCGCCGATTCCTGGGAGACGATAATGTCCGCGCCGCCGGGGGTGATCGAGCGGAACCCTTCGAGCATCCCGGTCGGGCCACCCAGAATATCGGCTCCCAGTTTTGCGTAAGTTTCCCCCAGCCACGCAGTCAGGCCGATCCCGCCGGGGACGCTGTCGAGTTCGGCAATCGTAAATCCGGCTTCGGTGAGGACCAGGTCGGGCCGGATCACCGCCGGGATTTCAGCGCGAAATCGCCGGGAAAACTCCACCAGTTCCGGCGGCTTGCCCCGGTCGAGCAACTCGGCGATCCAGCGCGGCTGCTTCCCTTTGACGCTCTGGAAATAAAGCTGGTTGCAGGCGAGCACAAAAAGGTGAAGCCGATGGCCAAGTTTCTCCAATTCGTCCGCAAACGCGTTGGAAACCGGAAACGCCTCGGGGGAGACAAGCCACTCTTTCCCTTCAAAAAGGGTTTCCTGCGGCATCGCTTCCCGCACAAGCTGAGATTTCTCTATAATCCCGATAGACATTAGTAATCTTATGACACTTCCTTGGCCCGAACGCAAGCGTCGTTATCACGGTTCCCGCCAGATCGCATCAGAGCATCAGTTTGAGCCCTTGGCGCACGAGGTCTTCGAGGCTCAGGGTCACTCCGGCGGTTCCGGCCTCCGCGAGAGCCCGCTTGACCGCCTTGTGGGCTTCGACCTGTTTGTAGCCGAGCGAAATCAGGGCGAGCACCGCGTCATTGATCCGCACCTCTTCCTCGCTCGGGGCGTGTTCTGCCGAGGCGGCTTCCCAGGCGGCGGCAATGCCGAGCTTGTCCTTGAGTTCCAGGACGATGCGGTCGGCGGTTTTTTTGCCGATTCCGGAAATTTTTGAAATGAGCCCGGTATTCGAGTTGACCACCGCCGATTTGAAATTGCCGACGCTCATCCCGCTCAGCACGGCCAGCGCGAGCTTGGGGCCGATGCCGGAGACGTGATTGATCAGCAGTCGGAAGAGATCGCGCTCCGGCGTGGAGATGAACCCAAACAGGATATGGGCGTCTTCGCGCACTTGGAGATGGGTTAAAATCTTGATCGGCTGCCCCGAGGGCGGCAGTTTGTCGAAAGTTGAGAGCGGAATAAGCACCTCGTAGCCGACGCCATGAACATTGACAACGACCTGCGTCGGGAGAGACTCCTCTAATATGCCTTCCAGAAACGTAATCATGTGTGCCCCATGAAAATGAGACTTTGGTGGCAAAGTGCAAGGTTCAAAACCGTCGGTTTGCTGGCGGGGATCGCGCTTGCCGCGCTCTCGGCGGGGGACGGTAGAGCGGAAGAACCGCAACCCGGCGCGCTGAGGGTCGTCATCACGGCGAAGTTCACGCTGCCTCAAGTTTCCCAGCCGATTGCCGGTTCGCAGGAAACCGTGGCCGCCGCGGCCTGGAAAGACCGGGGGGAGATGCGCTTGCTTTCGCAAAACCAGTTTGCCGCCCTGGGGCTCGATTGGGCCGCGTTAAACGCAAAAAATGCCGCTTCCGCCGCTGCCGAGTTGGCTCAAATCAAACCGGAACTGATCCGGGACGCGCGCGGGGTATTGGAATGCGCAATCGTGCATTCCGAAGGCGATCTGACCGGTTTGACGCTGGCTCCGGATTTTCTGAAGCGGTTCGCGCCGCTCTTTGGAAGCAAGCTGCTCGTGGCCATCCCGGACCGGCACACCCTCTTCATTTTTCCAAAACTGGCGAGCCGTTATCCGGATTACGCGGAGCGGGTACTCACGGTTTACCGCAAGTCACCCCAGCCGGTCAGCCGCGAGGTGTATGAGGCCAGCGCCGCCGGGTTGCGGGCCATCGGAGTTTACGAACAATGAGCAAAGACCCGTTGCATGGCATGACGCTGGAGATGATCCTCACGCGCCTGGTCGAGGTTTATGGCTGGGAAGAGATGGGCCGCAGGATCAACATTCGCTGCTTCAATTTTGACCCGAGCATCTCATCGAGCCTGAAGTTTTTGCGCAAAACGCCGTGGGCCAGGACGAAGGTGGAAGAGCTTTATTTGCGGCAGGTCCGGCTTGCCTCGCGCCCGCTTGAATAGGAGGCCGAAAAATCCGCCGAGCTGCTCTTACCTCCCGTCACATGTACTAATGCATGACATTTCTCACAGCGAAAGTCGCCGGTAGTTACGATTCGTGCCCGGTGTTATTTGCGGCTGTCGCTCTGGTTGCCTGAACCCATCGCGACCTTGCGACGAATCTCAGCGCGATATTTTGCCCAATTTTCAGCAATATAGTCCGTTGCGGGACGCCCTTGCAGATCCCACGGTATCTGTTTCGCATTCAAGCCCACAAAATGCGCGCCGCATGTCCCGAGATTGGTCACATGCGGAGGGAACGGTGAACAGATCGTTACTTCGTCGCATCGGACCTTAAACGGCTCGGACGTTAGCGTGAGTGCCGCAACTCCCAGACCTTGTTCATCCTGTTCGGTTTCAAGGATCACCGGGTTTGCGGCGAGAACCTCGCGCAACGCCCGGCCAAAATCCCACCCCGGCGGGAACCCCCGGATTCCGGTGTTCAGCGGTATCGAGCCGCACAGATGCGAAAATTTTCCGAATGCAGGAGCGACATCTTCCATCAAAAGGCAACGCTCGCCTGCTGCGGGCTGGTTTAGCCAATCGCGAAGGGCGGGAGGGAGCTCCCAAAGAATGCAGTCGTTGTCGAGCGAAAGCTCGGGTTGGTCGGGGAATAAACGAAGAGGCGCAAATTTCCAACCGGCCCCATCGGCCATCCCGGGGCTCATGTGCATTTGCAGGAAAGGCGGCAAGTCGCCGGAGCAGTCGCGCCATTGCACCGCGCACGGCAAATCCCCCGCAAGCGCCTGAGCTTGCTCGATCGGCACGCCATTCATGCTGACGGCGTAATCCGCATCGGCGCCAAATAAATTCCATGCCCCGCTGATCGAGAATCGGAGCGCTTCCCACCCATTTCTTGAAGGATTGCCAATGGTCCATCGAATGCCTGCTCGCATTCGGATATTGTTTTTAGCCATTGCCCTGAGCTCCGTCTTTTCAACGAATCGATGACGGCACGACGCGCGCGCGTTCAATATAAGCAACAGGCTGAATTTGTCCTGCTCGGCCGCTCAACCCATTATAGCCGGTTCGGCAAATAAGCACCCGTTGGCGACGACCTCACGGAGCCCGGCGTGAATCGATTTCCGCGGCCTCCAACCAGATGCCGCCGTAAGTTTTTCGTGGGAAATAACTCCCATGCCGCAATCCCAGGAATAACCCGGACAAAACCGGACCCCCAACCTGTCGCCGGTGGCCGATTCAATCAGATCGAGAATATCAAGGGTTGTATGGCTTTCTCCAGCGGAGACATTGTAAACTCCCGAGAGGTTATGCTCGATGGTGGAATGAAGCGCTGAGGACAAATCGTGCAGATGCAGGTAATCTTTTGCCATTTTGCCGTCCCCCCACACGTCCAGCTTTCTTGCTTTTTTAATGCAATCCAGCGCGTGGGCAATGAGACCCTGGGGGCGATGGGGGTCGTAAGCAAATCCGTAAGGGTTCGTGATCCGCAGCACGCATGGTTGCAAGCCGATCTCCCTGCCTAGAATGCCAAATAGATGCTCCACATAGGCTTTGCTGGCTCCATAGATGCTTTGCGGATCCTGCGGATGGTATTCGTTTACAGTTTTTCCCTCGGTCGGCCCGTAGACTGAAGCGGAGGAGAAAAAAATAACCTGCTTGAAGTCGCGCGCAGCCGCATTGGTCATGAGCTGTGAACACATCCGGGTATCGACGAGCCCGACGGGATCCCCCGGATTGTGAGAAGTTCGCGGAACACAACTCCAGGCGGTGTGTATCAATACATCCACCCCGCTCAGTCCTCCATGGAGAGCCTCCTGCCAGCTCATCGCTCCCGGGCCCGCATTGCGCGAAATCCCGACCACTTCACGGCAAACCCGGGACAGTTCCGGAATGAGAAGCCGGGCAAGCCTGCCCCCCGCGCCGGTTACGGCCACGCGGAGTGTGGAAAGGGGCATGAATGGATTTGTCATAACAAGAGTTAACTAGCTATTGCCCTGAACAATTTTGGACTTCGGCGCCATTTTCCGGAGGGAGCGGAATGATCAATCTCCGCCCATCCCAATCGCGAGGCCCATGATTAATGAGAAGAGGGAGCACGTTAGGCTTATAAATGGCAATCGCCACGCCGGTGACCCGTTTGTCAATTCGATCAGCCGGGATGAATACTTTATCGAGCCACAAATCGCCGGCCTTTACATGCCGTGCTTTTTTCGACTGGGCATAATCTGCCACTCCAATCGTAGCGTGATTGGAATCGATCATATGAACCGCATTCATATAATCCAAAAACTGGCCAGCGTTGCTCTCCCAAGCCAATTTGAGATAAATGCCTTCGGGCTTTCGCTTCACATCCAGCCCGCGCAGCGTAAACATCGATCCGAAATTTGCCGTTGAGCAATGTTTAAGCGATGCGGGAGTTAGTTTATTCGCATTTTTCCTGCTGATTGAGCAGGGGCTATCCATATATCCAATAAAGCAAGCCAACGAAATACCGCAAAGCAACGGCTTATGGGAAATCACAATCTGCCGCCGCAGCTTATCGGCCAGCATCTCCCACTGAATCCCACTTCCACCCAGGATCAAGCGCCTGCCCGGCACCTCGACGTAGATCCACATCACATAAGATGAAGCTAACAAAACGACGAGGAACAATCCAAAAGCAACCGGGTTGGGTAAATGAGGAAAACGCGAAATGTTTTCCGCATAATAGGTCAATAGAATCTGATGTACGAGATAGGTCGAAAAACTAATTTCCCCGAGAAAAACAAATAAGCGCATTTTGAGCAGCCTGGAAACGGCTCCATGTCCATGAGCCATCACATAAATCAACAAACCAAAGGGCAGCATCGATCCGCCACTGTTAGCCATCCATAATGCACCCGAATGTCCGGTAAATCCCTGCCCAGCCCACGTCGATATCCGGGCCATGAAATGCAGTGATAGAAAGCAGAGAAGGACGGCTCCTAATTCATAAGCTGTCGCCAAAAAAACAGATCCCTGGATTCGGAAGTTTTTCCAGGCAAGGGCCACGCACATTCCGAAAATAAATTCAAAGATTCTGGAGAGCGGGCTGATGTATAAAATCCCTGTTTTCGTTACAAACAAACCCTTTTCCGGCATGAGGAAGTCTGGCAGGGACAGGTGGTTCGAAACCCAAATCAAACCAATCAAAATAATGCCCGAGCCAGCGAGCTTGGCGGCCCAGT
Source organism: uncultured Spartobacteria bacterium (assembly GCA_903933715.1). Lineage (GTDB taxonomy): Bacteria > Verrucomicrobiota > Verrucomicrobiia > Chthoniobacterales > Chthoniobacteraceae > UBA695. The sequence goes on from CAIZLD010000055.1 coordinate 77,845, forward strand.
TGCGATCCCACTTGGATATTAAAAATGGGAAAGCAAGATAGAAAAATAATTCAGTGGAGACGCTCCAGGAGACGGCGTTGTAAGAGAAAAAATATTTTGTGAATGGGATCCAGCCTTGAACCATCAGCAGATTTGCAGCCACAGTGGGAATATCCCACGGCGGTGAAATCAGCCACATTTTAAACAGGAAAGCCGCAAGATAGGCAGGCCAGACCCTCGCAATCCGAGCGAGCCAAAACTGCTTCACATCGGACCACTCGTTCAGGCTGGGGTAAACGTAAGTAAGAATAAATCCAGACAAGACAAAGAAAAACGACACCCCATGACATAGATCGAGTTTGATGCCATTGATTCCGAACAAACCAGAACAGTGATGAATGACGATCATGAATGCGGCGAAAAATCGCAGCGAAGTCAGTTGATCGAGCTTGATGGTATTGGATTTCATGGGGCCGCTAGATGAATTTTATTTTGCGGGCCGCAAACATGAGCATTTGCAGCAGGATGAGCCCGTGTTTCCATCGCTGGATATTGGTGTCTCCATAGGTCCGCTCCCGGTAGCGGATCGGGACTTCGACGATTTTTAATCCCAGGCGGGCAGCCCCGAAAATCAGGTCAAAATCTCCAAACGGATCAAACTCCCCGAAATAAGAACGGCTCGCGGCCAAGCGAAGATAGTTTTCCCTCGTCAGAACTTTGGTTCCACAGAGCGTGTCTTTAAATTTCTGATTGAGAACAAAGGAGAACGCCGTCGCAAAAAATTTATTCCCCAGGATGTTGAAGAAGCGCATGGCTTCTTTTTCCATCGGATAGACAAGCCGGCTGCCATTGATAAACTCCCCCTTGCCTTTTGCGATCGCATTGTAAAACTTCGGCAGGTCTTCCGGCGGCACGGTAAGGTCCGCGTCCAATATCATCAGGATATCTTTTGTCGCCAGCGAAAAACCTTTTCGCACTGCATCCCCTTTTCCTTTTCCGTCTTGCCGGGCGGTAATGATTTTCAACGGGCCTTTGTATTTTTCAGTAGCATCGCAGATTTTCTGCCAGGTATCGTCGGTCGAATTTCCTTCGACGAAGATCAGTTCGTCATCCGGTCCCATTTTGGGGCAGCGGCGAAGAATGTTGTCGATGTTGCCGGATTCATTACGGGCAGCGACGATCACGGAAACCGAAGGCCGCATTCCCGGATCGGTTTTGAGGAGAGGGCGGGCGATCAACAGGTTGACCATATTAAAAATTCGGAATCCGGGAAGCGGGGCGAGCCATCGGTTGACCAGTCCCGAAAGGACGGGAATATAAATCGGGCAGAGGACTTTGCTATCCATGCGGACCGGCTCAAAATTGGTAAGGCAAAGGAGATTTGCCAGATCGTCCGGGGTTACCCAGTTTTCTTCCGGCAGTTTCGCGCGCAATTTAAGTTTTGTGGCCAGTTTGACAAGAGGCCTCCAAAGGGCGCTATAAAACGTGATGATCAGGCGGGCGTCCGCAGAAATCGCTTCGTGGATTTTCTCCAAAAGTTTTTGGATGTCTTTTTCCCGATGGACGCCTGCATTGAGAAGATAATATTTCGTAGGTTTGCATCCTCGAAGTTCGTTGACGTTCGCTTCGGTGCGATGTTCGGGAAAGTGAACCGCAAGGCTCTCATCGCTGGGGTTAATCTCCGTCAGACTGTCTCCGGGTCTGATGTACAGTGAAAGATACTTGGCAATATAGCTATGGAGGTGGCTGGATAAGGTCATGGGGGCGGGGTTGGCAGAGTCGAAGGAGCAGTTCGGTAAGTTTTTCCTTATAGCCATTTCAAGGTGAATTTTGATGGATACGCGGAACAATCGGAAACCGACATATTATCGGATGCAAAAATACCAAATATTATTTACAAAGTTTCGCCGCGGACTGGCTCTGACTGACATCCATGCGGCCCGGCTTCTCCAGAAACGTTCGGTTCCGTTCGTTGAAATCATTTTTCCACTGGATGGATTGAGCCCATTCATGAATGGCGTCCTCCAATTTCCGCCGGTCGGAAATCCTCAAGATTTTGAGTTCCCCTTCCGAAACAAATTCCAGGCCGTGATCATTCCCGATGATCGAATGGATAAACCGGCTGAAGCACCTCTCCTCTTCCATCCAATCTGAAATCTCCCTTACTTCGCCTTGGGGTGGCGCGGGATGCGCTTTCCCGAGCAGGACGAAATCACTTTTAAGGAAATCGTCCATTCTGATCCCCGGATTGGCTGTCCAACTGTTCGCCCGGTAAACGATAAACTGGTTGGGGCCAAATCCATGTTCAATGCCATAAATGAGCGAGGCCATTTCGATCACGCCATTCGGTTCCCCTGTATTTAATGCATACATGTTAAGAGGGCGGCCCAGCTTGGCAGATTGAGCCATGAGCCATTTGCCTTGCTTTACTTCTTCCTTGTAGCAATCGGTGATGAGGCAGACACCCAGGGCGTTCTGCAACCCGAGATGAGGGTGCGAAGAATGGAGCATTCCCAAAAGCACGGAAAACGGGATGATGCAGTAGATCGCCACGCCGGATTTGAGGGGAGCGGTCCACCGGCCAATCTGTGCGAAAATGTCCGGGAGAAACCAGCCGATGAGCATCAGCAAAAATGGATAGAGATAGCGATGTTCGGTTCCCGCAAGATTAAGCCACCAATAAATTGCCGCAACGGCGACGAGCATTGCAAACGCCAGGCGAAGACCGATGGCCGGAATTTCTTTTTTTGCGATCGAACGGAGCGCATTGAGAATAAACCACCCGACGAAAAGAACGATCGGACAAAACCACCACCAGCCAATCACCGGCTGGATAAAGAGATATAGCAACGGCCCCAGCTTCAACCCGCGCTTCATTTCGACTAGAATGGCCTGCGATATTTTTGCGGAAGCGATGGTTTCATGCCCCAGATAGTCCGAATGAACCGCAATCCACAGCGCAGCGCTGGAAATAAGCAGCCCCATCCCAAGATTTACCGCTCCAAATTTTAAGATGGAGCGGCGCGGCCCGTTTTCGCCCCGATATTTGATCACCAGCTCGACCATGGCCATCCCAAACAAAGCCGCCAAAACCAGTATCCCGGATGGCTTGATGAACAACGTATAGGCACCAACAATCCACCCGGCCAGAGATACGGCCAATGATGTCCGCCTGATCCCGTTCCATATCAACCCCAACGCCACCGCAGCCACCGCCGCTTCCAGGGAATCCATAAGACCCCATTGCGCGGAAATACTGCAAATTCCGGGGTAGATCGGTCCGATGATTTCGTTGACGGATTGGAAGTGGAAAAAAACAGGCATGCTCAACAGCCCGGCAACCAGCGAACCTCCAATGATTGCATCCGGGCGGCGACGCACAGCGGGCGAGATTAACAAGGCCAGCGCGAGCCCCCAAAGAGCCACCGGTGCGAAAACGGATCGGAAGAGAAATGACTTTATCCCGATTTTAAACCCGAAGGGATACAGGATCAGGGCTGAGCCGGGGGGGCGAATGGCATAAGGTCCGTTCAATGTTCCACTGATATTCCCTTTGGAAAGGCAATCCCAAACATAAGCCGATTTGTAATAATACGAAATCGGATCGTACACCGGCGGGGCCACGGCCGAGCGGGTTTTCATCGAGATTCCCTTGGCTAGCAACGCCAGGGCGAATAGGACGATTGCAATGAATAATGCCTTGCTGGTTAATATTTCTCGATTCATGAGTTATCTGGTGATTCCGCTCACATGAGTGACGGCGTTTCTAAATCCAGTGCTTTCGACGATGTAAGGGACGATTCGCTCCATGGCATGGAGCATCGTGCTGTCATAAGGAAGCGGTTCGGGCGGATAATCGTCCCATGTTAATCCCAGCTTCAGCAGGGGCCGGATTGCAGCGGTCCGCGCCCAAAACATCATTCCCACCGGGAAATTGATCGCGGCTTTTGGCAGAAGACCCGAGACGTTCAAACGATCCGCCAAAGCGACGGCGTGATCCCGGTTTTCCCCCCAGCCTACGGCGAACGGATCGTCGGGAAAAACCAAGCCGATCGTCTCATCGGAGCTCATCGAGCCAAGGATGTTGTCCGCCATCGGCATTTTGCCGCCCAACAGGTTTTCATACAGAAAATCGGTCCAGCTTTGGACGAACTCTCGATGCTCTTTCAGATCGAGCGTCTTTTTGGTATGAATGTGGCCGATGATGTCGAAATTCGAGAGAATATCCTCTCCGAACTCCGTCAGAAACGGCCCAATATCCCGGCCTCGATTGGGTACTATCCGGATCTCCAATTCGCCCCGCACACATCGGGCTGCCAAACGCCCGACCTCACGTGCCATTTCTTTGGAGGGGACGCTGATCAATAGATCCAGGGGAGTCCGAACCGATTTGAGCCGATGGAGGATTTGCTCCGCCACATCGGGGAAATAGAGATGCAGATGCAACCCTATTCTAAGCGATGGACGAACCGGCTTGGGGCGATCGCCTCCGATAACTTGATAATTCCACGGTCCGTCAGGCCGACCTGCCTCCAGGTAATGGGCAAGCGGATCGCGATCTTTGATGTCGTTGTGTTCCGCATAAATTCCAGGATGAAATCCCGGCCAAGGCTTTCGCGGTTCGATGCCGGTTCGCCACCCGCTCATGTATTCCATGATGGCAAGTTCATCCGGGACGGGTTGCTTGCGGCCCGAAGGGCGAAAACAAAATTCCGGCATGACGATTTTCGATTGCAGGATCAAAGCGCGATCCGCCTTCTCGATTTTTTTCTTCGCGGCCTGCTCCAGCCCGAGAGTTTCGAGCTGCTTGACGTAATTTTCAAAACAGAACACCGTCGCGGACAGTTTGCGGCATCCTTCACCCACTCGATTCCGATGGTCGCCGTCATCGATGAGCCTGCAAATGCGCTGAGCTGCAACTTCAATATCCAGGTAAGGAATGATGCCGAATGCCGCATCCTGGTCCTGTTTGAGATACTCCGCGATTCCGGTCGCGTTTTCGAAACAGAAAACCGGTTTGCCGTGAGCCATTGAATCTTGCGAAACGAGAGGCAGCGGATCGAGCCGCGAGCTTAAAAAAAGGATGTCTGATTGCTTGTAGGCTTCCTCGATTTCAGCCACCGCTTCCATCATGGTAAACACATCCTTGAGGCCGGAACGCTGGATCTGGTCTGCAATGTATCCTGAATAGCTCAAATCATGCTCCGGGCAGTAGCCGTCTCCAATCCACACAAATCTGAATGGCGTTTGCGGATGCAGCTCTGAAACCCGCTTTGCACATGCCACGAACAGATCCACCCCTTTTCTCAGTTGGACGGTTCCCATCCCTGCGACAACGACCGTCTTTTGCGGAAATCCAGCAGGCCTGAATGTGGTGCGGATTCGCTGTCTCTCTTGCTCCAGCAATTTTACGTTACCGCTTTCCCCCGGGGCGCAGTTTCTGCCTTGCGGCATGATGATGGACTGAGCGGTCCGGCTGTGGGGTGCGTCCAGGATCGCGTTGTCGCGCACGACCGTGGCCGGGAAAACCTGCAAAGACGAATAGAGGGCAGATTGGACAAAGCGCCCGCGAGGCCGGGTATAGCTTGCGAATTCATGGATCAAATGGATCAACGGGATGTCGTTTTCCCACAGCGCCCGGACCGCTACGAACGAAGCGATCGAGTTAACCAGGGCGAATTCCAATCGGTATTCGAGGAGAATGGATTGGAATACCTGGCATAAGGTCCGTTCTGAATACGCATGCTCGCGAGAAGCCTTTGAACCGATCAGTAGATCGCAAGCTTCCGTAAATTCTTTAACGAGGCCGCCGGGTTTAAGCGTCAGGACAATGATATTGAATTTTTTGCGCAATTGTTTGGCGATATTCAGAACCAAAATAGGGGCTCCGGTCCGTGACATTTCATGTGTCACCAGCAGCACCGTTTTTTTGGATGGGCACAGATGCCCGGAACGGGAAGCGCACTGCTCCATCACCGTGCGCACGATCTCCGCCCCGCTGGCGGGATTGGGAATGCGGCCCTCCTTCTTTCCCGAAGAGATATAGTGCAACAGAGGGTTCAGTTTTGAATCAGCCACATCCTGGTACAGATCGAGGTACCCCTGTGTATTAAATTGGGGGCTCGGGTTGAATCCAAGCGATGCCCCTTTTTTAAGATAATGGACGATAGGATCTCCATCGACCTGCTTTCCATACTGTGCGAGATACCATTGCTTATCGAATAACCCGGACTGTTCTATGCGTTGTGCCTTTTTATTTTGCGGAAGGCAAACGACCGGCGCCCGCTTTTCTTCGGGGGGATGAGAATTGGGATTTCCGGCTTTTGGCCGCAACTTGGCTTTGATCGGGGAGCGCCACCGATGGAACGTGCGTTTAAACCAGGATTTCTGCCATTGTTGTGCGGAGGCCACGGCCTGCTCCAATTTGGCAACGGCTTTCCATGCGGATGCCAGTTCCGTTTGGCTCTGCGCCAGCGCCGTTTGCAGATGGTCCCTGTGCTTTTTTGTAACGGAAAGCTCTGTCTGCAAATTGGAAAGCTCCGATTTAACGCCTTGGGCGCTTAATGGTGCATCCTTTGGGATCGGGCTTTCCCCCGCATACTCATTCAACTTGTAATTATCCATTTACCAGGGGCGCAGAGTGCCGTTCAAAGAAAGGCGATTCAAGCCTTTTATCGGCTTGAAACCTTGGCTGCGGAGGCTGAAAGCCCGGGGAGAGTCCACAGCCGAACGGGTTTTGAGCGCGCCGCCAACGCCCGCGAACCCATTTAATTTCAAGGCCGGACAAGTTTTCGATAGGAATAAGCCGGAGGCTTTGATATCAGCGGTTTACGGGAAACCCTGTTTTTCACCTCGTGCCAATCCTTACCCCTTCCAATTTTTCATATGAAATCCAAAAAAACCTCATCTTGGACACGTATCGCCCTCGCGAGCTTTTTGGCTGCCGCATGCCCGGTCCTGACTTCTGCCGGAGAGGCCGGGAAAACCCCGGTGGCGGTTGAATCGATCACCTGGCAAAAGCCGGCTTGGTTGAGCGAACTCTCGTTGGGAATCCGCGAAAGCTACGATAGCAATATTTTCCTGGCCGGAGCGGAAATCCCGACGACGCCGTCCGGGGCCGTAGTCGGAGCCAGGAACGTCTCCTCCTGGATCACGACAGTCTCGCCCAAAATCGGGGTGAACTTCGTTCCGCTGCTCGGCACGCAAGATTTGTTGCAAGTTCTTTCGATTGGGTATGCGCCCGATTTCGTCATTTTCGCCAATGAATCCAGCGAGACCTATGCTTCGCACCGCTTGACCACGTCCATTAAGACCCAAATCGAACCGGTCACGCTAAGCCTGGATAACGCGTTCACCTATATCGACGGTTCCCGCGAAGGGGTGATTTATCCCGACGGCGCCAGCTCCTTCACCAACGGAACCGTCCGCGAACGGCGCGACCAATGGCAGGATCGCCTTAAGGCGTTTGCGAAAATCGATCTCGGCCCCGTGTTTGTGCGGCCGGTGGTTTCGCTGACCTATTACGATTTGGCGACCTCTTTCAAAAATATCCCAGGATACACCAATTACGTTGACCGGTATGACCTCAACGGCGGGGCGGATCTCGGGTACAATGTCATCAAAAATCTGGCCCTGCTGCTCGGCTACCGCTACGGGCATCAATACCAGGAAGCGTTGCCGGTCTGGCTCGACGCCCGTCAATTCACCGTCACCAACGACTACCAGCGGGTGCTTTTTGGAGTCGAAGGGAAGGTGTTCTCGTGGTTGAAGCTGGAAGGCTATGTCGGCCCCGAATTCAAATCGTACACCGGCGATCGTCCGAGCGAGGGGGGCGACCCGGGCCGCCTGATCCCCAAAAATCCAACCGATGTGTACGGCGAGGCGACGGTGACTGTGACGCCTACCGCCAGCGACGCGCTTGTGGTCAAATACAAGCGTTGGAACTGGGTCTCAAGCACCGGCCGCAACGCCTATCTCGAGACCGTTTACGACGCCAGCTACCGGCATCAGCTTACGGACGCGCTCCAGCTTGAACTGGGGGCGCGCGCGGCCCAGGCGGACTACAATCCCTCCGCTCTCCGCAACGATTGGGATTACACGTTCTCCGCCGGATTGCGCTACGCTGTGAGCGCCAACCTCTCGGTGGATGTCAGCTACGCCTACGACATCGGCCGAGACGATCAGGACGCAGGGGTGCCCGCGGGCACCTGGCGCGAGTTCTACCGCAACGTCGTCTCGACCGGCATGCAGTGGAAGTTTTAGAGCTTTTTTTGATTTGGTTGTTTAGATACTGCGGGGCCAGACGCGGCGTTGATGTCGCTCGAAAAAGCCTTACACTGGAGCGATCATGAACTTGAAAGAACAGCTCGTCCGGTTGCTCGGGGCGGACGCGGTGAGCGACGAAGCTCCGGTCCTCGCGGAGCACGGGCGCGATAAATGGTTTGCCAGCCAACCGCCGGAGGTGGTGGTTTTTGCGACCTCGACGCGGCAGGTCAGCGAATTGCTGGCTTTTGCCAACGAACATGCGATCCCGGTCACCGCGCGTGGCGGCGGGGTCGGCTATGTGGGCGGCTGCGTCCCGGCCCGGGGCGGGATTGCGCTATCCCTTGCGCGGATGAACCGGATCAAGGAGATCGACGCCGCAGACGGCGTCGCGGTGGTCGAGCCGGGGGTGATTACCGGGGGGCTGCAAGCGGCGGCGCGCGAGCTGGGGATGTGCTATCCGCCCGACCCGGCCAGCCTCAAGGAATGCACCATCGGCGGCAACATCGCCACCAACGCGGGCGGGCCGCGCTGTCTGAAATACGGCGTCACGCGCAATTATCTGCTGGGCCTGGAGGTGGTGCTTGCGAGTGGCGAAGTGCTCCGCACCGGCGGGCGCACCCACAAAAACAAAACCGGGTTTGATCTCGTCGGGCTCTTCACCGGCTCGGAGGGATTGCTGGGAGTGGTGACCGAGGCGACCGTGCGCCTGATCCCGCTCCCTCCGGCGCGCGGCACGGTTTCCGCCAGTTTTGCAACCTTCCCCGAGGCGGCCCACGCCGTGCAACGGGTGCTCGGGGCCGGTTACTTACCGGCGGCCCTGGAAATCGCCGATGCGTTCACCCTCCAATCGGCGCGCGAGCATGTGGGCGCTTCGATCGTCCCGGAAGGGGAAGGGCACCTGCTCATCGATCTGGATGGCCATAAGGAATCGGTTGCCAGCGAACTTGCGGCACTGGTCGAGCTTGTGCGCGGCCTCGGGGCGGTGCATGTCCGGGAGGCGTTGGGGGAGACCGCTTGCGAGGCGTTATGGGAGTTGCGGCGGCAGTTCTCGGAATCGCTCAAGGCGACCGGTCTCACCAAGCTCAACGAGGATATCGTCGTGCCGAGGGGCCGCTTGGTGGACCTTGCCCGGTTTGCGGCCGGGCTGCGCGAAAAATACGGTTACCCGGTGGCCTGTTTTGGGCATGCCGGGGACGGCAACATTCACACCAACATCATGGTCGCCGATTACGAGCGGCCTGAGATCAAAGAGCGCGTGAGCCGGGCTCTTGACGAGCTTTTTGAGCAGGTGCTGGCCTGGGGCGGCGCGATCACCGGCGAACACGGGATCGGCCTGGCCAAAAAACGCTGGTGGGAACAGGCCGCGACGCCAGTCAGTCACAGCGTTCACGAGGCGCTCAAAGCGGCTCTCGACCCGAAGGGGATTCTTAACCCGGGGAAGTTTCTCGGCCCCAAGGGATAGAGCGGTCGACGGGATCAGGATTGCTTCCGCGCGCCTTTGTAGAGCAATTCTCCACAGGGAGCGGACGAGTGATCGATCCGGGACAAATGCTCGCGTCAGCCTGATTATCGGCCCCCCATGATGGCCGGACACAACCCGTCGCCAAGCCGCGCAAAAGCCTTAGCCCAGCCCGACGAATCCATTCACCTTTCAGACGTTGCGCTTGCCATCCGCGGGCTCACACCCGCGGCCCCATTGAAGCTGCTTTTGCGGTTGCCCCGCCTTCATATTGGCCTCGCGCCCATCCGCGGGCTCACACCCGCGGCCCCATTGAAGCTCAGGGGCACCCCCCAAGATTCCGCAGCCTGCGACTGACCATCCGCGGGCTCACACCCGCGGCCCCATTGAAGCCACGAACCAATTTAGTTCAACGTGGGGAAAACCGGCCCGCGCTGGACAAGTGCGATTCGATGTTATAGATGGATTCGCAAATCCACCTATGAAAAGGACCTTACTCGGTATTACTAAGCACAGCTTTACTGGTTCCCTTAACAAGCCCCGGCCAGGGTTTCAACCCCGACCAGTGGAATCGAGAACAGGAGCAGCGCCGAGCGGAAGAAAAGGCCAAGCAAGACCAACGGAACCGCGACCAAGAGCAGAGTGCGAAAGACTTCAAAGCCGAATGCGACCGCCAATGGGAGCAACAGAAGCATCAACGGCAGTTGCGCCGGGCAGAAGATAGGGGGCTCTCCCCCGAAGAGCCGGGAAAACGTAACACTATTGGCGGCCCGACGACTCTGTCCCCAATGGAGCGCAGGAATGAAATCTAGAAGGAGTCCTGGTGGGTGCGATCTGGGTTGGCGAAGCTCAATCCCAAGGACCCAAAGGTAAAGGACAAGCTCGCGGCCCTGCTCGCCGTCCATCCTTTGGCGTTAGAGGACAAAAACCTACTCGCCACCCTTCTCAAGTTTCTGGATGCTGTAGACGCGGCGACTGCTCACTAGTCCTTCCGAAATCTCCCGATGATCCGCCAGCTAAACCTTGGCGCTCGATCTCAAGGATGAAGGTCTGCTCGATCACTTCTCTTCCTTCCAAAGACCCTTGACCCGAAGGAACGCCTCGCAGCGTTGGGCGGCGGTGGCATGGACACACCAGTATAGATATTGCTGTGGGGAATCCGCCATGTCAGGCATTTCAAGTTCCCCTCCACAAACACTATCAAACAAATCCACATAGGTCTTTGATTCCTCTACCGTCAGCATCTCCTCCATCTCATGACAGGCGTTGAGGTCGTGGAGGAAATCCATGCGGGCAATCGGCCTACCCCGTTTTTATGCCAGTCTGGGGCAATCCGCATCCCGAGACGCATTTCGTGCGGGTAGTTGTCCGGACAAGGCTTAAAGCCTAGTGCTTCTTCAATCGCGATTCGTTGTTCTTGTTCGGTCATTTCGATTCCTTTCCCCATTCTTCTTGTTGTTTTTTGGTTCGCTCCATATCGGCCTTCATTCTAGCGTTCTCGACCTCAAGCTCTTTGATCCGCCCCTGGTCCTTCTGCCAACGCTCGGAGAAATACTTCTCGGTTGCGGCACGTTCTGCCATGGCCTTGTCGCGCTCTGCCCCCAACTCCTCCAGGCGGTTTGCTGCACGTTGCAGAAGAAGCTCGTCCTCTTTGCATAGGCCGCAGCTTGCATTCATCAATCCTTCTATCAGTTCTTTCGTTGTCATGGTTAGTTAAAAAGGTTTGAGCGGCCCTCGCGCTACTGAGGCTGCCTTTCGGTATTTATCAACGGCTCGTAAGTCGCTGCCCTCTATTCCCGAAACTCCCGGATGCAAACCGGGCACGTGTCGTGATATTGAGGTTGTTCAGGTGGGCTGCATGGGCTATGCAGACCCGGTGCATTCCGGCTGCGATTCGGGGAAAATTCACAAACCTTTGCTATTTTTTTCTCAAATCGCGCGGCGTTATACCTAGCATCCCCACCCGGTTCCAGATCGCCCACGGAGTGGTCGATCCCCTTACGGGGCCACGGTTTTGATGAGTTTCGGGTCCGGCAATCCCCAAGCCTGCCATTTGCGCTGGTATTCCTTCCAGGGCAGCAGCGCATAATGGGGGCGGGCCTCCTTGCGCAGCCATCGGATGAGCGAAACGAGGTCGTCCTCGGCCATGCTCGTGCACCCCCAGGTGGGGCGGGTGACGCCGCGCCGGATGTGGAAAAAAATCGCGCTCCCCATGCCGGGCACGGGCGGGTCGGCATTGTGCCGGATCTCCACCAGCCACCGATAGGCGAAATCGCCGTGCCGCATCTTCTCTTTCTCAAACCACGGCGGCGGCGCGTTGAGGTTGATCGTGAGGAACCGGTTGTATTGCGGCAAGCTCGGGTCGTCCACCCAGGCATCGGCGGCGGTGACGGTGTGGAACGGATAATCGGCTCCTTTGGGGAGGGCTTTATCGTAAGTATAGATCGCCCCGAGCCGGAAGAGCCCGGCGGGGGCTCGCGCATCCCGCTCCACCTTGTGCCGGCCCGGTTCGCCGGTCCCGAGCACGCCGCGTCCCCACGCCAGCCCGTTTTTCCCTAACAACACGGGGATGGGACCCAAAGCCGGTTTCCATTCGCCGTTTATCCGTTCCAGCGCAAGCAGTTTGCCGGTGCTGGAGTTCCAGCCGGGAGCCACGCCCACAAGTAACTGGCGCACGCCCGGATCCAGCGAATCGGCGGCATGCGCGAAGGCGGAAAGGCTAAGAATCAGGACTAAACCGAGGAGAAATCGCATGTGAGGTTAATCAAAACGCAAGGGGCGCATCGCGCAAGCAGGGAAAAGAAGATTTAGAGAAATGGCGGGCGCACTCCCTAGTTCACGAGCCCGGTCGCGATCCACCAAAGAAGGTCGCATCAGACCTGCCTTTCCTTTGCGCATTTTGCGCATTTTTGCGGCCAATCCGTTACACCGCGACCACTTCGTCCTCGGCGGTCCGGCTTTCCCACCGGGGCAGCCATTGCGAAATCGACGACCAGGCCACATACCCGAATCCACATTGGAACAACGCCAGGAACGGCAGCGAGAACCATTGTTTATCCATCACCGCGTTCACCATGAAATAGGTGAAATAAAGGGCAAACCCGAGTTCCACCACCGGCAGCAAGCTCTTTAGCGAACGGTATTTGGCGGCGCTCCACCGCTGGGCTTTGCGCTCGATGCCGTATTTGGGTGTCCGCGTGAACTCCGTCTGGTGATTGAACACCGCTTCAAGCACCGCCTTGGCGTTGCTGATCGACATCCCGATGCCCAACGAAAGCAGCAGCGGCAGATAGAAAATCTCTTTGAGCCAGCTATGCGGATTGTTCTCCCGCTGCGCGACCGCGTAAAACACCGCCGCCGAAAGGGAGGCGAGGAGGAACACCGGCGCGTCGAACAGGATCGCGCGCCACGGGCCTTCGAGCAACTGATTGACTCGGGGCGCCTCTTGCAACAAAACGCAAAGGAACACCAGGAGGAGGTAGGCGAAATTGGCGGTCAGGTGGACGGTCGCTTCCAGTTTAACTAAAAACGGGAGCTGGCTGCGCCAGACGGTGCCGAGGATTTTTTTGCAGGTCTGGATCGACCCCTTCGTCCAGCGGTGCTGCTGCGAACGGAACCCGTTCATATCAACCGGCAACTCGGCCGGGGTGATGAGATCTTTGAGAAAAAGGAATTGCCATCCTTTCAACTGGGCCCGATAGCTCAGGTCGAGATCTTCGGTAAGCGTATCGTGCTGCCAGCCGCCGGCTTCGATAATGCAGGAGCGCCGCCACAGCCCGGCGGTTCCGTTGAAATTGATGAACCGGCCGGCCCGGCTGCGGGCGGTCTGTTCCAACACAAGATGCCCGTCCAGGAACATCGCCTGGATGTGCGTCAAAGTGGAGTAATCCCGGTTGATATGCCCCCAGCGGCTTTGCACCATGCCGACTTTCGGGTCGGTGAAAAAATGGATGGTTTCGCGGAGCAAATTCGGTTTTGGAACGAAGTCGGCGTCGAGAATGAGGATGAAATCCCCCTTGCAACGGCCCATTCCGCATTCGAGCGCCCCGGCTTTGAACCCGGTCCGGTCGGTGCGGTGGATGTATTCGGCATCAAACCCTTGCTCGCGGAGTCGCAGAACCCCGGATTCGGCCAAGGGGCAGGTCTCGTCGGTGGAATCGTCAAGCACCTGGATCTGGAGCAGATGGCGCGGATAATCGAGCTTGGCGACGGAAGCCAAAAGCCGCTCGACGACGTACAGTTCGTTAAAAATCGGAAGCTGAACCGTGATGCGCGGGAGTTCCTCGAATTGCCCGACCGGTTTGGGTGCGTCGTTGCGGTGTTTGAGGTAAAGGTAAAGGATGCAGTAACGGTGGAAGCCGTATAGAGCAAGAACTCCAACCACCAACAAATAGGATAGGGTCAAAAAAATCGCGCCGGAGTCGCCGTGCATATCAATGAGTGCTTTCTCCAAGGGATTTAAGCTGTTTGGAGAAATGCAGGATCATGGCCATTTCACCCCCCTCGTCAAGCCGTTTCCTCAGGGCGCTTAACGGCACGGCAACGCTCTTCCCGGTGGGGTAACAAAATGGGGCAAAACGGGTTCATCCGGTCCGAATCGGATTTGGACCGGGCCCAGGATGCAATCCTCTACCCTTGGTAACCGGCAGGGTCGATCTCGACCCGGTCGTAACCGGCGGCGAGCAATCCCTCCTCAATCCGCGGCTGGAGCGCGGCGATGGCCCCCATCTCCGACGGGGCGACTTGCACCCGGGCGCGGAATTTACCCCCTTCCTCGACATGATGCCGGACTCTGAGCACCCGGAACCCCAGGCCGCGCAGGTGGGCTTCCCCGGCTTCTACCATTGCGAGCGCCTCGGCGGTAACCGGGGTGCCAAACGGGATGCGGGAGCTTAAGCACGGTTGCGAGGGGGCGTCCGCCGTCGGCAAAGCGAGTTCGCGGGAAAGTTCGCGGATATCGGCCTTCGTCAGGCCGACCTGCCGTAGCGGGGCCAGCACGGCAAATTCCCGGGCGGCCTGAGAGCCGGGCCGGGTTTGGGGCGGATCATCGGCATTTTCTCCATAAGCAAGGGCGCCAAAACCCCGAGAGTGCGCCAGCTTGTCCATGTTGGCAAAGAGATCCGCTTTGCAAAAATAACAGCGATTAAGGGGATTGCTGATGTACTCCGGGTTCTCCATCTCGCCGGTTTGGACCACCTCCACCGGGGCTCCAATCGTGCGGGCAAGATCCAGGGCATCGGCCAGGGCGCGGCGGGGTAGGCTCGGGCTATCGGCGATGACCCCCAGTATCCGGTCGCCCAAAACCTGATGGGCAATGGCCAGCAAGTAGCTGCTATCAACACCGCCCGAATAGGCAATCAAGAGCGGCGCGTGCGCACGGAGGAGCGCTTTGAGGGCGGCAAGCTTTTCCTGGAGTAAAACGGGTTGCGACATGGAATATGAAAAGTCTCATCCAAAGCGGCTCGGGCGCAAAGGAATTTTTCGCCTCCACGAATTGAGGTCTGACGCGTTGCCCGAAAGGAAGAGGAATTTGTTTCTCTCAAAGGCGCAAGAAAAGACAACAAGGCACTCCTCTTCTTTGCGCCTTTGCGCCTTTGCGAGAGATTAAAAAAACGGAGAATTTAATCTCGCACTGCCTCGGGGGAGCGAACCTCCGGTTTGCGATAGTTAAACCGGTGCCCAAAGGCGGTCAGCGGCCGCTCAAAGAACCGTGCGGAGAGGTAAGCGATTCCGAGGGTCAGCCCCAGGCAAAGGCAGCTCAAGAGAAAGCCGGAGCGCCCCATCGATTCCGTCGATTCCTTTCCAAACACCGCGAGGAAAAGCAGGTGCGAAACGAGCACATGCAACAGGTAAACCCCGTAGGAAATCCCGCCCACCCAGCAAAGCGGGCGCCACCGCAACGGCGCGGTAAAGCAGGTTCCCCGGAACGCCAGCACCAGCCATAAGAACGATCCCCAAAAGAGGGCGATCACGGTTTCCCGGAACGGTCCAAGATGCCCCCGGACAGCCAGCCAAGCCATCCCAAGGCCGCCCGCTCCAAAAAGCACAGCCGCCAGAGTGCGCCCCGAGGGAGCTTGGAACACTACGGGCCGGTGCAGGAAAAGCCAGGCCAGGATCACCCCGCTAAAGAACAGATCGGTCGAACCGCTCAACAGGAACGTCGAGGCCAAAGGGTGCGGGATAGCCCGGAGCGCCGGGGCCGCAAGCGCCAGCAGCGCAAAGGCGGCGAATTGTCTCCGGGCCGGGATCCACCGGATCAAGAGCGGCAAACAGAGATAAAATTGCTCTTCCAGGGCGACCGACCAGGTCACCCCGAGCGGAGCCGACCCCCAATCGCCGGTCCAGGCCATTGGAAAATTCTGCACCAGCAACGGGTATGCCCCCCACGGGATGGCACCGTCTCCCAAACCGGGGGCATGCCCGATGGAGAATCCAAACCGCAGCGCAAAAAACAGTAGGAGCAGGGCGAAATAAAGAGGGAGGATGCGAAAAGCCCGGCGCAGATAAAACACCCGGTAATAGTTTTCGGCCTCCCGGTTGCGCAGCAAAATCCCCCCAATCAAAAACCCGGAGAGGATGAAAAAGAGATCGACGCCGGTCCATGCGAGGCCGCTCAAGGTCCGCAGCCAAAAGACCGGCGGCGGCTGGGCTGGAACCCATTGCAAAAACAGGTGAACGTAAACCACGAGCAACGCCGCAAAACCGCGAACGCCGTCCAACTCGTTCCAGCGGACCGCGTCAGGGCGGGTTTCCAAGGGGGGCATGTCGCAACCTTATCAACGTCGCGGCACGATTACCAATCCCAAACTCCACACATCAAAATAGGGGGGAGGAGGAGATTTTATCCGCAAGATTGCGCAGATGAACGCAGATTTATACTGATATAATCGGCGAAAATCTGCGGATAACTCCCATGTCTTGTACACCAAAGGCTTCATGATATTAGGGTGCTAGGCGCGATCGGGGTTGCGCGCCCCCCATTTGTCTTCACCGCGCCGTCCCGGATCGCCCGCGGAGTGGCCGATCCACCCATTTTCCGGATTTTCCCCGAATCACGGGTGCAATTAAGGATGGTGTGAAAAGTTAGATCCGAAGCCCCCCTCCGTGCCTCCGTGCCTCCGTGCCTCCGTGCCTCCGTGTGAAAAAGAAAAAAAAGGAAGGCAGCAAGAGAGGTGTGGAGTTCAGAAAACGGGGTCTTTTCCCATTGGACTAAGGGGAGAAGGCGCTGAAGGAATGACAACGCGCTGGGAGTTTCGAAGCTCTATAGTATTTAACACAGAGGCACGGAGGCACAGAGGCACGGAGAAAGACCATTGAGGAGGACACGGCCTAAAAACTCACACCATCTTTAACTGCACCCCCGAATCACCCCCGCAATTTTCTTGGCTTGCACACTCGGTTGACGCCGGTATCGTCTCAGGTCTGAGAGTGACCCATAGGAAGCCCCCAATTCCCAACGGTCCATCAATCAGGGGGAACAATATTCATGCAGCCGTTATTTACTTTCAACGTCATTCCGAAACTGCCCGGCGAACTCGAACCGCTCCGCGAAATGGTCTTCAATCTATGGTGGACCTGGGAGCCGTCCGCCCGCAGCCTTTTCCGCCACCTCGACCCGACCTTGTGGCAGCGCACCAACCACAACCCGGTGCGGATGCTCCAGCTTTGCAAGCAGGCGCGCCTGATTGAATTAGCCCAGGATGACGATTTCCTGCGGGAGATGAACGGGGTTTATGCCCAGCTCCAGGCTTACATGGACCGCAAGGACACCTTCGGGAGCACCCGCAAGAACGAACTGGTCGCCTATTTCTCCGCAGAGTTCGGTTTTCACGAGTCGATCCCGAACTACTCCGGCGGCCTCGGCATCCTTTCCGGCGACCATTGCAAGGCGGCCAGCGATCTCGGCATCAACTTCGTCGCGGTGACACTGCTCTATCGCCACGGCTATTTCAAACAGCAGATCAATAAGGACGGCTGGCAGGAAAGCGTCAGCCTCAACCAGAATTTCCACCACCTCCCGATGAAGGAAGTGGTCGTGGACGGCAAGCCGCTCGTCATTTCCGTGCACATCCTGGAGCGGGAAGTGTTCGCCAAGGTCTGGCAGATGGTCATCGGGCGCATCTCCCTCTACCTCCTGGACACCGATATCATGGAAAACCGGCCCGAGGACCGGATCATCACCGCGCAGCTCTACGGCGGCGACCTGGAAATGCGGATCAAGCAGGAGATTGTCCTGGGAATCGGCGGTGTCCATGCCCTCAACGCAATGGGGCTCAAACCGGCCGTTTACCATATGAACGAGGGGCACTCCGCCTTCCTCTCGCTCGAACTGATGCGGCGAGGCGTGCAGGAAAAAGGGCTCGACTTCAAGAGCTCCCTCCAGCTCGTGGCCGCCGCGAACGTCTTCACCACGCACACCCCGGTCCCGGCGGGCAACGACGCCTTCCCGCGCGACCTGATGCAAAAATATTTTGGGGATTATCCGGGGAAGGTCGGGATCAGCTTCGACGACTTCTTCTCCTACGGGCAGACGACCGTCAACAAAGTGGACGCCTTCTCGATGACCATCCTTGCGCTGCGCACCAGCCGCCACGCCAACGGCGTCAGCAAGCTCCACGGCGAAGTCAGCCAGGGGCTTTGGCAGGATGTATGGGCCGGTGTGCCGAAAGATGAAGTGCCGATCGGCTCGATCACCAACGGCGTCCACACGAAGACTTGGCTCGCGCCGGAGTTTGGCGCCCTTTACAAAAAATATCTCCCCGAGTGGCAGGAAAACCTCACCGATCCCGACTACTGGCGCGGGGTCATCGACATTCCCGACGAGGAACTTTGGAAGACCCACCAATCGCTCAAGCGCCGGTTGGTGGAATTTGTCCGTAAACGGGTCCGCGCCCAACGGGAACGCATCGGGGAATCGCCCGAGCGCATCCGCAGCGTCAACGGCCTCCTCGATCCGGACATTTTGACCATCGGGTTCGCCCGCCGGTTTGCCACCTATAAACGGGGCAACCTGCTTTTCTCGGACATGGATCGGCTCAAAAAAATCCTCACCAATGCCGAGCGCCCCGTGCAATTCGTTTTCGCCGGGAAAGCCCATCCCAAGGATGAAGGCGGCAAGCGGATCATCCAGGAAGTCTACCGGTGGTCGCGCGACGAGGGGCTCGAAGGCCGTCTCGTGTTTGTGGAAGATTACGACACTTACATCGGCCGCCGACTCACCCAGGGGGTCGATCTCTGGCTCAATAACCCGTTGCGCCCGCTGGAAGCCTCCGGCACGAGCGGCATGAAGCTGCCCCCCAACGGCGGCTTGAACCTGAGCGTCCTCGACGGCTGGTGGTGCGAAAGCTACAACGGCAAAAACGGCTGGGCCATCGGCGCGGAAATCACCGATGGATCGGTCGAATTCCAGAACGAAGTAGATACCGCGAGCCTGTTCCACATTCTCGAAACGCAGGTGATCCCGCTCTACTACGCCAAGCCGGATGGCCGCCTCCCGATCGCCTGGCTGCAACTCATGCGCGAGTCGATCCGCAGCGTCACGCCGATCTTCAACACCCAGCGCATGGTGCAGGAATACAGCGAGAAAATGTACGAGCCTGCCGCCGCCGCCGCAGCCCGTCTCGGGGAAAACAACGCCGCCAAGGCGCGCGAGGTTTCCGCCTGGAAAAAGCAAATCCGCCAGCTCTGGGGACAGGTCCGCATCAACGATGTCAAAGTGGTTAACGAAGACCGCGTGAACGTGCTCGTCGGGGAATCGCTCGGCGTGGAAGCGCTCGTCCATCTGGGCGACCTGAGCCCCGAGTTCGTCCGCGTGCAAGTCTACGTCGGCCAAGCCTCCGACAACCAGATCGAGCACCCGGTCACGCTCGACCTGACGATGTTGAAAAAGGGAGCCAACGGCGACTATCTCTACTCGGGACAAGCCCCGGCCCCCGAGAGCGGCGCCTACGGCTTCAGCGTCCGCGTGATCCCGACTCACCCGAGCCTGACCCAGGCCCACGAGTTGCGACTGATCACCTGGGCGTCGTAGGGAAATTATGAATTCAAAATTATGAATTATGAAACGCTGGCGCAGGGGCGGAGCTTGGGGTGGGGTGGCACTTGAGAAGTGCGATGCGCCATCCGTTTCATTTTTCATTCCTTTCTCAAAAAGCCGGGAACAAAATTCAACTTCTACTGCCGTCGGCGCGTGATCTAAGCGCCCGCGTTTCATAATTTATAATTTATAATTCATAATTCATAATTCCCCATGCTCTCCATCTCAACTTGCTGGAATTCTTCCCGCCACACCGATGGCGCGGAGATGATTTCGGAGTTGCTGGAGCTTGGGTTTGACGCGGTCGAACTGGGTCACGGCATCCGGCTTTCTCTCATGCACGGCGTTCAGGCAATGCATGAAAAAGGGGTCGTAAAGATTTCCAGCCTGCATAATTTCTGCCCGTTGCCGGTGGATATTTTGCGCCCCTCGCCCGATTGCCTGCTCTTTTCCTCCCACCGGGAAGCCGAACGGGAACGGGCCGTACGCCAAACGCTCCAGACCATCGGCTTCGCGGAACGGCTCGGGGCTCAACAGGTGATCCTCCACTGCGGGCGGGTCGTCATGGAACCGGCCACGGCGAAATTGTTGGAGCTGGCTCAAACCGGCCGCCACCTTTCCGCCGAATACGCACGTCTCAAAACGCGAGCCGTGCAAACCCGCGAAAAACGGGTTCCCAAACACCTCGCCCGGCTTCAGGACTGCCTCAAGCGGATTGTCGATCACGCGGGCGAAAAGGGAATCCGGCTCGGGCTCGAAACCCGTCAGTCTTACGAGGAAATCCCGAGCGAACGCGATCTGGAGGAACTTCTCAGCCGGTATCCCGAGCCGACGGTCGGCTACTGGCACGACATCGGGCACGCGCAAATCCGGCACAATTTGGGGTTTATCGATCACGCCGAGTGGCTCGCCAAAGCTGCCCCGCGCTTGATCGGTTGCCACCTGCACGACGTCGTCTGGCCGGGGCGCGACCACCAAGCTCCGTTCACCGGCGGCTCGGTCGATTACGAAAAACTGGTTCCCCTTTTGCCCAAAGGCATCCCTTTCGTCTGGGAAATGAATCCCAGCCAAACCGGGGAAGCCATCGCCGAATCGCTCCGGCTTTGGAAAGAGCGATTCCGCCCATGAATAAAAAAACCATTCTCACGATTTTCCAAATCACCCTGACCGTGGGGATTCTCGCCTTCCTCTTTCGCGATGCGGAGAAAAACCGGCAAATGCTCGCGGCGCTCTCCCACGCCACCCTCGGCTGGATCGCCGCCGCCATCGTGGTGTTCGGAATCGTGGAACTTTCAGCCATTATCCGCTGGCAAATTTTGCTGCGCGTTCAAGGCATCCGCATCGGCTGGGGGCGGCTCGCCTCTCTTTTCATGATCGGCATTCTTTTTAACCCGTTCATGCCGGGCGGCACCGGCGGCGATGTGGCCAAGATTTTCTACCTCCTCAAGGAAACGCCTGACAAAAAACCGGCGGCATTGCTCGCGGTCCTGATGGATCGTTTGATGGGGCTTTTTGGGTTGATTGTGATTGCGGGAACCGTGATTGCGTTGCGCTACCAGTGGCTCACGCAAACGCCGATCACCGCGACGCTTCTCTATACGTTGCTGGCGATCTTCGGCGGCAGCGCGGGGTTCATCCTTGTCTCGTTTGCCGTCACCGGCTTTGGGTTGGTCCACAAACTGCCCGCGCGGATGCCGTTGCGCGATCAGCTTGTCGATCTCTCCATCGCCTATAACCAGTATGGCCGCGCCTGGGGTTCCTCGCTGGTCGCATTGCTGCTTTGCATCCCGGTGCATCTCGGCTCGTTCACGCTTTTTTATTGTGTCGGCAAAGCGTTCGCCGAGTCGGCTCATCGCGCCTCGCTGCTCGATTTCTGGGGGATCATGCCGATTGTCAACACGATCACGGCTGTGCCGATCAGCATCGGCGGAACGGGAATCCGCGAAGGGCTCTTCATCAAGCTCCTGGGCGGGCTCTGCCAGATCCCGGAGGCGACCGCCGTGACGATTTCGCTGACCGGCTATGCCGTGCTCATTTTCTGGAGCCTGATCGGCGGCGTCATCTATCTTTTTTACCGCCCGACCGAACACGCCCGCCTGGGTGAGATGAACCGCGAAGTCAACCGGCTCGAACATGAAATCGCCGAGGAAGCGGAATGAGCATTATCACACAAAATCTCCCGGAACTGGCGGTGAATTTCGCGCTCACCTGGGATGGGCGCGTGGCAACGCGCGACCGGGGCCGCGCCGATTTTTCGTCCCCCCGGGATAAGGGGCGGATGCTGGAACTCCGCGCCGGTGCCGATGCGGTTTTGGTGGGGCGGGGCACTCTCGAAATCGAGGAGATGCAAATGGGAATCAGCGAGCCGCTTCGGGCCCAACGCATCGCGGAGGGGAAAACGGCCTCCCCGCTGCGTGTGATTGTGAGCGGATCGGGGAAAATCGACCCCGGGGCACGGATTTTCCAAACCGGCGGATCGCCCATTCTCATTTTCACCACCGCGGCGATGCCGCCCGAAACCCGCGCCGCCCTAGTGAGCAAGGCGGAGGTTGATTTAAAACCGGGGGCGCACGTCGATCTTCGGGCGATGCTGGCCAAGCTCTATCAATATCGCGGCGTGCGGCGGCTGCTCTGCGAAGGCGGTCCCACGCTCCTGCGCGCGCTCCTGGAAGAGAATCTCGTGGACGAAATCAACCTGACGTTCTGTCCCCGCATTTTTGGCGGCAGCGAAGCGCCCACGCTTACGGGTGGTCCCGGCGCGTTCCTCCCCGCGGCAATTGAATGCCGCCTGGAGGCAACCGAACAGCTCGGCGACGAATGTTTCGCACGTTACCGGGTTCTCAAACCATGCGCCGTTTCCTCCCCTATCTGATTCTGCTGGCTGCCGTCGCGCTGGTCTACGGGGCGACGTTGCGGAACGGCTTCGTCTGGGATGACACGGCGCTCATCTTGCGCGATCCGCTGATTCGCAGCCCCCGGTTGCTGGGGGAAGGATTCCGGCATTTTCTCTTTTTGGACGCAACGGCGTCCGATTTCTACCGCCCGCTGCAACGGGCGATCTACACGCTGGATTACGCGCTGGCCGGGTTCACGCCTTGGGTGTTTCACCTGACGAGCCTCCTCGTGCATGCCGGGGCGGCGATGGCGCTTTACGTTTTGGGGCGGCGTTTGCTGCCCCATCCCTCGCAATTTCCCGCGCTGGCCGTGGCGCTCGTCTGGGCGGTCCACCCGGTCCATTCGTCGGCGGTGGCGTATGCGGCGGGGGTGGCCGATCCGCTGGCCGCGCTGTGCGCATTGAGCGGGCTCGCATTGCTCTGTTCCGGACGCCGGGTCGCAGCCGGGCTGGCGCTCGGAGCGGCCCTCTTCGCCAAAGAAAGCGGGAGCATTGCGCTGGCGATCGGGCTCGGGCTGGCGTGGGAATTGAGCCGCGGCCAAGCCACCAAAGCACGCTGGATTTCATTGGGCCGCGTGGCCGTTCCGGCATTGCTGATGGCCGGGTTGTATCTCGGGCTGCGGGCTCAAGCGGAACATACCCCGCCGCCAAAATCGAATGCCATCACGCAGGTGGCGAGGCCGGTCCTCATGCTGCGCGCCGTGAGCGAATACGCGGAACTGCTCGCGGCCCCGGTCACGTTGCGGATGGAACGAAGCGTTGCCCAGCCGCCGTGCCCCGCTGCGGGAGCCGTTCAAACGTTCACGGGGGCGTTGTGGCTGGGAGCGGCCGCTTTTTGGTTTTGGCGTTCCAACCGTGCCGCCCGCCTCTTTCTTCTCGCGGCGGGTGTAGCGTATCTGCCGGTGAGCAACCTTTTTGCGCTCAACGCCACGGTGGCGGAACATTGGCTTTACCTCCCCAGCGCTTTCCTGTTCCTCGCGGCGGCTGCAAGCTGGAATGGCCGGACCCGGCCGGTTTGGCTCGGGTTTGCGGCGCTCTGGGTGGCCGCGCTCGGCTGCCGGACGGCCTTGCGCTGCGCGGATTGGCGGGACCCGGGGACGTTTTTGCAAGCGACGATCCGCGCCGGGGGCAACAGCAGCCGGATGCTTGGCAATCTCGCCTCGCTTAAATTAGGCCGCGGCGATACAACCGGCGCGTTGCGCGATTACCGGGCGGCGCTGGCGCGGCAACCGGGTCAGCCGTTTGCGATGCTCGGGCTCTCCGGGGCGCTCATCAAGGCGGGCGAGTTTACGGAAGCCCGGCAATGGCTGGAGCGTTGCGAAAAAATCCCACTCATCCGGGCCGACGCGCTGGTCAATTTGGCCGTGCTGGAATTCCGCGAATCAGGCCGGGATCGCGTCGATCTTTTGCGCGAAGCGGCGGAAATCAACCCGCGCTTTTGGCCATTGCGCAAACGTTATATCGCCCATTTGATCGAACGCGGCGAAACAGAACTCGCGCTCCGGCAATTGCGCGAGGTGCTTGGCAATCAACCGTTCCGGGCGGAGACATGGGAATTACTGGCAAAAGTGTTCGATCAAATCGGAAAACCGGAGCTGGCCCAAATGGCTATGCGTCAAGCCGACCTGCGCGATCTCTGGCGGGGATGGAAATAAGCCCGCCCGAAGAACCCACCTGAATATAGACATTCCCAAGTGCAACTTGGGAACGAGGTAGAGCCTGCCCGAAGAACCCACCGAAAGTCAGACATTCCCAAGTGCAACTTGGGAACGAGGGTAGAACAGGTGTGAATGATAGAGTCACTCGTGAACCCAACGGGTTCATAGCAAATAGCCGGTGGTTGAGCGTCAGCGACACCACCGGTTTGAAGTCGA
>CAIZLD010000056.1 GCA_903933715.1 uncultured Spartobacteria bacterium
CAGCTTAACAGTAAACTCTAAAAGATTGGGCTGAAACGACATTCAGATCGAGCCAAACACAAAGGGTTTGAAGCCCATAGCCGGTGGTTGAGCGGAGCGACACCACCGGTTTCAATGCGAAACCACGTCTCACCCCAAAGGGGTGGCAGAAAACGAGGCGATGGCTCTGCCACCCCGTTGGGGTGAATTCTTTCCAACACCTCATCCGGTGGTGTCGCTAACGCTCAACCACCGGCTATGGGCTTCAAACCCTTTGGGTTTGCCTCGATCTGAATGTCGATTCAGCTTGGGAGCTCGAATTCTGAAAGGCAGAACAGTCGGCAGATTACGCAGATTCCAGAAATGGTTCCGAAGGTCGTCTTTTGTGTATCACCGCTGATTCGTATTAAAAAAAATCTGCGTTCATCTGCGACTGCTTGCGCGATAGCGGCTTCCTTTCGTGCGAAGCACTTGTTGCAGAGCGCCTAAGGCGATAAATCTGCGGATAGAACCAATTCATTCGTGAAAACGGCCTAGCGATTCCCAAAATCCAGATTGCTTTTTTGGACCTGCAAGATTTAAACTGGCGTTCAATATGAAGTCCCTCCTCACAATTCTTCTGGCTGTTGCTTTTGGCGCGGTTGCCTATGCCGATATTCAAGCGCCTCCCATGACGGACATGGGCCCGACCCGTAAACTGGGACGGGGGCTTTCCAACATGCTCTTCGGGTTCAACGAACTGCCCGCAACCATCGTCAAGGTCAACAAAAAGGAGGGCAACAGCGCCATTGGTTATGGGGTCACCAAGGGGCTGGGCCGCTCGCTTTTCCGGTTCGGAATCGGCTGGTACGAAATCATCACCTTCGCGGCTCCCTGCTACAAGAGCTCCTATCGCCCGCCCTATCGTTCCAATATTCCCTGGATTAACGGCGGCTTTGAAGAATTCCCGCCCGAGCTCGGATGGAATAGCGCCTACGACTACACCGGTTACTAATCCAGCCCGCCACGGAATCAATCTGATTTAGATTCTCCTTTTTTATAAAGAGGCCTCCGTTTCCTGGCGGAAGCCTCTTTTGCTTTTATCCCAATTTCTATGATGCAACTTACCATTCACGATATCGCCTTTGGCGGAAAAGGCGTTGGCCGAAGCGACGGTCTCGTGGTCTTTGTCCCTTTTGTGATTCCCGGGGAAACCGTCAACGTCGATCTGAAACGCAAAAAGAAAAACTACGCCGAAGCCAACCTGGTCTCGGTGGAAACCGCTTCGCCGGACCGCGCGATCCCGCAATGCCCGTATTTCGGGCGGTGCGGCGGCTGCGCCTACCAGCACATCGAATACCCGGCCCAGCTCGCCATCAAAGCCGGGCAGGTCGAGCAAACGCTGCGGCGAGTCGGCAAACAGACCGAAGTGCCGATGCGCCCGATCATCCCCTCTTCCAAGCCTTACGGCTATCGCAACCGAATCCGCGTGCATGTGATCGAAGGCGTGATCGGCTTTTACGCCCTCGACTCCAACAACCTCCTGGATATTGAGCAATGCCCGATCGCTTCGGGCGAAGTGAACGAGCGGTTGGCGGGGCTGCGCGCGCGCCGGATGCCCGATGGCGATTACACCCTCTCCGAGCAGCGCAAAAAAGGGTTCTTCGAGCAGACCAATAACGACGTCGCCCAAAAGATGCTCGATCTGGTCGGAACGCTTCTCACCCCCGGCGGCTCGCTAGTGGATGCCTATTGCGGAGCGGGGTTCTTTGCCCAGCATCTGCGTGAGCGCTTCGATCAAGTCGTCGGCATTGAAGAGAACGAATACGCCGTGACCCATGCACAGTCGCACGCCGCCCCGAACGAGCGTTACCTGGCCGGGGATGTCGGCGAACATCTGGCCCGCGTGCTCACCGAAACCGGCGAGACTTCGCTGATTTTGGACCCTCCGGCAGCCGGGGTGACCGAGTCGGTTATCCAAGCCATCTTGGATTCGCGGCCCCGGGAGGTGATCTATGTTTCGTGCAATCCGGGAACGCTCGCGCGCGACCTCGCACGGTTGACCCCTGTTTACCGGCTCGAAAGCGTCACGCCGCTCGACATGTTCCCGCAAACCGCGGAGATCGAAGTGGCGACGCATTTGATCTTGAGGGATTAGCCGCAAAAAGGGCGCGATGGGCCTTGCTCCGGGCGCGATGGTTAATCTTGGTGGGTTCCATCCTGGTGGATCGCGACCTCCGGGCGCGATGGGCTCGCCATCGGCACTCCCCCAAAAAACAAACAGACGCCACAGGCAGAACCCGTGGCGTCTGTTTTTAATGTAATCTCGTTAGCTTACTTGTAAAGCGGGCCAAAGTTTTGGCAGGCGCGGAAGTCGGCGCCTTCCAAATCCGACGTGCCAAAGGCCGCCCAGGTGCTGGGGCGGAAGACCCGCTCTTCGGCGACGTTGTGCATGTGAACCGGGATGCGCAGCATCGCGGCAAGGGTGATCAAATCCGCCCCGATGTGCCCAAAGCTGATGGCTCCATGGTTGGCGCCCCAGTTGGCCATGACGCTGTAGACATCGCGGAACGCCCCTTCGCCGGTGACGATCGGCGCGAACCAGGTGGTCGGCCAGGTCGGGCTGGTCCGCTCGTCGAGAATCTCATGGACTTTGTCGGGCAGTTCAACGGTGTAACCTTCGGCCAGTTGGATCACGGGTCCGAGGCCTTTGACGAGGTTGAGACGGACCATCGTGACCGGCATCCCGCCCTTGGATTTGAAGCAGCTCGACCAGCCGCCGCCGGGGAAATACTCGTGGATCGCAGGGCACCATTTGGTCGCGTCAAGGCACGCCTTGGCTTCGGCTTCGTTGATCTCCCAGAACGGTTTCATCGCCGGCTTGCCGTCTTTCGATTGCTGGCCCGTGCCGTCGAGCGTCGTAGCGCCGGAGTTGATGAGATGGATGATGCCTTTGGCCGCCACGCCTTCGAGCTTGTGTCCGCTGACGCGCTCCACCGCTTCGGGGCTCCAGTAGGTGCGCACGTCGGAGAAAATCTGCGAGGTGTTGGTGAGCAGGTAGTTGAGCAGCATGGAGACGCCGTTGAGGGCGTCGTTTTCCGTCGCGACGACAAACGGGGCGCGGATGCCGTTCCAGTCAAAGGAGCTGTTGAGGATCGCCTCCATGAAGTCGCCGTTGGGCTGGTAGTCGGTCCATTGCCGCTGACCCTGGAAGCCGGAGAGAATGGCGTGGTGGCCGTTGGCTTCCTCGGCGAATCCTTTTTCAGCGAGCTTGGGATTGCCAACCATCATGTCGCGAGTAATGAGCGCCATTTTGACGGAAGTTTCCCATTCCGAGTCGAGCTGCTCGCGGCTGTGCTTGGTCTCGGGCGAGTTGTAATCCTTGCCTTCTTTGCAATTGGCCTTCACCCACGCAATCGCCTGCTGGTATTCCTCTTCGTCGTAGATTCCCTTGTCGATGCGGCGCAGGAACTCGGTCATATCTTTGCACTCGACGCGCATTCCGAGGAATTCCTCAAAGAACGATTGATCGACAATCGATCCGGCAATCCCCATCGAGACGTTGCCCATGGAGAGATACGATTTGCCCTTCATCGTGGCCAACGCCACGCCCGCGCGCACGAATTGCAGGATCTTGGCTTCCACGTCGGCGGGAACCTCTTTGCTGTCGGCGTCTTGAACGTCGCGTCCATAAATGCCGAAGGCGGGAATGCCTTTTTGCGTGTGGCCGGCGAGCACGGCGGCCAGATAAACCGCGCCGGGCCGTTCGGTGCCGTTGAAGCCCCAGATGGCCTGGGGAAGTTTCGATTCCATGCTCATCGTCTCGGAGCCGTAGCACCAGCAAGGGGTGACCGAGAGAATGACGCCGACGTTTTCCTTGGCAAATTTCTCCGCGCAGGCGTTGGCTTCCGCCACGCCGCCGATGCAGGTGTCGGCGATGACGCACTCGACCGGCTGGCCGTTGATGTAGCGGAGCTTTGAGGAGATCAGGGCCGCGGCGATCCTGGCCATGCCCATCGTCTGCTCTTCCAGCGATTCACGAACCCCGCGGCGACGGCCGTCGATGGTGGGGCGGATGCCGACTTTGGGGAAATTTTGGGTGAGAAGAAACGGTGTGCTCATAATCGAGAGATGTTAGTGATTCTGAAGGGTGGGTTGGACGATTCGGAGGCGTTCCGAGTCGATTTTTTGATCCTGAGCGGTGGGGGAGATTTCCGCAATGGCCCGGATTGACCATCGGATGTCATTTATTGACTTGTTTGAAGCGGCCATTTCGCCCCAGAATCCCGCTGATGCCCATTCCCGCCGAACCGAATTATTTCAGCGCCCAGGTGTCCGACGCCCGGCGGTTCTATCTGGAACTCAACCCGGGGCGGCGCGGGGTGCGGCGGCAGATCACCGTGACCAGCGGCGGCTGGGAGCGTTGCCGATCGGATTACGAAATCCACCGAAGCGGCTTCGCCTGCCCGATCATCGAATTTGTCGCGCGCGGCTCGGGAACGCTGACCCTTGGGGAGCGGCAATACGAGCTGCGCCCCGGGGCCGTTTTTGTCTATGGGCCGGAAACACGCCATCGCATCAAGACCAGCCCGGAGTTGGCGATGAAAAAATATTTTGTGGCGTTTGAAGGCGGAGACGAACTGTTGCGCGAATGTCAGATTTTGCCCGGAACCGTTCTCCAAACCATGCACCCGGAGCAAATCCAGCAGGTTTTCGACGATTTGATCGCGCATGGGCTCAGCGATCACGCCCATCGGTCGCGGATGTGCCAGATCGCGCTGCAATACCTCGTCATGAAAATCGCCGATGATGCCGTTGTCCACGGGCCAAGCGACACGGCCGCAACGGCTACGTATCAGCGCTGCCGCCAATTCATCGAGGAAAATTATCTCTCGGTCCAGTCTTTGAGCGAAGTCGCCGCCGGGTGCCATCTCGACCGCGCCTATTTGTGCCGGCTTTTCAAGCGGTTCCGCCGCCAGACCCCTTTTCAATACCTGCAAAACCTCAAAATGAACCGGGCGGTGGAGCTGCTCCAAAACGGCGGGCGATCGGTCAAGCAAGCCGCCCAGGAGCTTGGGTTTGGCGATCCGTATAATTTTTCGCGGACCTTCAAGCGCATCTTCGGCATCTCGCCCCAGCAGATGCTCAAGCCCGAGGAATAGGGCGACGCTATTTAACCGGCGCTTCGACCAACGGCAGTCTCAACGCGCTGGCATCCGGCGATGCGACCCGAAAGACCGCATCCGGGTCCCCTTCGAGCCACCCAAGGCACGAGGAATCGGGTTCGGAAACGCCCAGCATTAGTTTAATGACCACGCCCGCCTGGGTCTTGAATTCAACGGTCTCCGCAAGCACCGGCAGTTCAGGCGGGCGGCTCATCCATTGCATCGTCTTGAGCGTGGAGAGGGTATTCAGCAAGCTCTGGAGATTAATGCGGTTCAGCATTCCCGGAATCGACCCTTCATCCGCAGCCCATTGCCCCTCCCTGATCACCAGCGATACCGGGGGGCGCGGGACGCCTTCGGTGTAGGGAGTCACATCCAACCCGGTGATTTCCCCGGGAGCGAACGCAAAAATTTTCAACGAACGCCAGAGGACCGGGTCGAGTGCAATTTCATCCAGCACCGACCGGTTCACCGAGACAATGAACGGTTCCCCTTCCAGGCGGGCGTAGACGTTGTCCCCCTCGGTTTTTCCAAACGCGAGCGTCAGGATCGGCTCTTCTCCGGCTTGCGTTTCGGCGGTGTTTTCCGAAGCATACGAGGAGAACGTCACGCGCAATTGCGGCTGGTCAAACCCGTATTGAGCCAGGTCGGCGGCGACATCGGTGACAAAAGCGGTGACCCGGCGCGTTTGCAACTTTTTGACAAGCTCCAAAACTTTGGCGGAATGGGCCGGCCGGGGGCTCGACACCGCTCCGGGCGTCTCAACGCGCAGCATCCAATCCTCCTCGTGACGTTGCAAGAGCAGCGGCGGCTTGCCCGCGGGACGCACGGTAATCCGGTCAACGAGATCGAGATTGATCTCCAGCAGCCGATGGTCGCGCAACCCGTTGGGGGCAAGCGCAAGGATGTTTTCGGATTCCTTGGGGAGCAGCAAGATCGCTCCGCGCGTGGAAAGCCGGGCATAAACCCCGCCGGTTTTTTCGTCACGGGCTCCGAGGTCCAGCACAACCGGCTGGTTGCCGCCGTTCGTTTCAAACGTGACACTGCCGCGAGGTTCGCTCAATCCGTAGCTGTTCAAATTGGCGCTGTGATCGGGTTGAAATGCGGTAATTTGAGTTCCGAGTACGCTGTCCAAAAAAGCGGCAACTCTGGCGTCGTCGGCGCGAGCTTTCAGCGGCTTGGATATCCCCCAGCGCCCGGATTGACGTGCCAGCTGGATCTCGCCCGCGGCGGTCTTGACCGTCACCCTGTTGACGCCGGCGGAATCGAAATCGGCCAGCCGGTGATCTCGGAATTCGTCCGGTTTGCGAACGATCAGATTGCGCAATTCGCTGCTGACCACCGACACGTTGTTATTCCCTTCGAGCCGGGCATAGATCTTCCCTTCCACTGCGGTCTCCTTGCCAATAAGAAGCTCGGCCGGCATCTCCTCGCCCAGCAACTTGAGGCGGATCGCCGGTTTCGCCACGCCAAAATTTTTCAAGAGCTTTTTGTCGATGGTGCGCCCCTCGGCGACCGGCTCTTTTTGGAGCGACTCGCACCGGGCCAACAGCTCCGCCACCGCGTTCTGGTCGGCCCGGTCTTTCACGGGGGCTTCCATCATCCATTGGTTGCCCCGTTTGCGCAGTTCGACTTTGTCCTCGTTGCTCGTCAGCGTGATCCCCTCCACGCTGTTGCGGTCGAAGAGCAGCATGAAATGTTCGCGCGCGCCAATCTGCCAACTTTTGGGCAGGTCTTTTTCATAAACAAAAATGAACCCGAGCAGCACCCCTGTGAGGGCGAGTAAAAGAAGCGTGATTTTGGTGCTCATTTGGGAAAAAGATTATAGTGAGAGTAGACTATAGGCATTTTCTGTCGGGATCTATTATCTATCGTCTATCGTCTATCATCTATCGTCTCCTCTTCAGCCAGACCAACGTTCCAAATACGATGGGGAAGGCGGGGATCGCGATCATGACCCACAGGGCTATCGAGCTGATTTGCGCCTGCGTCAAGCTCAGTGCGAGATTGCGCACCGGTTTGGGAGCGATGCCGATCAGTTCCTCGCGGGCAAGCAGCCAGTTGATGCCGCTCAAGACGAAGTCGAGGTCGGCCTCGGTCAGAACGCTGTTGGTGATAAAGGACGCGTTGCCGATCACAATCAAGCGGGAGGAATCAACCCGGACCCGGTCTTCGCTGATTCCCCCCTTCTCGGCGGAAGCGGCAACCACGGGATTGATATGATCCTCCCGGGGATCAAAGAAAACCCCGGAGCTGGCGGCGGTGGCGTAACGGGCTTCACCCCAGAACCCTTTGGAAGCCTGGATGAGCGGCTTCAATTTGATGTCGCTCGCCTTGACCCGCTCCGCGTCAAGCCCCAGCGATTGAGTAGCTCCGCCCTGGAAACTGGCTGTGACATTGCCAAGCCGTTTGGTGATGGGAGAGCCGGGAACGAAATCGCCGGTGATTTCCTTCAAAATCCCGGTGACCATGCCGCTGGCGAGCTTGAGCGGCATGGTTCGCATCACCTGGTCGCCGTGGACGGTGATGCCGAGATCAGCCAGGAAGGCAGAGAGCTTGGGCGTATCGGAGCCGGGATTCAAAAAGATCCAGATGCGGCCCCGCTTTTCCCAATACGAGCGCAGGGCGAGAAGCTCGGTGTCGCTGAAGTCGTATTTGGGGGCGATGATGAAGAGCGTTTTGGTATCGGGCGGAACGGCTTCCACATCGCTCAATTTCAGCGGCTCGATCTTGATGTTCTGCCGCTCGATGTACGATTTGAGCCCGTCGAGCGACGGATCGGAATCCAAAGCGGTCTCCCCATGGCCCAAAAGGGTGTGGATTTTGTTTACGTTCTCTTCGGAAATTTCAATCAGCGCGGAAGTGAGCGCTTCCTCCCCCTTGAACGCCTTCAGGCGCGGCTTGTCGACGGGGCTGAAGCTCGGCTCGTATTCCGCCATGCTCGCGGCGTTGACGAATTTGCTGCGGCCGTCGTAGTCGATGATGACGACGTTGTCGTTATCGCGCAGTTTGTATTGGGTGGCGACCTCACGCGCCCGGGCCATCGCCATAAACGGATCGACCACCTCGACATCGATCATTTTTTTGGACGCAAAGGCGTATTCCTTGAGCAGGCTGGTGACATCCTGGGCGATATCCGACCCGCCAGAAAAAAAGACAATGAGATGGGTCGGCTTTTTCAGGTTCGAAACCACCCGCCTGGTTTGCGAACTGAGGCTGTATTTCTGGTCCCGCGAAAAATCCCAGCGTTTGTAATGTTGGAACCCCAGGTAATTGACAATCCCGAACAACAGGAAAAACAAGACGACCTGGAGGAACACGTTGGCGCCGATTTTGGAGCGCGAGATGGACGATCTTTTCTGATCCATATTTAAGATTTCCAGCGGCGATATTGAAACACCTGGTGGGTCAACCCAAGCATGAGCAGCGTGCCCGAAAGGTAAAAGACGAATCGGCGGGAATCGATGAGCCCTTTGGAGAACTCGCCCATGTGTTCAAGCGTGGAAAAATAACCGGTGGCCATCCGGAACGCGGGCGATACGTTCGGGGTGAAAAAGGCCAGCAATCCCCCAAAGAAAAACAGGGTGATCAATGACAGGGAGATCACGGCGGCGACCATCTGGTTTTGGGTCAATACCGACGCAAAACAGCCTAGCGAAATAAAGAGCATCCCAATCATGAGGACCATGAGATAGCTCCCCCAGTAAGCTCCGATCGCGTTGGCAGCGTCCGTTTTGACCACGTGCTCGAAGGTGACAAAATATAGGAGCGTCGGCAGCCAGAGCACGATGTAAAAAGCCAGCGCGCCGCCAAATTTCGAAAGGACCACCTGCCAATCCCGCACCGGGGCGGTCATCAACGTTTCAATGGTTCCCAATTTGAACTCCTCGGCGTAGACGCGCATCGTGATGGGCGGAAAAATGAGGATGAACCCGATCCAGAACGGCACGGAATTAAAAAAGGCCTCGATGATCGTCAGTTCCGTGGCCCCGCGCGAGAGATACGTCACGCTGCTGTAAAAGCAAAACCCGGTCAACAGCAGGAAAAAGCAAAGGACGATGTAGGCGATGGGCGAATAAAAGTAAGACTTTATTTCGCGGGAAAGGAGCGTGAGAAATTTGGTCATGGGCGGGGAATCAAAGAGTTGTTCCGCAGATTAGCGCAGATTTTTTTGGGTTCTCGTTCCCAATCTCCTGATTGGGAACGCAAGTCTCCCGGAAACTCTGTTTCCCTTGCGCCTGCCAGACCACGCAACGCCGTCCTGCCTTCCACGGGCTGCGAAGCTGGAGCTTCGGAGACAAGAGCGTTCCCAATCTGGAGATTGGGAACGAGGGCGCATCAGGCATCGTGAGAAATTTGGTCATTTCGGAAAAAAATTCAGGCTTCGTCGTCGTCGAGCGTCATTTCCACAAAGACATCCTCCAGCGTGGCGCGGCGGCGGGAAAGCTCCCGCACCGTCCAATGCCGGTCGGTGGCAAGCCGCCAGATTTCCTCGCGTGGATCAGATTGCGAATCGGTGCGGAGGGTAAAGACGCTCCAGGCTTCCTCGGTTTCGACGCTCACTTCTTTCACGCCCGCAATCTTGCCCAGTTCCGCCGCGCCGTCGTCCGCGCCGGTTTGGGCTTCGAACCGAATCCCCCCGGCGGCGCGCATGTCGTTGACGAGGTTCTCCGGGGTATCGGCGGCTTCAATTTTCCCTTTATTAATGATGACCACGCGCGAACAGGTCATTTCCACTTCCGAGAGAATGTGGGTGGAAAGCAGGATGGTGTGATGGCGGCCCAGGTTCCGGATCAGCTCCCGCACCTGCCGGATCTGGTTGGGGTCGAGCCCGATGGTCGGTTCATCGAGAATCAGCAAATCGGGCGAATGCAGCAGGGCGTCGGCCAGGCCGACCCGCTGGCGGTATCCCTTGGAAAGAGTGCCGATAATCCGGTTCTCCATTTCCTTGAGGTTGCACAACTCTTTGACGTCGCCGACCCGCTCCCGCTGGCGGCGACCGGTGATTTCCTTCAACGCGGCCCGGTAATTAAGGTATTCGGTCACGCGCATTTCGGTGTAAAGCGGGACGTTCTCCGGCATATAGCCGAGGTGTTGCCGGGCCTGGAGCGATTGGGCAAAGACGTCGAACCCGGCGATGGAAGCGCGGCCGGATGTGGCCGGCATGTAGCTCGAAAGGATGCGCATCGTCGTCGATTTCCCCGCGCCATTGGGCCCCAGAAAGCCGACGATCTCCCCTTTCTCGACTTCAAAGCTCAGGTCGTTGATGGCGGTGAAGCCCGCATAGCGTTTCGTCAGGTTTTCGACTTTAATCATTGGCATGGGTGAATCCCTCGGGAGGAAATCAGGCCCGCCCAGCCGAAGGAGGGGTGATATTAAACCGGAAAACCGCCGGTTGCATGGAAATTTTTACCGGGATGTCACCTATCCACTTCCCATGCCGATACGAATAGGAATTTGTTTCTCGCAAAGACGCAAAGACGCAAAGGAAAGACAAGCCTGCTCTTCTTTGCGCCTTTGCGTCTTTGCGAGAGATTAAAAAACTACCGGGATGTCACGCTCACGGTTTGAATCTGCTGCACCACCCGGTCATTCACCTGCCGGACCACGCCCACGGTCAAATCGACCGACGCGTTTCGCTGGGCTCGATTCAGGAGCGACTCCACCTCTTCCGGGCTGTTGACTTCGTAGCGGCCCAACCGGTAGATCACCAACCCCCGTTGCAAGCCGCTGCGTGCCGCCGGGCTGCCCGGTTCCACATCGGAAATCAGCACCCCGGTTCCGGCAGGGACTCCCAACGCCTCGCTTAAATCAGGCGTCAGCAGTTGCAGCGTGAGCCCCAGCATGCGCCGGGCGGCTTGGGTCAGGTCGGAACCGTTTGCCTTGGGACGATTCTGGGCGGCTTTTTTGAACTGCTCCACTTTTTCCGCCACCGTCTTGGCCGGAATCGCAAAACCGATCCCTTGGGTGGGAACCCCCTGTGGCGTGTAGGCCATTTTTGCCGAGGCGACCCCGACCAGTTTGCCCGCGAGGTCGATCAGCGGCCCGCCGCTGTTGCCCGGATTAATGGCGGCGTCGGTCTGGAGCAAACCTTCGTATTCGGTGTTGTTGAGTGAAAGGGTGCGGTTGGTGGCGCTGAGGATGCCCCGGGCCACCGAATGCCCGTAGCCCAGCGGATTTCCGACGACCAGCAACGTCTGGCCGAGCAAATTGGGTGAGATATCTTTGAGCGAAATGAACGGAAGCGGCGTTTTGCTTTCGATCTTGAGGAGCGCGAGGTCGGCAGATGGATCGCCGGTGACATACCGGGCACTATAGGTTTTCCCATCGGAAGTCGTGACCTGGATTTTGAGGTCTTCGGCCCGCTCGACCACATGTTCATTCGTCACAATGTAGCCGGAAGGATCGACAATAAACCCGGAGCCAAGACTTCTTACCGGCGAGCGCACTTCCCGCCGGGGAGCGACTTGTTCCCCAAAGAACTGGTTGATGAAATCTTCGTAGGGATCACGGACGGCCCGGCGGACGATCCGTTCCGTGTTGACGTTCACGACCGCCGGAAGCGCCTTGGCCGCTGCCACCACGGACGGCTCGCTGGCCGGATCGGCCGACTCGGCAAAAACCGGCACGGACAACAGGGAAAAAAGCGCAAAAGCCAGCAACCTGGGCAAGAACAAGGGAGTCAATTTCATGGAAAAAGGTTATTGGCTCTGACAACCGAACCGCCGGTTCGCTCAAATTTTAGTGCCCGGCCTAACCTCGGATACAGTTAAAGATGGTGTGAACCATGAGGGCTTCAGCGCCAAAGGCGCGGCCTTATACCAGCCCAGCCTGAAGGGCTGGGTCTTTGGTGTGGGTTACGCAGGGCTGTAAGCCCGCACCATCCTCCTCTGGCATTGCATGGTGCGGGCTTACAGCCCTTTTCCTACGGGCATGGAAGATCATGGGCCTGCGCTTCGCTCCGACCCATGCTGGTATGGGGCCGCGCCGTTGGCGCTGAATGAGAAAATCCGCAACACCTCCCATACTTCCCTCATTATTTCGCTTCGCTTGCGGAGACAAATGGCTATATTCCAGCGGTAGCCGTTTTTCACCATGAGGACATCGCTCGTAAACGCTTTTAACGCCGGGCTTTTGGATGAGACTTATCAACAGTGGAAGCGCGATCCCGCCTCGGTGGACGCCACATGGTCCGCTTTCTTCGAAGGATTTGAACTCGGCTCGACCCCTTCCGCTGGAGCCGCCCCCGTCATCGCCCCCTCTCCCGTGCCGGAAGCCGAAATGGGCGGCATGGCTCCGATCCCGGCCATTCCCGCCGGGATGCGCCCCGAACTGCCGCTGCAAACCCGCGTGGACGGTTTGGTCTACGCCTATCGCACCCTGGGGCACACCCTTGCCCAGATCGACCCGCTCCGGGATACCCGCCCCGAACAGCCGCTCTTGAGCTTGCGGGAACTCGGGTTTAGCGAAAAAGACCTCGATCTCACCGTCGCCTCCAAGTTTTTCCGGGGCGGGGAATCGATGCGCCTTCGCGAGCTGATCGAAGCGCTGCGCCAGATTTACTGCGGCTCGGTGGGCGCCGAGTTCATGCACATCCAGAACCCGCGCGTGCGCAACTGGATTCGCGACCGCATCGAAACCCGTCCGCTGGAAAACAGCGTCGCGCCGGAAATCCAGAAGGCGATCCTGCGCGAGCTTTTGGAGGCGGAGAGCTTCGAGCATTTTCTCCACACCCGGTATGTCGGCCAAAAGCGGTTTTCGCTCGAAGGGGGCGAATCGTTGATGGTCATTTTGCAAACCGTCCTGGAGCAATGCCCCGAGCGCGGAGTCGAGGAGATCGTGATGGGAATGGCCCACCGGGGCCGCCTGACGGTTTTGGCCAATTTCCTGCGCAAATCGCTTCGAACCATTTTTAGCGAGTTTAGCGAAAATTTCATCCCCAACCTTGCGGGAGGAGACGGCGACGTTAAATACCACCTCGGGTATGAATCCAGGCGCCAAACCGGCAGCGGCAAGGAAATCGAAATCCGGCTGGCTTCCAATCCCAGCCATCTGGAAGCCGCCGATGCGGTCGTCGAAGGGGCTACCCGCGCCCGTCAACGGGTCCGGGGCGATACGGAAAACCGGACCAAGGTGCTCCCCGTCTTGATCCATGGCGACGCCGCCTTTGCGGGACAAGGGGTGGTGGCTGAAGTCTTGAACCTCTCGCAGCTCCCCGGCTACCTTGTGGGCGGGACGGTTCACATCATCGTCAACAACCAGATCGGCTTCACGACGCTGCCCGCCGATGCCCGCTCCTCCACCTATGCCACCGATGTGGCAAAGATGATCGAAGCTCCTATTTTCCACGTCAATGGGGACGATCCGCTTGCCGTCCGGTTCGTCACCGAACTGGCGTTTGCCTTCCGCCAGCAATTCCGGCGCGACGCCGTGATCGACATGGTCTGTTATCGCCGTTACGGACACAACGAAGGGGACGAGCCGATCTTCACGCAGCCGGATCTTTACGCCGTCATCAACGAGCATCCTTCGGTAGGCAAAATCTTCACCAAAAAACTGGTCGATTCCGCGATTTTGAGCGACGAGGAAGCCGCCGCGCTGGATGACGAATACGAGAAGAAGCTCGAAACGACGCTCGAAGAGGTCCGCCAAGCCACCGCCCAGCCGGCGGATCGCCTGGCCGATTCCACCGCCATTTTCCAGCCTCCCTACTCGCACGAGCCGGTCAAAACCGCCGTTTCCAAGTCGGTGATCGACCAGACTGTCAAGGCGCTGACGACCGTGCCGGAGGGGTTCCATATTTTGCCGAAGCTCCAGCGGCTTCTGCTGGATCGCCGCGCCAAGTCGCACGCCGCGGGCGGCCCGTATGACTGGGCATTTGCCGAGGCGCTGGCGTTCGGATCGCTCCTACTGGAGGGGACGCCGGTGCGGCTCTCCGGCCAGGACAGCCAGCGCGGCACCTTTAGCCAACGCCACGCGGTTCTCTACGATGCGCAGACCCGCGCCACCTACGCTCCGCTCAAGCATATCAGCGAAACACAGGCCCAGTTCTGCAACTACAACTCCCTCCTCTCCGAGGCCGCCGTGCTCGGGTTCGACTACGGCTACTCGCTCCATTACCCAACCCTGCTCTGCATCTGGGAAGCGCAATTTGGCGATTTTGCGAACGGCGCGCAGGTGGTCATTGATCAATTCATCGCCTCGGCGGAATCCAAATGGCAGCGTCCGAGCGGCATCGTTCTGCTCCTGCCGCATGGCTACGAGGGGCAAGGCCCGGACCACTCCAGCGGACGCATGGAGCGGTTCCTCCAGCTTTGCGCGGAGGATAATATCCAAGTCGCCGACCTGACCACCCCGGCCCAATATTTCCACATTCTGCGCCGCCAGATGAAGCGTCCGTTCCGCAAACCGCTCATCATCTTTTCTCCAAAGAGCCTGTTGCGAGCCGAGGCGTGCGTCTCGATGCTCGCCGATTTCACAAAAGACCGGTTCCATGAAATCCTGCCGGGGCCGCTGCTCGGGAGCGCCGAAGAAGTCGAGCGGATCATCTTCTGCACCGGCAAGGTCTATTACGACTTGCTCGCTAAACGGCAGGCGCTTAACCGCGCTGATACCGCGTTCATCCGCATCGAACAGCTTTATCCGCTTCACACCGATGCCATCAAAGAAGCCATTGCCGCGTATCCGAAGGCCAAGAAATTCATCTGGTGCCAGGAAGAGCCGCGCAACATGGGGGCTTGGACGTTCATTTCCCCCCGGCTTGCTTCCATTGTGGGCCACCACCTCGCCTATGCCGGACGCGGCGAAGCGGCCAGCACCGCAGTCGGCGCAATGGCCCTCCACAAAATCGAACTTAAAGAATTTCTCGAAGAAGCGTTTGCAAATTGAAAACACCGAAGATGTTTCACGCAAAGCCGCAAAGCCGCAAAGAAAGAGATGGCCGCCACGCATTTCTACTCTTTGCGCCTTTGCGTCTTTGCGTGAGATAAAATAATTTTCTCCTTATGAGCTTTGAAATCAAAATCCCCTCGGTTGGCGAATCGATCGTAAGCGGCGTGCTATCCGTCTGGCACAAGCAGGACGGGGAGACCGTGGCCCCCGGAGATGTTCTCTTCACGCTGGAAACCGACAAAGTCTCCACCGAGATCACCGCCGAAAAAGCGGGCGTGCTCCATATTCTCGTCCCGCAGGGGGAAGAGGTTAAAATCGGCGCGGTGGTGGGGACGATTGGCGAAGCTTCCGGCGAACCGGCCGCCCCGGCTCCGCAACCGGAGAAGAAACCGGAGCCGCTCCCCCAGCCTGAAAAGAAAGCTGCGCCCGAGCGGTTCACCCGCAAAAAGATGTCGCCGTTGCGGCGCAAAATCGCCGCCCAGCTCGTGATGGCGCAGCAAACCGCGGCCATCCTGACCACCTTCAACGAGTGCGACATGAGCGCAGTGATGGAGTTGCGCAACCGCCTTAAAGACGATTTCACCAAGGAGCGCGGTGTAAAACTTGGCTTTATGTCATTTTTTATCAAAGCGACCGTCGCCGCGCTCAAAGCCGTCCCGGCGGTCAATAGCCGGATCGACGGCGAAGACCTGATTTTAAACGAATATTTTGATATCGGTGTCGCCGTCGGGACCGAACGCGGGCTGGTGGTGCCGGTGATCCGCGATGCGGATCGCAAAGATTTCGCCCAGCTCGAAAAAGACCTCGTCGTCTACGCCCAGAGCGCCCGCGACGGCAAACTGCGCGTCGAAGATTTGCAAGGCGGCGTTTTTACCATTTCCAATGGCGGAGTCTACGGCTCGCTTCTGAGCACGCCGATCCTCAACCCGCCCCAAAGCGGGATTCTGGGCCTGCACAAGATCATGGAACGGCCGATCGCCGTCAACGGCCAGATCGTGATCCGACCCATGATGAACCTCGCCCTGAGCTACGACCACCGCGTGATCGACGGCAAGGAAGCAGTCACCTTCCTCATCAAAGTGAAGGAAGCGATCGAAGACCCGGCCCGGCTGCTGCTGGCTTTGTAGAACCCGCATCGGCGTTCCGGTATGCAAAAGAGTCGCGGCTTGCACCGCGACTCGATCTATTGAAATTGGCACGCGACCGGCCCCCGCCGAACTGCGCGCACTTCCCTCATGATGCTCTTGCAAAAAGCCGTTGATATTGGGTGCGGCGCAGGAGCGCACCCCCAAAACTTAATCCGATAAGAAGGGCAATCGCCCAACTCGTATTGACCTCGGGAGCCATGGCGATACCGCCCCCGTTAAGGTTTTCGCTGCCATTAAAGGCGCTGGTCGCATTTCCGTTCCCCTGATCCTGAACCCAGTAGGAAGAGTCCAGGACGGTTTTATCGGAATTAAGCAATGCCAGCTTGCCTTGCTTCAAGAAGTATTCGGTGGTGGCTTTATCCTCGGCGACCGAGGTCAGCGTTACAGAGTAATAACCTTCTGTGAACGATTGTGGCTGGAACGTAAACAGCTTGCCCAAACCCCCAGCGTATTGCTGATTAAACTGCGAACTTGGCACCGAGAGCGTCGTCAGGACTGAATTGCCGTTCACGTTGCCACCCAAACCCGAATAGAGCGTGAACACCAGCGGCGCCACGGTATTGTTGTGGATTTTCGCGTCAAACAAGGCGGAGTCGAAAGTCACCCCATTGGCGGCGAAATAGCTCGCCCCTGCCGCAGTCACTCCAAAGTTCCATGCCCGCGGGCTGTTCACGTTGACCGGATTATTGGCCCCGGTCTGATCAATGGCGATGATCAGGTTGGCCGAGAGGTGATCTGCAGCCCCCAAGCCCAGGAGAACGGCTGCTGCGATGAGTATTTTTGTGTTCATATCATTCTGTTTGCTAATGCGTTGTCTGTTTATCTATAAGCCTTTGTATTTGCGACGCCGTCTCATGTCAACCTTTTCTGCGAAAAATTTAAGATTTTTTAAGGTTTTCCGGGAAACCCCGCCTTCTCGCTTCACAACCG
The DNA here is from genome assembly GCA_903933715.1 of uncultured Spartobacteria bacterium. Classification (GTDB taxonomy): domain Bacteria; phylum Verrucomicrobiota; class Verrucomicrobiia; order Chthoniobacterales; family Chthoniobacteraceae; genus UBA695. The sequence continues at coordinate 17,093 of CAIZLD010000056.1, forward strand.
TTCCTTTCGACGCCATCCTTGAAGCCTCGTTATGAACGTCGAAGTGATCAATACCGGCACCGAAATCCTCCTTGGCAGCGTTCTGAACACGCATCTGGCGACCCTGGCCCGGGGGCTTTTCCCGCTGGGGTTGCGCATCGATTGCCAGGTCACCGTCCCGGATGGCGATGCGATCCGGGAAGCTCTTTATACTGCCCTGGGCCGGGCCGAACTGGTGATTGCCACCGGGGGGTTGGGACCGACCACCGACGATATCACGCGCGAGATCACCGCCGAGTTGCTGGAGCGGCCATTGCGGTTTCATGCCGAGATCATGGACGAAATCGCCGCCCGGTTCGCAGCGCGCGGCCTCGTCGTGACCGAACGGGTAAGCCGCCAGGCTCAAGTCCCCCAAGGAGCGACGGTTTTGCCCAATGAACATGGCACCGCTCCCGGCCTCTATTTGCGGTGTGAACGGGATGGCAGGGAGCGTCACCTTTTCCTGCTTCCCGGGCCACCACGCGAACTGAAGCCGATGTTCGAAAATTTTGTGCTCCCCATCGTGCAGCAGCTCGTCCCGCCGAGTGCGGTGGAATGCCGCGTTTACCATGCATTAAATATTGGAGAATCCCAGGTGGAAGAGCGGGTCGGAAAGCAATTGCTCGCGATTCCCGGCCTGGAGCTTGGCTACTGTGCCCGGCCCGGCGAGGTGGATATCCGTTGTATTGGCACCAAAGCGGTATTGGCAGCCGCTGAGAAAATCATTCTTGAGGCATTGGGCCAAGAGATCGTCACTCGCGACGGGCTGCCGCTGGACCAAGCCGTCGTCGAGCGGCTCGCGCAACGCAAGGAAAGCCTGGCCACGGCTGAATCGTGCACCGGGGGTGCCATTGCCCACCGCGTCACCAATATTTCAGGCGCATCCGCCGTGTTCCTGGCCGGATACGTCACCTATTCCAATGAAGCCAAGGCGCGGGATCTGGGCGTCCCGCCGGATCTGATCGCCCAACACGGAGCGGTGAGCCTGGAGGTCGCCGCCGCCATGGCCGAAGGCGCTCTTCGCCGGGCGGGAACCGATTGGGCGCTCGCCACCACCGGGATCGCCGGTCCCACGGGCGGCACTCCGGAAAAACCGGTCGGCACCGTCTGCATTGCCCTGGCCCGGCGCGGCGGCCCGACCCAACTCCAGCGACACCGGTTTTTCCGTGATCGGGAAGTTTTTAAAGACCAAACCGCACGCACGGCGCTTGCGCTGCTCCTAAAGACCATCAATAATTCCTGACCCTTTTTTATGAGATACGCTCTGATTGTCGCCGGCGGTTCCGGCACCCGCCTTTGGCCGATGAGCCGGGCCTGCCTGCCCAAACAGCTCATCCCGTTCATCCACGGCAAAAGCCTGCTCCAACTCGCCTTTGAACGGCTCGAAGGGTTGGTTCCCGCCGAAAACCGCTACATCTGCGCCAGCCAGGGCCATGCCGACCTCATCTGCAACGCCCTCCAACTGCCAAAGGAGCAATTCCTGGGGGAACCGGTGGGCCGTGACACCCTTAATGCCGTTGGATACAGCGCCGCTGTCATTGCCCAACGCGATCCGGAGGCGGTGATCGCGGTTTTCACCGCCGACCACATCATTGAACCGGTTGACCAGTTTTTAAAAATCGTCGAACAAGGATTCCAACTGGCCGAATCGCAGCCCAAAACCCTCGTCACATTCGGCATCGCGCCCACAGAAGCCGCCACCGGCTATGGCTATCTGCAATTGGGAAAACCGCTCAACGGCGAAGCCCGGGTTGTCGAAAACTTTAAGGAAAAACCGGCCCTGGAACTCGCGCGCGACTACTTCGCCGCCGGGATGCAGCGTTACCTCTGGAACAGCGGAATGTTCGTCTGGCGCGCCTCCACTTTGCTGGACTGCATCAACCGCTACGAACCGGCCAACGCCGAGGGGATCCGCGCGATTGCGGAAGCCTGGGACACGCCCCGCCGCGACGGGGTTCTCCAGACGGTCTTTCCCTCGCTCAAGAAGGTCAGCGTCGATTTTGCGGTCATGGAACCGGCCTCGCGGGATGCGCGGGTGCAAGTCGCCGCCATCCCGATGCCACTCACCTGGCTGGATGTCGGTTCTTGGCCGATGTTTGGCGAAACCTGCCCGCGCGATGAAAAAGGCAACGCCATCGCCGCCAAGAGCTTGCTCCTGGAGACTGAGGGAACCCTCGCCGCATCCAGCGATCCGCAGCATCTCATCACCACGATCGGCTGCCGCGACCTGATTATCATTCACACCCCCGACGCCACCCTCGTCTGCCACAAAGACCATGCCGAAAGTATCAAAGAGATGCACCGGCAGGTCGGCGAACTCTTTGGCCAGGAAAAAATTTAAACTGGCGCACTCCTTTTTTTAAGAATCTCAGCTTGTGAACCGGCGACCCGTTCACTAAACACTCATCTATGTTGGAACATAACTGGTTGATCTCCAAACGGCTCAAAGGACTGATGCTTCTCCTCTTGCTGACAGGCTTTGCCCAAATCTTGCAAGCTGCGGAAGAAAACGCCACCACCCCCATCAAAAACAGTCCCGATTCCACCACCGAACCGGTGGAAATAAAAACCTCCTCCCCGGCGAGCGATTTCCCCAGTTTTGCCGATGCCGTTTCCAAGGCGGAAACCTGGGTGATGGAATCGAGCCTGGCTCCCGAAGCCGTCAAAACCTTCCTTTCGAACCACCCCAACGAGATCCAGTGGACCAAGGAACACCCGTTGCACCTCAATGCGTTTGCCCTCGTGCTGGCGATCCTTGTCCGAATGTGCTGCAGCGATACTCCCCAAATCCCCAAAGCGAGGATTCCGCAGGTTGCCCCCCAACCGGGCATGAGGAAAAAGAATCAACCCGCGGAACCCAAAAACCCCGCTGCTCCCGCCAAGCCCGCCGCACCGCCGGAGCCGGACAAAAACCCGTTTCACCGAGTGCTCGACGAAACGCTCAAATCGCCCGTCACCCCAGCCCGGGACACATTCATTGTGCAGACCTTTTTACGTTGGGCCGCGGCCGAACCCCGGCCTTCTTATCAATGGGCGCTGGGGATTGAAGATACCGCGATGGGCCGCCGCCTCTATACCGAAGGCCTTCTCGCCGAAGAAGCCAAGGATTCGCCCGCCGCATTTGACCTCGCGTTGAGCGTTCTGCCCCCCGAGCTACAAGACAACGTCATTGATGCGATCGTGCGCCAGTGGACTCGCAAAGCCCCTCAAACCGCGGCCGAAAAAATCGCCTCCCTTCCCTCGGGCACCCCGGTCTTGCAAACCGCCATCGCCGCATTGATCGAGACCTGGGCCGCCCTGGATCTCGAAGCGGCTCATCAATGGCTTGTGGCCCTTCCGATCAACCTGTTTCGGGATCTTGCCCTTTCGGTTTTCATCCAGCGCCTGATGCTCGAGTCGCCCGAATCGGCCGCCGCATGGGTGGAATCGATAGCAAATGACCAGGTCCGGCAGCAAGTGGCCGGGATGGTCGCGCGGAAATGGCAACTCTCCAACTCTGAAGCCGCCCAGGCTTGGGCCGAAAAAGCGGGGGTCTAATCTGCTTTTTAGAGCTTAATTTCTTGCACCGGAGGCAAAAGTAAGCGATATATCGCTTCCCCTGCGATCCGCAGGAAGGAAAAAAGTCGGGCTGTGGCTCAGCTTGGTAGAGCGCTTGCCTCGGGTGCAAGAAGTCGCAGGTTCGAATCCTGTCAGCCCGACCATTTTTCCCAATCGCCGGTAACCCAGACACCACTTGGGACCGCAACTCAAATCCCGCAGCAGTTTTCAGCTCCCTGCTTGCTTGCAGTGCCGAACGTGCTTAAAATTGCGTCTCGTGTTTAACCGTCGTTTTCTCCTCGCCGTTTTGCTTTGCGCAGCGGCATGCCTCCCGGTCCCTCCGACCGCATCGGCCGTTACAGAGGCGCAGAAAACGCCCGCCCCTTCCCGCTCGAAGGCATCCCCCTCTCCCAAAAAAAGCGTTTCTTCCCAATCCACCAAGAAAAAGAAGAAAAAAGCCAAGCCCAAACCGGCCACCAAAAAACGGGCGGCACCCACCTCGCAACCGGAACGCCGGGCCGAACCGCAGCCGGAGAAAAAACCGGATTCCGAGCCGGTCAAACGTCTGCCCCCCGGGTTTTCCACGCCCGCTCCCAAACCGGCCGGCCAAGGCAGCGCGATCGTGGTGGAAAAATCCGGCGCGGCCGAAGAAGAACCGGCTCCCACGCCCGAACCGGAGTCATCCCACTGGTGGTGGCCGTTTGGCCATTCCGAATACAAATATCTCACCCCGGCGGTCCGAAACGCGATTGATGACGCCCACGTCACGCGGCATCGCTGGCGCTACATCGTGGTCCACAATTCCGGGACGCGGCAGGGCAACGCCAAGGCGTTCGATTACTACCACCGCAAGGTCCGTAAAATGCCCAATGGGCTGGCTTATCATTTTGTGATCGGCAACGGCACGTCGTCAGGCAATGGAAAGGTGGAGATCGGCCCCCGCTGGGCCCGGCAGATCAACGGCGGCCATGTCCACTCGGATTATCTGAACAGCATTGCGCTCGGCGTTTGTCTGGTGGGCGATTATAATCGTGACAAGCCGACACCCGAGCAGTTGGAAGCGTTGGACGAATTGATCCGTTACCTCCGGCACCGGGTCGGCAAAACCGATCACCAGCTTGCGATCGTGAAAGCACACCGCGACATCAACCCGCCCCAGTGGCCCACCGATTGCCCCGGCGACCGGTTCCCCTACCCGTGGCTCCATTCCCACTTCGACTAAAATAGGAGCTTATGAATCTTCCAAGCCGTCCAAAAATCGGGATTACCGGGGCTTCCGGGTTCGTCGGATCGGCGGTCGTGCAGGCACTCAATGAGGCCGGTTATGCGTGTATCGCGTTTTCCCGTAATCCGCACCGCGCGGTAAAAGGCTGCGAGGAGACCCGCAAATTTATGCCGGGAGAACTCCCCAATGTGGACGGATTGGAAGCGGTGGTGCATCTCGCAGGCGAGTCGATTTTTGGGCTTCCAACGGCCGAAAAATTGCGGCGCATCATGGAAAGCCGCCGCGAAGGAACCCGCTCGCTGGTCGATGCATTGCTGGCAGCGGGCAGGAATGGCCCGAAATGCCTCGTCAGCGCCTCTGCAATCGGTTTCTACGGCTCCAGAGGGGAGGAACCGGTCGATGAAAACACCCCGGCCGGGAAAGGCTTTCTTTCCGAGGTCTCCCAAGTCTGGGAAACGGAAGCGATCCGGGCGGCATCGGGCGGGGTGCGGGTGGTCATTTTGCGCTTCGGGGTGGTGCTCGGCGAGACCGGAGGGATGATGCAAAAGCTGCGCCCGCTCTTCCGGCTAGGGTTGGGAGCGGCGCTGGGCACGGGACGCCAATGGGTTTCCTGGGTGGACGTGCGGGACGTGGCGCGCCTGACGCTCTTTGCGATTGAAAATCCGCAAGTTCGCGGCGTGCTCAACGCCTGTTCTCCGGTGCCGTTGCGCAACAGCGATTTCACCTGGGCGCTGGCCCGCCGCTTTCATCGCCGGGCAGTATTGACAGCCCCGGCCTGGGTGATTCGAACCATCTTCGGCCCGCTCTCCGGCGCGTTCCTCGACAGCCAGCGGGTTTTGCCCCATCGGGCGGAGGCGTTGGGTTTCCGATTTGAGCACCGGGGCGTCTGGGAGCCGGAAAACCCGCGCGACAAGGCGAGCCCATAAGTCCCATACCTCCCATAAGTCCCTGCGCAACAAAAAGGCCGGAGGAAAATCCCCCGGCCTCTTTGACAAATGATGCTGCGCTTACCGCGAGTAGAGTTCGACGATGAGCTGTTCGTTGACGATCGGAGCGATCTCTTCCTTGGTCGGAATACGCGAGACGGTTCCGCTGAAGTTTGCCTTGTCCGCTTCGAGCCAATCCGGCACGGGAGCGATCTGGGTGAGTTCGAGGAAACGGGCCGCGAGGCTCCGGGAAGCCGGCTTGTCTTTGACCGCGACTTTGTCGCCGGGACGGACGGTGAAGGAGGAGATGTTCACCTTCTTGCCGTTCACGGTGATGTGGCCGTGGGAGACAAACTGACGGGCCGCCGAACGGGAGTTGGCGAAGCCGAGCTTGTAAACGACGTTGTCCAGACGGGTCTCCAGGAGCTGGAGAAGGATTTCGCCGGTGACGCCACGACGGGTCAACGCGATCTGGAAGTAGCGGCGGAACTGCCGTTCGAGAACGCCGTATTGATAACGGAGTTTCTGCTTTTCGGCGAGGGCCAGGGCGTATTCAGATTGTTTGCGGCGCGATCCTTTGGGACCGTGCATGCCGGGACCGTAGTTCTTGCGCTCCATCGCCTTGGAGGGGCCAAAAATGGCGACTCCGAAACGGCGGCTGATTTTGGATTTAGGACCAGTATAACGAGCCATAAAATAGGATGTTCAGATCAGACGCGGCGTTGTTTCGGCGGACGGCAGCCGTTGTGGGGAACCGGCGTCACGTCCCGGATCACTGTGATATCGAGGCCGATGGCTTGCATGGCGCGCACGGCGGACTCACGTCCGGCTCCGGGCCCCTTGACTCGCACTTCGACTTCTTTAAGTCCATGCCCCATCGCCTGGCGGCAGGCGTCCTGGGCGACCATCTGGGCGGCATAAGCGGTGCTCTTGCGGGAACCGTGGAACCCGACTTTGCCTGCGCTCGACCAGCCGATCACCGCGCCGTTGAGGTCGGTAATGCTGACGATGGTGTTATTGAAGCTCGCCTGGACGTGCGCGATGCCGGTGTGCACGTTTTTGGCGCCTTTGGCTTTGATGATCTTGACCGGCTCGATCACGTTGGGATCAAGAGAGAAGACTTCCTCTTTCTTGACTTCGGGAGCGGCGGCTGCGGCTGCAGCGGCGGCTGTTTTCTTGGACGCCTTGGGCGCCTTCTTTTTTGCGGCCCCTTCTGGAGCCGGCGTTGCCGCCGGGGTTGCCGCTTCGGGAGCCACCGGAGCAGTCGCTTCAGGAGCGACAGGTGTCACGGGTGCATTGGTTTCTTCTGCCATAGTGTCTTGAGTAAAGTGTTATTTCTTGTCCTTCGCGCGCTGCACGCCGACGGTCTTGCGCGGGCCTTTGCGGGTGCGGGCGTTGGTGCCGGTGCGCTGGCCGCGAACGGGCAAACCACGGCGATGACGGATGCCGCGATAGCTGTTGATCGCCTGAAGGCGCTTGAGGTTGCTCTGGATATCCCGGCGCAGGTCGCCCTCGATCAAGAGGTTGTTGGCGGTGATGGCCTGGATGATCTGGTTGATTTGCTCAACCGAGAGATCCTTGGCGCGAATGTCGCCGTTGATGTTGGCTTGTTCGAGGATCTTCTTCGCCCAGGACGGCCCGATGCCGTAAATGTAGGGAAGGGAGGCCTCAATGCGTTTGTCGCCGGGAATTTCAACTCCGAGTAGTCGTGGCATAAATCTAAATGTTTCTAAATAACGTGGGGACGCTTGGGGCTCCTAGCCTTGGCGCTGCTTGTGCCGTGCGTTTTTGCACAGAACGCGAACGACGTTTTTGCGCTTCACGATCTTGCAGGACTCACACAGTCGTTTTACCGATGCTCTAACTTTCATATTGCTGTTTTTGACTAAATTTTCACACCCTCGGAGGGCTTGTTTTCGGACCGCTTTTGGGGACAAAAAAACGCCCGGGTGGAATTACTTTTTGCCAACTCTTCCCCGGAGCGACTTTAAAATCTGTTACTTTTGCCTAAAGGTTATTCGCCCTTTGGACAAGTCGTAAGGGGACATTTCTACCAGAACTTTGTCGCCTGGCAAGATCCGAATGAAATGTAACCTCATTTTTCCTGAAATATGGGCCAAAATCCGATGGCCGTTGGGCAACTCGATACGAAACATGCTATTCGGGAGCAGGTCAACGACTTTTCCCTCTACTTCGATTGCGTTGTTCCGGGCCATGTCAGAATTTCGGGTTCCCCGTGCGTAATGAGCACGGTGTGTTCAAAGTGTGCCGATGGCTTACCGTCTGCGGTGACAACTGTCCAGCCATCTTCGAGAATCCGCACGCCGCACACTCCCATATTGACCATCGGCTCGATCGCCAGGGTCATGCCGGCCTTGAGCCGCGGCCCGGTGCGCGGATGTCCGAAATTGGGCACTTGCGGTTCTTCATGGAGTTTGCGCCCGACGCCGTGGCCGACAAATTCCCGAACCACGCTGAACCCGTGCGCGGTAACGGTTTGTTCGACGGCCGAACCGATATCGCCCAAGCGCCCGCCATCGACGGCAAAGGCAATGGCCCGCCGCAACGCTTCTTCGCTGACCTGCAAAAGCTTCTGCACCGCCGGGTCAACCGCCCCGACCGGCACGCTGGTCGCCGTGTCCCCCACCCAACCGCCTTTGATGACGCCAATGTCGAGCTTGACAATATCGCCGTATTGGATTTTACGCGAGCTTCCGATCCCGTGGACAACCTCGTCGTTAACGGAGACGCAAATATTTCCGGAAAAACCGCGATAGCCCAAGAACGCGCTGTGCCCGCCGGTTTCGGAGATGAATTGCGCGGCCGCTTGGTCAATTTCTTTGGTCGTGATGCCGGGACGAATAATGGCTGCGGTTTTTTGGAGCACCTCACCGGTGGCTCGACCCGCAATCCGCATTTTTTCGATTTCCTTGGCGGTCTTGATGGGAATCATAACGAATATTTTGACGGATCCAATGCGGCGGCGATTTCGGCAAAAACCTGGTCGGGGCTCTCCGCTGCACTCAAAGGCCAAAGCAGCCCCCGTTTTTGGTAATAGGCAACGAGCGGTTCGGTATTTTCGCGATATTCAACCAGCCGATGTTCGAGCACTTCGGGGGTATCATCGGCACGGCGGCCCAATGCGCCTCCGCATCCGGGGCAAACCGACTGTCCCGGGGCGAGATGCAAGTTAGCTGAAAAACTTTGTCCGCATTGGCCGCAGGTCACGCGGTTCATCACGCGCTCGAAAATGGTTTCGTCGCTCACGTCGAAAAAGAAGACGATATCCAAGGCGGACCGCTTTTGGGAGACTGTTTTTTCCAAAGCCTCTGCCTGGACGAGTGTCCGGGGGAATCCGTCGAACACAAATTTGCGAGGATGCTCAGAGAGCCAACGACGGACCAACTCAATCACGGTCGCGTCGGGAACCATGAAACCGTTACGGGTCAACCGTTCAGCTTCGATCCCGAGCGCGGTTTGCCGCCGGAGTTCTTCCCGTAACATTGCGCCGGGTGAAGCGGTTTCCAAACCAAAACGGGCCTTGATCTTCTGCGCCTGGGTTCCTTTTCCGGAAGCCGGCGGACCCAAAAGAACGATCCGCGTTTTCACCTAGCGATAGCCTTGAGCCAGGAAAATGACGACGGCAATAAGCACCAGGGCAGCCAAGGCAACGTAGGCCCAAAGCAACCCGCCTTGCTCGACGGCTTCACCGAAACCGGACGGGCTGCGTTCAAAACGTCCCCGCAGACGGCCCTTGCGCAGGAATCCGTCGTAGTGGCGTTGAATGAGATGGGTCTCGACCTGGCGCATGGTATCGAGCACAACGCCGACCATAATCAGCAAGCTGGTGCCGCCGAAGAACGAGGCCGCCATGTAGGGAACGCCCAAAGCCCGGGACAACAATTGGGGCAGAATGGCAATGATCGTGAGGAACACCGCCCCCGCAAAGGTCAGGCGGGTCATTGAAAAATCAAGGTAATCCGCCGTCGGCTTGCCGGGACGAACGCCGGGGATATAGCCGCCGTATTTTTTGAGGTCTTCGGCGATCTGCTGGGGCTGGAACTGTGTCGCCACCCAGAAATAGCTGAAGAAGAAAATCATCGCGCCGTAAACACAGTAGTGGACGGGGCCATCAACAAGGTTTTGGGCGATTTTCTGCGCCAGTTCACTCTGGCGAAGGAACGGAATCTGAACGATCTGCGACGGGAACATCAGGAGCGCCTGACCGAAGATGATCGGCATGACACCCGCGTAGTTTACCTTCAAAGGCATGTATTGCGTGCCGCCGCCGGTCTGTTTGCGACCGACCACGCGCTTGGCGTACTGGACAGCGATTTTACGCTGCGCCTGGGTGACGCAGATAACGGCAGCCACAACGAGTACGAAGAAAGCGATCATGGCCACAAGCACCATCGGCTGCACTTGGCCCTGCTGCCCCTCCTCGGGGATGAAGGTACGCCAAACTTGGATCAAGCCGGCGGGCAGGCGGGCAACAATGCCGATCGTAATGATCAGCGACATGCCGTTGCCAATGCCCCGCTCGGTGATTTGATCGCCGATCCACATCAGGAACATCGTCCCGGCGGTCAGCGTGATCACGGCTGAAAAGAGGAACCCAAACCCTTCATTGACCACCAAATGACGTCCGAGCCGGGCGATGGTTTGCTCAATGCCGGGCAGGAACGGGTTGGAAGCGGGATTCTGGAACGAAAGCGCAAGGGCGTAGCCTTGACCGATACAGAGGGCGATCGTCGCGTAGCGCGTGAACTGCATGATCTTTTGCCGTCCACCGTCTTCCTTCGAAAGCTTTGCCAGCTTCGGGATCACAGCCGTCAACAACTGCATCATAATCGATGCGCTGATGTACGGCATCACCCCCAGGGAAAATACCGCGCAGTTCTCCATGGCACCACCGCTGAAGAGATTGAAAAGAGCGGCAAAGCTGCCGCCCGCGGAATGTTTTGCCTCGAAATTAAACCAGGCATGAAGCACGGAGGCATCAATCCCGGGACAGGTGACGGCCGCGCCAAGGCGCACCACCACCAGCAGGATCAACGTGAAGAGCACCCGATTCCGGAGTTCCGGAATCTTAAATGTGTTGGTAAAGGCCGAGATCATGCAAGCGAGATCCCCCGCTTACTGCGCCGCTGCAGCTTCCACGCTGCCGCCCGCATTTTTGATTTTTTCCACCGCCGCCGCGCTGACCTTGTCAACTGCAACGACTAATTTCTTGGTGAGATCTCCGTTGGCCAAAACCTTGACCGCTTCGTAGGGACGACGGATCAAATTTTTCTCCAAAAGCGACGCTTCATTGACAGTTGCGCCGTCTTCAAAAGCATTAAGCAGGCCGACGTTGACGGTCGCGTAGACGGTCTTGAAGGCGGTATTGTTGAAGCCGCGCTTAGGCAAACGCCGAATGAGCGGCATCTGGCCGCCTTCGAACCCGAGGCGGAGCGATCCACCCGAACGGGCTTTCTGGCCTTTGTGACCTTTGCCGGAAGTTTTACCGTGGCCGGAGCTTTCGCCGCATCCAAGACGCTTGACGCGATGTTTGGAGCCGGGACGAGGCTTTAATGTCTCAAGATTCATGGATTAAGCAGGGATGGCGACTTCCTTTTTGGAAGAGGAGATGCCGCGGATTTTGTAAATGTCTTCGCGCAAACGGAGCGATTTGAGGGCGGCGAGAGTCGCCTTGACGACGTTGGCGTGGTTGTTGGAACCCAACGATTTCGCCAGCACGTCTTTGATCCCCGCCGCTTCGATGACGGCGCGAACGCCGCCTCCCGCGATGATGCCGGTTCCGGGCGAGGCCGGACGCAGGAGCACCCGTCCGCCACCGAATTCGCCGACGGCTTCATGGGGAATTGTGTTATTGTGAATGGCCACGGCACCGAGATCTTTCTTGGCGGCGTCGGAAGCTTTGCGAATGGCTTCGGAGACCTCGTTGGCCTTGCCGAATCCGTAGCCGACTTTGCCGGCTTTATTGCCCGTTACGATCAGGGCGCTAAAGCTAAAGCGACGGCCACCTTTGACGACCTTGGCGCAACGATTGATGAAGACCACCTTTTCGGTAAGATCCGACTTGGGCTCGTTGTCGCGATTGCGGTCGCCGCGACGGTCGTTTCTGCGTTGATTGGGAGCTGCCATAATTAGAATTCTAGTCCGGCTTCACGCGCGGCATCGGCCAGCGCCTTGATTTTGCCATGGTATTGGAAACCACCGCGATCGAATACGACTTTGCTGACCTTGGCGCTCTTGCTGCGCTCTGCGACCAGTTTGCCGATGGTGATTGCCGTGGCGCAGTTGGCGCGCAGGGATTTGTCCCCTTCCAGGCTCTTTTCAGTGGTGGCGGCGGCCGCCAGGGTGCGCCCGGCAACGTCGTCAATCACTTGGGCATAAATGTTCTTGCCCGAAAAGTGGACTGCCAACCGGGGACGTTCTGCCGTGCCGGTGATCCGCTTGCGGAGCCGAGCATGGCGCATTTTAATTTTTTCCAGAGAAGCCATACGAAATTATTGAACGGTTTTACCTTCCTTGCGGACGATTTGTTCCCCGGCGTAACGCACACCCTTGCCCTTGTAAGGTTCTGGCGGATAATACGCGCGGATATCTGCCGCGACCTGACCGACAACTTTTTTGTCGATCCCTTCGATCTTGATTTTGGTGTTTTCGGCGACGGTGATCTTGATCCCTTCAGGGATTGGGAAAAGCACCGGGTGTGAAAATCCGAGGCTCAGGTTAAGCACCTTGCCTTGGAGAGCGGCTTTGAAGCCGACCCCCTGGATTTCGAGATCCTTGACGAATCCTGCGGAAACGCCGACCACCATGTTGGCGACCAGGGCGCGGGAAAGTCCGTGAAGGGCGCGCACGCTGCGGAGTTCGCTGGCGCGCTCGACGACAATCGATGAGTTTTCGATCCGGGCGCTGATCTGCTTGGGAAGCGTCCATTCGAGTTTGCCTTTGGGCCCCTCGACTTTAACCCCGCCTTCCGGCGAGACGGCGACCTTTACCGAAGTCGGCAGATCAATGATTTTTTTTCCAATTCGCGACATACAAATTTCCTCGGATTACCAAACGTAGGCGAGCAATTCGCCGCCGACATTTTGTTTTTTAGCTTCGCGGCCCGTAAGAATCCCCCGGGGCGTGGAGAGGATGGAAATCCCGAGTCCGCCGAGCACGCGCGGAATTTCTTGGGAACCGACATAACGGCGAAGGCCGGGCTTGCTGACCCGCTTCAGACCGGTGATGGCCGGGGTGCGGTTGACAAACTTGTTCGCAATTCGAATTTCAGGGAAAGCGCCCTTGGTGTCGATTTCGTAGCCTGCGATGTACCCTTCCTGCTTGAGGATTCGGGCAATCTCGACTTTGACCTTGGAGTAAGGGGCGTTGGTTTCAGCTTTTTTCGCCACCGCGCTGTTGCGCAGACGCGTGAGGAAATCGGCAATGGGATCGGACAGTTGGCTCATATCAGTAATTAGGCGGCCGCACTACCGGCAGGTTTCTTCGCCTTATCGGTGAAGGGAACCCCCAGTTCGACCAGCAACGCCTTGGCCTCTGCGTTATTCTTGGCGCTGGTAACGATTGTAATATCAAACCCGACGTTTCTTTTGATTTTGTCGAGTTCCACTTCAGGGAAAATACTCTGGTCGGTTACGCCCAGTGTATAGTTGCCCTGACCGTCAAATGCTTTGGGCGAGATGCCGCGAAAATCGCGAATCCGCGGGAGCGCGGTCTTGATGAGACGCTCCAGAAATTCATACATCCGGGCTCCACGCAGGGTGACTTTGGCGCCGATCGCCTGTTTGTCGCGCAGCTTGAAGTTGGAAATGCTCTTTTTGGCGCGGGTTTCCGAAGGTTTCTGCCCGGTGATGAGCGAAAGCTCAGCCTTGGCGTCTTCGAGAGCCTGTTTGACGTCGGAGGACGATCCAACGCAGGTGTTCACGACCACCTTTTTGATCGCTGGAATCTGATGCAGGTTCGAGTAGCCAAGCTTCTCTTTGAGCGCCGGGATGACCCGTTCCTTATAGTCTGTGTAAAATTCTACTGCCATATGCTAAATCGGCTAGGATGCCGCCTTCCCTTTCTTTGCCTCTTTCTTCACCTTCTCGACGACCTTTACGTTGGAAACCTGAATGGGCCCTTCGCGTTCGATGATCGCTCCCTGGGGGCGGTCCTGGGATTTGCGGGTGTGCTTTTTGATCAAGCGCACGCCTTCGACGAGCACTTGGCTTTTTTTGGAGAGAACCTGGAGGACTTTCCCGGTCGCGCCTTTATGGTTGCCGGAAATGACCTCGATTTGGTCGCCCTTCTTAACGTGAAATTTCTGGATCATAGTACTTCGGGAGCGAGTGAAACGATCTTCATGAAATTGCGTTCGCGCAGTTCGCGAGCGACGGGGCCGAAGATACGGGTGCCACGCGGATTGAGATCTTTGTCGATGATGACGATGGCGTTGTTGTCGAAGCGGAGGTACGAACCGTCTTCACGGCGCACCGGTTGCCGGGTCCTGACCACAACGGCACGGACGACGTCCCCTTTCTTGACGGTTCCACCGTGTGAGGCTTCGCGGATGTGGGCGGTGATGATGTCGCCTACGCGGGCAAATTTGGTCGGCTTGCCGATGACGCCGATCATCTTGGCCATGCGGGCGCCTGTGTTATCGGCTACGTCGATTCTGGTACGGATCTGGAGCATATTGCTAAAGGGATGGCGAGATTACACTAATGCTTAAGGATTTCAACAATCCTCCAGCATTTTAATTTGCTGATGGGACGCGTCTCCATGATGCGGACGGTATCGCCCACTTGTGCCTTGTTTTCCTCGTCGTGAGCATGGAATTTCTTCACTTGCTTGACGATTTTGCCAAATTTGGCATGCGGCACGCGCGTTACCGTCTCGATGACGGCTGTTTTGTTCATCTTGCTGGAAACCACCTGCCCGACGCGGGTCTTGCGCAAATTGCGGGCAGCTTGGGTCGCTTCTGTTTGATTCTCAGTCATTTGGCTTGTGGCTTAGGCCGTCTGGCCGCTGCGCTGGGATAGGACCGTTTCAACGCGGGCGATCTCGCGGCGGATCTCACGGATCTGGCTCGGTTTTTCGAGTTGACCGGTCTGCTGTTGGAGCCGGAGGTTAAAACTCTCCTGGTTGAGTTCGCGTTTGCGGGCTTGGAGCTCGTCAACGCTCAGTTCTTTGATTTCTTTGATCTTCATACCAGGTAAATTATGCGGCGGCGGGTGCGACGCGGTGACGGGTCAGGAATTTGGTGCGAATCGGAAGTTTCGTGGCGGCCAAGCGAAGGGATTCGCGGGCGACGGTTTCCGAAATTCCGTCCAATTCAAAAAGAATATTGCCGGGGCGAACGACAGCCACCCAGTATTCGGGCTGGCCTTTGCCTTTACCCATTCGGGTCTCCGGCGGGCGGGCGGTCACCGATTTGTCCGGGAACACGCGGATCCAGAGTTTGCCTTTGCGTTTCATGTTGCGGGTGAGCGCAACACGGGCGGCTTCGATCTGGGTGTTGGTGATCCAGGCGCGCTCCAGGGTTTGCAGCGCGTAAGCCCCAAAATCAATGGTCACGTTGCGGGAAGCAACTCCGGTGCGGCTACCCCGCTGCGTCTTCCGGTACTTCACGCGTTTTGGCATCAATGGCATAGTGAGTCTCCTCTAAAAATGGGTTGCGAAAAGTTTCGGGTTAGGCGCTTTTCGCGGGTTGGGCTTCAACCGGCGCGGCCTCGGGCTTGCAGAGCCAAACCTTGATGCCGATTTTTCCGTAAACGGTATTGGCTTCAGAGAAGCCGTAGTCGATCGGGGTGCGCAGGGTGTGAAGCGGCACTTTCCCTTCATGATAACGCTCGGCGCGGGAGATTTCAGCCCCGCCCAAACGACCGGCGCAACGGACTTTGATTCCCATCGCTCCGAAGTCCATGGTGGTCTGGACCGCTTTTTTCATGGCTCGGCGGAAGGAGATGCGGCGTTCGATTTGAAGGGCGATGTTTTCGGAAACCAACTGGGCGTCGAGTTCAGGAGTCTTGATTTCCTGGATGTCGATTTTGACCTGTTTGCCACCAGACATGGTGCCGATTTCTTCGGTCATCTTCTCAATCTCGGAACCTTTGCGGCCAATCACGATGCCGGGGCGCGCGGTGAAGATGGTGACGCGAAGGCTGTTCCAGGCGCGCTCGATCACGATCTTGGCGACAGCGGCTTGGGCCAGCTTCTTTTTGACGTGATTGCGGATTTTCAGATCCGCATGGAGGAATTCCGGGAAATCCTTCGGTGAGGCATACCACCGTGAGCGCCAGTCGCGGTTGAGGGCGAGGCGATAGCCGATTGGATTAACTTTCTGACCCATAAATTATTTACTCCCCTTCGTAGCTGCTTTGGCGGCGGTTTTTTTGGCGCCGCGCTTGGAAATTTCGATCTCGTCGGTCAGCACGATGCGGATGTGCGAGGAGCGCTTGAGAATCGGTCCGGCGCTGCCGCGGGCTTTGGGCTGAAACCGCTTGGCTGTCGGGCCTTCGCCCACCATCGCTTCTTTAACGACGAGGGTATCGGCACGCAAATTGGCGTTGTTCTCGGCGTTTGCGATGGCGCTTTTGAGCGTCTTTGCAACCATCACCGCGGCCTTCTTGGGGCTGAACGCGAGGAGGTCGAGAGCGCTCGCGGCCGGCAAGCCCTGGATTTCACGCGTCACTTCCCGGGCTTTGAAAGCCGAGATATGCGCATATTTGTATGTCGATAGGATCTGCATGTTAGTTAAACTTTACTGGGTCTCCACCATCAGGCGGTCACCCACTTTAATTTTATTCTTCTCCGAATCCAGACTTTGTATCACTGCTCCGCAAATTTTTTCCCGAACGTCGACGACTCTCACGGTTCCGATGATGTGATCATCCCGAACCACTTTGAATGGCATCCCGATCCGAACTCCCTGGCGGCTTCCCATGTTGGCGACCACTAAGGAGAGTTCCTCTTTAATGCTCACGACCATGCCGTTGGTTAGTGTTCCTTCGCCTGGCGCCTTTTTTGCGTCGGGTCCGGATTGGCTCCCCGGAATCCCGAGGGCCTCGGAGACGCTTCTCAACCGGGCTTCGAGGGCGAGCCGTGCCTGGGCGTCGTCGGTTGTCGCCACTTTAGTGTAACGCAAAACCGCCTCGCTCAACTGCACCAGTTCGTCCGCGAGCTTGTCTTTCTCGCTTTGAACGAGTTGGAGATCGCGCACTGCCTTGAGGAGCCGTTGCTCAAGCTTCTCTTTGTCGCCGCTGAGTCCTTCGACTCCGAGCGCCGCCATTCGCTGCTTAAGCTCCGCCACCTCCCGCCGGAATACTTCGGCCTCGCTGTTGGAGACAGCCAGGCTTTCGGTGAGCGATTTGATCGCTTCTTGCGCTTCCGCCAATTGCCGCTTGAGAACTTTGTTCTCCGCCACAACCGTCGCAAGCGTCACCTTTGCTTCCGATACTTCTATGTCTGAATCTGAGAAAGAACTACCCTCAATGGCAGCCAACCCTCTTGTTAGCGCCAGTATCACCACGCCTGCCGTTAGAGCAGGACGCAGCATAAATTATTTGGTTACTTTGGCGGTGTGCGCCCCGTGTTTCTTGAACACGCGGGTCGGCGAAAATTCGCCGAGCTTGTGACCGACCATGTTTTCAGTCACGAACACCGAGTTAAAAATTTTCCCGTTATGGACGAGGAACGTGTGTCCCACGAAGTCCGGCGTGATCATCGAGGCGCGCGACCAAGTCTTGATCGGCTTCTTGACTCCGGCTGCTGCCATCTTATCGATTTTCTCGAGCAGATGAAGCTCTACGTACGGCCCTTTTTTAAGTGATCTTCCCATATGCTACTTCTTCGCGTTACGGCGCTGGACAATGAAATTGCTGCTAGCCTTGTGCTTGCGGCGGGTCTTGAAGCCCTTGGCGAGCTGGCCCCACGGGCTCATCGGATGATGGCGTCCGCCACCGCCCTTGGACTTGCCTTGACCGCCACCCATCGGGTGATCGACCGGGTTCATGACCATACCGCGGACGTGGGAGCGTTTCCCCAGCCACCGGGTGCGACCGGCTTTGCCTGCGGAGACGTTCATGTGCTCGATGTTGCCGACCTGGCCCATCGTCGCATAGGCTTGTTCGTTGATTTTGCGAATTTCGCCGGACGGCATTTTCACCAGGGCGTAACCGGCTTCACGGTTGCTCAAAATTCCCTGTTGACCCGCGCTCCGGGCGATCTGACCGCCCTTGCCGGGGATCAGTTCGATATTGTGAATGGCGGAACCGAGCGGGATGTTCTTCAAGGGAAGCGCATTGCCCACTTCGGGCGCGGCGTTTTCACCGGAAGAGACTTTCATCCCGACCGTCAGGCCATTGGGAGCGAGGATATAGCTCTTGACGCCATCGGTGTATTCGATAAGCGCGATGCGGGCGGTGCGATTGGGGTCGTATTCAATCCCGATCACTTCGGCCACGACGCCAAATTTGCGGCGCTTGAAATCGATGAGACGGTACTTCTGTTTGTGACCGCCGCCGATGTGGCGCATGGTCATCCGTCCGCGGTTGTTGCGGCCGCCGGATTTTTTCAGGGTAACGACCAAGCTTTTTTCGGGCTTGGATTTGGTGATCTCCTCGAACGACGGGAGCGCTTTATAGCGCTGCGCCGGGGTTAAAGGACGGAAAGTTTTGAGTGCCATAGTCGGTTTTGCTCAGGTGAAAGGCTTACGCCAGTTCGATTTTTTCCCCGGCTTTAAGGGTCACGATGGCTTTTTTCCAGTGGGCGGTGCGGCCCGCATCGGCGCGGCGTTCGCGGCGCTTCTTGCCAGCGTAGTTGCAGGTGTTAACGGCGGTTACCGTTTTGCCGAAAAGCTTCTCGATGGCGTGCTTGATCTGGATCTTGTTCGCTTTCGGGGAAACCCGGAAAACGTACTTGCCGAGGCTGTCGCCGAGGATGGTTGCCTTTTCGGTAAAGGCGATGGTCTGAATCAAATCGTGCGGATCGTTCATTTCTGCGTCCTTTCTGCCAGTTTGCTCAACGCGTCTTTGGTGATGACGATCTTCTTGTAGGCGAGAAGGTCTTCGGTGTTCACGTCAGCCGCCGTGACGAGGCGGGTCGGTTGAACATTGCGCGCGGACATAAATGTGGTTTCGTCGAAGTCGGTGGAGACGATGAGCGTTTTTTCGACGCCGACGTTTTCCTTGACCCAGCCGACGAAGGCTTTGGTTTTCGGGGTGAGAATCGCAAAATTCTCGATCACCAGAACGTCTCCGGCAACGATGCGGGAGCTCAAGGCCTTGCGAAGGGCCAGCCGGCGAACCGACTTGGTGACTTTCTTGGAGTAATCGCGGGGCTTGGGTCCGAAAACCACACCGCCGCCGGTCCAGACGACCGAAGATTTGTAGCCGGCGCGGGCCCGTCCGGTGCCCTTTTGGCGCCAGGGTTTGGAGCCGGAAAGATTGACGTCCGCTTTGGATTTTGTGCAGGCGGTGCCGCTGCGGCGAGCCGCACGCATGGCCACGACCACGTCGTGAACGGCCTGGGTGCCGATGCCGTTTTCGATGACGACCAGATTGGCCGCCTTTGCTGCTTCAACTGAAAGAACGGTTGCGCTCATTACTTAACCTCCGCGGGAAGTGGGGATTTTTTGGCCGGACGAACAACGACATAGCCGCCGTTGGCTCCGGGGATTGCGCCGCGAATCAAGAGAACCTGTTCGGCATCGCGCACTTGGACAATTTGGAGATTTTGAACGGTGATCCGCTCATCGCCCATGTGACCGGGCATGCCATGGTTCTTCCAGACACGGCCTGGGGTGGAACGGCACCCGACTGCACCGGTGCGACGATGCATCATCGAACCGTGGGACATTGGTTGACGGGAGTAACCATGCCTTTTAATAGCACCTTGGAAACCTTTACCCTTGGACTGCCCAATGACGTCAACGATCTGACCGGCTTGGAAATGGTTGGCGCTCAGGTTCAGTTCACCTTCCACTTTATCAGTGGCAGCGAGGCGGAATTCGCCCACGAGTCTTTTCGGTTCGGAGCCGACCTTTTTACAGACGCCCACCTCTGCCTTCGACAAACGCGACTCCTTTTGGGTGTCGAAGCCGACTTGAATGGCCGAGTAGCCGTCTTTTTCAACGGTCTTGACCTGGAGCAGCGTATTGCCGCCCACGGCGACGACGGTCACGGGGATAATGCGCCCCTTCTCGTCGTACACTCGGGTCATCCCGATTTTTTTTCCTAACAGTCCGTATTTCATTGCGTTCCTAGTTCATGAACACCGATCAGATCTTGATGGTAATATCAACACCCGCCGGGAGGTTCAGCTTCTTGAGTTCGTCCACCGTCTTCGCGGTCGGTTCGATGATGTCCAGCAACCGTTTATGGGTGCGGATTTCGAACTGTTCCATGGATTTTTTATCCACGTGCGGAGAACGGTTAACAGTGAATTTTTCGATCCGGGTAGGGAGCGGGATCGGTCCAGCCACTTTCGCGCCGGTGCGCTTGGCGGTTTCGACGATGTCCATTGAGGATTGATCGAGCATTCGGTAATCGAAGGCTTTAAGCCGGATGCGAATTCGTTGGCCGTTTGTCATACTAAAATTGAGTTAAATTAAGAACCTTTCTGGTCGAGGACCGCCGCAAGGACGCTTGCGGGAACCTGCTCAAAGTGGGAGGGCTCCATGGAGTAGGAAGAACGCCCACGGGAAAGCGACCGGATGGCCGTGGAGTAACCGAACATTTCGGCGAGCGGCACTTCGGCATGAACGGCCGAGAGGTTGCCTTTCGCTTCCATGCTCTGGATGCGTCCGCGACGGCGGTTGAGATCGCCGAGAATGTCGCCCTGATATTCTTCAGGAGTGAGGTTCTCAACTTTCATGATCGGTTCGAGCAGAATCGCCTTGGCTTTCTTGAACCCGTCTTTGGCAGCGAAGATGGCCGCCATTTTGAACGCCATTTCGTTGGAATCGACTTCGTGGAACGATCCGTCGATGATGTCGATGTTGACGTCAATGACCGGGTAGCCGCCGACCACGCCGTTGAGGACGGCCTCTTCGAGACCTTTCTTGACGGCCGGGATGAAATCTTTCGGGATCGAGCCGCCCACGGTTTTGTTCTCGATGGTGATGCCTTTGCCGCGCTCGTTGGGTTTGACCCTGACGACAACGTGACCGTATTGACCGCGACCGCCGGACTGTTTGACCAGCTTGCCTTCGCCGACGGATTCGCCGGTGATGGTTTCGCGGTAGGCGATTTGCGGCTTGCCGGAATTCGCCTCGACCTTGAACTCACGAAGCATGCGGTCGCGAATGATTTCGAGATGCAGTTCGCCCATGCCGGCGATGATCGTCTGGCCGGTTTCCTCGTTGGTGTAAACGCGGAACGTCGGATCTTCTTCAGCTAGACGCTGGAGAGCGATGGACATCTTTTCCTGGTCGATCTTCGTCTTCGGCTCAACCGCCATCGAGATAACGGTATCCGGGAAGGTCGGCGGTTCGAGAAGGACCGGGTGATCTTCGTCGCAAAGCGTGTCGCCCGTGGTGATGTTTTTGATGCCGACGATGGCGGCGATGTCACCCGAGTAGCAGACGTCGATGTCTTCGCGCTTGTCAGCCTGGATCTGGATGAGGCGGCTAATGCGCTCGCGCTTATTGGTGCGAGGATTGTAAACGGTGTCGCCCTTGGCAAGTTTGCCGGAGTAAACCCGGAAGAAAACGAGCTTGCCGACGAACGGATCGCTCCAAAGCTTGAATGCCAGCGAGCAGAATTTTGCGTTATCGTCTGCGGCAACAATGATCTCTTCGCCGGTATCGGGGTTCTGGCCACGGGCCGGAATGGTCTCGAGCGGGCTGGGCAGATAATCGACCACGGCATCGACGAGGTATTGGACGCCCTTGTTCTTGAAGGCGGAACCGCCCACGACAGGAACCAGTTTGTTGGCGATGGTTTGGCGGCGAATGGCTTGCTTGAGAACTTCGACCGTGATCGGTTTTTCCTCAAGGAAGAGCATCCCGACTTCATCATCGAGATCAGCAACGGCGCTCACGAGACCTTCGTAAGCCGCATCGATCATCTCCTTGTGCTCGGCGGGAATCTCCTCAACCGAGTAGGTGGAACCCCACTGGTCGTTGTCGGAGTAAACAATCGCCTTCTTGTTGATGACGTCGAGCTGGCCCTTGAGATAATCTTCGCGGCCCAGCGGAATGAGAATCGGCCACGCATTCGCACCGAGCTTGGTGCGCATGTCGTTGACGGCGTTATCAAAGTTGGCGCCGGTGCGGTCCATCTTGTTGACGAACGCGATCCGCGGCACACCATACTTTGTAGCTTGACGCCAGACGGTTTCGGACTGGGGTTGAACCCCGGCCACACCGCAGAACACGGCAACCGCGCCGTCGAGGACACGCAAGGAGCGCTCCACTTCGGCCGTGAAGTCCACGTGCCCGGGAGTGTCGATGATGTTGACGCGCTGTTTGATGCCTTCGAAAAGTTTGACAACCCCTTCTTGCTTTGTTTGTTGCCAGAAGCAAGTGGTGGCGGCGGAAGTGATCGTGATGCCACGTTCGCGCTCCTGCTCCATCCAGTCGGTGGCGGTGGTGCCTTCATGCACTTCACCGATCTTGTGGATCATCCCTGTATAGAAAAGGATACGCTCGGTGAGGGTGGTTTTACCCGCATCGATGTGCGCGGCGATCCCGATGTTGCGGGTCCGCTCTAGAGGATAGGCCCGATCGGGCGAGTTGGGATTGGAAGCAGTTTCAGCCACGGCGTGAATAATAAGTTAGAATCGGAAGTGTGCGAACGCGCGATTGGCTTGAGCCATCTTGTGCGTGTCGTCGCGTTTCTTGATCGCGTTGCCTTGTCCGGCAGCGGCTTCTTTCAATTCGCTGGCGAGGGCGTCAATCATCGGGACGCTCTTGCGCTTGAGAGCAAAAGTGACGATCCAGCGCATGGCGAGAGCCAACTGGCGGGGCACGGGAACCTCCATCGGAACCTGATAGGTCGCACCACCGACGCGGCGGGATTTGACTTCCAGGCGGGGTTTGACGTTATCGATCGCCTTGTTGAGCGTTTCGAGCGGATCAACCGCATCGGAACCCTCGCGGGTTTTTTCGATCGCGCCGTAAACAATCCGTTCTGCAATGGATTTCTTACCGCTCTCCATGATGGTGTTGATCAGGCGGGCAACCAAAGGGCTGCCGTAGCGGCTGTCAAACTTCTCAACTTTTTTGATGACTCTGCGACGACGAGACATAGTAAATTATTTCTTTTTACCGCCCTTACCCTTGGCTGCGGCTTCTTGACCGGGTTTCGGACGCTTGGCGCCGTATTTGGAACGTGAACGACGACGGCCGTCCACCCCGAGGGCGTCGAGGGTGCCGCGGACGATATGATAACGGACGCCGGGAAGATCTTTCACACGGCCGCCACGAACGAGCACAATCGAGTGCTCCTGGAGGTTGTGCCCTTCGCCAGGAATATAGGCAATAACTTCCTGACCGTTGGTCAACCGAACTTTGGCGACTTTACGGAGTGCCGAGTTGGGCTTTTTGGGAGTACGGGTCATGACCTGCACGCACACCCCACGGCGCTGCGGGCAATTGACAAGTGCGGGTGATTTGGATTTCACCGTCACCTGATTGCGTCCCTTGCGGACAAGCTGGTTGATCGTTGGCATTGTTAATTCAAAAAAAGTTTCCCGATTTCCGGGGACTAAAAAGCCCGCTTTTCAGCAGGGATTCCACATCCACTACTGGCTGCGGGGAGCGCGAACTGTAGACGAATCAAGCTATGGCGCAAGTTTTTTCTCTCGCGCCAACTGCATTTTTCGCCACCGCTGTCACTTTAAGCTGCCCCCGGAAGGTAAGCCCAAGCTTGGCGGGACGGTTCTTTTATCGCAGAAGGTTTGTTTCTGCAAGGGGTGTTTTGTTTTTTTTCTTCATTTCGATCACGAAAGGCTCGTTGAACGCTTTTTCCGGGTATTTTCAGTGTCACTGGGCCGATTTTGCTGCCCCGTTTGCTTGGCGGAGCCGGTTTGGACGCTTGCAAACTCTTTGTGCCCTCGGATAATGTTTCTTATGAGTTTGGATTTAAACACGCTTCTCGAAGGCTGGCCGCATGAGCCGGGGCAGATTCGCGTCCGCAAAATCAACGGCAATGACGGAAAAGAAAAAATCCAGCTTCGCATTGATCTGGGACTGATCCAAATGGAGATGGCGGGCCGCCCCGACGGGCTGCGCCCCCATGGAAGCGAATCGCTCCTTCACTGGCACCGCAAACGGGCGCGCCGGGCGGCTGCCGCCGAGCTCCCTTTTTCTTTGGACGCAGAGGAGTGTGGAGAGCTTCAGCAGGAGGCGATCCAGTTTTATCATCGTTACGTTGCCCTTTTTGAACTGGGCGATTATGAAAGGGTGATCCAGGACACCGAGCGCAACCTCGATCTTTTTTCATTTGTCACCAAACACGCTGAGCGGGAGGAATTTGCATGGGGGCTGGAGCAGTTCCGCCCTTATGTGCTGATGATGCGCACTCGGGCCAGGGCTTCTTTGAGCCTGGATCGCAACGAGATCCCGGCAGCCATTAAAGAAATCGAGTTGGGCCGCAACAAAATCCTGAAGCTGCTCAAAGAGCGTCCGGAACCGGCCGATTCCAGCGCGGAAACGGAGTTCCTGGCCGAGTGGCTGGAGGAATTGCAGCGTAAACGCCCCCTTTCCAAGCTTGAAATCATGCAAAAGGAGATGGATCAGGCGATCGCCACCGAGGCTTACGAGCGGGCGGCGCAATTACGCGATGCCATGCACGATCTGCGCAAATCAAAAGCAAAATAAAGGAAGAAGGTCCGCGGATTTACGCTGATTTTCAGAAGAAGCGCACCGAATGACGGGACTGCTTTACAACCCGTTCTCCGGCAGTTTCTCCATGAGCCGCCGCCGGGAGTCCGGCAAATGATGGCAGACGCGCGAAAGGGCCGCGTGGGCGTTCCCTTCAATGTGGATCCCCAGCAGCCGAGCCAATTCGCTCTCAAAATGCAGCAATGCCCGGCGATTGGGGATGGCATTTTCCAAGTATTTAAAAGCCCGGCACAGGAGGTCGAACAATTCCGGCACCGGCTGTTCGGGTTCAGTCATCAACTCCATTAACTCGACAAAATAGGAGGCCATTTCCACGCGCGAATAATCGCGGCGCAATCCCTCAAACGAATTGCGAAGCGTTACTTCGCGGAGGGTGTGAATTTCACTGCGGCGGCTTCTCACAAAGGCGATTTCGGTTTCAAAAAAAAGATCGATCCCGCCCGCGAACGGACTCTTGGGACGCAGCGCGCCGCGAGCCATGGTCTTGAGCTTGCCAAAGTCGCACGTAAGCCAAGTCACCACCAGGCTCGTGTCCGAGAATTTGGTGCGGCGAAGCAGGAGGGCGGCGGTGCTTTCCATGAAGATAAATCTTAGCACGAAAAAGGAAGAGAATCCGCAGATTGCGCAGATGAACGCAGATTTTTTCAATCAAAATGAGCAGTGATACTCAAAGATAGCTAATTTCTGGAAATCTTGCGGATTCCTCTTTTATTCGTGAACACGATGTAGCAGATCTTGGATTAAAAAAACGCTTTCTTTTTTTGCGCATTTTGCGCTTTTTTGCGGTTAAATCCTTCTCATGCCTGTTTACCGCGGCCGCATCGCTCCCTCCCCCACCGGGTTTCTCCACCTTGGGCATGCGCGGACCTTCTGGATTACCCAGGAACGTGCCCGCCAGGCCGGGGGAAGTCTCGTATTGAGGGTGGAGGATATTGACGGACCCCGATGCAGACCGGAGTTCAACCACGCCCTGATAGAAGATCTCCGCTGGTTTGGGTTTGAGTGGCAGGAAGGCCCGGATTGTGGCGGCCCTTTTGCTCCCTATTTGCAAAGCGAGCGAAGAGGACGGCATCTCGACGGGCTCGAACGCTTGCGCGCGAGCGGGTGGATTTACCCTTGCCAATGCTCCCGGCGCGATCTGCTCGACGCGCCTCGCGCGCCCCATGCCGAAGATGAGGAACCGATTTACCCCGGCCATTGCCGACCCAAGGAAGCTTCTTTCGTTGCGCCAGAGGGCGATTTCCATTGGCGATTCCGGGTGCCCGAAGGGGAAGAGATGCGTTTTACTGACGGGGCGCTCGGCCTGCAAACCGCCGTTGCGGGAGTCGATTTTGGCGATTTCGTGGTCTGGCGCAGGGACGGCGTCCCGGCCTACCAACTCGCGGTGGTCCTGGATGATGCGGCGATGGGAATCACCGAGGTGGTCCGCGGATCGGATTTGCTGGTTTCAACTTTCCGGCAACTGCTCCTGTACCGGGCGCTCGGGCTGACACCGCCCGAGT
Source organism: uncultured Spartobacteria bacterium (assembly GCA_903933715.1). Taxonomy (GTDB): domain Bacteria; phylum Verrucomicrobiota; class Verrucomicrobiia; order Chthoniobacterales; family Chthoniobacteraceae; genus UBA695. Next base: position 43,148 of record CAIZLD010000056.1, read on the forward strand.
TCTATCACACGGCTCTTTTGACCGACCCGGTTACGGGGCTTCGATTGGCCAAACGGCACGCTGCCTTGAGCCTGGGGCAGCTCCGGGCATCGGGAAATTCGCCCGAGACGCTCCGAAGTTCTTGGGCTTGCCCTAAAAACGGCCTTTGAAATAACCGCAAAAAAGCGCAAATGGCGCAAAAAAAGAGTTCTCTTGCAAAAACGTCTTTGGGTCGAATCTCACCCCGTGGGTGAATCTGCGTGGGTCAAAAACGAGCCGCTGATCCTATTTACAATCCCGACGGGACCGATTTGAGCCGGTCCTCCCAACGGGTCAGCAAATGGATGACGGCGTTGGTGCCGAATTTATAGGAATTGATAATGTGGGGGAGCTCCAACCCGCGATAATAAATATCGAGACGCTGGAACATCGCGAGATCGGTATAGAGCAGGTCACCTGAACCCGGACCGCCCGGAGTCTTGTCGATCTGCCATTTTTCATCGATCGCCATGCGCCACATGTCGCCGTAATCGTTGGCGGTGTAAATGATCGCGACTTCCTCGCCAAACTTCAGCGCGTAAATGGGTTCTTTGTAAAAGTTGAGCCCGGGCTGGGGCGATTTGATCTCAGGATAGTAAAGGTTCTTGGTATAAATCGGGTAGTTTTCGGGGAGCAGCTCCCAATCTTTATCCGCATCCGGGATCACCCGGCGCATTTCCCGGCGGAACGCCAGGTCAAACCGGGAACGGCGGCCCGGCAAGGAACTGTCGCCCCAGATGCACCCCCCAAGCTGGATGTATTTTTGGAGATTCTGCACTTCCCGCTCTGTCAGCACGAAATTGCGATGGCCGGTGAAGAAAATGAATGGCGGTTTTTTGACGAAAATATCGTCGCTGGAAAGATCAAGCGGCTCGGCAATGGCGTTGGCCTTGATCTTGCCCTTGGAAAACATCACCATGAACCGGAGCAGGTTGGGGAGACTTCCCTTCACGATGCGCCCGTCTTTGATGATGCTGGTGGAAGCCCAATCGCCCCCACGGGCCGGATCGGAGGGATCGCCGTATTTGGCGAGATAGGCGACAAACTCAAATTCGCGCTCTTTGGTTTTGTCGCTTCCGAGCCCCACTCCTTTACCCTTGCTCCAACCGCCCGTGAATTGCTTGATTGCCTGCTGCTGTTTGAGGCTCAACTGCTGGGTCTTTATCTTGATTTCAGCGATTTTGCCCGGAGCGACGGCGGCGGGCTGTGCCGGGGCGACAACCACCGGGGCCACAAACATCGGGGCGTTCGCGTTTTCCGTGCGGATCGTTTCAGTAAGAGCCTTGTTTTGAACCGTCGGTTGCTGAATATTCTGGTTCTGCGGCGGAGGCGGAGGCGGGGGTGCCGTCTGCTGTTCCTGAACGAATTTGCCGTTCCCATCGCCGCCGGTGAAGTCTGCGGGAGGTGCGCTGCTCTGGATAATCACGGCGCTCCCGAGCATCAAGACGAGAAATAGATGCAGAATGACGGAAATGGTGAAGAAGCGGGAATTGAAAAGCCGGGCTTGCAACCGCCGGATCGCTTCGCTCTTGCTGTGGATGAAAGACATAGGGGAACCGTTGAATTAAAAAGGAGGAACGGGCAAAAACTAAAGGAGCACCGGGGGGTTTGCCAACAGTTTTCGATGAAAAAAACAAGAGGCAACTTCGCGGCGCATCTTTGAATAGTCTCTCCCGGTGCGGATTGACTTTCAAGCCCCGATCTCTATTTTTAGCCAACCCGTGAAAAACCTGCCGAGGCCCACTTCCCAAGCCAAGAACATCCCGAAAGAGATCAAAGCCGCCTTTGAATTGATCTCTGAGCCGCTCGCAAATGTTGAACAGCGCATCCGAGCCCAAGCCCGCGAATTCGATCCCGCCGTGGAGGGGTACGTCGCCTATGCCTGCGAATCCAACGGCAAACGGCTGCGCCCCGCGCTGACACTGCTCGCCGCCGGAGCCACCGGTCCCATCCAACCGCACCACCTCGATCTGGCGGTGATTCTGGAGTTGATCCACGCCGCCTCGCTGGTGCACGACGACATCATGGACGGGGCGGAACTGCGCCGCAACCAGCCCACTTCCAACGCGAAATGGGGCAACGCCATCAGCGTGCTTCTGGGCGACTGCATGTTTGCCCACGCGCTCAAACTTTCGACTCATTTTACGAAAGCCGAGATCGCCCGCAGCATTGCCAATGCTTCCTCGGACGTTTGCTCGGGCGAGATCATCCAGACCCAGCGCCGCTTTGATTTGAATTTGAGCGTGCCCGATTACTTCAAAATCATCGAGATGAAGACGGCGGCTCTGTTTGCCGCAGCGACGGAGTTGGGGGCGATGCTTAACGATTGCACGCCGGAAACGGCCGCCGCGATGCGGGCGTTCGGGCTCAAGCTCGGCACCGCTTACCAGATTTACGACGACTGCCTGGACATCGCGGGCGACGAGAGCAAAGCGGGCAAGACCCTCGGCAGCGATCTCCAGAAAGGGAAGCTCACCCTGCCGGTCCTCCTCCTGCTCCAGAACGCCTCGGAACCGGACCGCGCCCGCTGGAGCCAGGCGATCCTTTCCGGCGAGGAAACCGCCGCACTGGTCGAGGCGACCCGCCGTTCGGGGGCGCTCTCGCAAACCATCGAAACCGCGCGCAAGCTGTTGAGCGAAGCCGTTGAGAGTCTCTCGATCCTCCCCTCCAACCCCCACCGCAACGGCTTGCAAGACCTCTGCAAATCAGTGGACCGATTGCTCAAACAATTCGCGTAGAGTTGACAACCCCCTCTCCGATAAAGAAACTCCCCGGCTCTCCATGAGTGTGATTGTCCAAAAATACGGCGGAACTTCCGTTGGCGACCCGACCCGAATCCTTAATGTCGCCCGGCGGGTCGTCGCGACACAACAAGCCGGCCATCAAGTGGTCGTGGTGGTCTCCGCCATGTCCGGCGTAACCGACGCTTTGATCAAGCTGGCCCGGGAAGTTTCCAGCGGCGGGACCCCGCCCGAACGGGAGATGGATATGCTGCTCGCCACCGGGGAACAAACCACGATCGCCCTCACCGCGATGGCGATTCAAAGCCTGGGGCACAAAGCGGTCTCACTGACCGGCGCGCAAGCGGGCATTGTTACCGACGGCCTCCATACGAAGGCCAAAATCCGGGATATTTCGCCGCGCAAAGTTCAACATTTTCTCAAGGAGGGTAACATCGTCGTCATCGCCGGATTCCAGGGCGAGACCGACGACGGCCAGACCACCACCTTGGGCCGGGGCGGATCGGACCTCACGGCGATCGCCATCGCCGCCGCCATCAAGGCCGACCTGTGCCAGATTTTCACCGATGTGGAAGGCGTCTACACCTGCGACCCGCGCGTGGTGAAGACCGCTCGCAAAATGGACGAGCTCTCCTACGACGAGATGCTTGAAATGGCCAGCTCCGGCTCCAAAGTCATGCAATCGCGCTCGGTCGAGTTCGCCAAAAAATTCGGCGTCCCCTTTGAGGTGCGCAGTTCATTCAACAATAATCCGGGAACCCTCGTTAAAGAAGAAACCATGAGCATGGAGCAAGTTGTCATCCGTGGCGTGTCCATTGAACGCAATCAGGCCAAAGTCACCCTCCGGCAAGTGGCCGACAAGCCCGGCATCGCCTCGCAGGTTTTCAAAGCCATTGCCAACGCGGGGATCGCGGTCGATATGATCGTCCAAAACGTTTCGCTGGCCGGGACGACCGACATTTCGTTCACGCTCAACAAAGACGATCTGCCGAAGGCGCAAAAAGCGCTCGAACCGCTGACCGACGGCTTGGGCAAGGCGGTCAGCGCCCAGGATGGCATCGCCAAATTGAGCGTCGTCGGCATCGGCATGCGCTCGCACTCGGGCGTCGCCGCGAAGGTGTTTGAAGCATTGAGCTTGGGCGGGATCAATATCCAGATGATCTCCACTTCGGAAATCAAAATCGCCGTGGTGGTGGACGAAGACAAGATCACCGAGGCCGCGAATCTCGTTCACGAAGCGTTCGGTTTGAGCGCGGAGTAACGGGGAGATGATGGTGGGCATCAGCCCATCGCGCCCGGAGGTCGCGATCCACCTGAGCTATTGCCACTCTTCCAATGAATTCGCGCACCGCTGCCCATTTCCAGGCGCTCTCTTCGCTGCTTTGGCCGCTGTTTTTGGTCTGGAGCGTTCTGGGGGTTATGGTGATGCCGCTCCATCCGTGGAGTTTGAGCCAGGAGGCAATCCGGGAAGATGTGGCTAATCCCGGTCTGCGGGATGCGCTGTTGCTGCTTTTCCAAAGCTACGACGCGCTCTGGGTTTTCCTCGCCGCCGCCGTTGCTTACTCCCACACCGCCGCATGCGAAGGATTGCCCGCCGCTCGCCGCGGCGCTTTGCTCGGTCTGGGAGGAGCCGCCCTCCTTTGCGGAGCCGATGCGCTGACCGGATGGCCGCTCGGTCCCCTCGCCTACACCGATCTCCTCGGGAAACGCATCGCCCACCTGCTCCCGCTAGCGGTGCCGCTTTTGTGGCTGACGATTTTTCTGTGCAGCCGCGCCACGGTTTTGATGCTGCCCCGGGCGATTCAATGGCCGCGCTGGCAGGTGGCGCTTGGCACGGCGCTCCTGGTATGGCTGACCGACTTCAATCTGGAGCCGGTCGCGTGGAAAGTCCGCGCCTGGTGGATTTGGTATCCGGGGGAGGCCAATCCCCCGGCAATACCGCCCATGCAAAATTTCGCCGTCTGGTTTTGCGCCGCTTTTTTGTGGGCAATCGCGATCCGCCCCTCGAATCGCGTTCCCGTTTTTACGGGGAATCGTTGGAAACCGGTCGTGATCTTGGGTTTATTGAATCTGCTGGCCCTTGCCTTCCACTGGCTGCGCTGGTAGACCATTCCCATGAGAACCGGCCCCCTGACCACGTTCCTCCGCAAACTGCGCAACGTGCCCCCGGTTTCTCGCGTTGAAGGCGGGATGGCCAAGCAGTGGATCAAACGGCGCTTGCTCGCGGTCTTCCCGGAGCTGCGCAATCACCCGGACGAGCTGGAAGCGTTTTATCAGGAACTCGATCTCGAACCGCGCCGGGGCGAACATACCGGCGATCCGTATATCTACTTCGACCTGAAATTGCCGAAGTAAGAGATCCGCAGATTGCGCAGATGAACGCAGATTTTTTAATCGGCGAAAATCTGCGTAATCTGAGGATAACCTCTTTGCCTTTCTGTGCGGCTCATCCTATTCCCGGCAGCCGGACGATGAAGGTCGAACCGACGCCGAGTTCGCTCTCGGCGCGGACGTTCCCGCCGTGGATTTGCACGATATGCTTGACGATTGAGAGCCCCAGGCCGGTGCCGCCCAAGGCGCGGCTGCGGGCTTTGTCGGCCCGGTAAAAGCGTTCGAAAACATGGGGCAGATCCGCCGCCGGAATGCCGCTCCCGGTGTCGGTCACGCGCAGCTCGACCTCGCTGCCCAAGGCTCCGTCGGTGCGCCGAGCCCGTTCCGCCCGCAACCGAACGGAGCCGCTTGCCGGCGTGTATTTGAGGGCGTTTTCCAGCAAATTATTGAAGACCTGTTCGAGCCGGAAAGCGTCGGCGCAAACGGTCGGCAACTCGCCGCCGAGTTCCACGCCAAACCGGATTTCCTTGAGCTGGAATTTGAGTTTCCAATCGACTTCAATTCCGCGAAGAAACTCGGCGAGGTTGAGCGGCGCGAGGATTGGCTCGTCCTGGCGCGATTCGAGCCGGGCGATGGTGAGGAGGTCTTCGACCAAGGCGTTGAGCCGGGTGGAATGTTTCGAGAGGACGAGGAGCGTTTCGGCAACCTCGTCCCGCGGAAGCTCGGGATTTTCGCGCAACAGTTCCACATACCCCTGGAAAATGGAAAGCGGGGTGCGCAATTCATGGGAGACGTTGGCGACGAAATCGCGCCGCACTTGTTCGAGTTCCTTGATGCGGGTGATGTCGTGGAAGGTGGCCGCGACCCCTTGGATTGCCCCCGCGCTATCGCGAACGGGGGCGGCGCTCATCCCCAAACAGCGGGTGGGAAAGGAAAGGGATATTTCGCTAAACTGGGCTTCCCCGGTGCTCATCGCCTTTCGCAAAACCCCTTCGATGGCGGCGTCCCGAAGAGTTTGGAGGGTGCCTTTGCCGACCGGCCCGCTTTTCAAATTGAAGAGGGCGATTAAGGAGTCGTTGGCGAGACGGATCACCCGCTGGTTGTCGATCACCATCACCCCTTCCACCATGCTGGCCAGGATGGCTTGGAGATTGAACCCTTCGCGCGAAATCTGGCTTTCGAGACGGTCCCGCTGGAGGATCAGTTTTTCCAAGCCGAGCCCGATGCGCTGCAACGGTTTTTCGCCATGCAGAATAAAGCTGGAAGGACGCCCCCCGGTTTCGATGGCTTCGATCATCCGCTCAATGGCGCGCCACTGGTCGCGGGCATGCTTTCGATGCCGCAAAAAAAGAATCGCGATGACAAGAAAGGCGCTAAAAAGAAACCAGTTCATCAGGAGAAAAGGAGGAGCCGCAAAAAGGCGCAAAAAGCACAAAAGAGCGAAGCGACCGTTTTAAAAAACAGGAGGAATTGAGTCGGATGGAACGTTATATTTTTGCGCATCTTGTGCCTTTTTGCGGCTTCTCTCAGTCCGTAATCCGGTAGCCAAAGCCGCGCACCGTTTCAATGCGATCGGCCTCCGCCCCGAGCTTCTCCCGGACGCGACGGATATGGGTGTCCACGGTCCGGGTGTCGATGGCGCTCTCGTACCCCCAGACCTCGTTGAGCAATGTCTCGCGCGACTGCACCCGCCCACGCCGTTCCATCAGCAACGTGAGCAATTTTAATTCCGTCGCGGTGAAATCGACCGGCTTGCCCGCGACGGTCACTTGAAAGCGGGCCCGGTCGATCACGATTTGATGCAGGCACAACAAATCCGCCGCCGCCGCATTTTGATCCCCGCGCCGCAGCACGCTCTTGATGCGGAGCACGAGTTCCCGGGGGCTGAACGGTTTGGTGACGTAGTCGTCCGCTCCAAGCTCCAGGCCGACGATGCGGTCCACTTCCTCGGCTTTGGCCGTGAGCATGATGATCGGAATCCCGGAGGTGACCGGATCGGCTTTGAGCAAGCGGCAGACTTCCAGGCCGGACATCCCCGGCAGCATCAAGTCGAGTACGAGCAAATCGGGAAGCTCCGAGCGGGCGAGCTCCCGCGCCGAAGGGCCGTCCCCGGCTTTGATTACCTCAAATCCGGCGGCGCGCAGATTGGCGCTTACGAGGTTCAACACATCGGGCTCGTCGTCGGCCACCAGGATTTTCGAGATCATAGGGAATTCTTTTCCCTTAACACTCGCCCGGTCATTTAGAAAGCACGGAAATATTGGCCGGCGAAATCAGCCGGTTTTTCGGCATAAAACCGGTCGCCCCGCTTCATGGCTTCCGCCTGAAGCGCGGGAAGGCGGACGTCGATGGCGGCGATCAACTGAGCTGTTTGCAGGGTGGGCGAATGGGCGGCGAGGGTCTCGCGCAAGACCGCCAGGTCATGGACCTCGCCAGCCGCTTCGCCCATCGCGTCGATCTCCGCAATCCGCGTTTCGGCGGATGGGGCCAAATAGACCTGGACGATCCGCAGGTGATACCAGAGTTCCTTGACCTTCTTTCTCCAGGCATGAAACGCCAAAATCTCGGAGTTCTCTTTTTGCGCAACCCGCAATGCTTTGCGGCCTTTGCTATAGGTCCGGCGGATTTCCTCCGCGAGATTTTTGACCCTGATCGCACCGAGCGACCAGTCCCCGACCCGCTTGCGCGCGAGCCCGAGCCGTTTGCGGACGCGGCGGCGGGAATCGGCGGCTTCGCTGGATAGTTCCAGCGCGGCGGCTTCCAATTCGCCCCGGATTTCCGCGAAATCTTGTAAAGGCAGCTTAGAATTTTTAACCAGAGCGTCAAAAGTGTGGAGCTGGACCTCTGCATCCCGCAACGAGGCCAGCAAACGCCCGGCGTTGCGGAAGGCCCGCATCTCGCGCCGGTAGCTTTCCCGGCCAAGTTCCGGCGCGAGCAACCGCACCAAGGCTCGCAGTTTTTTGAGCGATTTGCGGGTTTCATGAACCGCCCGGCGCGTATCCGGGTTGTGGTCAAGCTGGCGGCAAGCGGCGTCGAGATGACGCCGGGCCAGGCGGCGCATTCCCGTGGAAATACCCTCGCCGGTTTTCAGGATTCCCTGCCCTTGGTCGGTTTTGGCCTGTTTCATTCGCGGGCCAGGTTGCGATTGCTGTATTCGGGGTTGCCGCTGATCTCCTGGGCAAACCAGCCGGGCGGGATAAAAGCCGCTGCCGCGGCTTCGGTCTCAAATTCAACTTCCGCCACGATGAGCCCCTGGTTGGTGCGCTCGTAAACATCGATTTCAACGAGATGCCCACGGTACGGAATTTCATGGCGGCGCTTGACCAGGCGACGACCGGCTGTGAGCGGCCAAAGGGTTTCGAACTGGACATCGGAAAGCTCGATCTCGTGCTCCTCGCGGACGATTCCCAGCCCCCGTTTGCAGGTGAGAAACGCCTTCTCTCCTTTTTTGCGCAACCGCACCTGGAGCCCATGGGGTTCGGTCGCCAGATATCCCTGTTCGATGCGGAAGCCGCCGTTCTGATCGAAATCAGGCGGCAACGTTTTCAGAAGAAATTTCCGTTCGATTTCCTGGCCCATCGGTTATTCTTACCTTGGTAAAATGAGGAGTTGTAACGCACCCCAGAATCGCAACAATACCGGCCACAACCAAGCCAAGAATCGATCGAGATGAAAAAACGCGTCCTCATTCTTTCCGCCAGTGCCGGGACGGGGCATGTTCGAGCCGGTGACGCCCTGGCCAAGAGCTTTGCCCTGCAATCTGAGGTGGAAGCGGTGGAACACCTCGACGCGCTCGATTACACCAACAAGCTGTTTCACAATTTCTACTCCAAGCTCTACCTGAAGCTGGTGAAGTCAGCCCCGGAGGTGCTGGGCTGGGCTTACAAAGCCAGCGATGAGCCTTGGAAAACCGATGTGATGCGCTTGCGGCTGGACCGGCTCCAATCGCAAAAGCTGGTTCGTTTTATCCGGAATTTTCGCCCGGACATCGTGATTTGCACCCATTTCATGCCGACCGGGATCATTGCTCATCTGATCGAAAAAGGGGTGATCCAGACGCACCTTTCCGTGGTGGTCACCGACATGGATATGCATGCCATGTGGCTCTCGCGCACCTTCCACCGCTATTTCGTGGCTTTGGACGAAACCAAAGCCCACTTGCTGGCGCTGGGGCTGCCCGAGGAGCGGATCACGGTTTCCGGTATTCCGATCGATCCGGTGTTTGCCCAACCGGCGGATCGGTCGCTGGTTCGCCGGAATCTGGGGCTGGACCCGGACCGGTTTACGCTCCTTTTTTCAGCGGGCGCCTATGGGGTCAGCCCGGCGGAATTTGTGGTCGCCAAGCTCATGCAGTTGCGTCACCAGGTGCAGACGGTGGTGATTTGCGGCAAAAATCCCGATCTTCTGACCCGTGTGCAAGCCTTGGTCGGGGAGAACCCGGATTTTAAAGTGTTTGGGTATACCCGGAAGATCGACGAATGGATGAAGGCTTCGGATCTTTATTTGGGCAAACCGGGCGGCCTGACGACCTCTGAGGCGCTCGCCTGCGGACTTCCGATGGCGATTTTGAGCCCGATCCCCGGTCAGGAGGAGCGCAACAGCGATCATCTGCTCGAAGCGGGAGCCGCCATCAAATGCAATGAAATGACGACCATTGCTTACAAAATCGATCAGCTCCTGGACGATCCGGTGCGATTGGAGGCGATGCGCCAATCCGCCCGGCAGATGGGCCGTCCCGATTCGGCCGCAAAGATCGTGCGGACTTTGCTGGAGGACAATCTTCCGCCACTGCAAATCGACGCGGAAAAACGGGAGCAAATCGCCGAAGCGGCAGCGGGCGAGATTCCGTAAGGCGAGCCTTGGTCCGTGTTCACGAGGCCATTCTGGTTGATGCCAAAACCGGGAAAATTGGTTTTGTTTCTCGCAAAGACGCAAAGGCGCAAAGGAAAGGCAAGCCTGCTCTTCTTTGCGGCTTTCGTTCCTCGTTCCCAATCAGAGGAAACAACGAGGGGGGTGTCCGCAGATTTCGCAGATTAACGCAGATTGTCCTCGTTCCCAATCTCCTGATTGGGAATGCCCTTGCCTGCGAAACTCTGTTTCGTAAAGCCCGGCCTGGCGAACGCGCACGGACCAATTTGGTGCGTATGGGGAAACTGAGTTTCCAAGCCGCTTGCGTTCCCAATCAGAGATTGGGAACGAGATAAAAGACGCCAGCGGGCTCTCTAACTGAACGTCAGGTTTTTGACGCCCGAGACTCCGGCGGCATTGAGGACGTCCATGATCCGCTCGTGGCGGGTTTCGGAGTCGGGATGCAGGATGACCGGATCTTTGCTGTCGAACTGCTCAATGGTGCTTTTGAAAAACTCGCGCAATGCGGTCAAATCTTTGTCGGTGGCGCTTCCGTACACCTGTTTGTTGACGGAAACCCGGCCATCGGCGGTGATGTCCACCATGATGGGGGTGGGCGGGATTTGGGCTGAAGTCGAAGCGCCGCTGGGCGATTTGCTGCCCGGCAGGTTCATGTTCAGTTCCCGCTCGGCGACTTGCGACCCGGCGCTCGCCATAAAAAAGAGCATGAGCACGAAGACCACGTCCACCATGGGGGCGATCTGAAATCCCACGTCTCCATCTTCACTGCCTACGGATGCCATATGATTTAAAAGTTATTCGGTTTTCTTCCCGCCGTTTTTATCGACGACAGAGAAGGTGACGTTGGCGACGCCTGCGGTGCCGACGGCTTTGAGGATTTCTTTCTCAAACTCGTAACGCACGGCGCGGTCGGCCCGGATGAGCACGCGGGTCATCGGGTTTTTGTCCAGCGCCTTTTGGAGCACCGGGATCAAATCGCCGGGAGTGGGGTATTTCTGGCTGTCGACTTCGATCGACCCCATGTTGCTGATCGTCACCCAGCTTACGTTGACGATGACTTGACCGGGGTTTTTCTTCGGTTCCTTGGCCTCTTTCGCGACGGCCAGATCGATCCCGCGGTTGCTTTGCAGAACTTCCGTGGAGCTGATTGACATGAAGAAGACGAGCAACACCAGCAGAATGTCGATCATCGGAGCGATCTGAAACTCCGGGTCTTCTTCGGGCGGGTTGCGCATGGAAGCGCGCGCCGCCTTGCCTTTAGTATTGTGATGCATGGGGAGACAAGTTTATCCGTCGCAGGCCGCTGCTCTTACTGTTCCCACTGCAAGGTGGCGTTGCAATGCGGGCACGGATTCTGTCCGGCATTGATTGCGCCGTTGCAGATGGGGCAGTTGGTGGTGAGGGCCGCGGAAACTTTGCGCGATTGGTTTGCGCCGACGGCCGCGCCCCCGGTACCTGCGCTGAAAGTCTCGCCCACCTGGATGCCGGAAAGCTCTTCGAACGGGAGGTCGCGAACGAGGCCGTTGACGATATCGTCGATTTCGACGATGGCCATCTGAGCCTTGTTACGGAAGACATAATAAGAGACGAATGCCGGAATAGCGATGAACAGACCGCTCGCCGTGGCGAGCAAAACTTCACCGATCTTCCCGGACAACGCGCGAGGGTCGGAAATACCGGACCCGGCCAAGACGGCGAACGCCCCGATCATCCCGATAACCGTTCCGAGCAGACCGATCATGGGCGAAACGACCCCGATGACCGAAAGGTAGCTGTTGCGGGTGCGGAGAATCGTGGCTTCACGGAGGCTGTATTCGGCCAAGGCGTCTTCAACGGCTTCTTTGCCGCGGCCCAACCGGCTCAACCCGGCTTTGAGGACGTTCGCCAGATAGTTCTTGTTGGCGTCGCAGGTGGCCCAGGCTTCCTGGTAGTTGCCGGCGTTCAAAGTGGCGCGAATGGCTTCCACCAAGGTGGGCGGCGCGAGTTTCGCCACGCGGAGGGTCAGGATGTTCTGGATGACGAAGGTCACCATCGTTACAGAGGTGCCGAAAATGATCAACCAGATCGACATGATCAGCGGGCCGCCGTCCTTGATGGTTTGCCATACCGTGGCTTGCTCATGGGTGGCTTCTTCGGCGGCTTCCTGGGCAAAACCGGTGGAGGCGGCGATCAATAGAAGGCTCAGGCTAAGGGCGAATGGGAGGAATTTACGGGTTTTCATGGTCGGTTGAACAAGAGTGGATGGCGGAAAAATGGTTTTTTAGATTTTTGGGGAAAACTGGGGAAATCAGGGAACGGCTAGGGCGGGGTCATTTTTGCGCAGGGCGTCCGCCTTTTCTTGGGCGGCGGCTGCGGCGCTGCGATCTTGCGGGAAGAGCGTGACAGTACGCAAATAATTTTCTAACGCAATCGGAAATTGCTTTTCAGCTTCAGCGATCTGACCGAGGAGCAGAAAGGTCTGGCTGTAGACGGCGCCAAGAGCAACGGAAGCCGATTTTTCCTTCAACGCCTTTGCCGCAATCGGTTCGAGCTTTGCCTTGGCTTCGCTGTATTTCTGGCGAGCCACGGCGATCCGGGCCATGCCGACCTCGGTCTGGTCCGACCCGGAGCCGGGATAGAATTTCTTGAATTCCGCGTAAGCGGCTTCGGCTTCCGTCAATTTATTCAGGGCGACGTAGATATCCCCCACCTGGCTGGCGGCTTTCTGGGCCCAATCCACGGGGAGTCCCTTGAATTTGTCGGCCACGCCTTTGATGGCGGGCAATGCTTTGGCGTAATCTCCGGCTTCGTAGGCTTTTTGGGCAGCCGTGAAATCGGCAGGGGCTTCTTTTTCCACCTTGAGGACGTTGGCCATCGGGTAGCCCATGACGCCCCCGGCTGTTCCCGCGGGAATCTGGATGGTGGCGCCGGTTGAACCCAAAACCTGGGTATTCTGGACTCTGCCGTCTTTGGTAAATAAACGGTCCTGTGCATCCACGCCGCCAACCACGCCCCAAAGGGCCAGGAAGGCGAAGCCGAGTGCAAAAAGGCGTTGCCGGGAGGAATTACTGCATCTTAGCTTCATTTTTTCGGAATTGATGTTAAGTAAAGAGTTCGCCGAAATCAACTGTAACCCGCAAACATTTTTAAATCATGGTCAACCTGCTTCGTAAACACCAGCAACCCCTGATGATCTTCATCACTGTCGTGATCATCATCGCCTTCGTGGTGTTCTATAATGGAAATAGTTCTGCCAAACATCGTGGACTGCAACAAGGATTCAGGATCTATGGACGAAACTATTCCCAAGAGGAAATTCAACGCAAGGTGCGCCAGTTTAGCGTGGCGATGCGGGCCGGGCTGGGCGAGTTGGTTTATGGGCTGACCGGCAACCCCAACTCGGAGCAGGCCGTGGAAAACTTTGTCTGGAACAGCTTTGTGCTCGATCACGAGGCCGAACGGCTCGGGATCACCGCCAACACCGGCGAAGTGGTCGCGGCGATGGAAAAGCTGCCGCCGTTCCAAACCAATGGCGCTTTTGATCCATCCAAATACCAGGGTTTTCTGGACAACCTACTGCGCCCCAACGGCTTCACCGCGCAGCAGCTTGAGGATTTGGTGCGCGATCAGCTTCGCCTTGAAAAGCTGGTGGCGCTGGTGGGCAGCACGGCGGAGATCACCCCGGCGGAATTCCGCGCCAGTTATATCCAGGAGCACCAGAAAATGCATCTCTCGGTGATCCGGTTCGATCTGGCCGGGTTCAAAGCCCAGGTCCAGCCTGCGGAAGACGAAATCAAGAAAGTTTACGAGGAGCGCAAAGCAAGTCTCAATACGGGTGAAAAACGGACGATCAGCTACGTGCAAATCGATCTGAATGGCGAGCAAAAGGCGCTCAAGGGGAAGGAGTTGGTGGATGCGCGCCAAGCCCTGGCCGATCGCGCCAGCGACTTTGGACAGGCGATGCTCGATCCCAAGGCGAATTTCGTCGAAACCGCCAGGAAGATGGGTCTCCAAGTCAAGACGACCCCGGAATTTGCCCAGGCACAGCCTCCGGCCGAGCTATCCCAGGCTCCCGAGTTGGCTGCCGCCGCATTTCAGCTCACCGAGAAGGAACCGACCAGCGACGCCCTTTCGGTTGGCAATGGCTACATCATTTTGCATCTCGAAAAAGTGATCCCCAGCCGTCCGCTGACGTTTGAGGAAGCCCGGCCGCAAGTGGTCGAGCAGATCAAGGCCGAACGCGGCAATCAGCTTCTCATTTCCAAAGCCAACGAAGCGGCGGAAAAAATCGCCGCGGCGCTCAAGGCCGGCAAATCGTTCGCCGATGCCGCTGCGGAAGCCGGTCAAAAGGTGGAAACGCTCCCGGCGTTCTCCCTTTCCGAACCGCTGGAAGGGCAAGCCAATTTCCAGGAAATCGTCTCCAAAGCGGTGGAACTCGGCGAGGGCGAACTGAGCGCGCTTACTCCGGTCGAAAACGGCGCCTTTATCGTTCACCTCGACAAGCGCGACCCGATCGACGAAGCCCAGTTCCAGAAAGATCAAAAAACTCAAATGGCCAGTGCGCGGATGGGCAAAAATTACGTGGCATTCCACGAATGGCTTCAATCGCGCCGGAAATCGGCCGATATCAAAAACATCGGGCCGCAACGGAGCGTCCAGGAATAAGTTGCAAGAACCGCGATTCGTCCAAGGTTTGTTCGGAGCCATTGCGCGCCGGTATGACCTGGCCAACCACCTCTTAAGCGGCGGGCTGGATTTTTTCTGGCGCCGCCGCGCAGCCCGGATCGTCCGGAGTTGGCAGCCGGAGCGGATTCTCGATCTCGCCACCGGCAGCGGCGACGTGGCGCTCTCGCTGCGGCGGGCGTGCCCGGAGGCAAACATTATCGGCGCGGATTTCTGCGTGCCGATGTTGCGGCAAGCCCGGAGCAAAAACTCCGGGCCGGTGGTGGCCGCCGATGGATTGGCACTGCCGTTCGCGGCGGAAAGTTTTGATGTCGTGACGGTCGCGTTCGGGTTGCGCAACATGGCATCGTGGCCGGGAGCGCTTGCGCAAATGCGCCGCGTATTGAGGCCCGGCGGTCACGTCCTCATCCTCGATTTCTCGGTGCCGCCCGCGCCGTTGCGCTGGATTTATCGTCCCTACCTGCACCATGTGCTTCCATGGATCGCCGGGTGGCTGACGGGCGAGCGGGGCGCTTACGAATATTTGGGGGAATCGATTGAGCGGTTCCCTGCCGGGGAGGCGATGTGCCAACTACTGCGAGAGGCCGGGTTTGCACAGCCCACCGCCGAACGGCTCACGGGCGGGATTGTTTCGCTTTATACAGGACGGGTTTAAGAGGAGTCGCCCAACCCGATGCAATTTAGCGCCAAAGGCGCGGCTCCATACCAGCCTAGGGCAACGCCCTAGGTCTTTGATTTACAACAAGCTTAGGGCTGAAGGCCCGCACCATGCGTCACTATGGTGCGGGCCTTCAGCCCTGATACGTTAGGTCGAAATTCCTGGGCCTCCGCTTCGCTCCGACCCAGGCTGGTATGGTGTCGGGCCGTTGGCCCTGAAGATTGCGGCAAGGATGAAAAAAGCCGCTTTTATTCTTCTCTTCCAAAACTCTCTTCTCGTTCCAAAACTCCATTTTGGAACGCACTTGGAGCCGCAACTCCATTGCGGCGATTGGTTTTTGGACGGCCATCGCGTTTGCTTCGGGCAATCGAGTTGCCGAAAACAATGTCGTTCCCAAATGGAGTTTGGGAACGAGAGAAGTCTTATTTTTTGCAAAGGGCTGTTACTTCACCCGCTCCACCGCCGCGCGCATGGCCGCAAAGCGTGATTTAACGACGGGAGCTTCGACCGGGGCACTTAGCATTTTTTGCAGGTCGATGCGCTCAAGTAATGCCGGGTCGAGCTCTTTGATAAAGCTGCTCGGGTTGCACGGAACCACGCCGCCGAAACGAAACCGGTTGAAGCAGTAGGTCATCGTGAGCGTTTTCTGCGCCCGCGTGATGCCGACGTAAAGCAACCGCCGTTCTTCGTCGAGCGTCCCTTCGACTTTGGATCGGTCGTGTGGCAGAATTCCCTCCTCCAATCCGACCAGGTAACAGTGCGGAAATTCCAACCCCTTTGAAGCGTGGAGCGTGATGAGCATGACGCCGCTCCCCTGCTCTTTATCTTTCTCGTCTTCCTCTTTTTCCTGCCGCAACGCCATGCTGTCGAGGTAGCCGCGCAAGCCGTCGGTGGAATTCTCGCTAAACCGGCCAAATCCCTCGATCACATCGCGCACACCGCTCTCCCGCTTGTGCGCTTCGTCTGGCGTTTTGCAGGAGCGGCGCAGGTCTTCGTAGTAGCCGGACTCGGCAATGAGCGATCGAAAAAGCGCGACTTGATCAACCAGCGGTTCGTTGAGCTTGGTCTCCCAATGGTCCATCTGCGAAACAAACGCGGCGATGGCGGCTGCCGCTTTCGGGGTGACGGTGCGTTGCAGCTCGGGCAACTGCAATCCTTGGAAAAGGCTGCATTTGTGCCGAATGCTCAGGTCGAGCGCCCGCTCCACCACGGCGGCGCTGATGCCGCGCGGCGGAGTGTTGATGATACGCAGCAAACTGACGTCATCATCGGCATTGAGGGCGCAGGCGGCATAGGCGAGGACGTCTTTGACCTCGCGCCGGTCAAAGAAGCTCTTGCCGCCGACGATTTTGTAAGGGATCTGCCGTTCGCGGAACGCTTCCTCCAACAGCCGGGACTGGGCGTTCATGCGGAAGAGGACGGCGAAGTGCTCAAACTCCAGCACTTCTTCCACCTTGCGCCGCTGGATTTCGTTGGCGATGAACTCGGCTTCCTCCCGGTCGTTGGGGGCTTGAACCAGCCGGATTTTGTCGCCCTCCCCTTTGCCGCTCCAGAGTTTTTTGGGCCGACGGCGCGGGTTGTTTTTGATCAGCGCATTGGCGGTGTTGAGGATCGCGTTGGTGCTCCGGTAGTTCTGCTCCAGCTTGATGACGGTGGGGTTGGGGAAGTGCTGTTCGAACTCCAGAATGTTGGAGACTTCCGCGCCACGCCAGCCGTAGATCGATTGGTCGTCGTCGCCGACGACGGCCACGTTGGGCGGACTCCCCTCCTCGTTTTTTGCCAGGTAGCCGACCATTTCGAGTTGGAGCCGGTTCGTGTCCTGGAATTCGTCCACCATGAGATAGCGGTAGCGCCGTTGCCACCGCTGGCGGACATCCGGGTGCTCGCTGAGCAATTTGACGGTCAAGAGAAGCAGATCGTCGAAATCGACGGCGTTGAGCGCTTTCAGCTCCACCTGATAACGGGCGAAGACGGAGCCGATCAGGGTTTTTTCGTCCTGGGGAGCGTTCCAGCCGTTGTTCTTGGCCTTGCTGATCAACGATTTGGCGAGGTTGGGCTCCAGTTTTTCACCGATCGCCGCCGTTTTGGTGATGATCTTCTTGATGAGCCCGTTTTGATCCCCTTCATCATAGATGGTGAAATTCTTTTTGTAGCCGAGCTTCTCGATATCGGTGCGCAAAATCCGCACGCAAAGGGAATGGAAGGTGGACATCGTCACCCGCTTGGCCACTTCTTTATCGACCATGCCCGCCAGGCGTTCGCGCATTTCGGTGGCGGCTTTGTTGGTGAAAGTGAGGGCCAGGATCGACTCGGGAGCAACCCCCTGCGCCAGCATGTAGGCGATCCGGACGGTGATCACGCGGGTTTTGCCGGTGCCCGCACCCGCAAGGATGAGCAACGGGCCTTCCAGGGTGGTGGCGGCGTGACGCTGGGGGTCGTTGAGATCAAAAAGGCGGAAAGACATGAGGCAGGGCTTTGCGGGCCGCGAACTCTAGCTGCAAACCGCCTTCGCCGCACGCTTTTTCCCGCGAAAAGCCCAAGACACCTGGCCATCGGCGTTACTTGCTTTTATTGAGCAAGGCGCGTACGTCGTCGATCGATTTGAGTTCATGCAAATCGCCCCGGTAGCCATTGTTGGCGGCTTGTTCGGGGGTCAGCGAGGTGTTCATTTTCTCGCGTTCTTTGCCCCGGAAATCCCGGGTGGGCACGGTGCCGGTTTCATATCGCTTTTGCGCGTCCCGATCCGATTTTACCGGGGCGGATTTCGCCGCTTCGCTGTTTTTAGGCAACACGAGCCGCGAGCGCGAGGTGAGGTTGGCTTCGGTGGTGGAGTATTTGAAATCACCCAGCCAAAACGATTTTTCCCCCTTGAAACTGCCGGTGAGATATTCCTTGGGATTAAACTTCTGCGAAAAAGAAAAGCTCTTGGCATCTGTGGAGCCGCGACTCCGGGTTTGGAACGCTTTTAATCCAAATGCCTTGCTTCGCTCAAGGTCGAAGCTCTGGTTCAGGTCGGGGTGGATCATCTTTTCCATCCGGCTTTCCTGCTGTTGAGCTTGGACCGCGCCGCCGGGGTACAATGCGCCCATCAAGAACAACGGGATGAGCAGGAGGGGGCGCATGGGGTGGATATTCCTGCCATATTTAAACGCCGCTTGCAAGTCTGGCAATCCGGGCGGCACTGGGGTATACGTGGGGAAAGTTATGCCTTTTTTGCGGCAGTTCATTCCAGGTCTGGTGTTTTTTTTGATGCGCGCGCTCGCGTTGACGCTCCGCTTTCGGGTGGACGACCGGTGTGGGATCACGCACGGGGCGATGCGGCCTTTTATCGGAGCTTTGTGGCATAACCGGCTGCTCGTCGTCCCGATCGCCTACCGCCGGTTTTGCCGGAATCGGCGCGGCCACTGCCTGACCAGCCCCAGCAAGGACGGGGCGATTATCGCCGGGGTGATGGACCGCTTTGGCATCGGCAGCGTGCGGGGATCGAGTTCCCGAAGGGGAGCCTCGGCGATGCGGGAACTGACGTCGGTTCTCGAAGCGGGGGACGACGTCGCCATCACGCCCGATGGACCCCGAGGCCCGAAATACCGAATCAGCCCCGGCATCATCAAACTCTCCCAGCTCACCGGAATCCCGGTGATGCCGATCCATGTCCATTACTCAAGTTTCTGGGAACTCAAAAGCTGGGATGCTTTTCGAATCCCGAAACCGTTCTCGCGGATCGACATTATTTTTGGACCGCTCTATGAGGTGGACCCGACGGCAAGCGACGAGGCGTTTGAAACCGAACGCTGCCGCCTGGAAGCCGCCATGATGGCGGGCAACGATCGTCTTGTTTAACCATGAGCCCAATGCGTTTATTCCGTTGGATCGCGCTGGCTGCGGTGTCTTGCGCCGCGATGCCTGCGGGGGCCGCTCCTGAAGCAGCCGCCACTCCAGTTGCAATCACCACGCCAACTCCGGCGGCCACGCCCAAGGCACGCCCTTTTCCGTTTCAAAGCGTGGTCATCTCGGTCGATGCGGCAGCAAAAAGCTTCCGCATGGGCAAAAAGATCGTCCACCAAGTCTATATCGTGCCAACAACGCGTGTTATGAACGGCGATGGGACTCCGGGAACATTTGAGAGCCTGAAACCGGGCGTGGAGGTCCGGGGCGCAGTCCGCAAACGGGTTAATGGCGATTACGAAGCGGTTTCGGTGAAGATCGGCCCCAAGCCGGATTAGGCTGAATTGACATTCAGATCGAGCCAAACCCAAAGGGTTTGAAGCCCATAGCCGGTGGTTGAGCGTTAGCGACACCACCGGATGAGGTGTTTGAAAGAATTCACCCCAAAGGGGTGGCAGAAAACGAGGCGATGGCCTCTGCCACCCCTTTGGGGTGAGAAGCGGTTTTGCATTGAACCGGTGGTGTCGCTAACGCTCAACCACCGGCTATTTGCTGGCAACCCTTCGGGTTGCGGCGGCTTTTGAATGTCGATTCTGCTTAGTGCGTTCCAAAACACTTATACGGCAAACACCGACGCGATTTCCGCCTGGATCGCCTGCGCTGCGGCACGGGGATCGGCAGCATTGCGGATCGGGCGACCCACCACGATATAGTCTGCCCCGGCTTGGAATGCGGCGCTCGGCGTGACAATCCGCTTCTGGTCGTCAGCGGGCCGATTTTCCACCGGACGGATGCCGGGGGAAATAATCAAGAGACGATCGCCGAGGCTTTCGCGCAACCGGGCGGCTTCCAGGCCGGAAGAGATCACCCCCGCGCAACCGGCTTCCAAGGCGCGCTTGGCCCGCGAAAGGACCAGTTCGGCGGTGTCACAGGCAAATCCGAGATCGGCCAAATCCCCCTGATCGAGGCTGGTCAGCACGGTTACGCCCAAAATCTTTACACCGCTCCCGGCGGAAACAGCGGCTTCCATGATTCCCTGGTTGCCATGCACGGTGCAGAACTCCACGGGGCGGCCTTTGAGGGCAGCCACGGCCCGCTTGACGGTCTCTGGGACATCGAAAAATTTCAGGTCAACGAAGATTTTCTTTCCTTGCAAGGCGAGCCAATCGAGCAACTCGAAATACCCCCCCGCCATGAACAGCTCCAAGCCGATTTTGTAAAACCGGACCGCGTCGCCAAGCTGCAAAACCAGCGCCTTGGCCTCGTCCACGCTTTGCACGTCGAGGGCGAAAATGAGGCGTTCGGCGGGCGGGATCGGCTTGGTGGATAAATGCGTGCTCATGTGGTTGAGCCTGATTATCCAGAACCAAAGCGCCTTGGCAAGCCGGGGAAATTTCAGCTCGCGTTCGCTGTTTTGGAATCGTCCGCGGAGCGGCCGATCCACCAGCCAGCACAACATGGATCGCGATCTCGGCGGCAAGGTGGATCGCGACCTTGCTCCGGGCGCGATGGGGGCGCCCCCTTACTTGCCCGTGATCGTGAGGAACCGGCTCTGGCCTTCGCCCCAGACGCGCAACAGCAACGGCTCGCCCGGTTTTGCCGACTTGCTTAACATTGTCGCATCGGCGGCATTCTGCACCGGTTTGCGGTTGATTTCGGTGATCACGAATCCCTGGCGCAACCCGGCCCGGTAAGCTTCGCTCTCGGGATCAATATCGACGATGAGGGCTCCCTTTAGCGAGGAGGGTGCCTTCAGCGCCGTCCGGGTGTCGTCGTCCAGATCAGTGATTTTCAAGCTATCCAGAAGTGACGTCGTGCCCGGACTCCCGCCGCTGTTTGGCGTGATGGAAGATTCCTTGTCCGGCAGTTCCCCCAATTCCACCGACAAATCTTTTTCCTGGTCGTTGCGCAGGATCTTCAAGGTCGCCTTGGTTCCCGGAGCCATGGCCCCGACCATGAGGCGGAGTTCGCGTGGACCTTCCACTTTTTTTCCATTGATTGCGGTGATCACGTCCCCTTGCTGCAACCCGGCTTTGTCGGCGGGGCTGCCGGGCGATACATCGGCCACCAACGCCCCGGTCGGCTCCTTGAGCTTGAAAACCTGCGCCAGCTCCGGCGTGACCGGCTGGATGATGGTGCCAAGATACCCCCGGATCACCCGTCCGTGTTCGCGGATATTTTTCAAAACTTCCATGGCGAGATCGGAGGGGACGGCAAACCCAATCCCCTGGTTGCCCCCGGTGCGGCTGAAGATCGCGGTGTTGATGCCGACCAACCGGCTGGCCATATCGACCAATGCGCCGCCGGAGTTGCCCGGATTGATGGAAGCGTCGGTCTGGATGAAATTCTCGTAATCAACGATCCCCATCCCGCCGCGTCCGAGCCCGCTGATGATCCCCATGGTGACCGTCTGGGTGAGGCCGAACGGGTTCCCCACGGCGAGAACCACGTCGCCCACGCGCGCTTTTTCGCTCTCGGCAAAGGCGAGGACCGGGAGCCCGGTGGTTTCAATTTTCAAAACCGCGATGTCGGTCCCCGGATCGGCCCCGATTTTCGTGGCCTTGAACTCCCGGTGATCGCCAAGATGGACCGAGATTTCATCCGCAGCTTCGACCACGTGGCGATTGGTCAAAATATAACCGTCCGCACTGACGATCACCCCGGAGCCGAGCCCGCGCTCCCGCTCCCGGCCGGAGCCCGGTCCCGGCAGGCCAAAAAAATCGCTCAAACCCTTGGGAATGCGAACATTTTTCGTCGTATGAATGCTCACCACGCTCGGGGCGACTTTTTCGACAATCGGCGCGAAGGTGGTGGGCAGCGCCGTGTTGGTCTGGGCCTGCAATGGCGACACCCACCCCAACCCGGCCAGTCCCAGCAACCCCGCAAAGGTGATGATCTTCATAATTTCACCTTAAGGAACGGTTGGGCGGGGAAATCGGTTGTATGAATCAACGCCGGCGAGAAGAGAGCCTTTTCTGCTTTGAGGGACCGAGCATTCATGAGGCAGACGGCCTCTTTGCCTTTCTTTCCGTCTTTCTCGTGAAATTTTTTCCGTTTACGCTAGGATGGTTCGCTTCACCCATGCTTGCCTTTGCCATCCGCCGGTTCGTCTCGATGCTGCTGGTGCTGCTTTGCGTCGTTTCGATCACCTTTTTTCTGATGCGCTCCGCTCCCGGCGGGCCGTTTGATCGGGAACGGGAATTGTTGCCTGCGGCCAAGCAGGCGCTGGAGGTCAAATTTCATTACAACGGCACTCCCTGGCAGCAATACACGGCTTATATGGGACGGCTTTTTCACGGCGATCTGGGGCCGTCCACCCGGTACCGCAACCGGACGGTAAACGAATTGCTGGCGCAGACGTTGCCGGTTTCGGCGGCGTTGGGGGCGGCGGCTTTTGCGATTGCCACGGTGGGCGGGGTGGCGCTGGGCGGCTGGGCCGCAATCCGGCGCGGCAAGCCGGGGGAAACGGCGGCGATGCTCGCTTCGCTGTTGGCGATTTCCATCCCGACGTTTGTTACCGGCCCGCTTTTCATTTTGATTTTCGCGCTCCATTGGCATTGGCTGCCGGTGGGCGGCTGGGGCAGCCCGGCCTGTTTGATCCTCCCGGCAATCACGCTTGCGGGCCCGTATGTGGCCTATATCGCCCGGCTCACCCGAACGAGCATGCTGGAAGTATTGGGCCACGATTTCATCCGCACCGCCCGGGCCAAGGGGTTGGCGGAATGGCAAGTGGTTTCCAAGCACGCGGCCAAGGTGGCGCTATTGCCGGTGATCTCGTTCCTCGGCCCGCTGGCGGCCAATTTGCTGACCGGCTCCATCGTGATTGAAACGATTTTTAATATCCCCGGCGCGGGCGGGTTTTTCGTCAACTCGATCCAGAACCGGGACGGTTTCCTTTTGGAAGGGGTTGTGATTGTTTATTGCACGCTGCTGGTGATCTTGAATTTGCTGGTGGACCTCGCCTACCCGTGGCTGGATCGCCGCATCCAACCGTATGAGTAACGCCGCCTCTTCCAAGACCGCCTGGCAACAGCTCATGGCCAAAGGGGGGGCGACCCGGGCTTCCTTGATCGTGCTGGCGCTCGTGCTGCTGGCGGCGCTCTTTGGCCCGATGCTGCTGCCGGAATCGGCCCGGCAAGTGAGCGCGGAGCAATTCGCCGCCCCTTCGCTGGCCCATCCGTTTGGCACGGATATTCACGGGCAAGATTTGCTCTACCGGGTTTTAAGCGGGGCGCGTGTCTCGCTGGCGGTGGGGATTGCCGGTGCGCTCATCGCGTTTTTCATCGGCACGGCGTATGGGCTCGTCTCCGGCTACGCGGGCGGGAAGGTGGACTCGGCGATGATGCGGGGGGTGGAAATCCTCTACGCCGTCCCCCGGCTCATCATTTTGCTGATCGCCATCAACGCCTTCGACGCCCGGATGAAAACGTGGCTCGCCGCGCTGGGATCGCCCGAACTGGTCAACTATTCGCGGATTGTCATTTTGATTCTCTCGCTCGGGCTCATCGAATGGCTGACGATGGCGCGGATTGTCCGGGGGCAGGTGCTTGCACTTAAATCGCAGCAATTTGTGCTGGCCGCCCGCAGCCTGGGCCAGAGCCACTGGAAGATTCTCGTGCGCCACTTGCTCCCCAATCTCGTCGGGGTGGTGATCGTCTATCTCACGCTGACGGTCCCGGCGGTGATCCTTGACGAGTCGTTTTTGAGTTTCCTGGGGCTCGGGATTCAGGCGCCGCAGGCAAGCTGGGGTTCGCTGCTGTCCGACGGTGCGCAGGCACTCAACCCGGTGAAAAGCTACTGGTGGCTCCTGGCGTTCCCCGCCGCCGCGATGAGTCTCACACTGCTCGCACTCAACTTCCTCGGCGATGCCTTGCGCGACGTGCTGGACCCCCGGGGTTGAGAGGGTAAAAAAGGAGGCGGCCTCAAAGATCGGGCATCCCAACGGGATGCAAGCGTGTAGCCGGGGGTCGAGCGGAGCGACACCCCCGGTTTGATCGATGAGGGCGTTCACCCCGCCAGGGGTGGCAGAAAATCCTGAGCTCTTCTGCGACACCCTACGGGGTCAGCAAACGGCGAATATCAATACCGGGGGTATCGCTCTGCTCAACCCCCGGCTATCCGCTATGAATCCTTTCGGATTCAGGAGAACCACTGAACGCTCGCAAACCATCCTATTCTATGGCGGAGGCGAAGTTCGGACAGTTGATTTCGATTCTGCCCAGCCGTTTCCAGCAAAAAACCAAACAATCCCGCTCGTTTCGTTTGCAAATTGTTAAACCAATGGAATGTATCCCGATGCTTATCCAACACCGCAGCGAGCCCGGTCCGCTGAACGTCCGTTACACAGAATCCCCCACCCAAGCCAGAATAGAGGACCAGCTCCCTAGTTTACCTTGACGCTGGGTCTCCCTATTCTCTAGAAACAGAATGCTTTATACCAAACGGAGTGCGCCTCGGTTCACGCGGTGAACGATTTTTTTAAAAGCGCAGCCTCCTTTTTCCAAACCAATTTCAACCAAATACAGAGGGATTTTTAAATGATTAGCGGGTTTTTAGGGTTGTTTTCCAACGACATCGGGATCGACCTCGGAACGGCCAATACGCTCGTTTACGTGCGGGATCGGGGCATCGTGCTCCGGGAACCGTCGGTCGTGGCGGTCCAGTCCGGGACCAACAAAGTGCTTTCCGTGGGCGACGAAGCCAAACGGATGCTGGGCCGCACTCCGGCCAATATCGTCGCGGTGCGCCCGATGAAAGACGGCGTCATCGCGGACTTCGAAGTGACCGAGGCGATGCTCCGGCATTTCATTCGCAAAGCCCACGGGCGCAGAACGTTCTTCCGCCCCCGGCCCCGCGTCGTCATTGCGGTTCCCTCCGGCATCACCGAAGTGGAGAAACGGGCGGTGAAGGAATCGGCGATGCGTGCCGGGGCCCGCGAGGTGTTCCTTATTGAGGAACCGATGGCGGCCGCCATCGGATGCGGGCTCCCGGTTCAGGAAGCGGCAGGCAACATGATCGTCGATATCGGCGGCGGCACGACCGAAGTGGCGCTCATTTCCCTGGCGGGCATCGTTTTTAGCCGCAGCGTAAGGGTCGCGGGGGACGAGCTCGACGAGGCGATCATGCAATACATGAAGCGCGCCTACAATCTCATGATCGGGGAACGCACCGCCGAAGAAATCAAGATCAAGATCGGCTCGGCTTACCCGATGGAGAAAGAAGTGACGATGGAAGTCAAAGGCCGCGATCTCGTGGCCGGGCTGCCCAAGACGCTCTCGATCACCTCCCAGGAAGTGCGCGAAGCGTTGCTCGAACCGATCTCGACGATCGTCGAGAGCGTGCGCGTGACCCTGGAACGCTGCCCTCCCGAGCTTTCGGCGGACCTCGTGGACCGCGGGCTGGTGCTGGCCGGTGGCGGCGCGCTGCTCCGCGGGCTCGACAAGCTCCTCTCCGAAGAGACCGGGCTGCCGGTGCATGTCGCCGAAGATCCTTTGAGCGCGGTCGCCGAAGGGACCGGACGCGCTTTGCAGGAAATTAAATTTTTGCGGCAGGTGGCAACCGCCGACCGCATGTATCGCGCTTAAAAAACGGAACTCTTTCCCGCGTTGCCGGGGTGAAAATCGCTCAAAAGCGGGACCACTCCCCACCGGGGGAAGGAGAGAACTGAGTTCGGCTCACCATGAAGCGTTTTACCTTTTTTGCGCTGGTCGTGTTTATCCTGGCCGTCGGGGGGCTTTTTGCCCTTGGACCGTCCGGCACGCAACAGGTGCAAACTTCGTTTCTGGAAATCATCGCCCCGTTCCTGCAACGCGGGTCGGATGTGGAGCGCAAAATCACCGCCGTCCGCCAGGGGCTCAAAACATTGCGCGAACTGGAAGCCGAGAACAAGCAGCTCGCCGTCAGCAACAAGGAGCTGCAAGCGATTAACCAGACCTTGCGCGATCTGGAGAGCGAAAACAACCGGTTGCGCGTCGCGATGCACTACCGGGAGCGGGCCGCGTTCCAACTCGTCCCGGCCCGGGTGATCGCACGCGACGCTTCGAGCTGGTGGAACACGATCAAAATCGATCGCGGCACCGCCGATGGCCTGGAAAGCGACATGCCGGTTTTGACCGAAAGCGGGCTGGTGGGGAAAACCGGCGCGGTGGGGGAACATGTGGCCACGGTGCTTTTGATTTCGGATGAAAACTGCAAAGTCGCCTCCACCATCGAAGGGACGCGCGAGCAGGGAATGATCAGCGGGGAACGGGGATCGGGCACAAGCCAGCCGGCTTTGTGCATGCAATTCCTTTCCAAGACAGCCAATTTGAAACCCGGACAGAAGGTTTACAGTTCGGGCGTGGGCGGGGTGTATCCCGCCGGAGTATTTATTGGCGCCATCAAAGAGTTCCGCGTGCGCGAACTCGACGGCTATGCAACCCTTCTGCCTGCCGTGGACCTGACAACACTGGAAGACGTGTTTGTCGTTCTAGGTAAGAAATGATCCGCTTCTTTCTGGTCCTACTGTTAACGGCTTTCGCGGCACTGGTGCTCCAGCACTTCATCCCCCCGCTGGCGTTCATGTCGGGCGCCCGGGTGATGCTGTTGCCGCTGGTTTTTTTCTTTGGCGCGCTTTCGCTCCCTTTCACCGGGATGCTGGCGCTGGCATTCGCGTGCGGGTTGATGTGGGATGCCTTGACGGTGCAGGTCGTTGAAATCGGGTCGGGACCGACCAGCGCGGTCGTCGTGGAACTCGGGTTGGGCTGGTCGATTGTCGTCTACGCCGTTTTGGGCGCGGTGATGAGCGGGTTTCGTCCGCTCTTTAAACGGGGCCGGTGGGAAATCCATTGCTTGATGAGCGGCATCTGCACGCTCCTGCTGGTGGGGTCGGAGTTCCTGATGCTGAGCGTGCGCCGGGCTGCCTTGTACGGAGCGCCGTTCCAATTCAACCAGGAGATCGGGTGGCGCATCGGCGGGCCCGGGCTGGTGGCGCTTATTCTGGCCCCGGCGATCTTCTTTTTCCTGAAGGCGATGGCCGCCCTGGTCGGCTATAACCCTTACGCGGTGCAGATCGAGGAGGAGGAACTGTAATGGCCCGGATCTCTCGTTCCGATATGCGGCTCTTTTGCCTGGCGCTCATGATGGCGCTGGGGCTGGCCGCCATCGTAGCCCGGCTCTGGGAATTGCAGGTAATGCGCGGCGAAGTCTACGCCAGCAAGATCGGCGGCAAATCGCAAGTGACCGTGCGCATTCCGTCGGTGCGCGGCGAAATCTGCGACCGCAACGGCATCCCGCTGGTTCAAAACCGGGCCAGCTACAATGTCGATTTCTATTTGCAGGATATGGTGAGCGGTTACCGCCAACGCTACGGGGCGGTCCCGACGCTCATCCAACGCCGCACCCAGCGCGACATGCTCAAGGATGTCCCGGTCGCCGACATCATCAAAATCGTCAACTCAACGGTCGTCCCGCGTCTCGAAAGCCTGGAACTGGCTCGCGATTACAATGCCAAGCACCTGAAATCCCACTACGACCACGACACGCTGGTGCCGTTCGCCTATATCGAAGATGTCGATTTCCCTACGATTGCCCGGTTCTCCGAACACGACGTGGGGCTGCCCGGCGTGGATATCAGCGTCAAGCCGGTGCGCGAATATCTTTACGGGGCGTTCGCGGCGCACATTCTCGGTTACGTCGGCAAGCCCCGGCAAATCGATCAGCTCCCGGACGTCCGCGCGTTCACCTATTATCAGCCGGACGTGGACGGCAAGTCGCAGATCGAGCAATCGATGGACGCCTACCTGCGCGGCAAACCGGGGGCGCGCGTGATCCAGCGCGATGCCAAGGGCCGCATGGAAAGCGAAGTGCGCGTGGACCCGCCCAAGCCGGGCGCCAACGTTTACCTTACCCTCGACGCCCGCGTTCAATACATCGTCGAGCAAGCGTTGCGGCATCCCACCCTCGGGCGCGCCGCCGCCGTGGTGATCGATCCCAACAACGGCGATGTGCTGGCCATTGCCTCGGTCCCGTCCTTTGACCCGAACATTTTCATCCCCAGCGTCTCGGTCAAGGATTGGGGCGCTTTGATGAAAGACCCGGCCGTGCCGCTGGTTAATCGTGCCGTGAGCGGGTTCCCGCCCGGCTCCACCTTCAAAATTGTCACGTCGCTCTCGGGGCTCACCAAGGGGCTCGCCAACAAATCGTTCAACTGCTCCGGGTCTGTCGAATACGGCGGGCGCTCGTTCAAATGCTGGATTGCGGAAAAGGGCGGCTCTCACGGCACGCTGACCCTCTCCGATGCCATCAAGGTCTCCTGCAATGCGTTCTTCTATCAATACGGCAATGCCGCCGGAGGGGATACGCTTGAACGCATCGGCGGAGTGCTTGGGATGGGGCAGCGGTATGAGCTGGGCCTCTCCGATGAAAAGGAAGGGTGCATGCCCGGGCCCGCCTGGATGTCGGCCCGCGCCAATGGCGAAAAATGGACCTCGGCCCAGACGGCCAACACCTCCATCGGCCAGGGATACGTACTCGCCAGCCCGTTGCAAATGGCCATGGCTTATGCGACGGTTGCCAATGGCGGGATTGCTTACGAGCCGCGCCTCGTCCGCACCGTGCTGGAACCGGACGGCAAACCGGCCCTGGATGAAACCGGCAAAATTGCCGTGCCCGATCAACCGATCATTCGCGGAGATTTGCGCAAAGAATTTACCCCCGACCAGATCGAGGTCGTCCGCAAGGGACTCTGGAATGTCGTCAACGCGACCGACGGACCGGGCGGCGGCGGCACCGGGCATGCCGCCCAGATCAAGGGAACCGTAATGGCAGGCAAGACCGGCACGGCTCAGGCGACTGATCGCGGCCAAAAGGAACATATCGCCTGGTTTTGCTGTTTTGCCCCGTTCGACCAACCCAAATACGTGGTCGTCGTGATGGTGCAGGGCGGCGAGCATGGCGGAAGCGTCGCCGCGCCGGTGGCGGCCCATATCATGGAACAGGCGCTCGCGGTGGATAACGGAACCCTGAAGGTGGACCTGAAGCCGCTCGCCCCCGCACACAACCCCCGACCTTTTGAAATGATCACCGCTCTCCCTCCCTATGGAGCCGAGAACGGCATCGAAGCCGTTTCCAACGACTCCTCGGATAACGAGGATCAGGAAACCAATAGCGAGACCCCAGCCCGGGCGATCCAGATGGACCGCGACCAGGCCAGCCCAGATATCAAAGCCGAAGCGGACGACCAGGGCCGAGTGGCCCAAAAGGCCGCGCGCCCAACCGCACCCGCTTCCCCATCCAAACCCACCCCCCAATCTCCAAGCAAACCGAAAACCCGTCGCGCCCCCTCCGGGGAGGCGCAGCCGGACCAACCCCGAAAAAATTTCTTTGAAAAGATATTCAACCGCAATCGCAATCCTAACTAGGCGTCTCGCCCCCCCGACGAACGCCACTCACCTTACGTGTCAGTAAAAAACCTCCTTCAAACTACCAGATTCATGATCGACAAAGTCAAACGGATGCTCGGCCTGCGCCGGGAAACCGGCAACAAGCTTATTATTAACTGCGAACGGCTCGAACGCCGCGTAGCCCTGCTCGAAAACGGCCAGCTCGAGGAATATTCCATTGAGCGAACCACCGAGCGCAACATCGTCGGCAGCATTTTCAAAGGCCGCGTCAAAAACATCGAGCACGGCCTCAAGGCGATGTTCGTGGACATCGGTTTCGAAAAAAACGCCTTCCTCCATTTCTGGGATGCCATCCCGGCCGCGCTCGACAGCGGCATTGAGGAGGTCGAACGCAAACATGGCCGCAAACAGCCCAAAAAGATCACTTCCGCCGATATCCCGAAGATCTACCCGGTCGGTTCCGAAGTGCTTGTGCAAGTGACCAAGGGGCCGATCTCCAACAAGGGGCCGCGCATCACCACCAACATCTCGCTGGCGGGCCGGTATCTCGTGTTCATGCCGTTTAGCGACCAGTGCGGTATCTCGCGCAAGATCGAAGATCCCAAAGAACGCGAACGGCTTCGCAAGATTCTCAAAAAACTCGAAATCCCCGAGGGGATGGGAGTCATCGTGCGCACCGTCGGCGAAGGGCAGCGGGAACGCTACTTTATCCGCGACCTGACGCTGCTCATCGAGCAATGGAAAAAGATCGAGGAGGAGGTCAAAGCCAAGAACGCCCCCAACTGCGTCTTTCAGGAGCCGGACTTGATCGAACGGACCGTGCGCGACTTCCTGACCGACGAAATCGACGCCGTCATTTGCGATAGCGAGGAAGCCGTCAAGCAGATGGGCGACCTGGTGGGACAGATCTCCCGCCGTTCCAAAAACCGCGTCCAGTTCTACAACGAGCCGACCCCGATTTTTGAGAAATACGGCATCCAGAAGCAGATCGACGACGCCTTTCACCGGCAAGTCTGGCTGCCGTGCGGCGGCTACATCGTGATCGACGAAACCGAGGCGCTCATCGCCATCGACGTCAACACCGGCCGCAACAAGGGGGCCAAGGATGTCGAAAAAACGATTCTCCAGACCAACCTGGAAGCCGTGGACGAGATCGCCCGCCAATTGCGCCTGCGCAACATCGGCGGCCTGGTCATTGGCGACTTCATCGACATGAAGAGCCGCAAAGATCAGCAGGCCGTGTTCAACCGGATGAAAGAACATCTCCGGCGCGACAAGGCCAAGACGCACGTCCTGCCGCTGTCCAATCTCGGGTTGATGGAAATGACCCGTCAACGCGCCCAGGAAAGCCTCAGCGGTTCGATTTACGAAAACTGCCCCTATTGCCACGGGCGCGGCACGGTCAAGAGCTCGATGACGATGAGCGTGGAACTCCAGCGCACGCTGCACCAGGCATTGCGCAAGAACCCCGATCTCCACGAGTTCAAGGTGTCCGTGAGCCCCCACCTGCTCTCCCGGCTGCGCAGCGACGACGAGGAACTCCTCGTGGAAATCGAGCGCCGCTACGCCTGCCGCCTGACGTTCCGCTCCGACCCGGCCCTGCATCACGAGCAATTCGTGATCACCGACGCGGCCAGCGGTTCGGAAATCAAGCCTTAGGGCTGAATCGACATTCAGATCGAGCCAAACCCAAAGGGTTTGAAGCCCATAGCCGGTGGTTGAGCGTTAGCGACACCACCGGTCAATGCAAAACCGCGCCTCACCCCAAAGGGGTGGCAGAAAACGAGGCGATGGCTCTGCAACCCCTTTGGGGTGAATTCTTTCAAACACCTCATCCGGTGGTGTCGCTAACGCTCAACCACCGGCTATTCGCTGGCAACCCTCCGGGTTGCGGCGGCTTTGAATTTCGATTCAGCCTTGTGGGCTGCGCGATTTTTGCTGGCGCCGGGTGTAACCATCCGGCGCCGTTTTGTTTTATATTGAAAACAAACCGGTCCCGGCATTATCTCCATTGAGATGAATTACTCCAAGTTTCTTGTCCCGGTTTGCGTTGTTGCGCTTTGGTCAGGATGCGCAGCCATCGACCGCTCGGAACGCAATACTTTGTTGCAACATAATGTCTCCCCGTTCATTTATGACAGAATGGTGCAAGGCGAGGTTCTCACTTTGAGTGACATTATTGAATTATCCAAACGACAGGTTCCCGGGCGCCTGGTGATCAATTATCTTTATTCGACCCGCGCCGTCTATTCCCTCGACAAGCCCGGCCTCGCACGGCTGCGCGAAGGCGGGGTCGACCAAAGCATCATCAATTATCTGCTGGATACTCCTTCGATTTTTGCACCCCGACCCTATTATGCCGGTCGTGTTTACGATGCTCCTTATTACGGACCTTATTATCCATACGACCCTTATTACCCGCGTTTTTACGGAGGCAGCTCTGTAATCATTGTCAACGGACACCGTCACTGGAGATAATCATCTATTATCGATAACGTGGTTTAACGATTGACGTTAATAACCTAATTAGCCTAATTTTAGAAAACCATGTCCAACTCCAACACCGGCGCAACAGGCGCTACCGAACAAATCGAAGATCTTCAACGCCAGATTGAGCAGCTCAAGCATCGGGCCGTTTTGGAATTGAAAGTCAAACTCGCCGAAGCTCGGGCGAATGTGGTTGATCTCCAGGCCCAAATCGCCAAATTGACGGGCGAGAGCGCCCCGGAAAAAACCCCCAGCGGCCGCAAACCCCGCACCAGCGTCACGATCCAGCAGGTTGTGGAAGCGATCAAAGGCGGCGCGACCAATTACCGGACGATTGCCAATAAGCTCGGCACCTCCGCCGCCACGGTGGCAAAAAAGATCAAGGCCGAAGGCAAAGCCGCCAAGATCACCAGCTCTGGCCAGAAGGCTTCGTTCAAGCTCTCGGTTAAGTAAGGCAATCGCGGAAATGGGATGGAATGAGTCCTATGGGAATCATGGGACTTATTGTAAGCTCGCAAGCGTGATCGATCCCGAATGCTTTTCTGAATTAAGCCATCCCGAGATGGCGCGTTATGCGCGTCATCTTTCCCTGCCTGAGGTGGGGACCGAGGGACAGCAACGCCTCAAAGCCGCCCGCGTCCTCTGCATCGGCACGGGCGGGCTCGGTTCTCCCGCCGCGCTTTATCTTGCCGCGGCTGGCGTGGGCCGGATCGGGCTGGTCGATGCCGACCGGGTCGATCTCTCCAATCTCCAACGCCAGATTCTGCACGGAACCTCCGATGTGGGCCGCTCCAAGCTGGCGTCCGCCCGGGACCGGCTCGCCGAGGTCAATCCGCACGTCCAGATCGATCTTCATGAGGTCGCCTTCCGCGCTGAAAACGGGATGGAGATCGCCCGCGATTATGACATCGTTCTGGATGGGACCGACAACTTTCCCACCCGTTATCTTTCCAATGACGTTTGCGCTTTTCTCAAAAAGCCGAACCTTTACGGCTCCATTCTGCGGTTTGAAGGGCAATGCTCGGTCTTTGCACCCCATCTCGGCGGGCCGTGCTACCGCTGCATGCTGCCTGAACCCCCGGCTCCCGGGGCGGTCCCGGGTTGCGCCGAGGGAGGGGTGATCGGCGTGTTGCCCGGGGTGATCGGCACGATGCAGGCGCTGGAAGCGATCAAGCTGATCCTCGGAATCGGCGAGCCGCTTGTCGGCCGATTGGTCCACTTTGACGCCCTGCGGTTCAAGTTTCGCGAGTTCAAGCTCCGCAAAGACCCGAACTGCCCCGTTTGCGGCGAACACCCGTCCATCACCACGCCGATCGACTACGACCGCTTTTGCGGACTCCCCCCGGCGCAATCCAAAACGACTCTTTCCGTCACGGCGCTCCAGCGCAAACTCGGCCAACCGGGGTTCCTGCTGGTGGATGTCCGCGAGCCGCTGGAGTGGCAAATGGGGCATATCGCCGGTTCCGTACATATCCCGCTGGGAGAACTGAAGGCCCGGATGGGGGAACTCGACCCGGCGCGCGAAATCGGGCTTCTTTGCAAATCCGGGGTTCGGAGCGCCCGCGCCCTGGGACTGCTCCAGGAGGCCGGATTCCAAAAATTGCGGAATATCGAGGGGGGGATTATCGCCTGGGCGCGGGAGGTGGACCCCTCCCTGACGGTCGTTTGATCCCGTTGCCATGCGATTTTTAAAATATTCTCCGGCAAATGTGGGATTGACGCTCTGGCGCGATTCCCGCTAGGTTTAGGGTTTCTAATCAACCAACACATTATTTAATTCTTCTATGGCAAAGTTTGGTATCAACGGATTCGGGCGCATCGGCCGCAACGTGCTGCGCGCAATGACCCCCGCTCAAGTCAAAAACGTCGTCGCAATCAACGATTTGACCGACACTAAAACGCTGGCGCACCTCCTGAAATGGGACTCCGTGCACGGCAAGTTCAATGGCGAAATCTCTTTCGATGAGGAAAACCTCATCGTGGACGGCCATAAAATCAAGATCCTCAAGGAACGCGATCCCGCGAAACTCCCCTGGGGCCAACTCGGCGTGGACGTCGTCCTCGAATCGACCGGTTTCTTCACCTCGCGCGATAAAGCGGCCCTCCACATTGCGGGCGGCGCAAAACGCGTGCTCATCAGCGCCCCGGCCAAGAACCCGGACGCGACGATCGTCATGGGCGTCAACGACGGCATCTATGATGCTTCCAAGCACTTCATCGTCTCCAACGCGAGCTGCACGACGAACTGCCTGGCCCCGATGGTCAAAATTCTCAACGACACATTTGGCCTGGAAGCGGGCTTCATGAGCA
The DNA here is from genome assembly GCA_903933715.1 of uncultured Spartobacteria bacterium. Classification (GTDB taxonomy): domain Bacteria; phylum Verrucomicrobiota; class Verrucomicrobiia; order Chthoniobacterales; family Chthoniobacteraceae; genus UBA695. The sequence goes on from CAIZLD010000056.1 coordinate 77,491, forward strand.
CGATTCACAGCTACACGAACGACCAGCGCATCCTCGATCTTCCCCATGAAGATCTCCGCCGCGCCCGTTCGGCCGCCATCAACATCGTTCCTTCGAGCACCGGCGCCGCCAAGGCGATCGGCGAAGTGCTTCCCGAACTCAACGGCAAGCTGCAAGGCGGCGCGTTCCGCGTCCCGACTCCGGACGGCTCCGTGACCGACTTCACCTGCGTTCTCTCGAAAGACGCGACGGTGGAATCGATCAACGCCGCTTTCAAAGCCGCTGCTGAAGGGGCAATGAAAGGCGTTCTCGAATACTCCGACGAGCCGCTCGTGCTCCAGGACATCGTGGGCAATCCAAACTCCTCCATCTTCGACAGCAGCTTGACCATGGTCAACGGCGGCAAGTTCGTGAAGGTCGTGAGCTGGTATGACAACGAATGGGGTTATTCCAACCGTTGCGTCCAGATGCTCGAAATGCTCGGCAAGTAATTAAACCAACGGCAACGCCGATTGCCGGGGAAAGCTCAACCGCTTTCCCAAAAAACTCTCCCGGCCGGGGCTCGGCGGCCCTGGCCGGATTTTTAACTCGTTCCCAAGTTGAAACCGGGAACGTCACTGATTCGAAAAAACTTTCGTTCCCGAGTCGACCTTGGGAATGTCAATACTCTCTCTTTTTTTATGGCCAAGCTTTCCGTTCGCGATATTGACGTTCAGGGCAAACGCGTGCTCGTCCGCGTCGATTTCAACGTCCCCACTGAAGAAGTGGACGGCGCCCAACGCATCACCGACGACACCCGGATCGTCGAAAGTCTCCCCACCATCGCCGCTTTGCGCGAAAAAGGGGCCAAGGTCATCCTGATGGCCCACTTTGGCCGTCCCAAGGGGAAGCCGAACCCAAAATACTCGCTCGCCGTGGTCGCCGAGCGCCTCTCGAAATTGATCGACGCCCCGGTTGCGTTTGCCACCGACACGGTGGGCGAATCGGCCAAGGCCGTTGTCGCCGCGCTTGCGCCGGGCCAGGTCGCCCTGCTCGAAAACGTCCGCTTTGCGGCTGAAGAAGAGGCGAACGATCCCGCTTTTGCCCAGCAACTCGCCGCCTTGGGCGATGTCTATGTCAACGATGCCTTCGGTGCCGCCCACCGCGCCCACGCTTCCACGGCCGGGGTTGCCGCGTTCCTTCCCATCGCCGCCCAAGGGCTTTTGATGGAAAAGGAATTGAAATACCTCGTGGACGAACTCGCCACACCGGACCGCCCGTTTGTCGTGATCCTTGGCGGCTCCAAAGTTTCCTCGAAGATCACCGTCATCAAATCGCTCCTGGAAAAAGCCGACACGATCCTGATCGGCGGCGCGATGGCTTACACCTTCTATCTTGCGCTCGGTTACCCGGTCGGCAAGAGCATGGTGGAGGCCGATAAGGTCGATCTCGCCAAGGAAATCCTAGCCCTGGCCAAAGAAAAAGGGGTCAAATTCCTGCTCCCGGTTGATTCCGTCGAGACGCAGGACAGCTTCCCGTTCAAAGCCGGGCTCCCCACGCAAATTTCCGCGATCAACTCCGTCAGCGAAGGCTGGGCGGGGGTGGATATCGGGCCGGAAACCATCGCCCTTTACAATGCCGAGATCGCCAACGCGGGGACCGTCCTCTGGAATGGACCAGTGGGCGTCTTCGAAGTCGCCGAATTTGCCAACGGCACCAAGACCGTCGGTCAGGCGGTGGCGGATTCTAAAGCCAAATCGATCGTCGGCGGCGGCGATTCCGTCACGGCCGTCAAGCAATTCGGCCTGGCCGACAAAATGACGTTCATCTCCACCGGCGGCGGCGCGAGCCTCGAACTGCTGGAAGGCCGCGAGCTTCCCGGCGTGGCCGCTCTCACCAACAAGTAACCTTATTAGAACCCCATGCGTAAAAAAATCATTGCAGCCAACTGGAAAATGAACCTGACGATCGGCGAAGCCGAAGCGTTCCTGGACACTTTCCTGCTCGAAATCGGTGAAGAAAGCGGGGCCGATATTGTTATCGCCCCCGCGTTCACGGCCCTTTCCAAAGTCGCCGAACGCCTCAGCAAATCGTCCACCATCAAACTCGCCGCCCAGAACATGTCGTTCGAAAAGAGCGGAGCGTTCACCGGCGAAGTCAGCGCCGCCATGCTGCGCGATTTGTATGTCCGCTACGTCATCCTGGGCCACAGCGAACGCCGCACCCTCTTCGGGGAAACCGACGAGATCGTGAACAAAAAAGTGCGCGCTGCCCATGAAGCTTCCCTCAAACCGATCCTCTGCGTGGGCGAAACCCTCGCCGAACGGGATGCGGACCGGGTGGAGGAAGTGCTCGAAACCCAGCTTCGCGGCAGTCTCGCCGGGATGAACAGCAAGGAAATCGCGGAAACCGTGATCGCCTACGAGCCCGTCTGGGCCATCGGCACCGGCCGCGTCGCTTCGCCCGAACAGGCGCAGGCGGCCCACGCCTTCATCCGCAAAACGATCGCCCTGATCGCCGACCCGAGCGTGGCCGAAAAAATCCGCATCCAATACGGCGGCAGCGTGAAGCCGGACAATGCCAAGACGTTGATGAGCCAGCCCGACATCGACGGCGCACTCGTCGGCGGAGCGAGCCTTGACCCCCGCGCGTTCACGGAGATCGTCAAAGCCGCCGCGAGCTGCGAGTAGCCGCAAGTAAAATCACTTGGAGCCGCGCTTCCGTTTTCAGGGAGCGCGGCTTTTTTTATTCCTAAACCGCTCTTTTTTCACGTAGATTCCCCTCGAGAATCCAAAGTCATGCAAACGATTGTTATCGGCCACAGAAACCCGGATATGGACTCGATCTGCGCGGCGATCGCCTACGCGGAACTCAAACGGCTCACGGGCCACCCCGATGTGATCGCGGCACGGGCCGGGAACACCAACCAGCGGATCGATTACGTGCTCAACAAGTTTGGCGTGGAAGCGCCGGTCTTGATCACCGATCTCTCGCCGCGAGTGGCCGACGTGATGGAGGAGGAGGTGATTTCAATCACTGCGGATTCGTCGGTTTACGAGGCGCTCCAATTGATTGAGCGCAAGCAATTGCGCGGCGTGCCGGTGATCGATGGACAATTTCACTGCCTGGGCTTGCTCTCAGCCTTCAAGGTGTTGCATCACCTCGTCCCGTCCCGGGACGACACCGAGAACGCCCGGATCGTCCCCGCGGCATTGGAGGAGATTTTCCACACGTTCGCGGGAAAATTGATCCAGGGGGAACCGGTGCTGGAGGAACGGGATTATCTTTTGTTGGTGGGCGCAATGTCCGAGGAGTCGTTCAAGGAACGGGTGGCGCGCTACAAAGGACGCCGGGTGGTCGTGATCGTCGGCGACCGGGAAGAGATTCAACTGGATGCCATCCGGGCGGGTGCGGCGGCGGTGGTGGTGACGGGCAACCCGCCCGTGAGCGCGGAAGTTCGCAAGGCCGCGCTCCAATACGGGGTGACGCTGGCGACCTCCCCCTACGACACCGCCACGACCGTGCTGCTCGCCCGGGGGGCGGTGAAAGTCGGGCGCAAACTGGATGGCGAATTTTTAAGTTTCCCCTCGGACGCACTTCTCGCCAAGGCCCGCGAATCGGCGGCCGCCAGCTCACAGTTTATTTTTCCGGTCGTCGAGGAGGAGCGGCTGGTGGGCATTCTCTCCAAAAGCGATTTTTTAAAGACGATCCCGCGCCAATTGATTTTGGTCGATCACAACGAGCTTTCCCAAGCGGTGAAAGGGGCGGAAACGGTTCCGATTGCGGAAATTATTGACCATCACCGGCTGGGCGGGTTCTCAAGCGATTCGCCGATTCTGTTTTGGAATAACCCGGTCGGCTCGACTTCCAGCATCGTGGCGATGTGTTATGAACATTTCGGCGTCGCCATTCCCAAACCGATCGCAGGGCTCTTGATGGCGGGGCTGATCTCGGACACGCTTCATTTGACTTCGCCCACGACAACGCCAGCCGATGCGCGGATTTTAACGCAGTTGGCGGAGATCGTCGGGGTTGATTCCAAGCAGTTGGCGGAAGAGATTTTCTCGGTCGGCTCGCCGCTCCTGACCATGACCCCGCAACAAGCCGTTACAGCCGACTGCAAGGAATACGAGGAGGGAGATGCCCGGTTCTCGGTGGCGCAAATCGAGGAGCTGTCGTTCTCGCAATTTTACGAAAAAGAGGCGGCGTTGACGGAGGCGTTGGATGCGCATTGCCGGGCCAACCGGTATCTGTTCTCGGCGTTGTTGGTGACAGATATTATTTCGCAAAACTCGATGCTGCTGGTCCGGGGTTCGGAAGCGTTCCTGCACCGGATCGATTATCCCCGCCTCACCCATTTCATGTGGGCGCTTGACGGAGTGGTCAGCCGCAAAAAACAGCTCCTCCCGTATCTGCTCGACCGGTTGCACGGGATGGAACCGCAGTAATTTTATGACCAACTCTTCGCAATTTGTGGATATCGGCGTGGCCCGCGTTGATGTGGGGCGGCACGACCGCTGCGGTTTTCCCGAGGTCATTTTCGGGCCGGGTAAAACGCCCGGCGACATGGTGGCCATTGCGCGCAAGATCGTGGAGAGCCACGGGATCGTGCTGGTGACGCGCATCGATGAAGCGCAGACGGCGGCGATGCGCGCGGCTTTCCCGCAAGCGCGTGTCCACGAGCGGGCGCGGGCCATCACGCTGGAAGAGAGTCCGCTGCCCAAATTGGACGGCGCGGTGGCGGTGGTTTGCGCGGGAACCTCGGATTTGCCAGTGGCCGAAGAGGCCGCGGTGACGCTGGAGGTTTTTGGCAATCGCGTGGCCAAATTTTTTGACGTCGGCGTGGCCGGGATTCATCGGCTGCTGGCGGTGCGGGATCAAATCGAAGCGTGCAATGTCGTGATCGTCGTGGCCGGGATGGAAGGGGCGCTCCCCAGCGCCATTGCGGGGCTGGTGAGCAAACCGGTCATCGCGGTGCCGACCAGCGTCGGCTATGGCGCAAGCTTTGGCGGCCTGGCCGCGTTATTGGGGATGCTCAATAGCTGCGGCAGCGGCGTGACCGTGGTCAATATCGACAACGGCTTTGGCGCGGCTTACGCGGCGGCTTCCATAAACCGGCTCCTGCACGCGGCCAAGGGCCGGTGATTTGACGCGGGCGGCGCGGCCCTTTCTTGCCATTTTGAAGCACGGCCCCGAACGGTGCGTGCATGAGTACTGTTCACATTTGTCTGAAAGACATTTTCGATGTGGCGGTGACTTGCCATGTGATTTTCTATCCCGAGGATACGCCGTTTTTCAGCGGCTCTGCGCTTGCAGTCTCGGGGGCGCACTCGATCCTGATCGACGCCGACGGCACCGGGAGCGTCACGCTCCTGCCGGGGCGTTACAAGGTTCGATTCGCAAAAATCACCGGCAACACCGACACGCTGACGATCTTGGTTCCCAACGAGGAGGGCGTCTACCAGCTACAGGAGTTGGTGTGGGCTGGAGATTGGATTTTGCCGTTCCGCGATTTTCTCCAGAAATCGAAGAATCTCGCCGATCTCCCCGACCCGGCCAGCGCCTTTGCCGCGATCAAGCAGGCCGCAACCGAAACGGCTACCGGTGCGGTGCAACTTGCGACGCAGGCGGAGGTGGACGCGGGAATCGACGCGTCGAAGGGGGTCACGCCTGCAACTTTGGCGAATCTGGAAAAATGGACCTCGCTCAATCCGCAGCTTCAGCGCGTCACCGTGGCCAATGCTCCGGCCCGACTTGCGCTGATTGCAGACCAGGTGAATGTCGGCGATCTGGTCGAACAACTCAATACGCGGGCCATCTATCAGGTGCTGGATGTTTCAGCACTGGGGCACGAATGGGCATTTGTGGAGGTGGGGGTCCGGCCCGTCGTCGAATCGGAGGTGACCATCCGCACCGGGTTGCTGGCCGAATGGCTCTTTGCCGCGGGTAGTGAACTGGCCGATTCCAGCGGCGGCGGCAATACGTTAAGCAATACCAACGCGGTTTCTTTTGCCGACGGGGTTGCCAGCTTCGATGGGACCAACTACCTGAGCGCGGCAAGCGTCGTCGGAGCCGGTTCCACAGGCCTTACTTTATCTGCCTGGATTCGCCGTCAACCCGGTTCCGGCGATTTCTGGATTTTTGGCGCTGATGGTCCTGAACAACCCGTTTACGCTCTTTGCAACAGCTACATCAATCTGCAACCGCGTGTCACGGACGACAATTTTACGACTTGGGGGCCGGATTTTGATTCGATCCTGGGTGAACTCCGGGACGGTAACTGGCATCACATCGCCCTTGTTTACGGAGTCACTATTTCCTTGTGGGTCGACGGGGTCAAACTTCAAACGGATGTCACATCGGGAATATGCCTTAATACAACTCCGGGCGAAGGAATCACAACGCATATCGGATCGAACGGACTTGGGAATTATGGCCTGGGGGCAGGCGACGTCCGGGCGCTCCGGATTTATGGCCGTTCTCTCAGCGATGCCGAAATCATTCAACTCAATGGAGAATTTGCGTAATGGAAAAATTAACGCTTAATCAAACCAACGCGGCGGTTTTATCTGCTTTTGAAACCGCCCTTTCCGCCGCCGATCCGCGCGCGGCGGTCGCACAAATCGGGACAAACGCCACGCTTCGGACCAACCGCTACACCGGCGCCCTGGGCAGCGGCTTCGAGGTCCTGGCCGTTCTCAATCTTGGCTGGCGCGAGCTTGTCATCACCAAACAGCACGGCCCGGAAACCTGGCGCGAACAACCTTCGCCCACGCTCGAAAGTCTGGTGGCGGAATGTCAGCAAAAACGGGCGGCGCGCTACGAGGCCGAGGCTTCGGTATTCGATCTCGCCGATGCCGAAGCAAAACTGGTTTCCAGCGATCCCGAGGTGCAGGCGGAAGGAGCCATCCAAAAAACGGCCGTGCTCGCCCAGCGGCTCCAGATCAAATCAGAACTTCCCAAACCGCTATGAGCACCGAAGAAACTGAAAAGGTGAGCGTGTTAACCGAGCGCATCGGGAACCTGATCGATCGGCTCGACAAGTTCGAGGAACTCGCGGAAGCGCGCTTTGTGATGCGGGTGGAGTTTGCGCCAGTGCAAAGGCTCGTCTACGGCGGCGTGGGCATCGTGCTGAGCCTGGTGCTGGCCGCGTTAATGGGAATCGCCATCCTGCACAAATGAAACGGCTCACCTTGATCGCCTTGTTGCTCTGCGGCTGTGTGGGACGGGGCGTTCCGAAGCCGTCAGCGTTCACCGTTCAAATGACGCTCGATTCGGCAACCGGTGCGGCCCTTAAGGCGGCGCAAAACACGGCGGCGGCGGAGAGATCGCTGCGGCTCGCGGCCATGCAATCAAAGGCGTTGCTAGCAGTGGCAACCCCGATGCAACGCCCGCTGGTGATCCAGCTCCAAACGGCGCTCGACACGACTCAAACCGAGTTGGAATCGGCGCGGGTGGAGTTGAACTCGGCCCATGCGTCGCTGGCCGATTCGTCGGGACAACTCGGCGCGCTGCAACAGCAGATCCGCGAGATTGGCTCGGCGTTATCCAAAGCGCAGGAAGAGAATGACCGCACCAAAGCGGCCCGCGATTTCTGGCGCGCCTGCTCGTGGAAACTGGCGCTGCTCTCGCTGGCGCTGGGGGTGTGGGCGTTTCGCAAACCGCTGCTCGCTCTCGCAAGTTTATGAAAAGAAAGCCACACCCTTGGACAAGCCGCAAACTCTGGATGACGCTCGCGGCCAACGGCATGATGTGGGCGGCTTATGAGCTTGCGCTACGGCATCTTTATGCGATGCCGGAAGCCAAAGTCGCCGCGTTCACGTCCCTTACGCAAACGGTGCTTTACGGGATCACCGCAGTCTCGGCGGCTTATGTCGGCGTGACCGGTTTTTTGCAAATGCGTCAAAACGTGGCGAGCCAGGTCGCCCAAACCGTGGAGCGAACCTTTGCTCCCAAACATTACGATGACCCGGCGATTCCTTGAGTTCATCCCGTTCATCTTCAAATGGGAGGGCGGCTACGAGAACGATCCCGACGACCCCGGCGGCGAGACGAAATTCGGGATCGACCGCCGGAGCCACCCGGAGGTGGAGATCAAGACCCTGACGAAGGAAGCGGCGATGGCGATTTACTGGCGCGATTACTGGGTTAAATACGGATGCGAATGGCTCCCGCAACCCCTGGGCGAGGCGTTCTTCAACGCCTGCGTCAACTGCGGCGCAAGCCGGGCCAAGGCGCTTCTTAAAACGACGCCCGTGCCGCCCACGGCAACGGCCTTTCTGCAAAACCAGGCCGCCTTTTATCGGCGGCTGGTGACGGCAAGACCGGGCTTGAAGAAGTTCCTCCACGGCTGGCTTAACCGCACGGCCGATTTGCAACGAACGCTGGGCATTTAACCATCAGCAAGGGCGGTCCAATTGGGCCGCCCTTGTTTGCGTACCGGCTAATTGGAAACTTCGATGCCGTTTTGCCGAAGGGTCTGGCCGGTTTGCCGGTCGTATTCGGAAATCGCTTTGTGGTAGTCGGCCTCTGCCCGGATGAGCGCGGCTTGGGCGTCGGTCATCGCTTTTTGAAGTTGGAGGACTTCGAAGGTGGTCGCGCTTCCAAACTCGTGCCGTTTGCGCCCGGCATCCAGACTTTCCTTGGCCAGCCTCAATGCTTCCTGCGTGGAGTCGATCCGCTTGCGGGCGGTCTCGATTTGCCCGGCGGCATTGGCGACGTTGACGATGATACTTTGCTCCAGTTGCTTGAGCCCGATCAAAGCCTGCGCGTCGATCAACCGGGCTGCTTTGAGCTGACCCCGTGCGCCGCGATTGGGAATCGGAAGGCTGAACACGGTCCCGATGCTCCAGTTTTGAGGATTGCCGCCACGGTTGTTCCAAAAGCTCAGGCTTTCGGAAATGTCGTTGGAGTCGAGCCCAATCAGGTTGAGGCTGCCAACGAGGTCGAGCCGGGGAAGCGCGCTGTTGCGGGCGGTGACGACGTTGATGTGGCGAGTCTGGAGTGAAATGAGCGCCTGCCGGTAATCGGGGCGTTCGCCCAAAGCGGCGCGCAATCCGGCCGGGAGATCGACCCCCCCGATGGCGGCAATGGGTGGCGGCTCGATGGAGATACGCATGGCCAGCAACTTCTCGGTATCCGATGTAATAAGTTGCTTGAGGTAACGCTCGTTATTTTCGATGTCGTTTTTGGCCAGAATGACGGCTTCCTCGCGGGAGGCGGCTTCGGCTTGCGCGGTGACCACGTCGAGCTCGATTTTTACGCCGATTTCGGCCCGGGTTTCCTCTTGTTTGCAAAGCTCGAGCGCGAGGTCGCGGGAGTGGCGGGCTGCCTCGTAATTGCGCAAGGCGGAGTAGAGTTCATTATAGACAAACACCGTCTGGGTCACCACATCGATGATTTCTTGTTTGAACGCCCATTCGCTGATTTGGCGGTTGTTGCGGGCGATCCGCAAGGCCGCGAGGTTCACGTCGGAGCCAAAGCCGCGCAGGAGCGGCTGCGTGAGAGCAAATTGAGCCCCGCTGGAATAGAGATTCGGAAACCGGGAATTGCTGCCGCCGGTGGTGGCGAGCCCGAGTTGGTAATCGGTGCCATAGACGCTCTTGCCGCCCAGCCCGAGACCGTAAGCGCCATAATCGTTCTCGCCAGAGGCCGAATTGAAAACGTTGCGATTCGCATACGCCCTCAACGCCGGATCGAAAGCTCCAAGCTCCGACGTGATGCGGGCGGCGGCGATGTCCGGCTCAAACTCGCCGACTTTGATGGCGAGATTGTTTTCAATGGCCAATGCGATGGCTTTGCGCAAAGTCAGATGAAGCTCGGCAGGGGGAGCGCTTTTTGGGCTGGGGGCCGCAAAGGCAAAACGGGCCGTCAAAAGCAGGCATAAAAGGAAACGTGGGGAAAACATCACCTATGCCCCTAAGGCAAACCGTCGCGGGAATCAAGCCGCTGCTTCGTTGACACTCGTGAAAACCGCGCCTAGTTTGAGGCTTTTCCCCTCTATGCTGCCCGTTTCATCCCCCCAAAGCCCGCCGGTTTGCCGGACCTTTGTGGTAACGATGATCTTATTGGGCGTGCTGGCGCTGGCGGAAATCTTCGGCGTCGGTTTGCAACTCCGGTCCCGTTCCAAACCCGCGCTCGCCTCGGCCGTTCCGGCGGCCCCTGCTCCCGCGCCCATCATCTTGCCATTCCCCCCTGTCCCCCCCACCCCTGCCCCCATTAAACCTGTGCCGGATGAGAACCCGGCGGCGGAGGCGGAAAAATCGCTCGTGGCACGGCTTCCCAAACCGACCCCGGCGGTGCGCCGGGAGATCACGCTCGAATCGCGCATCACCGACCTCGTCACTTTCGCCAAAGGTTTACGCGACCGCGGCGACACCGCCACCGCGATGACCCGGTTGCGCGAAGCGCAATCGCTCTCCCCGCGCCATTGCCTGATCATCTCCGAAATGGCGCTGACCTACGAAAAAATGGGCCTGACCGACAAAGCCATCGAACAATGGCGGCGCATTTACGAAATGGGGGAGAGCGCGGGGATTTACTACGCGGCGGCGGAAGCCAAATTAAAGGCGCTCCAGTTGCCCCCCGTCTCCCCGGAGGAACCGAACCCGTCCACAACAGGCGCGCTGACGCCGGAAACCGCATCCGACCTCGCGCCGATCCTTTCGCTCGGGCAAGTGGGGACGATCGACGATACCGGCAACACTCAACCGCTGAGGCATTTAAAGCTGCGTGTCCCGATCCTGGCACGCCAGGGCAGGAAAATCGAGCCCCGGGATGTCGTAATCCAGGTCTTCTTCTACGATCAGCTCAAGGACGGCTCGCTGGTGGAAACCAACGCCAACGTGACCTCTTCCTGGACGCGGCGGGAAAGCCCGACCGGCGATCTGCTCCCGGTTGACTGGTCCTCACCCGACCCGGAGACACTCGAAGTCGAATACACCCAACCCTCGTTCGACCGCAATGATCCGAGAACGCGGGAACGACGGATTTATTTTGGCTATAGCGTCCGAGTCTATTATAAAGGGGTGCTCAACGCGAAGTTCGCCGACCCGGTAAAACTTCTGAACCAATTTATTCCTCCCTCCACCCTACCATCCTCCGACCTGCCGCAATGAAAATTCTACTTGTCGACGACGATCCCACCATTCTCCAGGCCTTGTTGAGTATTCTGAAGCGCCGGCCCGATTACGAAACCACTATCGGGTCCAACGGGGCGCTGGCCATGGAAAACGCCGAATCGCTCAAAGGGGTCGATCTGCTGATCACGGACGTGGTGATGGACCCGGTGGATGGCTTTACGCTCCGGGCGCAGCTTTTGGAAAAATACCCGGCGATGAAAACGATTTTCGTCTCCGGATACGACCTGAGCGACTACGCAATGTACACCGCCGGGTGTGACACGCTCACCAAACCGTTCAGCGCCGACGTGCTGCTTCAAGCCGTGGAGAAGGTGGAAGCGCTCATGCCCAAGCCCGCCGCCATTCCCATGGCGATAAAGCCGAAATCCGTTCTTTCGGCCAGTGAATCCACGGCCCGCAAAGCCACCACGATCCGGATTCAGATGCCGCCTCCCGCCGGGAAAGAAACCGCTTTTGCCAGACCGGCCGCCACCCCCGTGGCACGGCCTGCTGCCGTTCCGGTTGCACGGCCAGCTGCCATTGCCGCGCCGACTCCCGTTGCTGCTCCGGTTGCACGGCCAGCTGCCGTTGCCGCTCCCGCTCCCGTTGCTACTCCGGTTGCACGGCCAGCTGCCATTGCCGCGCCGACTCCCGTTGCTGCTCCGGTTGCACGGCCAGCTGCCGTTGCCGCGCCGGCTCCCGTTGCTACTCCGGTTGCACGGCCAGCTGCCGTTGCCGCGCCGACTCCCGTTGCTGCTCCGGTTGCAAGGCCCGCTGCCGTTGCCGCGCCGACTCCCGTTGCCACACCGGTTGCAAGGCCCGCTGCCGTTGCCGCACCGACCCCCGTTGCTACTCCGGTTGCAAAGCCCGCTGCCGTTGCCGCGCCGACTCCCGTTGCTGCTCCGGTTCCAAAGCCCGCTGCCGTAGCCGTGCCGACCCCCGTTGCTGCCCCTGCGATAGCACAGCCTGCTGTCGCTGCTCCCGTAGCCCAACCTGCTGCTCCGGTCCTCGCGGCGGTTCCCACCATCCCGGTTCCGACGTCGCCCGGTTTTGGCTCCCCCGAAATCGAAAGCAACGAAATGGTCAACACCAAGATCGGCAATTACACGATCATCTGGAAAATCGGGGAAGATGAATGGGGCCAAGTCTTTGTGGCCAATCAAACCAACATGGCGCGGCCCGTGGCCATCAAAGTGCTTTCCGACACGATTGCGAAGAAAGATCCGGAAGCCAAAAAACGCTTTTTAGGAATGGCGCAAGCCAAAGCTGCGGTCAAACATCCATCGATCATTTCGGTCTACGAGGCCGGAGATTCCAACGGCTACACTTATTACACTTACGAATACATCGACGGGCAGCATCTTGCCGAGATGAAGGAAAAGGGGGAGATCATCGACGACAAAATGGCTCTGCGCATTATCAAGGTCGTCGTGGAAGGGCTCGCTTACCTGAGTAAAAATCACATCGCTCACGCCGCCCTGGAAGCGCGCCGCATCTTCATTGGCAAAAACAAGCAGCCCCATCTCTCCAACCCGGCCACCCTCGCCGAAGACGGGAAGGAAAATCTCCATCAAGATATCGCGGCGCTGGCCAGTTCCATCACGGCGCTGTTGCCAAATGCCGTCGCCACCGATAGCGGGCTGCAGAATCTGCTCACTCGGATGTCCATGGGCGAAGCGGGCGGATTTACCTCGTGGGAAGATCTCAAGGGCATCATTCAAACGCTGGAGCCAAAAGTCATCCCGGCCGATGCCGTCAAACTCACCGTGCAAGATCAAGTCGCCATCCGTGCGGTGGAACAGAACAAGAAAGACCAAAAACGCGTCTTGATCATCACAAGCGTCGGCTCCTTCTTCGGCCTGAGCCTCTGCGCTTTCTGCCTCTGGTGGCTGTTCCTGCGGAGCACCGAACTCCCGGTTGAAACGGTGCATATCCCCGCCGGAGAATTCATCTTCCAAAACGGACAAAAAGCGGTAACGGGCGAATATTGGATCGACAAACACGAAGTCACCATCGGGCAGTATGCCAAGTTCCTCGCCGCGCTCAATGAGCGGCCCACCACGGAGTATGATTCCCCCGATCAACCCAAGGCCAAGGTCAGCCACGTCCCCGGCGGGAATCAAGTGCAATGGAACATCTGGTATGGCCGGGCTCGCAAGGGATTGCCCGCGCGGTTTATCCCGATCAACCTGAACTGCCCGGTCTTCGATGTCGATTATTGGGACGCCTACGCCTATGCAAAATGGGCTGGAAAACGCCTGCCCACCGAGCAGGAATGGGAAAAGGCCGCTCGCGGCACCGACGGACGGCTCTATCCCTGGGGCAACCAGTTTGACCCGAAAAAGACCAATCTCGGCAAAGACTTCGAAGAGCGCCCCAACACCCTGACCAAGGGAAATGTGGACGGCTACTTCTACTGGAACCCGGTGGATGCCATCAAAGGGGACGTCAGCCCCTACGGCGCGGTCGGCATGCTCGGCAACATGGCCGAATGGACCAGCACCTGGGATCCCGTCAAACGGAACCCGATCGTTCGTGGCGGCTCCTTCCACAAACCGGAAGCGAACCTTCTTGGCCGGGCCGACTCGGTTCTTTCCTACACCAACGACTGCGAATACCTGGGCTTCCGCTGCGTTTCCGACACTGCTCCCAAGATGTAACGGGAGGCCGTTGCGGCAGGACGGGCGCGGAAAAAAATATCCGCGCCCGAAAAAATTACTGGCGCTTCGCCCGTTTGATCGTATTTACCAGAACACCCCATGCGCCGTTTCCTCCTACTCCTCGCCGCCTTCTTGTGCGTCCAGAACGCCCAAGCCCAAATCCAGGTCAACCTGGAAATCAAACGCCGGTTCTTCATGCTTTATGAACCGATTGTCGCCAACGTCACCATCAAGAATCTCGCCGGGCGGGATCTGACCCTGGCCGACACCGAAATGCAGAGCTGGTTTGGATTCCAGATCAACCGGGCGGACGGCCAACTCGTCCCGCCGCTTAACCCGGATTACAAGCTCAACCCGCTAACGATCCCGATGGGCGCGACCGTCAAGCGGAGCATCATTTTGAACAGCCTTTTCCCGGTTCGTGAACTGGGGATGTACCGCGTCCGGGCCCAAATCTACTTTGGGCCAACTGATAAATATTACCCGTCGCAACTGGTCGGCATTGAAATCAGCGAAGGCAAAACCGTTTGGCAACAGACCGTCGGCGTGCCCGATGGAGTGGAAGGCGCGGGCGGCCAGCGCAAAATATCGCTGCTCTCCTTTCGCCAGCCCGAGCACACGTTTCTTTATGTGCGGGTTGAAGACGCCGACAACGGGATGATTTACGCCACCATGCCGCTCGGCCACATTATTGCCGGGTTGGACCCTGAGATCCAGATGGATATCCAAAACCGGTTGCATGTATTGCAAGTCGCGGGGCCAAAAGTTTATCTTTATTCCCAAGTCGGCGTGAACGGGGAATTACTGGCTCAAGACCAATACGCTTCCACCAAAACACGCCCCGGCATGCGCCGTGACCCGTCCGGCTTCGTCAAAATTGTCGGCGGCGAATTGCAGGCTCCGCCGGCCACGAGCGGAACTGCCGGTATCAAGCCTGGGAACGCCCCGGCGAAACTGTCTGACCGCCCGGTTCTTCTCCCGGCGGAATAGAGCAGGGTGTTCTGCCACCCCTTTCGGGGTGAACCCGTTTGACTCATGATTCCGGGGGGGTATCGCAAAGCTCAACCCCCGGCTACTCGCTTGCATCCCATTGGGATGCCCACGCACGACCTCATGGAGCACTTTTATTTTTTTAAACCGCTTGCACAAAGGAATAAAAGCGTTTGATTCCCGCATGCCCCGCCTGGTTTTTCTCCTGCTGATCACGATTGCCTCTTCATCTTTCGCCTTCGACAGCGTCGTCATTGACGCAGGCCACGGCGGTCACGACCGGGGGGGGATTCCCGGCCAGCGAGCGTGCGAAAAAATCCTCGCCCTGGATGTCGCGCAACGGCTCAATGCCGCCTTGCGCGCGGACGGGATCAAGACGGTGATGACCCGTAACGACGACACATTCATCCCGCTGCCGCAGCGGGTCGCGATCGCCAACGCGCAACGCGACGCCCTTTTCATCAGCATCCATTTCAACTCGGCGATCCGCAAGGGAGCCGACGGCACCGAGACCTACTATTTTAATCGCAAAGCCGCCCCCGTCGCCGCGCGGGTCCAGAGCCAGCTAACCCAGGTCAATGGTCACGAAAACCGGGGGGTGAAGCGGCGGGCCTACTACGTCTTGCGCAAAACCCGCGTTCCGGCGGTCTTGGCCGAGTGCGCCTTCCTGACCAACCCGCAGGAAGCCGCCCGCTGCGCACTGCCAACCCACCGGCAAAACCTGGCGAACGCGCTGGCCCGGGCCGTCAAGGCCTCGATGTAGTCCCCCAGGATTTCGGAAGAAGAGAATCCGCAGATGAACGCAGATTTCTACGGAAATAATCGGCGAAAATCTGCGCAATCTGCGGTTAACTCCCTCTGTCTTTCAGGGTTGATTCAACTGGCAACCCCGCGCGGTTGGTGGTTGAATCTCGTCCATGCTTGTGACGTGCCGCGAGATGAAGGAAATCGAGGAACGCGCGTTTGCCGCCGGGATCTCCGCAGAAACGCTCATGGAAGAAGCGGGGGCTTTGATGGCCGCCCAAGTGAAGTCGTTTTTCCCCTCGGCGGGAATTTGCCACATCTTTTTCGGAAAGGGGCACAATGGAGGCGATGCCTTGGTTACGGCCCGGCATCTGGCGCAAGCCGGATGGCAGATCGAATCGCACCCGGTTTTCCCAAGGGAAACACTCGCCCCGCTGACGCAAAAAAAACTCGTCGAAGCGGAAGCCGCAATTATTACAACCCGCCGCGCCACGGCCCCTCAAATCGTACTCGACGGCATGCTGGGCATCGGAGCCAAACGCGGTTTAACCGAGCCGATCCGGTCCGCAGCCGGGGCAATCCAACGGCTCCGGCGCGAGAACGGGGCGACGGTTTTCGCAATGGACATCCCGACCGGGCTGGATGGCGACACGGGCGAGGCCGATCCGGAGGCGGTCGTCGCCGATTTCACCCTCTGCGTCGGGTTCGCCAAACGCGGGCTGGTCGCCGATGCCGCGCTCGATTTTGTAGGTCGCCTGGCAGTATTGCCTCTGGCGGGATTGATCGCGCCGGACGAAGCGCGCTCACTCGAATCGATCGCCACGCCGCACACCCTTGCCGGGTTGCTGCCTCCGCGCCGCTACAGCACATACAAGGGAGATTGCGGACGGGTGGGGATCGTTGCCGGTTCGCGCGGATTCACCGGGGCGGCCGTCATGGCCGCGCAAGCCGCCGTCAGGGCTGGAGCCGGTTTGGTCTCTCTGTTTGTCACGCCGGATATTTACCCGATTGTGGCCTCCGCAGCGATGCCGGAGGTGATGGTCACGCCGGTGGATTGCTACCTCGCGGCGCTCGACTTCCCCCTTGATGCGCTGGCCATCGGGCCGGGAGTGGGCCTGGACGAAGCGCCCGACGTGCTTGCCGTGATCGAGTATTTTGCAGGGCCGATGGTGGTGGACGCGGATGCCCTCAACGCGCTCTCGAAATCCCCGGAAGCGTTGCGCCGGGCCGCCGGACCGCGCCTTTTGACCCCGCATCCCGGCGAGATGCGGCGGCTGTTCCCGGCTTCGGGCGAGCTTTCCCGAAAAGAAACCGCCGAGCGGTATTTGCAATCGGTCGCACAGAGCCAATCGCCAGTTACCCTCCTCCTCAAAGGCTCGCGCACGCTGGTGGCGGAGTCGATCACCGAAGGGCTCCGGGTCTCCTACAACTCCACGGGCAATCCCGGGATGGCGAGCGGCGGCATGGGCGATATATTATCTGGGGTTTGCGCGGCGCTGGCAGGCCAGGGGTTATCGCTCTTCGATACGGCGCGCTTGGGGGCATGGGTCTGCGGACGCGCCGCGGAACGGGCCGTGACGGATGGCCAGAGCCAGGAATCGCTCGCGGCAACCGATCTGCTGGCGCAGTTCGGCCGCGCTTTTAACGAGATTCGCCAGTCGGTGCTCTAAACGTCCGCCTCGTTTGGCTTCGTGGAGTCGCCCTCGCCGTTGCTGCATTCCACAACGGGTGCTTCCACAACGGGTGCTTCCACAACGGGTGCTTCCACAACGGGTGCTTCCACAACGGGTGCCTCCACAACGGGTGCCTCCACAACGGGTGCCTCCACAACGGGTGCCTCCACAACGGGTGCCTCCACAACGGGTGTTTCCACAACGGGCGCTTCCGCGGCCTCGACACTGGTTTCGGCAGCAACGGACGCCTCTGCAACCGCCTTTTCCTCCTTCGGCTCTGGTTTGCCGGAGTTGCGGGCTTCCGCGTCTTCCTCCTTGGGAGCCAGCGGGAGCCCCAGGATGCCGTCGTGGAATTCGATCACATGGCCCGAACCGATCAGCCAATGAAGATCGGACGCCATCGCCGCCTTGAGTTTCGCGAAATCCTCCTCGGCTTCATGCGGTTTGAGCAACTGGTTGAAAATATCGGTCCGCGAACATTTGGCCGAAGTCTCGATGACGTTGAGCAAACTCGCGATATGATCGGAAACGCTTCGGGCTTCCGATCCGAACCGGACAGGACGCACGGCCGAGACAAAGAGAATCCGTTTGCGGTACTTCCAAATATGCAGCCCGGCTTCCTGAAAATTGGGACGGAGCCGATTGACCGTCTGGGCCGGGAACGCCCTTTCTTTTTCCCAGGCGGCACGGATGCCGTCCCGGATTTGCCGGTCACTGACATTGCGGCTGGCAACACCGCTCATTTCCATCGTTTTTCCACAACGGACCACTTTTTCGAGATAGGTCGCCCGGAAATGGGCTTCGACTTCCTGGAGCGACTTGAACTCGACCGGCTCGGCTTCCTGCGTGGTGCGGAAAACGGTAACCGTGCTGACCTGCTTTTTCCATTCCTCGACGACCGCCGGGTCGTTGACGATTTCGATCTGCCGCAAAAATTCGTTGAAATCCATCCGGCGGCTAAAGCGCGCCTCGTAGAGCTTGCGCAATGCGAGCTGATAGCTGTGATGGCTGGTCGGCCCCAGCAAAACGCCGCTCAACCTGCAGCGGGCCACGCTGGCGAAATTGCCCTTCGGCGGTTCGGTTTGCGTGGTTTCCTCCACGTAATATTGATTTTTCATCTGCCGGAACGCATCGCGCTCGGCGGATGCCCGGTGCGTGGTGACCGGACCGCCCTCGCCGACCTGGAAAAGCGGATAGGCGGGAGCATTGGAACTGACGCGCACGCGGTGCCGCTCCGGCTTGTTCAAAAACATGCGTCCCAACCCATAGAGCGGATAGGCGCGGTGGCTCGTCTTGATTTGTTTGGCCAGTGCGGCGATGCCGCCCGGCTCCGGCAAAAATTCGATCGAGAGCGGGATATTGATCTCCTCCTGGCGGGGAGCTGGCGGGCGCGAATCGGTCGGGCGCGGGCGGTCTCCGGGACGGCTTTGCGGATCGCGGGGACCCTTGGGCCCGGAAAAACTACGGCGCGGGCCGCGATCATCGCGGGAACCGGATCGGGCTTGCGGGCCACGCGCTCCCTGGCCGGGACCACCGCCTGGCCGACCGCCTGGGCCACGGTTGGGACCGCGCCCCCGGTCGCCACCGCCGCGGCGGTCAAAATCACGACGAGGCGCCTCCCCGGCATAGTCCGCGTAAGGGTTCTTGTCGTCCGACTCTTTGAGCCAGTCGGGTAAAAATTTCAGGTCTAAATCAAGGGGCGAATCGCTCATGGATGGGTTTACGCGAGGAGTTGAAAAAAGCACATTAGAGCAACGTTGCGTCGGGCTCAATAGCGATTCGTTGTAGAAAAGTGTAAAAATCTTTGTTGCCAAAGAGTCTCCGGGTCATTACTGGTGTGCGCACTCGATCCATTCCGGAACCAAACAAAAATTTTAACCCCAAAACAGGAAAAACCCAATATGTCAGAGAAAAGCATCGAAGAAAAAGTCAGAGACATCATCGTCGAGCAACTGGGAGTCAATCCCGAACAAGTGACCATCAATGCTTCGTTTATCGAAGATTTGGGCGCTGATTCGCTGGATACCGTCGAACTCGTGATGGCGTTTGAAGAAGAGTTCTCAGTGGAAGTTCCGGATGAGGACGCCGAAAAACTTCAAACCGTGGGCGATGTCGTCAAATACATCGAAGAAAAAGGCAAATAACCAACTTCAACCCGCAGGTAAACTGTGAACAAAAAAGCCACGATGCCCTCGTGGCTTTTTTTTTGCCCACGTAAAAAGATTGCCGGATGCGAACAGCTTTGGTTGAGTTCCAGCAGGAAACCGGATACTTTTGAGAGCACTTCCATGATTAAATCCTTTTTGACCGCTCCCAGAGCGCTTTGGAAAAACGCTTGGATTCTGGCGCTTGCCGCTCCTCTTCTGGGGTATGCCCAAAGCGAACCGCCCCGCCGGATTGACGTCGGCTCCCTGCCCGCAACGGTCGTGGACGAAGTGGTGATCCCGGTCCCCACGGAGGTTTTTGGCGTGCTCGACAAGCTCGGGTCGCCCAATTGGCACGAAGTGCTGCGGCCCGTCAAAACCGAGAACCTGGGCAATCGCGCTCAAGTCGCGCTGCTGCTCGGCTCCACGATCGCCGAAGGGTTCATCGCCGTGGAAGCCCAGGAGCCCGAAGAGGTCAAAAAAATCGGTCGCCAGGTATTGACCCTTTCCAAAGCCATCGGCGTTCAGAAATCGGTGATCAGCCGGACCAATAGCATCATCCAAGCCGCCGACAAAAAGAACTGGCCGGTGATCCGGCGCGAATTTGACGGGGCATCCAAGGATGTCAAACAGGCCATGATCGAACTCGAAGACGCCCAGCTCGCCCAACTGGTCAGCCTGGGCGGCTGGTTGCGCGGCACCGAGGCGCTCACCCAGGTGGTGATGAAAAATTATACGAAGGACGGGGCCGAACTGCTCCATCAGCCGGCAATCCTCCAGTATTTCGAACGCAAACTTCATGAACTAAACCCCCGATTAAAAGAAAACAGGGTGGTGGGTCAAATTGCGGCCCGTTTGCCGGAATTAGGCACACTCATCGAGCCTGCGGGCGGCGTATCTCCACAAAAAGTGGAAAAGATTAACTCCATCACCGCGGGACTGGTGAAAGCCATTTCCTCCCAGGATTAACCCGTGAAAACGATCTTTTCCACCCTCGCTTTTCTGATCCTGCTGGGCTGTTGCAACGTCCGCGCCACCGTCGATGACGCCCTCTCCTTTGCGCTGGAAGCCGCCCGGCCTTACGTCAAAGAAGGGTTCACCGTCCGCGAAGATTACTGGGGCGGGGATCTGCCGGTCAAACAATCCAAGGCCATTGTCCAACAACTCTTCAAGGGAAACGAATACTGGTTCTGGATGGGAACCGACGTCGCGAGCGCGAAAATTTCGATCCACGTTTACGACTCCGAGGGTCGGCTGGCCGAAGTGGAAGTAGCCAAACCCAAACCGCATATGGCGGCGGCCCGGGTGGTTCCGAAAGTCAGCGGCTCGTATTATCTGATCGTCGAGATCGAAAAATCGCCCATGGAGCGGACCCACTGGGCGCTCGCCTACGGCTTCAGGTAATCGATTTTTCATAACTCCTATTACTCCCACGAGTCCTATTTTATGGGAATTATGGGAATTATGGGAATTATGGGAATTATGGGAATTATGGGGATTATGGGGATTATGGGGATTAGGCTGAATCGACATTCAAAAGCCGCCGCAACCCGGAGGGTTGCCAGCGAATAGCCGGTGGTTGAGCGTTAGCGACACCACCGGATGAGGTGTTGGAAAGAATTCACCCCAAAGGGGTGGCAGAAAACGAGGCGATGGCTCTGCCACCCCTTTGGGGTGAGGCTCGGTTTTGCATTGACCGGTGG
>CAIZLD010000057.1 GCA_903933715.1 uncultured Spartobacteria bacterium
GCCCAGAGCCCAGAGCCCAGAGCCCAGAGCCCAGAGCCCAGAGCCCAGAGCCCAGAGCCCAGAGCCCAGAGCCCAGAGCCCAGAGCCCAGAGCCCAGAGCCCAGAGCCCAGAGCCGAAGGCACAAATTGCGCCGTGGCGCAATCTCGTTATCGAGGGCGATAACTTCGATGCCCTGCGCTACCTGCGCATGACCCACGCCGGGCGCGTGAAGTGCATTTACATCGACCCGCCCTACAACACCGGCAACCGGGATTTTGTCTATAATGACCGCTTCGTGGACGTGAACGACTCGTGGCGGCACT
Source organism: uncultured Spartobacteria bacterium (assembly GCA_903933715.1). GTDB lineage: Bacteria > Verrucomicrobiota > Verrucomicrobiia > Chthoniobacterales > Chthoniobacteraceae > UBA695. The sequence continues at coordinate 304 of CAIZLD010000057.1, forward strand.
CCATGTGGTGCGAGTTCATGTACCAGCGCCTGATGCTCGCGCGGGATTTACTGACGCAGGATGGCGTGATCTTCGTGTCCATCGACGACAACGAGGTCTATGCATTGGGGCTGCTCATGCAACGGGTTTTTGGCGAACGAAACTTTGTGGCGAACGTAATTTGGCAGAAAGTTTTCGCCCCGAAAAACACGGCGAAGCATTTCTCGGCAGACCATGACTTCATCGTCGTTTTTGCCCGCGATGGCGAAACGTGGCGTCCGAATCTTTTACCGCGCGGCGACGCAGCGGAAAGTCGTTACAAGAATCCGGACAACGATCCGCGCGGACCGTGGACTTCCGGCGATCTTCAGGCGCGGAACCCGTATTCCCTTGGCACGTATCCGATCACATGTCCATCCGGGCGAGTAATTCCGGGTCCTGGTCGTGGATCATATTGGCGGGTTTCCGCAAAAAAGCTGGCAGAACTTGATGCAGATAAGCGCATTTGGTGGGGCAAGGACGGCAGTGGAATGCCGCGGATCAAGCGCTTTTTATCGGAGGTCATGGAAGGAAGAGTCCCTCAAACGCTGTGGCCCCACTCCGAAGTCGGGCACACACAGGATGCGAAGAAGGAGTTGCTGGCGGTCCTCGATTTCGCTGATTCCGGGAGCGTTTTTTCGACCCCAAAACCGCTGATGCTCCTTGAGCGAATTGTCCGTATGAGCACCGGTCCAAACGACCTGATTCTCGACTTTTTCGCGGGATCCGGGACGACGGCCCAAGCGGTCTTGAAGCTGAATGCTGAGGACGGCGGAAAGCGGAAGTTCATCCTCGTCTCCAATGCGGAGGCGACCGTGGATGCGCCTGAAAAGAACCTTTGCCGCGACGTTTGCGCACGTCGCGTCCAGCGAGTGATCGAAGGCTACGGCGACACTCCCGGGCTCGGCGGCGACTTTGCCTATCTGCGTTGCCGCCGCATCGCACCGGGGCGGCTGTTGGAGATCGAGCACGCTCAGGTCTGGACGGCGTTGCAGATGATCCACCGTGAGACGCTGGAAGCCTTCACAACGGCGGATTTTCTTTGCGCAGGCGGCGAGGAAGCGGCTCTGTTTTACGTTCCCCGCTTCACTACGGGGTTGGTGCCTGCCCTGCGCAAGGCAGTGAAGGAAACCGCCGCGGCGGTCATATACTCATGGCAACCGGAAACGCTACGCCAGCACATCCGCGCCGGGCATGTGCAGCACGAGGCGATTCCCGAGAGTCTGGCGCGGCGATTCGGCATGAAAGGATGAACCCATGAGCACGAAGACACTGCGTGGATTTCAGGAAACAGCGGTCGAAAGCGGCGTGGGGCTCTTCACCACGGCCAAAGGCTTACTCGACGCCGCCGGGGCCGACGCGGCGAGTCGGGCGGTTGCGATCAATCACAACGGTTACCTGCTCATCGAAGCCCCGACGGGCTCGGGTAAGACGCTGATGGCAGGAACCATCATCGAACGATTCAGCCATGAGGAGGACGTCGTCTGGTTTTGGTTCGCACCGTTCAAGGGCGTGGTAGGGCAGACGGCGGCGTTTTTGCGTGAGGAATTTCACGGGCTGCGCCTCCGCGAACTGGCGGACGACCGAGCGGTGGCGATGAGTCGTCGCGGGGATGTTTTTGTCACGACGTGGCAGACAGTGGCGACCCGCGTGAAGGACAAGCGCAACGTGCGTAAGGAAGGGGACACGAATCCCTCCATCGACACCCTGATTGAGACGCTGCGCGACCAGGGATTGCGCATTGGCGTGGTGGTGGATGAGGCTCATCACGGCTTTGGTGCGGGTACGCTTGCGGCGAAGTTTTTCCAGGAGGTCCTGAAGCCGGAATACACGATCCTGATCACCGCGACGCCTGACGACGCCGACGTGAGGGTGTTTGAAAAGGCGATGGGAATCGCCGAGTTGCAACGCATCCGCGTCAGCCGGGCCGATGCGGTGAACGCGGGGCTTATCAAGATGGGGGTGAAGTGCGCCGCTTACTTCGTGGACCCGGAGAAACGCTCCCTGGTGGACCTGCAAGGCACCGCCCTCCGTGACGGCGTGGCTGCGCATCGGAAACTCAAACAAACGCTGGCCGAGATGAAAGTGCCGCTCGTGCCGCTGTTGCTCGTGCAGGCGGATTCGACCGACAAAAGCGTGGAAAAATTGAAGGCACGGCTGCTTCGGATGAGCTTCACCGACGAACAAATCGCGGTGCATACCGCCGACGAGCCGGATGCCGACCTGTTGGCTCTTGCAAACGAGGAGCGGCGCGAAGTTCTCATTTTCAAAATGGCAGTGGCCCTGGGCTTCGATGCCCCGCGTGCCTTCACATTGGTTTCGATGCGTGCGAGCCGCGATCCCGACTTCGGGGTGCAGCTCGTCGGACGCATCCTTCGGGTGCATCGGCTTCTGCAAGGCCCCGCTCAGAAGCAGAAGCTCCGCGACGAGTTGAACTACGGTTACGTTTTCCTCGCCGACGCTGAAACTCAGACCGGCCTTGATATCGCCGGACAGAAGATGAATGCCATTCAGACCGAATACGCCAAGGCGAGTTCGGCCACAGTGGCGCTGCGGTTCGGCGGAGGGGTGACGGGTGTAAGCAACGTGGACTCGCACGGGCAGATTCAATTTTTCGGCCTGGAGGGCGAGGAACAGACGCAGTCAGGAGGCGGAACGGAAGAGGGGACGCCAACAAGGGCACCGGAATCCGTTCAGCCGACAGATTTCGACCTTGGGACATTTTTCGGGGGAGTATCCACCGTCACCAGCGCGAGTTCCGACGCCGGCAACAGCCCCGTGCAAGTTGTCGGCTCGCTGGGCACCCACCGCTATTCGCTGAGGGCCGGAGTGCCGCGGCGCTTTAAGACGCAGGTCGTCTGCGCACAAAACGAAGTAACCGAGGAGGACTGCGCACACCGTTTCATCATCTCTACGCGTGACCTTTTTGAGGCGATGAAGAGCAAGATTCCTGTGGAGAAGCGCACGCTCGACGTTTTCACGCACACGATGCAGCAGGAGTTCAATTTCGCCGCCGATCTTTCCCCCACGCAAGCAGCCGAAGCCGCGCAGAAGGCGCTCCTGAAGAACAAGACCTTTGACCCGAGGGAACTCCGCCGCGCGTTGCTCCGTAAGATGCAGGCGGTAATGAGGGAGGAAATAATGGGCGAAGCGGACGATCCCGAGAAGGTCGCCCATTTTCTCGACGTCATTCTGGCCACGCATCCCCAGTTGCTCTGGGAGGCGCAGAAAGTCGCGCTCGCCAAACACGCCGAGATTCTCGAAGCCGCCGACCTTCCCTGCGAGGTCATCTGGCCCGAACCGCTGCCCTCTTCATCACGGAACGTATATGGCGTGATGCCCGCCGGCCTGAACACTTGGGAGAAGCCATTCGCCGAGTTGCTTGACCGGGATTCAAACAATATCGTGACGTGGTGGCACCGCAACGAACCGCGGCAGCCATGGTCCGTAAACGTGCTCATGCCAGATGGCCGAGGTTTCTATCCCGACTTCGTGATCGGCATCGAAGGGCGCAAGACCGAAAACGGCGCGCTGCTGGCCGACCCCAAGTTGAACTTCCAGCGCGACGACGAAGCCCCCAAGGTTCTGGCCGAGCACCGCAGTTACGGAAAGGTGATGATTTTGTTCCTTGATGGGGTCCGCTGGATGACCGTGAACTACGACGAGAAAGCGAAAAAACCGGTCATTGCCCGCGAGTTTCGGCTGTCGGATGCAGCGGGGTTTTGACGGGAATCAGAGCACCGTGCGTGGGAAAGCGGGTTGTCACAATCAAGAAGCGCCGAGTGAAAACTGCCGAGTTATTTGCTAATCAGGCAAAGCAGCGCCCTTGTGATGCGTAGAAAGGTCAGGAATGTAGAGAGCGAGAGGAAGACCCAAGCCACGCAAAACCATGTCGGAGGTGTGGAATTAGCCGGGGGAGAACTAAGGAGAAAAAAGCCGATAAGGCAGATGGCGCAATAGACGAGCGCGGACCAGATGGCTTCTTGGAGATAATCGATCATCAGGCCGAAAAACCTCGTCTTACGAAGCTCCTCAATCTTTGCCGACTGGATCGTGAGGACGATGGACATGACCGTGGCGAGAAATCCAACGAAAATAGCCCCCAACGTAATCGATGCGGCCAAAATTCCCTCTCCAACCGGGAATCTCGGGGTCAAGCGCCAGTATGCCGCAGCCGCAGCCAAGGCTGTGGCATAAGGATAAAGGCGCTCGGTGGTTCGGTTCATGCCGTGATGATTGACTTCCACTCGTAGTAAGCCTGTTGGAGAAGGGCCCACCGGTCATTGAGGGAATAACGCTTATCTTTTCCAGGGGATACCGCTTTTTCTGTCGTGATTCTGTGGTGGAGGAGGTCAAGCACCTCAGATGCTTCGGTTTCGTTACCTTTGGCGGTCGCCCTGGCGGCTTTCACCGGCGAATCTTTTGACGACCCGCCTACGCGTTGAATCCAGTCTGAAATAGCCGGCAGCGAGAAATTGAGGCTCCTGTCCTTGCTGCCACTCACAGAGACGGTGATGTGAATCAAGTCGGCGTCGGTTTGGCCGAGCGATGCGATGCTGGCGCTTAACGACGTGTTGGTTTCATAGTCCGCGTTAGAGAGTTTCTTTGGTGCGCAGGAGAGCGTGAATTTCCGGACGATCTTTTTTTTGCGCAGCTTTGCGTGGATGGAGTCGTCCAGCTTGGGGGCGAAGCTGAAATCCACCAGGGAGTCCCGCTCCCAAAAAGCGATGTATTCTGCAATGGAGGTGTCGCGCGGACCGTGGTGGTTGTATTGGATGACGCAATAGTTCGTCTTTGTGTCCCAAAGCAGCGCAGTTTCCTCACCAAAACCTTCTTTTTCTTTCAGGTTGAATCCCGTGATGGCTTTATCAAGAGCGGCCTTCCCGGGGCCGTGGTCCATGCGCACCTTGACGAAATCGCACAGCCAGAAATGCCCCCGTTTTTCAAGCACTTCAAGGCGCATAATCTGCCGATCTCGCTCTCTGTTCCGACCTTCGTGGGGAAGGCAATGAATTTGAGTAAGTCGGCCAGCCAGATCGAAATCCTCTGGCATGTTAATTTTGACAAGATCGATGCGCATCATGGGTTGGAGGTGGGTTCCGGGCGATTACAGGGCATGAGCAGCGGGTTTGCAAGCGAAGCGAGATAGGGGAAACCCCCAACCAAAATCAGCGGACCCTTGCACCCACGCCCAGTGCCCGGCACGCGTGCCGTAACTCGTCGGCAGTAAATATGCTTTCACAGGAAGAGAGAACTCCGCTGTCGTGAATTTTGGAAAGCCGACAAACGTGTGCTGACCGGAGTTGGGGCGAACTAACGGACACATTATGCGTCATGGTTCGCACAAATGGCCACGTTATGAATCATTTCGTGCGTAAACGGTCATATTACGCTTCCTGCCAAAATTGGGGTTGGCTCGCCCCGACTGCCTGGAAGTAGCCAACGGGGATCGAAAATGGGGTCACTCATCGGCTTTCAGAGCTTTTTGCCTCCGTTTCTGCACCAACGGCCATATTATGTGTCATTACCCCGGCCAAGCTTCAGGTAAAGTCACACGGCAGCACGCGCGTGTTTTTAACCTCCGGTGATTTGGCGGATTGCGGCCCTTAGCGCGCCGATGTTCACCGGCTTGATAATGTGTTGAGCAAAACCGGCGGCCCGGCTTTGGCGAAGATCCTCATCGGTGCCGTAGCCGCTTAACGCGATTCCCGGTATTCCATGCCGCTTTTTGAGTTGCCGCATGAGATCCAGGCCGCTGCCGTCAGGAAGACCCAAATCGCTGATCAAGAGATCGATCGGTTCGCCTCTGGAAAGTTCCAGCCCTTTTTGGATGCTCTCCGCCGGGATCACCTCATATCCGTCGCGCTGAAGCAGTTTGGAGAGGACTTGAAGGGTATCATGGTCGTCCTCGACAAGCAGGATTCTCGGCAGCTTCGCGTTCATCGGTGCTGAGGTCAGCGGCGAGATCGGTTCTTCAGCTTCAACGGCGGCAAAGGCATTGATCTCCACGATAAAAGTCGCTCCTTTGCCTTTGCCCTCGCTCAACGCGGTGATCTTTCCCTGGTGCATTTCCATGACACTCTTGGCGATGCTCAGGCCGAGCCCCAGCCCGCCAAAACGCCGGGTTCGGGTTTGCTCCCCCTGTTCAAAGGCGTTGAAGATCCGTGGGATGATTTCCGGATCAATTCCCACTCCGGTGTCGGTGATTTGAATTTTGAGTTTCTCTCCGGCGTTGCTGGAGGAGGCGCGGATTTGCCCCAGGGGAGGGGTGAATTTGATGGCATTCCTCAGCAAGTTCCAAAACACCTGGCGCAGCCGCACCGGATCGGCCTGGACATAGTGCTCCGGCGCGTGGAGTTCCGTGGAGAACTCAAGTTGTTTGGATTCCAGTTCCGCGCGACAGATCTCCACGGCGCTTTGAAAGCAGGAATGGGCGTCCACGGTTTCCAAATGGAGGACGAGTTTGCCGCTGCTGATCCGGGTTATGTCCAGGAGATCGTCGATGAGCTTTGCCTCCAATTCCACGTTACGGCGGACCAGGGTTAAATCCGCCTTCAACTCGGGCGGCAGGTGTTTCTGAATTTCCATCTCGCTTACCGTTGCCAGAACCGGGGTGAGGGGGGTTCGCAATTCATGGCTGAGGATGCCAAGGAATTGATCCTTCGCACGGTTGGCTCCTTCTGCGGCGACTTTGGCGCGCTCGCTCCTTTTTTGCTCGTTGAAGGCTTGCTCCATGCTAAGCACAGCTTCATGGCGGGCGTACTCAAACAGAATGCCCAGCAGGGACATAAAAACAACGAGCCCCATCATACTCGCAGCGCGCACATACGGTTCCCACTTTGCCGGATACGCCAGGGGAAGGTTGATATCGGCAATTCCCAATGCGGCAAAAACAAACGTTATAAAAAAACAAAAAGCACACCAAAGCAGTGCTTCGCGTCTTGCCAGGATTAACAAGGCCAGCAAAGGACAACCGCAAACCAACCACACAATCCCGAAGCCGTGAACTCCCCCTTCAAGAGCTGTAAGCAAAGAGAAACCAATCCCCCAGACCATGAGGCTCAAATGGCCGCTAAGTCGCACTCGCCCCGTGGCGCGTATCAAAAAAGGGACGCAAAGTTGAAAAGCGATGCATACAACGATTACCGCGGTTCCCCAATAATGGCCTATTGCCCAATAAAATAGCCCATACATGCCTCCCAAGGAAAGGCCCAGGACGCTTAACCCGACCATTAATCGCAATCGACGCATCCCCTCCCAATCTCCACGGAGAGACTCTGGAGTGAAAAAATCGACCAGTTTCTCCCACAAAGCCATGAGACCACTATACCCCATTGCCGTAGCGCGTCACGCTTTCTCGGGGGCAGATCGACCTCTCGCAAAAGACCGGTTTGCTCAGCGAGCGGATCGCCTAAAACCGGATCGCGACCTTGCTCCGGGCGCAATGCATCTATTACAAAAGCTTCTTAATGTAATTTCCTGTTTACGCAGTTCCCGAACTGTGAGATTCTTCGCCCCTTTCTGACGTTTTCCATTTCTTGGCGTCGTGTTTCCTATTGGGACTACAGGCAAGTTTTCGGCAGACATCAGTTAAACTTCAGAGCCCAGTTTTCCATTTCCGGTTAAGCCGGAGTTCCAACCAATACTGATATAATATGCCCAAAAAATCGAAGTCATCCGGCAAAGCTGCTCCCAAAAAAGCGGCCGCCAAAAAAGCCGTTGCAAAAGCTCCCGTAAAGCGCGCAACCAAAGTTGCGGTCAAGAAAGCCCCGGCCAAAAAAGCTCCCGCCAAGGCCGTTGCCAAAAAGGCTCCCGCCAAAAAAGCCGTTATCAAGAAAGCACTCGCCAAGAAAGCGGTCGGGGGCAAAAAATTGAAATACGTTTACACTTGGGGCGCTGGTAAAGCCGACGGCAATGGCTCGATGAAAGCTCTCCTGGGCGGCAAAGGGGCCAACCTTGCGGAAATGACGCGCATTAACCTGCCCGTTCCCGCCGGCTTCACGATCACCACCGAAGTCTGCACCTATTTCTACGCCAACAAGCGCACCTATCCTGTCGAACTCCAGGGTCAGATCGAAGCCGGTGTTCGCAACATGGAAAAGATCATGGGCCGCAAATTTGGCGATACCTCCAAATTCCCGCTCCTCGTCGCCGTCCGTTCGGGCGCCCGCGACTCCATGCCCGGCATGATGGACACCATCTTGAACCTCGGCCTCAATGACGAAACCGTCGTTGCCGTCTCCAAAGCAACCAATAACGAGCGGTTCGCCTGGGACTGCTACCGTCGCTTCGTCCAGATGTATGGCGATGTCGTCATGGGCGTCCAGAAGCTCCCCGGCGAGGACCACGAGCCGTTCGAGACCATCATCACCAACCTCAAGATCGCGCGTTACAATAACGCCGAGCTGCCCGACTCCCAGCTCACCGCTGACGATCAGAAAGAACTGGTTGCCCAGTTCAAGAAGCTCGTCAAGGAGCGCACCGGCCAGAACTTCCCGTCCGATCCCTGGAGCCAGCTCCAAGGCGCGATTGGCGCTGTGTTCGGTTCGTGGATGAACGACCGCGCCATTGTCTATCGCCGCAAATACAATATTCCCAGCGAATGGGGAACCGCCGTCAATGTCCAGGCGATGGTCTTCGGCAACACCGGTGACGAGTCCGGCTCGGGCGTGGCTTTCACGCGCGACCCGGCCACCGGCGAAAAAGTGTTCTACGGGGAATTCCTCATCAACGCCCAGGGTGAAGACGTCGTCGCAGGCGTCCGCACTCCCGAGCCCGTCAAGGAACTCAAAAAGCAGATGCCCAAGGCTCATGCCGAACTCGAGCGCATCCGCAAAGTCCTCGAAACGCACTTCAAAGACGTGCAGGATTTCGAATTCACCATCCAGGCTGGCACCGTCTTCATGCTCCAGACCCGCAATGGCAAGCGCACCGGCGTCGCCGCCGTCCGTTTCGCCGTTGAAATGGAGAAAGAAAAGCTCATCGACTGGAAAACGGCTGTGGGCCGCGTTCCGGCTGAACAGCTCGACCAGGTTCTGGCCCCGATCTTTGACCGCAATGCGCTCAAGACCACCAAAGTGATCGCCACCGGCCTTCCCGCCGGCCCCGGCGCCGCTTCGGGCATCATCTACTTCAACGCCGACCGGGCTGTGATCGCCGCCGAAAAGGGTGAGAAAGTCCTCCTCGTTCGCGTCGAGACCTCTCCGGAAGACCTCCGTGGCATGATCGCGGCGGAAGGCATCCTCACCGCTCGCGGAGGCGTTTCCTCCCACGCGGCCTTGGTTGCCCGTCAAATGGGCAAGGTTTGCGTCTGTGGCGCTGCCTCCCTGGAAATCGACTACCACGCCAAGACCCTGACCGCCGACGGCAAGGTGTTCAAGGAAGGGGTTGATTACCTCTCCATCGACGGCACCAGCGGCACCGTTTACGCGGGCGAAGTCAAAACCGCCCCGTCCGAAGTGATCCAAGGTCTCCTCGCCAACGACGCCACCGCCAAGAAGGGCGCCACCTACAAGAACTTCGTCAAACTCATGGACTGGTGTGCCAAAGCCACCAAGCTCCAGGTTCGCACGAACGCCGACACGCCCGAGCAGGTCGCCAATGCCGTCTCGTTTGGAGCCAGCGGCGTCGGTCTGACCCGCACCGAGCACATGTTCTTCGAGGGCGACCGCATCGACGTGGTTCGCGAGATGATCCTCGCCGACAAGATCGCCGACCGCCAGGCCGCCGTTAACAAGCTCCTTCCGTTCCAGAAGAGCGACTTTATCGGCATCTTCAAAGCGCTCAAAGGTCTCCCGGCCACCATCCGCCTCCTCGATCCTCCTCTCCATGAGTTCCTGCCCAACGACAACGCTTCGCAGAACGCTCTGGCCGAGAAATTGGGCGTCAGCGTGGACGTTATCTCCAAACGCGTGCATGAACTCCATGAGCAGAACCCGATGCTCGGCCACCGTGGCTGCCGTCTCGGCATCTCGTTCCCCGAGATCACCGAAATGCAGGCGCGCGCTATCTTCGAAGCGGCTGCCGAAGTCCAGAAAAAGGGCATCAAGGTCAAGCCTGAAGTGATGATTCCGCTCGTCGGCTTCAAGAAGGAACTCGACATCCAGGTCGGCATCGTTCACCGCGTCGCCGCCGAGGTGCAGAAGGAAACCAAGACCAAGATCGCCTACATGGTCGGCACGATGATTGAAGTGCCACGGGGCGCCATCACCGCCGACGAAATTGCGCAAACCGCCGAGTTCTTCAGCTTCGGCACCAACGACTTGACCCAGACGACTCTCGGCATGAGCCGCGACGACTCCGGTTCTTTCCTGGGCGACTACGTCAACGCTGAAATCATCAAGAAAAACCCGTTCGCCACGATCGACCAAGGCGGCGTGGGCCAACTCATGCAAATCGCAGCCGAAAAAGGCCGCAAGACCCGCCCTGAAATCAAGCTGGGCATCTGCGGCGAACACGGCGGCGATCCTGATTCCGTGAAGTTCTGCCACAAGCTGGGCCTCACCTACGTGAGCTGCTCGCCGTACCGCGTGCCGGTGGCCCGTTTGGCCGCCGCTCAAGCCGCGCTCGGCCTGTAAGGCAAGCCAGTCAAACTGATTCCCATCAGAGGAAGGGCCGTTCGGAGCAATCCGGGCGGCCCTTTCTATTTTGAATGGACGCACGCGATCTTCCTGCCTCAGGGCAAACGCATCAAAACAGGAGAGACACAGAGAAGAGTTATCCGCATAAGGTTGCGCAGATTGCCGCAGATTTTCTAAAAAAGGATTTCTGGAGATGGCACAGAACCATGGAGGTCAAGCAGCCCTATCGATTGCAGTTCGCCTTGATGGAACAAAATCTGCGTTCATCTGCGGCAATCCGCGGACTCTTCTTCTGTTTTTTGATGCGTTTCCCTGAGTAGACTTGCTTGTCGCGGGCATTTAAGGGAATTTATCTCCTCATGCCTGCCGCTCCCAAACGAACCAAAGCCGCCCCCGCTTCCCAAGCGATTTGGGCCGTCGTCGGTTCCGACGAGGCGGAGGTCAAGCGCGTTGCCCTGGAACGGGCCGCGGAACTGGCTCCCGCCGACGCCGGGGATATGGGGTGCGAAGTGATCGACGGCGCGGCGGATAATGTCGATCAAGCGGAGACCCGCATCCACCAGACCCTCGAAGCGATCAACACCCTCCCCTTTTTCGGAGGCGAAAAGCTCGTTTGGCTCAAAAATGCGAATTTCCTGGGCGATACCGTGACCGGCCGCTCCGCCGGGGTGCAGGATGCCTTGGCCCGGCTCGTCGAGACGCTCGAAACCGGGTTGCCGGGCGGCATCCGCTTTCTCTTGAGCGCCCCGGAGATCGACAAACGCCGCTCTTTTTACAAGGCGCTCGGCAAACTGGGACGCCTGGAACTATTCGACAAACTCGATACCAGCCGGTCCGGTTGGGAAGAGGAGGCGGGATCGCTCGTTCGCAGCCGGGCCGAGACGCTCGGGCTGCGCCTGCGTGGCGAGGCGCTGGAATTGTTTGTGCTCCAGACCGGCGGCGATTCCCGGCAGATCGACAACGAACTGGGCAAATTGGACCTTTATTTGGGGCAGGCGCGCCGGGAGGTCTCCGTGGCGGATGTTCGTTTGATGGTTCCGGCATCGCGGGCCGGGGTGATTTTTGAACTCGGCAACGCCCTGGCCGCGCGCGACCTCAACTCGGCGCTGGCGCTGGTGGAACAATTGCTTTTTCAGGGGGAATCCGCCATTGCCATTCTGCTCGTGGCGATCATCCCGACGGTTCGCAATCTCCTGTTGGCCAAGGATTTAATGCAGCGCTACCGGTTGAGCCGCCCCGCCGCCCCGTTTCATTTCACCGGGGCTTTGAACCGGCTCCCGGCGGAAGCGATCGATCACCTTCCGCGCAAAAAAGACGGGGGAATCAACAGCTACGCTTTGGGGATTGCCGCCATGCACGTCCATCGCTACACCCTCGACGAATTGCGGACCGCGCTGGAGGCGTGCCTGGAGGCCAATGTGGCCCTCGTCACCAGCAGTGTTGAGCCCCGGACCGTTCTGACCGGGCTGATCGTTAAGACCGCCGCGCCGTGCGGGTCTTAAACGATTCTTAACTGACGGAGCCTCGGCTTCCCCAGCCGCCGCGCTCCCAAAGTTACAAAGCCAATGGGTTCATCCAAATCCACCACCTCTTTGATTACCGGCGGCGCGGGGTTCCTCGGGTCGCATTTGGCCGACCGTCTTCTGGCCGAAGGGCATCGCGTCATCGCGGTGGACAATCTGACCACCGGCAACCTGGCCAACCTGGAACATCTTGCCGGAAACGAGCGGTTCCGGTTCATCAAGGCCGATGTGACCGAATATCTGGAAATCGACGAGCCGCTTGATTTCGTTTTCCACTTTGCCGCGCCGTCGAGTCCGCTTGATATTCATTTTATTCCAGCTTTGAAGGCTGGGGCGCTGGGAACCCACAACGCCCTGGGGCTGGCCAAGCTGAAAAAGGCCCGGTTCGTGCTGGCCTCCTCCAGCGACTGCTATGGCGATCCGCTCGTCCAGCCCCAGAGCGAAGATTACTGGGGGAATGTTAACCCCATCGGCCCTTGCGCAGTATACGATGAAGCCAAGCGTTTTGCCGAAGCCATGACCATGGCCTACCACCGCTTCCACCACCTCGACACCGCCATCGCCCGCCTTTTCAACACTTATGGACCGCGCATGCCGTTGCGCGACGGCCGCCCGCTTTCCGGGTTTATCGCCCAGGCGCTGGAAGGGGAACCGCTCGTTTTGCCCGGCAACGGGGAGCAGAGTCGTTGCTGCTGTTACGTAAGCGATATTATCGAAGGGGTTTTCCGGCTGGCGCACTCCCGTTTTCACGAACCGGTGAACCTGGGTAACCCGGGCGAAATCACATTGCGACGCCTCGCAGAACTGATTTTGGAATTGAGCGGCAGCCATTCCGGTATCGAAATTCACCCGCTCCCGGTCGATGAGCCGAAATTGCGTCAACCGGACATTACGCGGGCACGGAAAGTGCTTGGTTGGGAACCGTGTGTTTCCCTTCCGGAAGGGTTGTCGAAAACCTTCGAAGCCTTTCGCCATGGGGATTAAACCCCGCCTATTATGACAAAGTTCCCGGCCCCAAAGAATTTTTCTTTGCTATCTCCGACCTGATCGATCATATATTTATTTGAATTATTCCTCCCATGAAAAAGTACACGCTTCTCGCGTTTTCACTTTTGGCATTTGCGGTCTCGGGCCTTTCGGCGCGAGCCCAGATGGCTGATTTTGTGATCAAAAAAGTGGACGTCGATTTTGTTCCAACTCCGGAATACCAGGTGAACCCAAACCCGATCCGCAACATGGGGCCGCAGAAAAAATGGGCGAAGATCGATGTCACCTTCGAGGCCATTCCGGATTACACCGAAGAAGTAGTGATCAACTACTACGCCTTGCTGTTCGATCACCTCCTGGTCGGGCGCGTCAACCACGTGAACGTCTCCCGCGGCCGCGACCTTCATTCGGTCATGTTTATTTCGCCCCAGGCGCTCGAAAAGATCACCAGGGGGAACAAGGGGCTCAATAAAACTTCGTTCACCAACATTGCGGTGACCGTCGGCACGGCTCCCAACCTTTCAGTGGCCAATTTCAAGCCGGGCGCCCGCGGCGAATGGTGGACTACCATGAAGGCGGAAGACGGCTTTTTGCTAAACAAAAGCGAAACCCCCTTTGCCCCCCTGGGCTGGGATTTTTACGAAGCCTCCAAGCCCGCAGCGGCGCGCTAAGCTGGGATCATGGCTGTCTCCAATCGCATCATTTGCTTAAGTCTGGGCTCCCAGACGATCCGGCTTGCCGAGTTTGGGCTGGATAAACAGGGAGGGCTCGTCCTCTGCGGTTACCGCGCCTCAGAGTTGATGGCCGATCCCGCTTTGGACGCCGCGCGCGTCTCCCAAATCGGTCTCGTGCTCAAACAGTTCGCCGCCGAGATCAAAGCCAACGGAGCCCCCTCCAATTACTCCGTCCCGGCGCAGTCGGTCTTTACCCGATTTGTTAAACTCCCGTCCGTCGGGGAGGAGCAGGTCGAGCAGATCGTCGCGTTTGAGGCGCAGCAGAATGTGCCGTTCCCGATCGACGAAGTCATTTGGGATTACCAGCTCGTGACCGCCGCCGAATCCGGGCAGCTCGAAGTGGTTCTGGCCGCGATTAAAGAAGACCTCCTGGAGGAACTCAACAGCGCGGTTGAGGAAGCCGATTTCCGCACCGAAGTCGTCGATGTCGCCCCGATGGCGCTCTACAACGCCTTCCGCTACAACTACAGCGACGTGACCGGCTGCTCGCTGCTGATCGACATCGGCGCCCGCACCACGAACCTGGTTTTTGTCGAAGCCAAGCGCGTTTTCACCCGCTCCATCCCGATCGGCGGGAATACCATCACCGCCGCGATCGTCAAAGATTTCAACGAACCGTTTGGCACCGCTGAAGAACGCAAAAAGCGCCAGGGATTCGTCAGCCTGGGGGGCACCTATGCCGAGCCGGATGACCCGGAGGTCGCGCGCGTTTCCAAGCTCGTCCGCAACACCATGACCCGGCTCCACGCCGAGATCACCCGCTCCATTTCGTTCTACCGCTCCCAGCAGGGCGGCAGCCAGCCGGAGCGCGTTTTCCTGTGCGGCGGTGCGGTCGTCATGCCTTATATGCGGGAGTTTTTCAGTGAAAAACTGGCCCTCCCGATCGAGTTCATCAACCCGTTGCGCAATGTCGCCGTTGATAAATCGGTCGATGTCACCGAAATCCTCCGGGACTCCCATTTGCTGGGCGAACTGGTTGGCCTGGGGCTGCGCGCCGGATCGGATTGCCCGATGGAGCTCAATCTGCGGCCCGCAAGCGTCGTCCGCGCCCGCGAGACCGCCTCGCGCATCCCGTGCATCGTCCTTGCCGGAGTCTGTTTGCTGGCGATCCTGGGGAGCTGGCTTGGATATTTTGTCCATGCGACCCGGGTGCAAGCCGCCGTCTCGGAGCAGTTGGACAAGAAAATCGGCATGCTCTCGCAGGTCAAAGGCCAGTTCGACAAAATCCAAAAAACCATTAAGGCCAAGCAGGAAATCGTCGCCCCGCTCATTGAAGCCGTCGAAGAGCGGGACCGCTGGGTCGCATTGATCGAGGACATCAATTCCCGGTTGCCGGAGCATCCGATGCTCTGGATCACCTCAATGGAGATCGAGCAGTCCAAGAATCTCCCGGCCGGCAGCGCCAAAGGCAAAACCGCCGCGCTCCCCGTGCTGGTCATCAAAGGGCTTTATATCGACAATCCCCGGGGTCTCGGCGTCGTGGATGATTTCACCACCGCCCTGGCCAAATCCCCGTATTTCACCGTCCAGCCCGACAAGGATCGTAACACCGTCCAGCCCGACGAATGGGCGGCCTCTTACACCTTCCGCCTGATGTTAAAGAAGCCTCTCGTGCCATGAATCTGGGACAGAACAAATTTTATATTGGATTCGGCGCCTTCATGTTAATCGCCAGCGGCGCGCTCGGCTGGTTTCTTTTCCAGGCGTCCAGCGAGTTTAGCGATGCAGATGCGCATTACCAGGATCAGGTCACCCAACTGGCCGCGCTTCAATCGTTGCCGCTTTATCCTGAAAAAGCGAACCTCAAGATCCTTGAGGAACAAAAAGAGGCGGCGCATCAGGCTGTGGTTTCGCTGCATCAAGCCCTTCTGCCCCGGGCGTTCGCGCTTGAACCGATGACGCCCGAGCAATTTCAGGACAAGCTCAACGAAGCGGTCAAAACGACAGAAGAGAAAGCCGCCAAAGCCGGAGTGCAATTTGCCGATAAATATTATCTCGGATTTGCGCAATACCGGGCGGCCACTCCCAAACCGGAAGCCGCCGCCGTCTTGGGCCGCCAGTTGAAATGCATCGAACTGGTCATCAATACCCTCATCGACAAAAAAGTGACCTCGATTGGCGAAATCAGCCGTGATCTGCTGCCCGAAGAAGGGATTTCCGCCAAGAGCCAGGCCCAGAGCGCCCCGCCGACCGCAAAGCGTAAAGGGGAACCCGAACTGCCGCTTGTTTCGAAATACCCGTTTAAAATCAGCTTCACCTGCAACCAGCAGCCGTTACAAAACGCCCTGAACGAGCTCTCCAAAAACGAACAGCAATTCTTGATCATTCGTCCTGTGATCATCAAAAACCAGGTTGAGAAATCGCCCAAGAAAATCGATTCCGACACCGAGCGGCGGGAGAGCGCAAACAACCCGATGGAAGCTCAACCTTCAGCAATGCCGGGAGCCCCCGGGGCGACCCCGGCTCCAACTCCCAAGCCTGAACCGTTGAAATACGTGCTCGGAGCGGAAAAAATTAACGTGACCTTGCGCTTCGACGCGGTCTTTTTTGCCAGCAATTTGCCGAAATAGATATGGACTGGATCAAAAAGAACTTCGACCGGTTTGCGCTCCTCCTTTTGGCGGTTGCGTTGTTGGGTTCCTCCGTCGCCCTCTTCTTGAGCGTTAACGGGTTTGCTGACCGCTACCAACCGGTTCTCGCAAACGTGCTCCATGGCAAAAAAGTGGCCCTTTTGGAAACCGAACCGCTGGAACGCGCCAAAGCCTCCCTTGAGAAACCGGCCTCGTGGGATCGCCATTCGGGGTTGCTCTTTGAATCCCGCAAATACGTCGTCGGCAAAAACGCCGCGACCAAGGAAAACGTCCTCATTGATCCGTTTGAACCCGGGAGCACCCCTCTGCACCCCCCCGTGCCGAACGAATGGTTTCTTAAAAATGGCCTTGAAGCCGCGATCCTGGAGAACGATGTCCTCAGCCAAGACCCGGACAAAGACGGCTTCTCCAACCTTGACGAGCAAATCGGAAAAACCGACCCCCTCGTCGCTTCATCCCACCCCTCCTATCTCACCAAACTGCGCCTCAAGCGGTTCATCAAAGTCCCGTTCCGGTTGAAGTTCGAGGCATACGACGAAGGCAATTTCCAGATCAACACCGTCGATGTCCGGCAGCCCACGCAGTTCGTCAAAATCGGGGAACTGATTGCCGGAACGAAATTCAAGGCCGTCAAATTTGAAAAGAAAACGACCCTCAACCCCACCACCGGGATCGATCGGGACGTCTCCGAGTTAACCGTTGAGCATGCCGAAAGCGGCTTGCAAGTGGTGCTGGTGGTCGGAACCGAAGTCAACTCCCCCGACCAATATGCCCGGTTCGCATTCCGGTGGGATGGCACCGAGTTTACCGTCAAAAAACTGCAAACCTTTTCCCTGAAACCTGAACCCGGCGTCGTGTATAAACTCATTGACATCCAGGAGGGGGAGGCAGTAATAAACAACGTTAAAACCGACGGTGATCCCATTAAAGTTCCCCGAATCGAAGAACAGCCTCATTAAAAGAGGTGAGACTCCGAAAGGTGCCCTTTTTTGGCTACATTTCCCCTCCATTAGCACCTGTTCAATCACAATTTTTTCCCAAAGTTAGCCTAGTTTTCCGCAATATGATTAAACCCCCACTCTTCACATTCTGCTCGCTGATCGCCATCCTGGCCATTAATCCGGCTTTCGCGGGCCAGATCCCTTCGGGAAGCGTGCCCAACTCGGTGCAAGGTATCGCCGAACGGGAGATTTCCCGGCGCAACGATCAGGTTTCCCGGGCGCAACAAGCCATTGCGGAAGGCGACAAAGCGATGCGCGTCAGAGATTACGAAGTGGCGGTGCAACAATACAAATCTGCGGCCGACATCCTGACCGAAAGCCCGGTCACCCATCAACTGCGTTGTGCCGCGGTGGAACGTTACTGTGACGCCAGCGTCAAGCTGGCCCAGCAGCGGATCGCCGAAGGCCGTTATGCCGAAGCCGAAGCCGCCGCCAAAGCCGTGCTCGCCGACGTTTACAACCCGCGTTGCAGCGAAGCGCTCACATTGCTTGCTCACCTGGAAGAACCCGGCTACTACAACAAAACAATCACCCCGAAATTCCACGCCAACGTCGAGCAGGTCAAAGCCTGGTTCGTCGAGGCCCAGGGTTTTTATGACACCGGCCGTTACGACTTGGCCATGAAGCGCTACGACCAGATCCTCGGGATCGATCCGACCAACGCCGCAGCCCGCGAAGGACAGATCAAGGTCAACCTCGCCCGCACGGAATATACAGAAAAAGCTTACGAGGAAGCCCGTTCCCGCCAACTCTGGAAAGTCAGCCACGCCTGGGAATCGCCCGTTCGCAAATACGGCGCAGCCCGTGGCGGCACCGTTTTGTCCAGCGCGCAAGCGGCCAGCAGCACGGCAGCCATCCAGAACAAGCTCAACAACATCATCATCCCCAAGGTCGAATTCAAGGATGCGACCGTTCGGGAAGCGATCGAATTCCTGAAGCAAAAATCGGCTGAACTCGATATTCGGGAAAACGACCGGAGCCGCCGTGGAGTCAATATCGTCCTTCAATTGGATACTCCCAACGGGGTGCCTACCGCCGCACCGGCCGCACCGGTGGACCCTGCCACCGCCGCCGCTCCGGCGATCCCTGGGATTGACTCTGCCGCCACGACCGCCGCCGCGGCTCCCGTTTCCGGAATCAACCCGGCCGATGCCCGCATCACCCTTTCGCTCAACAACATGCCTTTGGCCGAAGTTTTGCGCTACATCACGACCCTTGCCGGGCTGAAAGTCAAAATCGACCAATACGCCGTCGCGATCGTGCCGATCACCGTCATCACCGACCAGCTCATCACCAAGGAATACAAAGTGCCTCCGGGCGCATTCCAGAATGCGGTCAACAGCGGCGGGGGCGCATCTGCTGCTCCTACCGCGCGCGGAGGAACCGGGAGCAATGGGATGATCACCGGGAATAACATTGGCACCCGCATTCTCGCCAAAGATTACTTCGCCGGCCAAGGCGTTCAATTCCCTCCCGGAGCTGCCGCCAACTTCATTCCGACCAGCAGCCGTCTCATCGTCAAAAACACCCAGGATAATCTCGATCTGATCGACGTCATCGTCGAAGCCCTCAACGGCACCGTGCCGCTCCAGGTGGACATCGAAGCGAAATTTGTCGAAATCACCCAAAAGAACCTCAAGGAATTGAGCTTCGACTGGACGCTTGGGCAATTCAACCTTCCCGGATCGAGCAGAGTCTTTGGCGGAGGAGGCAACACAGCCGCAAATCCCGAGCACTTCACCTTCATCGACCCGACCACCGGGGCCGTGGTGGGTGGCAATAATCTCACCGCCGGTAACCGGAGTGGAACCGGAATGAGCTCGGCGATCAGCGCGAACGCGATCGATTCCCTGCTTTTCCCATCGTCAACCGCCACCGCCGTGGCACCCGGGGTGCTCTCGATGGCGGGCGTTTTCACCGATCCGCAGTTCCAGGTCGTCATGCGCGCCTTAAACCAGAAGAAAGGGGTTGATCTCCTTTCCTCTCCCCGCGTCACCACCAAGAGCGGCCAGCGCGCCACGATCGAAATCGTCCGCGAATTCAAATACCCGACCGAATACAACCCTCCGCAAGTCCCTACCAGCAGTGGTTCCAGCTCCGGCAGCGTGATTGCCGTCACCCCGACCACCCCGACTGCATTTGAAGTCCGCAACACCGGCGTTAGCCTTGAAGTGGAACCGGTCGTGGGAGCGGACGGCTCCACCATCGACCTGAACCTCGTCCCGCAGGTGACGGAATTTGAAGGGTTCATCAACTACGGCACCCCGATTTACGCAAGCAACGGGATCAACACTTCCACGACACCGCTCACCTTGAACGTCATCAACCAGCCGATCTTCAGCACCCGCAAAGTTTCGACCAGCGTGAGCGTGTGGGACGGCCAGACGGTGATGCTCGGCGGCTTGATGCGCGAGGACGTCCAGAAAGTTGAGGACAAAGTTCCCTTCCTGGGGGATATCCCCTACGTTGGCCGCCTGTTCCGTTCCTCGGTTGACCAGCATCAAAAACGCAACCTCGTGATCTTCGTGACCGCGAGATTGATCAACCCTGCGGGCGACCCGGTCAATGCAATGGACGAGGACAAAGACGAAGTCACCGAATCCGTCGGACCCGTTCCCTCAGCATTGGGCGCACCGGAAGCCGAATCGTTGCTGCCCACGAAATAAGGGATTGGCATCTCGCTCAAATCAGGTAATGTAGGTGCTTCGTGCCAGTCATCGCAATCACAGGGGGAGTCGCCTCGGGGAAGTCCAGCTTCACCCGGTTACTCTCCCGGAGATTGCCGGCGGCCAAGTTCTTTGATGCGGATGCCGCAGCGCGGGAATTGCTCGATAGCGACCCTGAAACGCGCGCGAACCTTTTGAACCGCTTCGGACCCGGATATTTCGAGCCCGATGGCCGGGTCAACCGGGCTCGCCTGCGAGAAGCGGTCTTTGCAAACGAGAGCTGCCGAAGAGACCTGGAGGCGTTGATGCATCCGGGAATCCGTCACCGTTGGACGGCGTTGGCCCAGGCCGCGCGCCACCAGGGCGACTGGCTGTTGGTCGATATCCCTTTGCTCTATGAAACCGGAGCCGAAGGGGAATTCGATGAAATTGCGGTCGTAGCGTGCTCCGAGGCAACCCAACGGGCGCGAATGGTTTCGCATCGGGGATTGACGGCGGAGATGGCAGATAAGATCATCGCCTCCCAAGCAACCCTTGCATTCAAAGCTGCCCAGGCGGACTTTGTGATATGGAACGAAGCGCCGAAGGCGCGATTGGAAGAACAGGCCGAACTTTTTGCAGGAACTCTTGAAGAACGCTATGGATGAAAACCCTGCCCCTTTAACGCAGGAAACGGCAGCCGCCGTTCCAGCCCCCGTGGCCGCCCCGACTCAGCCCGAGCCGGTCCGGCTTGGACGCCTTTACGTGGCTGAGTTGCATGCGATGACCCACGCTGCTCTTGTTCAGCGGGCCGAGGAGTTGCGCCTGCGGATCAACCCGGATGCCAGCCGGCATCACCTCATCCTCGACTTGATGAAATTTCATCTGAGCCGGGGAGGGGAATTGCAGGCCGAGGGGGTTCTCGAAATCACCGCCGATCACCAGGCGTTCTTGCGCTGGCCGCGTTACAGCTTTAAACCGTTTCCGGAAGATGTCGCCGTCCCGCGCGGCATGGTGCAACGCCTGGGGCTTGCGCAAGGCCATCTCGTTTCCGCCCGCCTCCGTTTGCCACAGGGCAAGGACCGCTGGATCACGGTGGACCAGGTACTCGCCATCGAAGGGATTCCCGTCGAGCAATGGCGCGAGCCCAAGCCATTTGATAACCTGACCGCTCTTTTCCCAACCGAGCGCATCGTCCTCGAAAACAACGTCACCCGTTCCCTGACCGGCCGCGCCGTGGACCTGATTACCCCCTTGGGCCGGGGGCAACGCGCCTTGATTGTCGCCCCGCCGCGCGGTGGCAAGACCATGATCATGAAAGACATGGCCAAGGCGATCCGGGCCAGTTCGCCCGAGACCCACGTAATCCTGCTCCTTGTTGACGAACGCCCGGAGGAAGTCACCGACCTCAAGCGGGAAGTGGATGCCGACATTTTCTCCTCCACCTTTGACGAGAGCGCGCCGCGCCACGTCCAGGTCGCCGAAATCGTCATTGACCGGGCCAAGCGCCTGGTGGAACTCGGGCGGCATGTGGTCGTCATGCTCGACAGCATCACGCGCCTCGCGCGCGGTTATAATAACCTGATGCCCAACAAAGGGCGCATCATGTCCGGCGGTGTGGATGCCAAGGCGCTCACCAAACCGAAGAAATTTTTCGGAGCGGCCCGCAACGTGGAGGAAGGCGGCAGCCTCACCATTATCGCCACTGCGCTGGTCGATACCAACAGCCGCATGGACGAAGTCATCTTTGAGGAATTCAAGGGAACCGGCAACATGGAGCTGCACCTCGCCCGGGAGTTGGTTGAGAAGCGGATCTTCCCGGCCATCCATATCCTTAACTCCGGCACCCGCCGCGAGGAACTCCTGTACCACCCGGAGGAATACGCCCGCGTTAACGTCCTGAGAAAACAACTCGCCCAGCTCCCTCCCATGGAGGCGATGGAAACGCTGGTCCAGCAATTAAAGCTCACCAAAACCAACGCTGAACTGTTATTGAGAGGCTTGCGTTAGGCCTTCCGAAAACGCTGATTTAACTGTGATCGCCACCGCTGAAGATCTTGCGCAATTTCTGGAGCCGCTGCGCCAGGCGGGGCGGATCGCACTCGATACAGAGGCGGACAGCCTGCATTGCTACTTTGAGAAGCTGTGCCTGATCCAGATCAGCATCCCCGGCCACGATAAGTTGATCGATCCGTTGGCCGGATTTTCGCTGGAGCCGCTCTTTGAGGAATTTGCCCGGCACGAACTGATCATCCAAGGCCTCGACTACGATCTGCGGCTCATGCGCCGGGCCGGGATGCAGGAAGTCGGTGCGGTGTTCGACACGATGATTGCCGCGCGGCTGGTCGGCTGCCTGGAATTCAGCCTCGCCGCGCTGCTGCAAAAGCATTTCGGGGTCGTCCTGGCCAAGGGATCGCAAAAAGCGAACTGGGCGCGGCGTCCGCTGTCTCCCTTGATGGAGGAATACGCCCGCAACGACACCCGTTACCTCGAAGCGCTCGCTTCCAAACTCGGCGACGATCTCCAACGGCTCGGCCGCTGGGAATGGTTCCAGCAGTCGTGTGAAAAAGCGATCGAATCGACCCGGAACATCCGGGAAAAGGAAACCGACTCGCTTTGGCGAATTTCCGGCAGCGGCGAACTGCGAGGGCTCGCCTCGGCGGTGTTGAGGGAGCTTTGGAAATGGCGGGATGAGGAAGCCCGGACGGTGGACCGCCCCGCATTTCATATCGCCCGCAACGATCTGCTCATTGAAGCCGCCAAACGCTTTGCCTCGGGAGAACCGGTGTCGATGAGCCACCTCAGCGGGGGACGGCGCAGCCGATTTTTCCAGGCTGCGGAGCGCGCCATGGCGTTGCCCGAAAGCGAATGGCCGCAAATCATTCGAGTCCATCGGTCCCGCCCCACGCCGGAGATGGAACGTCGCTTCAACGAATTCAAGAAACGCCGCGATCACGCCGCCGGCGTCCATTGCATCGAAGCCTCACTCATCGCCTCCAAACTGGTTCTCGAAACGCTGGCCGCCGACACGGAAGCGACCCTGGAACGGCTTCTCCCGTGGCAGCGGATGTTGCTCGGGTTTGGAGATTAGCGAGCCGCTCGCAAAAACAAGATTCCGCTTTTGGCCGGTTCCTGCTTTCCTTTGTTTCCATGAAAATCCTTGTGATCGGCAGTGGCGGGCGGGAACACGCGCTCGTCTGGAAGCTTAGGCAGTCACCGCGCGTGAGCGCGATCTTTTGCGCCCCGGGCAATGCGGGGATTGGCGAGATCGCCACCAACGTCCCCGTGCCGATCAGCGACCATGCCGCCTTGATCAAATTCGCCACCGCCGAAGGGATTGACCTCACCGTGGTCGGCCCGGACGACGCGCTGGCCGCCGGGATCGTCGATCACTTCGAACACGCCGGGCTCAAGATTTTTGGCCCTTCGCAGAGCGCGGCCCGGCTCGAATCGAGTAAAGTTTTTGCCAAGGAGTTCATGCAACGCCACGGCATCCCCACCGCCGCGAGCGGGCATTTCACCGACAGCGCGGCGGCCCACCGTTTTTGTCAGGAGAGCCGGTACCCGCTCGTCATCAAAGCGGATGGGTTGGCGTTGGGCAAAGGGGTCGTCATCGCGCAAACCCCGTGGGAAGCCGCTAAGGCCATCCACGATATCATGGAAAAACGGCAGTTCGGAGCCGCCGGGGACCGGGTCGTCATCGAGGAATTTCTCACCGGCCAGGAATGCTCGGTTCATGCGCTGGTTGACGGCGAGCATTACCTGCTTTTCCCGGCCGCGCAGGATCACAAACAGATCGGCGATGGGGACCAGGGGCCGAACACCGGCGGCATGGGGACGTTCTCGCCGCCCGAGAAACTTGTCACCCCGGAGATCATGGAGCGGATTCACCGCGAAGTGATGGAGCCGTTCATGGCCGGATTGAAAAAGGACGGCTTGCGCTTTCGCGGCCTCCTTTTCCCCGGAGTGATGGTGACGCCGGAGGGACCGAAATTGCTGGAATTTAACTGCCGTTTTGGGGACCCGGAGACGCAGGTTCTTCTCGCCCGGCTCAAGAGCGATCTCGTGGACCTGCTCGAAGCCACCGTGGAGGGCAGGCTCGACACCGTCACCCCGCAATGGGACCCACGCGCGGCGGTTTGCGTCATCATGGCTTCCGGGGGGTACCCGGGTTCGTATGCGCGCGGCAAGGCCATCACCGGCATTGCCGATGCCGAAGCGCTCGAAGGGGTCACCGTTTTTCACGCGGGCACGCAGATGATCGATGGAAAAACGGTCACGGCGGGAGGCCGGGTTTTGGGAGTCACCGCATTGGGAGCCGATCTCCGGATCGCCCAGGCGCGCGCTTACGAGGCCGTTTCAAAAATTCAGTTTGAAGGGGCGACATTCCGGCGCGACATCGGGGCAAAGGGGTTGTAGATTGCGCGCCATGACCTCCGTTCTCCGCGCCACGGCGCAGACGTTTTTCTTCGCCTTGCTCGCCCTGGCTCAAGCCGAGCCGCCCAAGGTTCCCGCCCCAACTCCCACCCCGTCGCCAACTCCATCGCTGCGGAAAACCGTGGATGCCCTGCCCGATGGGGACGCCCAGCAGGCGCTCGAATTGCTCCGCTCCAAATATGTCCGCTCAGGCGCGTTGGACGAACCGGCGCTTGCCCGCGCCACGCTCCAGGGATTGCTCGAACGGCTTGGCGGTGGCGCATCCGTCCGCCCCTCGGCCACGCCGCTTCCGGTGATCAGCCCGTTGCGCTCCGAAATTCTCGATGAGCGGATCGGCTACGTCCGGCTGGGGTCGCTGACCCGGGGGCATATCGCGGAGTTGGACGCCGCGCTGGGCAATTTCAAAAGCAAGAAAATCGGCGCTCTCGTCCTCGACCTCCGCGCCACGCCGCCCAGCAGTGATTTCGAACTGGCCGCCGAGGTCATCAAACGCCTGACGCCCAAAGGGAAAATGCTCTTTGCCGTTCACCGGCCCAGCCTCAAGCAGGAGCAGATGTTCACGTCCGATCTTGATCCCGCATTTCACGGCGTTATCGTGACGCTGATCCACCGCGAAACCGCCGGGGCTCCCGAAGTGATCGCCGCCGTCTTGCGGACCACCCTCAACGCCCTCACCATCGGCCAGACCACGGCGGGGCAGGCCGCTGAATTCGCAGATTTCCCGCTGCGCGGCGGAGGCAAGGTGTTGCACGTTGCGGTGGCCGAGGTGAAGCAGGAGCTCCCGATTTTCCCCGACGGCCTCAAACCGGATCTCCCCGTGGATTTCTCTCCCAAGGAGGAGGAAGAGGTGCTCAAGGCGGAGCTGGAAAAAGGGGTCGGCGGGCTGGTTTTTGAGACCGAGCGGCCGCGCCTCAACGAGGCGGCATTAGTGGCCGGGACCAATCCCGAGATCGACGCTCGGGAAGCCGAGCAAGCCAGTTCCAGCGAAGGCGCAGGGGAGGTCAAACCGATGCTTTACGATGCCCCGCTGCAACGGGCGGTTGATCTCGTTACCGCATTGAGCATCTTCGGTGGCAAAGCGCCATAGGCCGTTTTCCATTTGCAAACCGCCCCAACCCGCACTTGAATCCCTCCGTGCCCGATTTCGTCACCAACACCCTCGAAGCTCCCGACACACCGTTCGATATTTCCCTGCGGCCGCCGATGTTTAGCGAATTTGCCGGGCAGGAGAAAGTGTGCGAACGGCTCGAAGTGATGGTGCAGGCGGCGCAAGGGCGCGGCGATGTGCTCGACCACGTTCTCCTGAGCGGCCCGCCCGGATTGGGCAAAACGACATTGGCCTACATCCTGGCCAACGCGATGGGGGTGAGCATCAAGAACACCAGCGGCCCGACGATTGAGAAAGCGGGCGATCTGGCCGGCCTCCTCACCACGCTCGAACGCGGCGATGTCCTTTTCATCGACGAAATCCACCGGCTCCAGCCGACCATTGAGGAATACCTCTACCCGGCGATGGAAGATTTCAAACTCGACATCATCATCGACCAGGGACCCAACGCCCGCAGCGTCCGGCTCAACCTGCCCAAGTTTACTTTGATCGGAGCCACGACCCGTTCCGGGATGATCTCCGCGCCGTTGCGTTCCCGCTTTGGCATGGCCAGCCGCCTCGATTATTACGTGGCTGACGAGTTGCAGAAGATCATCCAGCGCAGCGCCCGGATCATCAATATTGATATTGACGCGCAAGGGGCTCTCGAAATCGCCGCCCGTTCCCGGGGCACGCCGCGCATCGCCAACAACCTTTTACGCTGGGTGCGCGACTTTGCGCAGGTCCGCGCCAACTCGGTCGTCAACCGGGACGTGGCCGACCGCGCCCTCTCGATGCTCGACATCGACGCCGACGGTTTTGATGAAATGGACAAGCGTATCCTGGAAGCGTTGATTCACAAATTCCAGGGCGGCCCGGTGGGGCTCAATTCGCTGGCGGTTGCGATTGGCGAGGAAGCCGGGACGCTCGAAGAGGTGAACGAGCCGTATCTCATCATGCAAGGGTACATTAAACGCACCCCGCAAGGGCGCGTCGCCCTGCCTCCCGCCTACCGCAAAGTCGGGGTGGATGTTCCCAGTAAAGCCGGAGAGCTTTTCTAGCTTCCTGGGCCATATTCACGAAGGCGGCGGTTTTCCCGAATCGACAGCGCCTGGCTTCGTGGTAGGTTTTTCTTGTTCGTGAACCTTTTCGATCTAGTGGCCCCAGTGCGCCCGATCGCCGCCAAGCTGGGCGCGCTCGGCAGGGAGCGTGTTGTCTTCGATCACGTTGACGAAGCCGCGCATGCGTTTGTGGCGGGGCTTGTGGCGACCCGGGCGCGAGCGGGGAAAAAGGGACGGCGCGTCTGGATCATCACGGCAACGCTCCGTGGCCAGGAGCAGTTGCATAACGAACTTTCCAACTGGATGGAGGACGCCATTTTCCTGCCAGAGATGGAAAGCGTGCTGGCCGAAAACGCCCTCCCTGATCCGGAGACCGCCGCGGACCGGTTGCAGGCGTTGGAGCAAATCATGGCGTCGAAGTCGTCGCTGGTCGTCCTTTCCGCCGCATCACTCAATGACAATGTGCCGACCCCCGGCGGGATTTCACGGCTCACGCTGGAACTGGAACGCGGCGAAACGCTCGCCTTGGAGACGCTCGTTTCCAAGCTCGCGGAAGCCGGGTATGAGCGCGTGCCGCAAGTGGCGTTGCGCGGGCAGTTCGCTGTTCGCGGCGGCATCGTCGATCTTTTTTCCTGGCAGCACACGCTCCCCGTGCGGGTCGAGTTTTTTGGCGACGAAATCGATTCGATGCGCTTTTTCGATCTCGATATCCAGACCTCCGTGCAACCGGCGGAATCGGTAAGCGTTCTGCTGGGAGAGGCCGGGGCGGCGCGCCAATGCCCGTTGCGTGATTACATCAAGCCGGGCGATCTCGTGGTGGATGTGCAGGCCGGGATCGATTGGGCGGGCGTTTCGATTTCGGCGGATGCGGCCCCCGGCGCGGAGATCGAAGATTTTTCCACCGCCTTCTATTCTCACGGATTGGGCGAGTTCGAGGCCGGGGATCTGGTCGTCGAGGCGGGCAAGCGCGACCGGTTTTTGCATCAGCTTGAACAATGGCTCGAAGCCGGTTGGCGGGTGGCGATCTATTGCAATAACGAGGGGGAGACGGAACGGTTCCGCGATCTGCTTCCCGAGCCGATCCTCACCCACGCCGGGTTGGAACTGGTCATCGGCGCGATTGCGCATGGATTCACGTTCCCCGCGGCAAAGCTGGCCGTCCTCTCCGATGCCGAGCTGTTTGGCCGTTACCGCAATACCCGCGCCCGCCGCCTCGCGTTGCGCCGCGCGCGCGAGCAGGCCAACCGCTCGCAGATCGATTTTTCCGAACTGAACGAGGGGGATTACGTGGTGCATTTGGAGCACGGGATCGCGCTCTATCTCGGCCTGGAAAAATTCGCGAAAGCGGATGGGGCGGAAGAGGAAGTGCTGCTGCTTGAGTTCGCCAACGGCGCAAAACTTTATGCGCCGCTCGAACAATCGTTCCTCGTCTCCCGCTATGTGGGCGTCGGCAAGCGCAACCCGCAGTTAAGCGAGCTGGGGGATCCCAAATGGGCCAAGGCCAAGTCGCAGGCGCAAAAGGCGGTGTTCGATTACGCGGGCAAGCTGCTCGCCGTCCATGCCGAGCGGGAGACGGCGCGCGGCTTTGCGTTCCCCCCGGATAACAAATGGCTGGGGGAGTTTGAACGCTCATTCGTTTTCAAAGAAACGCCGGACCAAATCACCGCGATTGCCGCCACCAAGAGCGACATGGAAAGCGAGCGCCCGATGGATCGCCTTATCTGCGGCGACGTCGGGTTTGGCAAGACCGAGGTCGCCATCCGCGCCGCTTTCAAAGCGGTGATGGGCGGCAAACAAGTCGCGCTGCTTGTCCCGACGACCGTCCTCGCGCAACAGCATTACCAGAATTTCCGCGAGCGAATGTCGGATTACCCCGTCACCGTCGAATGCTTGAGCCGGTTCCGCACCCAAGCCGAGCAGCGCAAGGTGGTGGCAGGGTTGAAGGACGGTTCGGTGGACATTGTGATTGGCACCCACCGGCTCATCTCACGCGACGTCCAATTCAAAAATCTCGGGCTCGTCGTCATCGACGAGGAACAGCGCTTCGGCGTTTTGCACAAGGAAAAATTCAAAGAGCTTTTCAAACTCGTCGATGTGCTCACGCTTTCGGCGACACCCATTCCGCGCACCCTGTATTTGTCGCTGATGGGGGCTAAAGATATGTCCATTTTGGAGACGCCGCCCCAGAACCGCATCCCCACGGAGACGTTCATTTGCGGCTACGACGAGCGGATCATCCGGGACGCCATTGTGCGCGAGATGGCTCGCCAGGGGCAGGTTTATTTTTTGCACAACCGCATCGGCACGATTGAGTCGATGGCGGCCAAGCTGAAAAAATTGATCCCCAAGGCGCGCATCCTGGTCGGCCACGGGCAGATGCCCGAGCACGAGCTGGAAGAGGTAATGCGGCAGTTTGTGGAAGGCCACGCCGATGTCCTCCTTTCCACCACGATCATCGAAAGCGGCCTCGATATCCCCAACGCCAATACCATCATCATCGACCGGGCCGACCGCTTCGGGCTCGCCGATCTGTACCAGCTCCGGGGGCGTGTCGGCCGGGCACAGCACAAAGCCTACGCTTATTTGATGATCCCAAGGGATTTGATGGCAGGCGAAGCGCGTAAACGGATCAACGCAATCAAGCAATACTCGTCGCTTGGGGCCGGGTTCAAAATCGCCATGCGCGACTTGGAGATTCGCGGCGCGGGCAACATCCTCGGCACCCAGCAAAGCGGCCACATCGTCGCGATCGGGTTTGATCTGTACTGTCAATTGCTCAAGCAGGCCGTCTCCAAACTCAAGGGGGAGAAAGTGCAAACGCGGGTGGAGCTTCCCGTCAGCCTCGACTTCGTGGCCACCAACGAAGCCGAGTGGGTCAAAATGCCCGAAGCAGCGGCTCCGGCCTTCCTGCCCACCACCTACATCACTGAAGCCCCAACCCGCATTCAGGCTTATCGGTCGCTGGCGGAAGTCACGACGCAAGAGCAGCTCGACCGTCTGCGCGGCATCTGGCGCGACCGATTCGGACGGCTTCCCGAGGCCGCGGAAAACTTGTTGGTTTTGGGAGCCGCGCGGCTTGTCGCAGCGGCACGGAAAATCACCCGCCTCGAAGTGCGCGAACGCAAATTGATGCTCACGCGCGGCGGCGATTACGTGCTGATCGGCGGAAAATTCCCGCGCCTGACCTCGGCGACCCCGGAAGAACGGTTGCGGGAAATGCTCACTCTTTTGCGGAAGTTTTAGAAAAATCGGGGCGACTGGATTCGAACCAGCGACCTCCTGGTCCCAAACCAGGCGCTCTACCAAGCTAAGCTACGCCCCGAACGAGCGGCTACTATGCCCCGCAAATGGGCAATCGCAAGCAAATCCGGGAAAGTTTGAAAACTACCGACAAAGCTTTCGAAATAGGGTCCGTTAGGTCTGCCTCCGGATTTGTAATAAAAAATTTCTAAATACCTTCATTTGTAATTGAATTTTCCGTGTGGTAATCGAAAATTCTGTTGACGGGTCATTCTCATGCCACTTCCAACCACCAGCTTTCGAAGTGCCGGTTACCTCCATCTCCAGGAGAAATATTCCCTGGCCTGTTTGCCGCACGACGTCTCCTCTTATGTGCTTGATCGTGGCGTGCGCCGCACGGAGATCATCGACGGCTACCGTGCTGAATATTATCCGCGTAAATTCTGGCCGGGAGAAGCTGTTTTTGACCATCTTGAATTTGCCCTTCGCCAGGAAGGTTTGCATCTCGGGCTCCTGCGGGCCTTGCTTCCCACCATCCCGCCCGAGGAGTTCGTTGGCTACGTAAAAAGCAAGCCGACCAGTGCTTACGCTCGTCGGCTCTGGTTTCTATACGAGGTTTTTGGAGGGAAAGATCTCGATCTCCCCAGTGTCACGCAGGGCAATTATGCCGACCTTGTCGATACTACGCTTTACTATACCGGGGTTCCTGAACGCAGTCCGCGCCACCGGATCAACATGAATTTGCTGGGGACTCCTGCATTCTGCCCGATGATCCGCCGCACTCCAGAGCTTTCCGTGTGCGAACGGAAGCGCCTGAACGAGCGGAGCCGGAAGATCATTGACAGCATTCCACCCGAGATTTACGACCGGGCGATTCAATATCTCTACACGCGGGAGACAAAATCCTCCTACGCGATTGAACGAGAAACTCCAGACCAGAAACGATCTGCCCGGTTCGCCATTGCGTTGCGGGAAGCCGCCTCCCGCGACTACCTCCAAAAAGGGGCGCTGGTGGGTCTCCAGCATGCGATTGTGGACCCGCGATTTGCCAATGACGGTTGGCGCGATGCGATCCATGAGCAAAATTACGTTGGTTCTACGGTAGAATTGGGGGAGGAACTCATCCATTACATTTCACCACGCCCGGAGGATATCGATGGTTTAATGGAAGATTTTTTGGAGGCTTCCCGCCGCATATTCCGCTCGGAAATCAATCCTGTTCTGGCGGCTGCCGCCATCGCGTGGCCGTTTGTCTTTCTGCACCCCTTCAGCGACGGCAACGGGCGTCTTCATCGTTTCCTGATCCATTATGTCTTGGCCTATCTCAGGTTTGTTCCCGATGGAGCCATTTTTCCTGTTTCCGCATGCATCTTGCGGCGACCCCGGGTTTACGAGGCCAGCCTCGAAGCGTTTTCCAGGCCATTGCTTCCGCTGATCGACTATCAACTCGATCCGAATGGCCGGCTCACGGTCCACAACGAAACCAGAGATTATTATCGCTATCCCGACTGCACCCGGATGGCCGAAGCTCTGTTTGGATTTGTTGAGGAAACCATCGAAACGGAACTACCGGCTGAAATCCGGTTTCTTCGTCAATACGACCGGGCTCGGGAGTTGATGAAGCGCGTCGTGGATCTGCCCAATCGGCATGCGGATCTTCTCATCCGTCTGTGCAGGCAAAACAACGGCACCCTTTCCAAAACCAAGCGACAACTGGAGGAGTTTTCTTCTCTTTCCGATGATGAAATCAGGGATTTGGAAGCATCCATCCGGAACGCTTTCGAGATGGAGCCGCAGGGTGAACCGCCAAGCGAAGCTATCCAATAGGCGAGGCTTGCCTTATCTCAGGGGCAACTATTTGAAATCTAGTAGCAAGACAAGGGGGAGTTATCCGCAGATTTCGCAGATGGACGCAGATTTTATACTGAAATAATCTGCGGAAATCTGCGCAATCTGCGGATTCTCTTGTTCCGAAATAACCGAGATACAAGGCACTAGTGCAGGCGGATGGTCATGTCTTCGGTGGGCGCGGACCCGGCCGGGATGACTTGGAGACCGGAAAGGCGGCGCTCGCATTCGGCCCGTTCGGCCGGCTGCGCTTCAAAGGTGATCGTTTTGCCGTCCCGCCAGACCACCACAGGGGTGGCTTCCCCAACCGTCAGGAAAAACGACGCATTCAAAACGTCTTCGGGCGATTTAATCATCCGCTCACCGATTTTGAGAAGGAGATCGCCGGGGCGCAGTCCGGCTTGAATCGCCGGTGCATTGACTTCAAGTCGCTCGATTTGGGCCGTGCTCCCTTGCTCGGAATTGGGGGAAGTGGTGACCATCACTCCCAGCCAGCCGGGACGCACTTCCCCATAGCGTTCGTAGTCGTGATAAATCTTCTGCACCGCTTCGACCGGGAGGGCGAAGCAGGCGGAGCCGTTGTCGATGCTGCTGATGATGACGCCGACGACTTCCCCTTTCATATTGAGCAGTGGCGCACCGCCTTCGCCGCGCTGGACGGGGACGCTGGCCCGAATATGCTGGGTCGCAAAATAGCGGCCCAGGTATTTGAGATCGAACCCGGCAACCATGCCAAAGCTGGGAGTGAGAGGCATATCCATCGGGTAAGCCACGGTGACGACCGGCGTGGCGACGGAAAGCTCGGGAGCCTTGGCCAGCGGGAGAAATGAGGTTGGCCGATTGGAGCTGTTCTCAGCCTTGAGGAGGGCGATCCCGGCGCGGGCGTCGGCCAGCAGGCAGCGGGCGGGCGTCCGGGTATTATCGGCTGAGATTACGACAAAATCGCGCCCCTCGCCGCCAACGGAAAAGGAGGTCAGCAAGGTGCCGTTGGGGCCGATGAAAAAGCCGGTGCCGCTTCGCTGCCCGGTTTTGTCGGTCGCTTCGATTTTGACGACCGCCCCCTGGCACTGTTCAAAAACGGCCCGGACCTCCCGGGAAAGCGAATCGGCCACTTCGCCCGCCCAAACGGGAGGCGATCCGGCCTGCAATGCCATCGTGATCCCCAGCAGGGCGAAAGTCCGCGATCTAAAAACTAAAAGGCGGCTCATAACTGACCGGGCGGGCGTCGAGAACGTATCGGGGATTTCTGCCCACTCCGGCTTGAACGCTCTGGCCCAGCAGCGCTTCGGGAATTCGGATTTGGGGGGTGAGCGTCAAGGCTTGGGGAGCATCGGCGGAGGCAATTTGCATCGGTTCAACGGGCTGAACCGTCGGGAGCCCCTGAACCGACGCGGCGGTATTGGCGGCCAGGATCGCCGCGGAACTGCGCACGCCGCTGCCGGGGTGTTCGAGCATATTAAACGTGAGCGCTCCAGCTACACAAAGAACGGCGGCGCTGGCGGTGGCGTATGTGAAACGGGTGAGCGTGAAATGCTCCTCAAACATCATCTGGAGCCGTTCCAGCGCAAGGCGCCAGGCCGGGGTGCGCAGCAATTGCGCCCGCTGGCGGTATTGAAATTCCTTGAGAAAATCGTCGAAATATCCCGGAGGCGGCTGCTCAAAGCGTTTAAGCCGCAAAAGTTTGGAAAGAGTCGGTTCGTCTAAAGACATAGGGTTAGTGGAATTCTTCCAGGTAATTTTGCAACTGCCGGTGAGCGTAAAAGAGCCGGGAACGCACGGTGCCTTCCGAGATGCCCAGGATTTGGGCGATTTCAGCATGGGGCATCCCTTGAATATCAAACATGGTAACCACGGCTCTATGGTCGTAAGACAACTTCATCATCGCCTCGTTCAATCTCTGTTGGAGTTCGCTCAAATCGGCATCCCTCACCGGGTTGGTGGAGGAGGTCAATTCGATGAATTCCTTGTTTTTTTCCACCCCGGCATCCATGTCATCGAGGCTCAAGGTCATGCGGCGACCCCGTTTTTTGAGGAAATTGATCGTCATGTTGACGGCGATCGAATGCACCCAGGTGTAAAAGGCGGAATTGCCCCGGAAACCGGCAATGGAACGGTAGGCTTTGGCGAAAATATCCTGGAGAAGGTCGTTGGTGTCCTCGTGGTTGGAGGTCATGTTGTAGACCAGCCCGTAGAGGCGGGGGGAATACTTGACGACGAGCGTGTCAAAGGCTCCGGGATCTCCCGCCTGAGTGCGCGCGACGAGCCGGGCGTCTTCGTTGGGCTCGGGTTCTTCGTTCGTCATCACCGAACTGCCTATCAGGTTCGCTGGCAATCCGGCAATAAGATTGCTAATCGTTGCGGCGGTTTCCAAGGGAGAGGAAGTAGAGAAGCCACCCGAGCGAGGAGACAAACGCGGCGACGTAGGTCAAGGCGGCGGCGTTGAGCACCCGGTCCACCCCCAGGGCTTCCTCGCCGGGCTGGACGATTCCCATCTGGCCGAGGATTACCTTGGCCCGTTTGGAAGCGTCAAATTCCACCGGCAGGGTGATCAGTTGGAAAACGGTGAGCGCCCCATAACAGAGGGCGGCAAGCTGGACGGCCAACTGCCCGGGGATCAAGTGCAGGAAAAAACCGCCAAAGAGAACAATTGGGAGTAATTGGGAAGTGAATTGGGTAATCGGAACGACCGCCATGCGGGCCTGCAACGGGGCGTAGGCCCGGGCGTGCTGGATGGCATGGCCCGTTTCGTGGGCCGCGATCCCCGCCGCCGCGACGGACGGGGTATTGTAGACTTCGCTGGAAAGGCAGAGCCGTTTGTTGCTCGGGTCGTAGTGATCGCCGAGAATCCCGTCGATCTCGGCCACTTCCACGTCCCGGATGCCTGCGGCGTTGAGGATTTGTTGGGCAACTTCCGCCCCGGTCATATTGGTGGAAATCCGCACCTCGGAATATTCCGTGAAGGCGCTTTTGACCCGGTACTGAGCCCAGAGCCCCAAGACGAGTGCGATGGCGATGAGGAAGATGGCGATGGTAAACATAATAAATCAAAAGATAAGACACTCAAAACCGGGTCTTGTTCAATCTCAGCGAAAGCTTTCCGGGAGTCAAAGCCTCCGTCCCATTTCGCCGGGTTGCGGTTTGGCCCGAGATCGTGGATACTCTCCAGCTTATGGACTGGCTGTTAGACGGCGGGGTGATTCTCGCTTATTTCGTGATCGTGATCGGCATTGGTCTTTACATGGGCCGGGGTTCCCGGACCATGGAAGGTTTTGCCGTCGGCAATCGCAACATCCCGTGGTGGGCGGTGCTGGCTTCCATCCTTGCCGCGGAGATCAGCGCCGCGACGTTCCTGGGGGCTCCCGACGAAGGGTATAAATTCCGCAATTTCACCTACGCACAGCTCGCCATCGGGACGATTTTGGCCCGGGTGATCGTCGCCTTCGTGTTCATCAAGCCGTATTACGATTACAAGGTCGTCTCGATTTACGAATTTCTGAACATCCGCTTTGGCGAACGGACCAAAAACGGGGCGAGCGCGATTTTCCTGATCACGCGGGCTTTGGCGAGCGGGACGCGGCTTTATGTGGCGGCGGTGGTGCTGGTGCTTGGCTATGAAATGTTTTCCGGCGTGGCGCTCTCGCCGATGCAGCAGGTCGGCATCTATGTCGGCGCGCTGATTTTCCTCACCGCGGCCACTTCGGTTTACACCGCGCTGGGCGGCATCAAGGCCGTGGTCTGGACCGACGTCATCCAGGCAACCGTCATGTTTGGCTCGCTCGGGTTTGCCCTCTGGTCGCTTCTGCACGCCATCCCCGGCGGCTGGGATGGAGCCATGCGGCTCTTGAACGGCCCGAAGGATCTGGTTTTCCTGGACACCGGCACGCAGCCCAACGCCTCCTTTTTGACCAATCTCCGGGGGGTGTTGGAAAGCGAATACACCATCTGGGCCGCGATTTTTGGCTCCACCTTCATCACCATGGCGACTCACGGGACCGATCAGGACATGGTGCAGCGGATGTTGACGGCGAAGAATTTCATGAAAAGCCGCCTCGCGCTCATCCTCTCCGGGCTGGCCGATCTGCCGCTGGTCTTTTGCTTTTTAACGATCGGCGTGCTCCTTTGGGCTCATTACGGGGAGGCAGGCAAGGCTCATCCGTTTGCCTATTACATTCTCCACGAGATGCCGCCGGGGGTGCGCGGATTGATGATCGCGGGGGTCTTTGCGACCGCCATGGGGTCGCTCTCCACGGCGCTCAACGCGCTGGCCACCAGCTTCACCGAAGATTGGTATCTCCCTTACATCCGGCCCGGCGCGAGCAACGGCCAGATCGTTTCCGCCGCCCGCAAAAGCACGGTGGTGTTTTCATTTTTCCTGGTGGTGATCGGGTCGGTGACCGCCTATGCCGCCATTGTGCTTAAGTCCGGAATCATCCCGATTGTACTCGGGATTTTCGGCTACACCTACGGGTCGCTCCTGGGGGTGTTTCTGGTCGGGATGCTCACCAAAACGCGTGGCAGCGAACGGGGCAACCTGATTGCCATGCTTTGCGGCTTTGTGGCCGTGGCGTTTTTAAGCGGGCTCCACAACGACCTTTGGAACTTGCTCCACCCGATGAACCCCGCGTTTATCCAATGGCGGGAGCTTCATCCCGGGGGTCCGGTTTTCCAGCACTGGCGTTTGGACTGGCTTCCAGCCATTGAGTTCCCGTGGCGGATTACCGCCGGGACGCTCGTGACCACGCTGGTCGCCCTCTGCTTCCGCACGCCGCCCGAGCGGGTACGGGCGGTGCTGGACCGGCTTGCCCGCCCCCGCGCTTAAAGGAACGACCTAAATTTACAGCTCCGGCGGCTTTTTTTCTTGTCCGGTTTTCCCCGACTTACTAATCTCACGCCGCACGGCGAGCGAGCGACAAGACGCCTGTGAATAACTTGTGAATAAAAGCGAAACACCCCCTGAGAACTTTGCCGAGGCAATTAAAATGGCCTTTGGCGGCGATTTCTTGCGTGGAACATTGGAGAGAAGCCGGTTCCACGGATTTCGCCGTCGCAAGTTCCCGTTTTTCAGAGACTTAGCCGATTGTTCCACCCCGGATGGTTTGGGGATTGCCGGGAGGCCGAATGCGGAAACCTGCCCCCTCTTTTCGGCTTTTTCACTCAGGTTTCCTTTCGCTTTCTCCGATAAAGCCCTGTCTTAAGGGCGTGTGCATAAATTACTTATGGAAGACAATTTCGCCTTGATCTGGAAGCATATCGCCGACGCCATCCGTCCGGAGGTGAGCGGCGATACGTTCCAGCGTTGGTTCAAGGCGATCAAGCTCGTCGCTGCCGACGAGAAGGAGATCACGCTGCGGGTGCCCAACAACATCTACCAGCTTTGGATCGAGACCAATTACATGGGGCTTCTCCAGTCCGCGCTGCTCAAAGTGCTCGGCACCCCGCGCGCCATCCGTTTTACCATTGCCGATACGCCTGAAAAAGAGCCGGCCCCCGACGAGTTGCCGCTTCCGGTTTCGAAAACCGCCGCCCCGCGTGCCGGGAAAGCAGCCAATGGCGATGGGGGCGTTCCGGTAGTCAACGGAATGAACCCCCGCAACACGTTTGACACGTTTGTGGTCGGGATCAATAACCAGTTTGCGCACGCCGCCTCGCTGGCCGTCGCCCAAAACCCGGCCAAGACGTACAACCCGCTTTTTGTCTACGGCGGTGTCGGTCTGGGCAAAACCCACCTCATGCACGCGATTGGGCAGCACGTTGCCGCCATGAAAAAAGGGGCCAAGGTGACCTACCTTTCCAGCGAGAAATTCACCAACGAGTTCATCGACGCGATCCAGAACAACAAGCTCGTCAAATTCCGCAACCGTTACCGGCTTGCCGACGTGCTGCTCATCGACGATATCCAGTTTTTGGCGGGCAAAGAGCGGTCGCAGGAAGAGTTCTTCCACACGTTCAACACCCTCTTTGACGGCCACAAACAGATCATCCTCTCCAGCGACCGGCCGCCCAGCGAGATCCAGAACCTTGAAGGGCGGCTCGTTTCCCGTTTCGAATGGGGGCTCACGGCCGAGTTGCAGCCGCCGGACATCGAGACCCGCATGGCGATTCTGCGAAAGAAGGCGCAACTGCTCAATATCAAGCTCGATCCGTCTGTGTTCGAATTCCTCGCCGAACGGATCAAGACCAACGTGCGGCGGCTCGAAGGGGCGCTCGTGCGGGTCGGCACCTTCTCCTCCTTAAGTGGCCGCGAACTGACCCCCGACACCGTCGAGCACCTCCTCAAGGACATTTTGCAAGAGGAAGCCCGGCGGACCGTCACCATCGAGCAGATCCAGAAAAAAGTGGCCGAGCATTTCGACATCCGGCTCGCCGATATGACCAGCAAACGGCGGCCCGCCAACATCGCCTTCCCGCGCCAGATCGCGATGTATTTGAGCCGCGAGCAAACCAAAGCCTCGTTGAGCGAAATTGGCGAAGCGTTTGGCGGGCGCGACCACGGCACCGTTCTGCACGCCCACCGGCTTGTGAAAGAAAAAATGCTCGAAGACGAAAAAGTTCGGCAAGTCGTCTCGTTTCTCGATAATCAACTCAATCGATAGTGTTCCTTGGCTTGACACCCACGGAACCGTTGCCATGATCGAGGATTAGACAGGGCTCCACCCATTCACCCCATCAAACTTTATGAAGTTCAGCGTCAGCAAAGAGAAGCTCCTCGAAGGCCTGCAAACCGTGCAAAACGTCGTCAGCACGCGCACGACCTTGCCCATCCTTTCCAACGTCCTGCTGCAAGCGGCCGAGGGCCAACTGCGCTTCACCACTTCCGACCTCGACGTCGGCATCCGTTCGGCGGTTGACGTCTCGGTCGAAAAAGCCGGCTCCACCACGCTGCCCGCCCGCCGCCTCCTGAGCATCGTGCGCGAACTGCCCGCCAGCGAGATCACCTTTGAAGTCGATTCCAAAAACGTCGCCTCGATCCGCAGCGGCCCGAGCTTTTTCAAAATCCTCGGTCTCCCTGAAGAGGAATTCCCTCCGCTGCCGAAATTCGAGAACGCCAAGACGTTCACCCTCCGGCAGAAAGACCTCCGGGACGCGCTCAAAAAGACTGCCTATGCGATCTCGACCGACGAGACCCGCTATGTCTTGAACGGCATCCTCTTCTCCTTTCGCGACGGCAAGCTGACCCTCGTCGCCACCGACGGACGGCGGCTCGCGCTGGTCGATATCGAACTGGAATTCCCGCGCAGCCACGAAGGGGACGTGATTATCCCGACCAAGGCCGTCACCGAGCTTCAACGCCTGCTCACCGACGACGGTGAAATCAAGCTGAGCCTGGGCGAAAACCAGGTCGCCTTTGAAGTGGGCGGCACCTTGCTTGTCTCCAAACTGATCGAAGGGACGTATCCCAATTACCGGCAGGTCATCCCGGCCGAGACCAAGGAACGCGTCACCCTGGAACGCGCCATTTTCCACGATGCCGTCCATCGCGTCGCCCTGCTTTCGAGCGAAAAAAGCAACTCCGTCAAGCTGGTGTTCACGAAGAATAACCTGGAGATCGCCGCGAACACCCCGGACGTCGGCGAAGCCCATGAATCGCTGGCCATCGCCTACAAAGGCCGCGATCTGGCGATTGCCTTCAACCCGGAATTCCTGATGGCTCCGCTCAAGAACCTCAGCGCCGATGAGGTTTACCTCGATCTGATCGACGAAATGAGCCCCGGCGTGATCAAAATCCAGGAGCCGTTCCTGTATGTGATCATGCCGATGCGGA
Organism: uncultured Spartobacteria bacterium; assembly: GCA_903933715.1. Taxonomy (GTDB): domain Bacteria; phylum Verrucomicrobiota; class Verrucomicrobiia; order Chthoniobacterales; family Chthoniobacteraceae; genus UBA695. The sequence goes on from CAIZLD010000057.1 coordinate 39,818, forward strand.
TCTCGTAAGAGAGCGGGGCGGAAGAAGAGAATCCGCAGATTTATAGGCCTTTGGCTCTCTGCGGCAAGTGCTTCGCATTAAAAAGCCGCTATCGCGGAGGCAGTCGCAGATGAACGCAGATTAGGCTGACTCGACATTCAAAAGTCGCCGCAACCCGGAGGGTTGTCAGCGAATAGCCGGTGGTTGAGCGTTAGCGACACCACCGGTTCAATGCAAAACCGCGCCTCAGCCCAAAGGGGTGGCAGAAAACGAGGCGGTGGCTCTGCCACCCCTTTGGGGTGAATTCTTTTCAACACCTCATCCGGTGGTGTCGCTTCGCTCAACCACCGGCTATGGGCTTCAAACCCATTGGGTTTGGGGCTCGATCTGAATGTCGATTCAGCCTACGGCAATTTGCGTCGGGTGTTATATCCTGAAGTAATTGGCGGAAATCTGCGGTTTTCTTTTTTTCACATTTTTTACGATTTCACAAGCGGCGCGCCTGCCAACCGGATCGCGTTTTCGCTTTAGAAAATCGCTCCGCTGCTTCAAGATCGTCCGCGCACGTCATGAAAAAAACCGCCCCCCGTCTTATTGTCGCCGTAAGCGAAACCGATCCCGATTTGCTTTACGCTACCCGGTTTTTTGCCCCCGACGCGTTCGCCTTTCTCGAAAAAGCGGGGCGTCGCTCGATCCTGCTTAACGATCTGGAGATCGACCGGGGCCGCGCCCAAGCCGAAGCGGACGAGGTGGTTGCCTACAGCGACGTTGCCAGGCGCGCGGGGAAAAACGCCTCGTATGCCGCCGTGCTGGTCGCATGGCTCGCGCAAGCCCGCGTACGCAGGGTGCAGGTTCCCTCCACCTTCCCCCTCGGGCTTGCCCGGGAACTGGAACAAGCCGGGATCACGCTCGAACCGGTGAGCGGCCTTTTTTACCCGGAGCGGGAATTCAAATCGCCCGGGGAACTCCGCCAACTCCGCCGCGCGCTTTCGATCACCGAAACGGGGCTGGCGCGGGCCATGGAGGTATTGGGCGCAACGAAGATCGGGCCGAAAAATCTGCTCCGCTGGGGCAACGCCACCCTGACTTCCGAAAGCCTCCGGGCCGAGATCGATTCCGCCATCCTCCACGCCGGAGGCCAACCGGCCCACACCATCGTCGCGGGCGGGGAACAAGGGTGCGACCCGCACGAACGGGGGCATGGGCCGCTCCAGGCCAACTCGCTCCTCATCCTGGACATCTTCCCGCGCGACGCCCGCTCCGGCTACTTTGGCGACATGACCCGCACGGTCGTCCGGGGCCGCGCCAGCGACGCCCAGCGACGGCTTTGGGAAACGGTCCTTGAAGGGCAGAAGCTCGCCATGCGCTCCATGAAACCAGGCGCGGATGGCGGGAAAATCCACCAAGCCGTCACCGATTTCTTTGCCAAACGCGGCTACCCGACTGAACAGCGCAACGGAAAATGGAACGGTTTTTTCCACGGCACCGGCCATGGGCTCGGCCTGGAGATTCACGAAGAACCGCGCTTTGCCCGGACCTGCTTCAAACCGGGGCAGGTGTTGACGGTCGAGCCGGGGCTCTATTATCCGGGCCTGGGCGGCGTGCGGATCGAGGACGTCGTCACCGTCACCGAGCGGGGGGTGCGCGTGTTGAGCCGGTTTGAAAAGCGGCTGGAAGTGTGACCGCCTAACCCGGTAAATTGTCGCCATGCCCGCACTTTCCCCTCTCGAAGCCGCCGCCCGGGTCGCCACGCTCCGCAGGGAACTCGAAGAACACAACCGCCGCTATTACCAGGAGGCGGCCCCGACGATTTCCGACCAGGAATACGACCGGCTCTACCGGGAGCTGGCCGATCTGGAAACGCAATTCCCCGAGCTTGCCTCGGCTAGTTCTCCCACGCGGCGGGTCGGCGGCGCACCGCTCGAAGCGTTCGCGCAGATCCGCCATCGCGCCCCGATGCTCAGCCTCGACAACACCTATTCCGAGGAGGAAGTGGCCGCGTTTTTCGTCCGGTTGGAGAAACTCCTTCCCGGCCAGAAAATCGGGACGGTGATCGAGCCGAAGGTGGACGGCGTCGCCATTTCGCTGCTGTATGAAAACGGCGCCCTCCAATATGCCGCCACGCGCGGCGATGGCACCACCGGCGACGACGTGACCCAAAACGTCGGCACCATTCCGGGCGTTCCGCGGTTTCTCAAAGGGGCGCACATCCCCCGCGTGCTCGAAGTGCGGGGCGAAATCTATCTTCCCAAGGCCCAGTTTGCGGCTCTCAATGAAGAACGGACCGCCGCCGGGGAACCGCCGTTCGCCAATCCGCGCAACGCTGCCGCCGGGTCGCTCAAACAGCTTGACCCGGCCATCGTCGCCCGGCGCGGGCTGGCGGCCATCTTCTACGGCACCGGGGTGGTTGGAGGGGCCGACTGGCAGACGCACCGGGAGGCGCTCGCGGCCTTGCGAGAATGCGGGCTCCCGATTCACGAAAAAATCTGGACCCCCGCCACGCTCGACGAAGTACTCGCCGCGATCCACGAACTCGATGCCGTGCGGCACGGCTTCCCGTTCGAGACCGACGGCGCGGTGATCAAAGTGGATTCCTTTGTGCAGCGCGAAGCCCTGGGCTACACCGCCAAATCGCCTCGTTGGGCCATGGCTTACAAATACCAGCCGGAGCAGGCGCAAACCCGCTTGCGAGAGATCACCGTGCAGGTCGGGCGCACCGGCGTTTTGACCCCCGTGGCCGAACTCGACCCCGTTTTGGTCAGCGGCAGCACCGTCTCGCGCGCCACGCTCCACAATGAGGAGGAAGTGGCCCGCAAAGATATCCGAATCGGCGACCTCGTGGTGGTCGAAAAAGCGGGCGAAGTCATCCCGGCCATTGTCGCAGTCGATCCAACCAAACGCACCGGCAGCGAACGCGTTTTCAAGATGCCGGAAGCCTGTCCCGCCTGCCACACGCCGGTCGTGCGCGACGCCGGGCAGGTCGCCGTCCGGTGTGTCAACGCCAGTTGTCCCGCGCAGCTCAAGCGGCGGCTCGAACATTTCGCCTCGCGCGGCGCCATGGACATCGAGGGATTGGGGGAAGCGATGGTGGAACTGCTCGTCGAGAACGGGTTCACCCGCGACATTGCCGACATCTACCACCTCACTCTTGTGAAACTCGCCTCCCTCCCGCGCATGGGAGCCAAGAGCATCGCCAACCTGCTCGCCGGGATCGAGACCAGCAAAAAACGTCCCCTCTGGCGGCTCATCTTCGGGCTTGGGATTCTGCACGTCGGGGCGACCTCGGCGCGGGCGCTGGCGGCTCACTTCCACCTTTTGGACAACCTGATGGCGGCCAGTTCCGAGGAATTGCAGCGCATCCCGGATGTCGGCCCGATCGTCGGCCCGGCCATTGCCCAGCATTTTGAAAATCCCGGCAACCGCGCCATCATCGAGCGGCTCCGGCAGGCGGGGCTCAACTTTGGCGAAGCGGATGAACCGGCGGCTCCGGCGGCGGGCGGAAAGTTTGCGGGCACCACCTGGGTTATCACCGGGACGTTGAGCCAGCCAAGGGAAACCATCGCCGAGGAAATCCGCGCCCACGGCGGCAAAGTCTCCGATTCGGTCAGCAAAAAAACCACCTATCTGCTCGCGGGCGAGGAAGCCGGGAGCAAGCTGGAGAAAGCGGGCAAACTCGGCGTGCGCATCTTGAGCGAAGCGGAGTTCCGCCAGATGCTTTAGATTACGAATTTAGGAGAAAAGTAATCAGGAAGCCAGGAATCCAGGAACAGAAGAGAAAGCCCTCGATCCTTCCAAAGCAAAATATCTTTGCCTTTTTTCCTGACTTCCCAGACTGATCCGGGCGGCTACGCGCGGCGTTCGCGGGCGGCCTGGATAATATCTGCGATCACTTCGGCGCGCGGCCTGGCTCCCAGGTTCCCTTTGCCGTGGAGACGCACGCTCACGGCCCCCGCTTCCAGGTCGCGGTTGCCCACCACCAGCATCGTGTGCACCTTGGCTTGTTCGGCTTGGAGCACTTTGCCTTTGATGTTGTTGCTGGTGGCGTCCACCTCGGCCCGGATGCCCGCAGCCCGCAATTCGGCCTGGATGGAGCGGGCGTATTCCACGAGCGGTTCTTCGTCGCCCAGCGGCAGCACGCGCACCTGCTGAGGCGAGAGCCAGAGCGGGAAATTCCCGGCGTAATGCTCGATCAGGAAGCCGATGAACCGTTCGTGCGTTCCGAGCGGAGCGCGGTGAATGCACAGCGGCGTTTTCTCGGTGTTGTCCCGGTCTTTGTAGACGAGCTTGAAGCGCGACGGGACGGCGAAATCGACCTGGTTGGTGGCGATGGTGAACTCGCGCCCGATGGCGCTCCAGACCTGCACGTCGATTTTGGGCCCGTAGAAGGCGGCTTCGTTGGGGACTTCGACGTAGTTGATGCCGCTCTTGATGAGGACGTTGCGGACCATCGCTTCGGTCTTTTTCCAAAGCTCCGGCTCGTCCACGAATTTCTGGCCGAGCTTGGCCGGGTCATGCGTGGAGAAGCGCATGAGATATTTGTCGATGCCGAAGATTCTGAAATACTTCAAATACATCTCGTTGACGGCGTTGAACTCGGCCTCGAACTGCTCTTCGGTGAGGTAGATGTGGGCGTCGTTCATCTGCATCGAACGGACGCGCATGAGCCCAAAGAGTTCGCCCGATTGCTCGTAGCGGTAGCAAGTCCCGTATTCGGCCAGGCGCAGCGGCAGGTCGCGGTAGCTGCGTGGCACGGCCCCAAAGATCTTGTGGTGGTGCGGGCAGTTCATCGCCTTGAGGTAATATTTGTCGCTCGTGCCGCCCTCGGTCTCCGCCAGCTCCATCGGCGGGAACATGCTCTCGGCGTAGTAGGGCAGGTGGCCGCTGGTGAGGTACATGTTTTCGCGGGCCAGATGCGGGGTGCGGACCCGGTCATACCCGGCGGCGAACTCGGTTTCCTTCGCGAGTTTTTCGAGTTCCTCAATGAGAACGGTGCCGTTGGGCAGCCAGAGCGGCAGGCCGGGGCCCACGTCTTCGTCAAAAGTGAACAGTTCCATCTCGCGGCCCAGCTTGCGGTGGTCCCGCTTTTTGGCCTCTTCGAGCATGGTGAAGTAGGCCTCCATCTCGGTCTTGTTTTTGAACGCGGTGCCGTAGATGCGCTGAAGCTGCGGGTTGTTCTCGTCCCCTTTGTAATAAGCGCTGGCGACGTGGGTCAATTTGAACGCGCCGATGTTGCCGGTGCGCATGACATGCGGCCCGGCGCAGAGATCGACGAAATCGCCGTTTTGATAAAGGCTGATCTCCTCCCCTTCCGGGATTTCCTCCAGGTTGCCGAGCTTGAACACCGACGGGGTGCCGCGTTCGGAGAGCCCCCCGAGGCGGCCTGCCTGGGCCATCTCAAATGCCTCGGCACGGGAAACGCTCTTGCGCTCAAATGGGTGGTTGGCTTTGACCTCCTTCTTCATCTCCGCCTCGATGGCGGCGAAATCGTCCGGCGTGATCCGGTGGTCGAGTTCCAGGTCGTAATAAAAACCGTTCTCAACGTGCGGCCCGGCAGCGAATTGGGCGTTGGGCCAAAGGCGGAGGATGGCGGTGGCCAGCACATGCGCGGCAGAGTGGCGCAGCCGCTCGATGTCGCTCAATTGGTGGCGTTGTTCCAAGGTTTTGCGTTCGGGTGCTTCGGCCATTTTCGAGAAAGTTGGAAGTGAGGAAGTGGAGAGTTAAAGAGAGATAAAATTGGGCCGAGAATGTCTTGGGGTCAAGACTCCAGAACACGCCCCTTCGGATCGACAAATTTTCCAAGGCACGGTAGTCTCACCGAACACACCTTATCCCATGGTTAAAATTGATCTCGAATACACCGGCGGCCTCCATTGCGCGGCCACTCACGCACCCTCGGGCCGCACTCTGGAAACCGACGCTCCCGTGGACAATCACGGCCGGGGCGAATCGTTCTCTCCCACCGACCTGGTGGCGACCGCGCTGGGCGCGTGCATGTCCACCGTCATGGGCATTTATGCCGAACGGCACGGGATCGACCTTACGGGGATGAAACTCTCGGTGGGCAAGGAAATGACGGCGACCCCGCCGCGCCGGATCGCCCGGATCACGACGGAAATTTGGCTCCCCGCCGGAGTCGCGAAAAACGAAGCGTTGGAACGGGCGGCGTTGACCTGCCCGGTGCATGCGAGCCTCCACCCGGAGGTGGAAAAGCCGATCACGTTCCACTACGCGGAGTAACGACCGCGCGGTGCCTGATGCGGCAATGGAGTTGCCGGGACGGCTGTGGTCCCAAATGGAGTTTGGGACCGAGGAAGGAGGTTTTGCGGGGGGCTATTCGATGTCTTTGACTTCCACTTCCATGCCGCCCAACCACTTGGCCAGAAGGTTATAGAGCCCGGCGAAGATGACGAAGAAAACAAAGCCGAAAATCGCCATCACGAGCGGCATCGCGATGTAAATGAAGCCCATGATGCGGAACTTCTCGCCTCCGGCCAATACCATCGGGATGCCGATGGCGGTGTAGATGAAGCCCATCAAGACATAAAGGGCGGTGATGATCTTGCTGGATTGCAGGATGGAGATGCGGGCGAGTTGTTTTTTCATGGTTTTTTGGAGATTGAATTGAGGGGCGGTGCCGGTCCGCCCACGGGGGCTGGTGTGGGGGCGCTTTGCGGCGTGAACCAGATCATTTTGGGCACCAGCTTGGGCCGCCAGACCGGTTTGGAAAGGCTGCCGTCGGAGACGTATTCCAAAATGTGGCTCACCGGGGAAAGCAGTCGCCCCGGGATTCCCTGGGCGTTGATGCGGGCGGTGAAATCAATTTTATCCTCGGCTACGAACAGTTTCCCCGCGCCGTAAATTGAGAATCCCTTGCCTTCCATGACGAGATCGCGGGTGGAGACCACCCCGTCGTTCATTTCAAAGGTGCAGGTTCCTTTGCGCGCGTCGTTGTAGCCGGTGCCGGGCAGAATGCCTTCCAGGATGCTTGAAAACGGGCCAAAGATCGGGATCGCAAAGACGTTCCCGTCGGTGACATTGAGGGTGCCGGTGCCGGAGATCGCCTTCACCCAATCGTGCCGGCCAGAGAAGGCGAAGGAGCTGCTCAGCTTGCCTTTGGAGGTGTCGAAGTCGAAATACAGCTTCGTAATGCTTGGGAAATCGACCTCCTCGGTGAAAATTTCGGCGGTGTAATCCCCGGCGGCTTTGCGGATCGAAATATCGGCGTGGCCCCGCAGTTGGCCGCCAAACAAGCTGGCTTTAAGGCCGTCGAGCTTGAGCCGGTCGCCGACGATATTGAGCCCGCCGGTGATCTTGCTGGCCGAAAGGTTTTTCTTCAAAAACGTGTAATCCATGCCGCCCGAGCCGTCCACATCCACCCGCAGACGGTTGCGGCTGAAGTCGCCCCTCTTGCAGCCGACTTTGCCGTCCACAACCAGCGCGGGCCGGGTCTTAAAGCGATACGGGGTTAACACGTCGGCGAGATCGCGATCGAAAATCGTGACGACCTCGACCGGGTTGAGCGTTGTCTGTACCCGCTGAAATTGCAGCTCGTCGGTGTTGAAATCGTAAAGCACCGTGCCGGTTCCGACCCCCTCGGGCCGGGTGAGGAGAATGTTGCGGCAGGTGAGCACGTTGTTTTTAAAATCGAGATCAAGCGTGGCGGAGGTGAGGGCAATCCCGCGGGCCTGGGTTGGCCCGAGCCGGGCCTGTCCGGTGATATCCACTTCGGCGAGGGAGGCGCGCGGGCCATGCCCTTCAAGATGCAGCACCGGAGGGGTCGAGAACACCCATTCGCTCAGACGGGTCTGGGCTTCCACCGGCAGGAACGGGAAAAAAAGGTTCGGGTAGATCTGGCTGTCGAGCTTGAACTGGAATCCGTCGGCACTTTGCATCGCATTCAGGGTGAACGCCCCGTTTTTGTGTTGGACCCGGCTGTTGCGCAGATACCAGCGCCCTTTTTCCCATGAAAAATCGCTCCCGGCTTGCTCAAAAATGACGGAACGGACGGCAAACCGGCCGACCGAAAGGCGTCCGAAGAGTTGAACCCCGTCGAGAAGATTGCGTGATTTCCCGAAATCGGCCTTGCCGGTCAATTCCAGCACCGGCGGGGCATATAGCGAGATTTCCCCCAGCGCCGGAGCGACGTCGAGAGCCCGGAGCAGATCGGGGAAGTCGAGCGTGGAATGCAATCGCAGATCGGCCACCCCGGTTTCCAGACTCCACGATGCCGAGAGATCGAGCTGCCCCTGGCTGTCTTGGATCGTGAACGGTTCGATCCGCAGCAGCCCGTCCGCGAATTTGGCGGCGATCTGCATTTTTTGAACGCGGTAGGCTTGATCCACGCTGAAGTTGCCGCATTGGAAAATCGCTTCGGCGAACATCTTCGACGGTTGGCTGAGGTCGCCGCCAAACCGCAGGTCGAGCGTCGGGCCGCCCCCTTTTAAGTTGAGCTGGTCGAGGAGCTGCACCACGCCATCCAGCGGATTGCCGTCCTGTTTGACGGACGCACCCGGCTTCAAGAAAGCCTCCGGGTTGACAACGTGGCCGCTGGCCGAAATCCGCATACCCCGTACCCATGCCTCGGCTTGTTCCAGCGTCAGTTGATGAGGAGCAAACAGTAGGCGGGCGTTCAAGCGGGAAACTTTTAGCCATCGGCTACTGTGGGAAGCCGCTCCGAGCGGCAGCGAAAGCGTGGCATCGTGCAACTCGGCGGCGTTGAGGAATGGCTCGCCGTGGATGAGATTGGAATAGTTAATATCGAGCACCACCTGGTTGATTGCAATGACCAGGGCGCGCGCTTTTTCCCGCGAAGTCCAAATCCGGACGTCCTGGGCAACGAGCCCTTGCAACGGGTTGAGCGTGAGCCGCCCCAGGCTCAGGGTGACGCCCCGCTTTTCCACTTCCGCAATTACCCGTTGCCTCCATTTATGGGAGAACCCCCGATGGCTGACATACCACAACCCCCAAACCACGGTGATAAACGATAAAACAACGGCCAGCCAGAAGCTCCGGGCGAAAAACTTGCGCACGCCAAACCGCCGGGTTCGGGTGGAAGGTGCAGGGGAAGTCGGAGAGATCACGCGAGGGGCAGTTTAACGGAGCAATGAACCGGGAGCAACCCCCGGAGTGAGGGGGCGGCTTTTTTAAAGCAATTTCCTTTTTCCCAAAGTCGGGAACCGTTAGGTTGGCGGCGTGACGAGCACACAACAGAAACGATTCGAAGAGCCGGTCATCCATCATCTCCGGAGTGATTTCGGGTTGTTGCGCCAGGACTGGACGGTCCAGGAGACGCTCGATCATTTGCGGACTTTGGAAGTTGGCGAGCAGATCATCTATTTTTATGTGGTCGGGGAAAACGACCGGCTCGTGGGGGTGGTGCCGACGCGCAAGCTGCTGATGTCGGCGGCCGACCAGAAGCTCGTCGATATCATGATCCGGCGCGTGGTGGCTCTGCCCAAAACGGCGACGGTCTTTGACGCGTGCGAGTTTTTTGTGATGCACAAATTTTTTGCGCTCCCCGTGGTGGATGAAGCGCGCCGGGTTTTGGGGGTGGTCGATATCAGCCTCGTCACCGAAGAAGTGCTCGAAGGCTCCGGGCCGCCGGAGGCGGAGGATGTATTTGAGGTGCTTGGCTTCCATTTGGCGGAAGGCCGCAATGCCGGGCCGCTCAAGGCGCTCCGGTTCCGGTTTCCGTGGCTGATGGCGACGATCGCCAGCGGCATGGCCTGCGCGCTTATCAGCGGCTGGTTTGAAGAAACACTTTCGGAGTTGCTGATCCTTTCCTTTTTCCTGCCGCTGGTATTCGGGCTGGGCGAAAGCGTGAGCATGCAGTCGATGACCCTTGCGATTCAGTCGCTCCGGGTAAATCAGCCGACGTTTCGCTGGTATTTTGCGGCATTGCGGCGCGAGGCGGCGACAGCCACGCTGCTTGGGCTGGCCTGCGGCTCGGTGGTGATGGTTTTGATTTGGGGTTGGCGCGGCGAGCTGGGGGCGGCGGCAGCCATCGGCGGCAGCGTGTTGCTTTCGTTTGAAACCGCTTGTTTGCTGGGGTTGAGCATCCCTTCGTTGTTGCACGCCTGCAAGCTGGACCCCAAGATCGCAGCCGGTCCCGTGACGCTTGCGCTTGCGGATGTCGCGACGCTTCTCTTTTATTTTGGGGTCGCGGCGATTTTTTTACGCTGAAATCGGGGGCCGCCTCCGTTTTTCCAAGGTCATATGAACATCGGCATTTTCGGCACCTTCGATTTATTGAATTACGGCGATCTATTATTCCCGATTATTGCCGAGGCAGAACTGCGGGAGCGATTGGGGGAGGTAAAGGTGATCCCTTATTCCTATCGGAAAAAAACGACTTCGGACTGGCCTTATGATGTGAAACGCCTTGGCGAACTGGATTCCGATTGGCCGGCCCTGGATGGCGTGGTCATCGGGGGAGGCCATCTCATCCGGTTCGATTCGGAAATCGCCCCCGGCTATTACCCGGAAAATCCGGAAGAACTGGCGCACCCGGAAGCGTATTGGCTGGCTCCCGCGCTTGCGGCGGTTCAAAAAAACGTGCCGGTTTGCTGGAACGCCCCGAGTGCATCGCTGGGGTTGCCGGGCTGGGGGCGGGAGTTGATTGGCGAGGCTTTGAAAAAGAGCGAATACTGTTCCGTGCGGGATACAGCGTCGGCTCTGGAGCTTGACGGACTTGGGGCAAACCTCCAACTGGTTCCAGACAGCGCCTTCGGCGTTGACCGTGTTTTTAAGCCAAGGCAGCCATCAGAAAAACCGTACCTTATTATTCAGGCCAATCCCTCGCTCCGAGAGCTGATCGATGGATTCAAGCAATCAGACCTGTCCAAGCAGTATGACATCTATTTTTTGCCGGTCTGCGTATGCCTGGATGATGGGCTTTCCACGGTTTCGGATCTGTGGCCGGAAGCGATTGGGCTGGAGCTGATGCCGGATCTCGAATCAATGGCCGCATGGATCGGCGGAGCGGCGGGAGTGGTCGCGGCGAGTTTGCATTTATCAATCACCGCTCTGACCTATGGGGTTCCTGTTTTGCGTCGCGCTTGCACGGCAGATGGGAAATACGCGTTCCTGCAGGAATCTCCCCGGGTCTTTTGGACCCGCGAACCGCAGGATCAGCCGTATCAATCGTTTCTCGAGGCGTTGGGGACGCGGTGCAAATGTGGATTGGCCCTATCGGCGGCATCGAAGCTGAAAAAGCACTGGGATCAAATCGCGTCCATTTTTTTAAAAGGCGCAAAGGAGAAGCACCCGGAAAGCAATTTCGGGGCAATCAATCGCCGGATCCTGCTGATCAAAAAAACCGAAGCGAAACCGGATTGATGCAAAATGCGTTAATTTCCCGTCGTCGCCGCCGGGCTCGCCGCCTGGGGTAAAGCCGCTTGATGGGCTCGAATGAGCAGACTCTCGCCAAACCATTCCCCCGGATTGCGCGGCCCGAATGCGGCCGATTTTTTAAAGGTATTCCAATCCGCTTTGCGCAAGGTGCACAGGGCGGTCGGATGATCGGCGAGGAGCTTCGAGAGCCCCTTGAGGCCGACGACCACTTCGACCGGGTGATCCGCCCAGAACGGATGCGGCCTGCGGGACATCACCGCCACCGTTTGATGGGTGTAGTAGACCACTCCCCGGATCCCGAATTTGCCCGCCAGCAAATGCTCCCCTTCGGTTTGCATCGCCATCATTTTTTTGGCGATCGGCCGGATCGAAACCATGTTTTCCATCGCGTCGAAGCTGAACGTCATCGCGCAAAAAATGAAAACCGCAGTGGAAACGGTTGTCGCGCCAAGCCAGAGCCGCAGCCGCCCCAGGCAAAGCGCCGCCAAGGCGAACAAAAGCACGGCTCCAAAAGCCGCCGCAGGCACCGCAAAAGGGCGCGCAGCCTCAACAAGAAGAGCCCCCCCGAGCGCCAGCGCCTGCAAAGCCGCCGCGCCGATCACCATCCCTTTTTCGCCCCGGCCCTCGAATCCGTTGGAGAGGACGCGGTCGAGGGCCGTCCCGATCAGAAACGCCAGCGGGACAAACAGGTAAAAACCGTAGGAAGGGAGCTTCGACTGCGCGGCGGTCAAAAAAAGCAGATTGGGAACAAACCAGCATGCGACAAAAAGCATCGCCGGGGTGCTCCGCCAGCCGGTGAACAGGCGGCGAAAAGCCAGCAAAGCGGCCGGGAGCCACGGGATCGAGCCGAGCAGCAGCACGCCCGGGTAATACCAAAAATGGTTGTTGGAAGGATGCTCGGCCCGGATGAACCGAAGGTAATTGTCGCGATAGAAAAACTCGTCCACGAACTTCCAACCGTATTCCACCGTCATGAGCGTATACCACGGGAGAACAATCGCCAGATGTGCCGCCAGCCCCAGCCAGAATCCGCGCCCCCGCAATACCCACGGGCGTTTGCCTAAAATGGTGAAGCTGAGCGTGGCAAAGAGCGGCACCAGCGTGCCGATCGGGCCTTTGGTCAACACCGCCAGGCCGGTAAAAACCATGTAGCCAAAGATCCAGCGATCGCGCCGTTCCGGCTTCTCTAAAGCCAGCCAATAACAATAGAGGGCGGCCGTGATAAAGACCGCCAGCGGAATATCTGTGAGCATCAGCCGTCCCATGAGCGCAAGCTCCAGCCCGCCGGTCATAAAAATCCCGGCGAGCAGCCCGGCGCGGGCATTGAACACCCGGCGCGCAAACGCATACGTCAAAAGGACAAGCGCCGTTGCCGAAAGCGCGGTCGGCAGGCGGCCCGCCCATTCCGACTCGCCAAAAATCCGGTAAGAGCCGGACAACATCCAATAATAGAAGATCGGTTTTTCAAACTGGGGCGCGCCAAAGATTTGCGGCGTCAGCCAGTCGCCCGACTGCACCATTGCCCGCCCGGTGAGGGCATAGAACGGCTCATCCGGATCGATCAGGCCGAGCTTGCCCAGGTTCCATCCAAAGGCAAAATAGCTCAGCAACAGGAGAAGGAGAATGTCGCGAAGCGACGACGAGCGGCGGAAGAATAGGGCGATCAAAAGATGGAAAAATTGAAGGTAAATGAAACTGGCAAGCCTCACGAATCTCCCAGAGGCCATCCTATTAGGCGAGGGGAAATTTTTTCCCAGTGTTACTACGGCGGCTCGCTTGCGAAGTGCAACTTCGCCAGAGGGTGCGTTCCCAAGTAAAACTTGGTTCCTGTTTAGCCCGCAGGGCTGAGGGTAAGGAACGGAGCGAGGAATGCGGTTAAATCGGAGGATCGTTGATTACAGGTTGCGGCAAAAGAGGCGAGGGCTTGCCATGCGGCAGAACCGCGCGCCGTTTTGTTACCGC
>CAIZLD010000058.1 GCA_903933715.1 uncultured Spartobacteria bacterium
GCCTCCAGAGCGTAAAGGTTTTGCAGGTGCTTGAGGATCCAGCCCGCCACCCGTGGCGACTGTTCCCTGGCTTCATGGAACTTGCGCCGCACATGGGCCATGCAGCCCGCCAGCACGATCTGACCGCGCCTCTTTGCAAAGTACGACGTCCGCGAAAGAAAGCTCGTCATCAACCCAGCGGAAGCTGAAGTAGTGAAAATCTGTTTCCAGACCTATCTTGAGCAGTCAGGCCTCATCGAAACCGTGCTCGAACTCAATCGGAGAGGTTTGAAAACAAAGGCCTTTGTCAGCCGTAAGGGTCGTATTCAGGAACCCCACTCCTGGGTAGCCAATGCCCTCCACAAAGTCCTCTCCAATCCCCTCTACCACGGTGCCATTCGGCACAAGAGCAGCGAATATCCCGGCGAGCACGAGGCGATTATCGATGATGACCTCTGGAATGCGGTGCAAACCAAATTGCGAGAACACCAGCCGGAATTCCGCAAAACATCCGGCCACCTTAATGAAATTGCGACCGCAAAAACCCGCCTCATTCATCCCCTCAAAGGGTTCATCTTTGGCATCGACGGACAGGCACTCACCCCGACCTATACCAACAAAAGCCAAAAAGCCGCCAACGGCACCAAAACCCGCAAACGCTACCGCTACTACGTTTCACAGCAGGCGATCCGCCAAGGTTACGGTTCATCGCCGCTCAAGACTCTCAGTGCCTCACTCATAGAGGATGCTGTGCGCCGGATGCTGATCCATGCCTTGCCTGCTCTTTCTGAATACATTCCATCAGGAGAACTCTCCTCTTCCGAAATCCGCCATCGGTTAGGCATGCATGCCACCTACCTCGCCCAGCTCGATACGCCGGTAGAGTTCGCCAAGTGGCTAAAAGCAACTTCCCCGCGGATTGTGGTGGGATCCGACACTCTTGCTATCCATATCCTGAAGGAAAATCTTCCCAAACTGGCCTTATCCACACCTGATGAATCTGCGGAGACACAAACTCTTCCGCCTTCCATCCCGACTATCATGACGGAGGAGGGAGACCGGATAATCCTATCAGCAAACATCTCCTTCAAACCTCGCCGTGGCCGATCCCAAATCATCGACAGAAAGACCGGCAAAGCCATCACAGCTCGCAGCACCGCTCCCAACCCCGCCTTGATCCAGACCATTGCACAAGCCGAATTCTGGAGATCGGAGCTACTCCTTCAGCCGGAAAAGTCCCTCGAAAAGATCACCGCGGAATACGGAGTAAAGCCCAGATACATCAGAAGGCTTCTCAACGCCGCCTATCTTGCCCCTGCCATCAAGCGGGCGATATTCCAGGGTATCCATCCTGCCCATCTACAAGTGCAGGATCTCATCGCCGAGCACTCGCTCGACTGGCAATCGCAGCTGCAGGAACTCGGGTTCGACGATTCCACCGCTGTCGCCTGACCGGGCTCCCCCTTCCAAGGGACACCATCGGTTCCGACTTTACTTCTCCCTCTGGAACAAGGAAATTTGCCGAAGCTGGCGAGAGCCAGCCGGGACTTGATAACCCCGTCATAAACGGCTGGCAATAGCCGAAATCCTATTGCCGTTTCCGGGCTATATTTATATGGCCGGGAGGCGGCGGTGCATGTCCAGACCTCACGGTTAAAGACCGTCGCGGCTGTTTTATGACGGCTTATCAACTCCCGGCCTCCTTCGGAAGCATCCGAAGGGGGCTGAGTTGAAACCAAAAAACAGCCAAGGACATATGACAACCACCCCTCCTTCCGAAAACACGCTTGCCCGTTGGTATTATGCGGATGCCAATAATCAGCCGGTCGGCCCTGTGACCGTCGAAACCCTCCATTCCCTTCTCCTGAGCGGGACCATTACTTTTGACACGCTCGTGCTGCCAAAAGATGGAGGGAGCCAATGGCAACCCTGCCATACCGTTTTCACCGGACAGAAGCCGCTTGTTCCGATTCCTCCACGCACGATGATAAAAACGGAAGCGACTCAAAAGTGCCCCTTTTGCGCGGAGTTGATCTCCATCGAAGCCAAGAAGTGCAAGCACTGCGGAGAGACGCTCGACGTCACTTTGCGGGCTGCCGAGGAAGCCAAACGGAACGCTCAAAATCCAATGGTCTTCATGAACGCGGCAGGAGGAGGAACCGCCGTCATTTCCTCCGATAAAAAGAGATTTCCTCATCTCATACATCTTCTCGTTACCCTGTGCACTTGGGGATTATGGGGAATCATCTGGCTGCTCCATTACCTCTTCAGGGACCGGAACTACTACCGGTAAGCGGTTGAAACCTCGAACCTCCTCTCAGAATTCCGAAAACCGGAAAAGTGAACCACGACCTGGATCAGTTTGAGAGAGGCGTCCCGAAATTGGGCATGCTGGAAGAAAATCCAGGACTCCCGGCAAACAGAGAGAGCCGCGAACCCGCGGAAACAAGGGGCTGGAGGGGCCTGAAAGTGAACCAGCCAGTTTTTCTCTCAAAAACTGGCGGAGAGGGGGGGATTCGAACCCCCGGTACCCTTTTGAGGTACGGCGCTTTAGCAAAGCGCTGCTTTCGACCACTCAGCCACCTCTCCATTGCGTTCATTTGAGCGATTTACCACCCGCATGCCGGGCTCCATATCGGTAACGCTCTCTTCCGAAAACGTGACGCATCTATTTCGCTTGGTTTGCCCGGTTCGGCAAGCAAATAAATATTCGCACGGTCCCGCAGGCGCAATGTTTTGAGACGGTCTCTTTTTCCTCGCTTCCGGCCCGCTTTTGGACCGATTCTTCGGGCTGGCATTATGGCTCTTACGATTCATGAACTCCCGCCCGAGGATCGCCCCCGGGAAAAACTGGCTTTGCGCGGGCCCGATGCGCTCAACGATTGCGAATTAATCGCAATTTTGCTCCGCACCGGGATGCAGGGGGCCAATGCCATTGAGGTGGCCCGCCAGTTGCTCGCGCGGTTTGGTTCGCTGGGAGCTTTGGCTCGCTGTTCGGTCAAAGAGCTGGGCGAAATTAAGGGGATCGGTCCGGCCAAGGCGGTGCAACTCGCCGCCGCGTTCGGATTGGGCGCGCGGCTGGCCAGGGAATCGGTTTCCCGCCTGAAAATGGATGAGCCCCGCTTGATTTGCGAATTGCTTGGCCCGGATTTGCGCGCGCTGCATCAGGAATCGTTGCGCGTGGTGTTGCTCGATACGCGCCTGCAATTACTGCGGGTTGAGGAAGTATCGCTCGGCTCGATGGATCAGAGCGTGGCCCATCCGCGTGAGATTTTCCGTCCGGCGCTCATTTATTCGGCTTATGCAATGATCGTGGCCCACAATCACCCCTCGGGCGATCCAACCCCGAGCGAGGCCGACCAGCGTTTGACCCGGCGGTTAAAGGAAGCGGCCACGCTGCTTCAAATTTCCCTGTTCGATCACGTCATCATCGGCGCGCCCGGTTCCAACGGGGGGCGCGGCTACGTCAGTTTCAAGGAGCTCGGGCTGCTTTAGAATAGCGACGGTGTCTGCATTTTTTAATCTCTCGCAAAGACGCCAAGCCGCAAAGGAAAAGACAACAAGGCACACCTCTTCTTTGCGCCTTTGCGTTTTTGCGAGAAACAAATTCCTCTTCAGGCTGGAATCCGTGAACAGTTCTTAATCCACAAACCGTTGGGCGATCGGCATGCGCCGCCCGATGCCGAACGCGCGGCTGGTGACTTTGATGCCCGGCGCAGCCTGGTTGCGTTTGTATTCGTTCAGGTCGACTTTGCGGGCGATCCAGCGCACGGTGGCTTCGTCGTAGCCTTGAGCGATGATGTCCCGCGCGGTGAGATTTTCCTCGATGTAAAGCGCGAGCACCCGGTCGAGCAGATCGTACGGGGGCAGCGTGTCCTGGTCTTTTTGATCCGGCTTAAGCTCGGCGCTGGGCGGTTTTTCGATGCTGGAGCGGGGAATCCATTCCCGGTCCCGGTTGATGTAGCGGGCCAGTTCGTAAACCTGCGTTTTGGGAACGTCGCTCAAAATCGCCAGCCCCCCCGCCATGTCGCCGTACAGCGTGCAGTAGCCGACGGCCAGCTCGCTTTTATTTCCGGTGCTTAGCAGGAGATGTCCGAGTTTGTTGGAGAGCGCCATCAGCACCATGCATCGCAGCCGGGGTTGCATGTTTTCTTCGGTCGTATCCTGGGGGAGCCCCTCAAATTCCGGGGCGAGCAGCGACTGGAAGGTCTCAAATGGATTTTGAATCGAAATGATCGGGCAGCGGATGCCGAAATTGCGGGCCAGGGCCAGCGCATCGTCGATGCTCCCTTGCGAGGAATATTGCGTCGGCATGGCAACCCCGTGGACGTTTTCGGCCCCGAGCGCGTGGACGGCAATCGCGGCGGTGACAGCGGAATCGATCCCGCCGCTCAACCCTAATACCACTCCTTTGAAGCCGCACTTGCGCAGGTAATCGCGCAGGCCCAGCGAGAGCGCCTCGAACAGTTCCTTGGCCTCCTCTTTGGGCGGGCAGCCGGGGAGCGGCGCGCTTTCGGTATCGACGATTTGGATCGATTCCGCAAACGCCGGGAGTTGCGCGAGCAGTTGGCCGCCTGCGGCGACCGCCAGGGAGTTGCCGTCGAAAACCAACTGGTCGTTGCCGCCGACCGCGTTGCAGTAAAAAATCGGGACGTTATGCTGGGCGGCCAGGGCCGAGAGCATTTCGCAGCGGCGCGACGGTTTGCCGAGGCAAAACGGGGAGGCGCTCAAATTGAGAATCATTTCCGCTCCCGCGCTGATGAGGGCGCACAACGGATCAAACTCATACAAACGCCGGGGCAGGTATTTCTCGGTCCAGATATCTTCGCAAAGGGTGATCCCGATGCGCCGTCCGTTGATGACGACCGGGGCGAGCGTTTCCGCCGGTTGGAAATAGCGGTCCTCGTCAAAAACATCGTAGGTGGGGAGCAGCGATTTGAAGACGCGCTGGATCGGCTCGCCGCGTTGGAGCACGGCGGCGGCGTTGTGGAAAGGCCGCCCCGAACCGGGGTTGTAATCGATATAGCCGACCAGCAGCGGCACTTCGCCCACTTGCGCGTGCAATGCCTCGAGCGCTTCCAGATTGAGCGGCACAAACCGCGATTTAAACACAAGATCCTGGGGCGGGTAGCCGGTGATGGCCAACTCGGGCGTGAGGACCAGTTCGGCTCCCTGGGCGACGAGTTGACGGTAGGCGGAAACGATTTTGTCCCGGTTCCCGGAGATATCGCCGACGGTGGGATTAATCTGGGCAAAGCCGATCTTCATGGCGTGCTAAAACCGGCGCGGGGTGGGGCGTGGAGTGGCGTGGATGCCGGAGTTGCTGTAGCCGCCGTTGACCGCTTCATCGGCTCCCACGATGATCCCCTTGTAAACGTAGACGTAGCCGACTGCTACGAAGGCTCCGGCCAGCATCACAAGGATCAGTTTTTGAAGAAAAGTGTGTTGCATCGGTTGCGCCTAAAATAGCGAACCTCTTGCCGTTGTCACCAGAAACCCCACTGCCGGGTCGCCATAATGTAGAAGCCCAGCAAAAGATTGGTGATCGCATGGGCCAAAACACACGAGCTTAAGCTGCGGGTGCGCACGGCAACCCAATTAAAGAGAGCCCCGGTGAGCAGCGCGGGGACGAAATCCGGCCCCCAATGGGCCAGGGCAAAGAGCAGCGTGACTCCTCCGAACGAAAACCAGGAAAACGAGCCGATCGGAATGGAAAGAAAATCTTCCTTAATCAGGTAGCGAAGCAAAAACCCGCGCCAGAAGATCTCTTCCAGAAACGGGACGACGACCGCCAGCCTCAAAAAGCGCATCCCAAGATTCCCCCAATAAAGCAGAGAACCGGGCGGGAAAAGGGTCGGGTCGAACCCATCGAGCCGGGGCGGAAATTTTAACAACTCCTGGGGGGCAAGCCACAACCCAAGGACAAGCAGCGCAATCGCGCTCGCAAAAAACCAGCCTTGGGGCGGCTTGAATTCGTAGCGCCGCCAGTAGAAAGCCACCAAGCCTCCGCAAACCACCGTCTGCAAAGGGAAGATCCAGTATTTCGGTTGGGCTAAAAAGTAGTTGCTCCAGCCCAAGGTTGCCATGACATCCCCCAAACAGAGGAGAAGCATGAAAACCACAAACGGGGCAATATAAGCGTAAAACGTCGAATTTTTCACTGGGAGGTGCTTTATTGAATTTCAAATTAATAAAGATCAATCCAGATAAAATTTAAAATAAACGTCGTTGCCCCCCTTTTTTTGTAATGACCGGAAGGTTTTTGGCATTGAGGATGCTTCGATTCTTTTTAAAACCATGCTCTCTGCTCCAAAAAACAAGCGTGCGCTTCCTCGGACTCTGTATTAGAAAGGCCGTGATTTTACTTGCGAGAACTTTTGGTCGTCTCGATTGCGCACCCATAGAAATTCATGTCCAAACCTCCTTCTTCCGCGATCGGTATTGATGTTGGCAGGCATTCAATCAAAGCCGTTGTGCTCGCCCGGCGAGGCTCCAACCGGGTGGCGCTCACCGATTTTGCCATCTTGGAAACCGACGAAAAGCCGGTCACCAAAGAGCAGGAGACCGGGGATAAACCGTTTTCTGTGAACGACGATGCGTCCCAGGCGGGGTGGCTGGATCGCCTGGAGGGGAATTTGCGCAAACTGCTGCTTCAACTCGGAGGCCATGCCAAAGCCTGCGGGATCGCGGTCTCTCACGAAGAGGCGATGGTGCGCATCCTGGAGCAAAACACGATTCCGCCCGCGTTATTACGCGACGCTCTCCGCATCAATGGCCCGATGCTTTTAAGCCAGGATTGCCGCGACTGGGTGATCGACTGCGCCGCCATTACCTCCAGCGAGCCGACCCCCGCCGACCAAAAACCGGGCGATTCCAGCACGCATTACCTGGTGGGCGGGTTGCCTCGAAAGCATGTGGCCAAAGTCCACGAGGCTTGCGTCAAAAACAAACTCGCCGACACCCTTTTCCAGCTCCCTCCGATCGCCCTCTTTAATGCCTTTGAATTCAGCAACCCGGAGGCATTCGGCACCCAGGCGTTTGTGCTGGTGGATATCGGCCACTTTTCCTCCACCGTCATTGTCGGGGTCAAAGGGGAGCTGGTTTTGGTGCGAACTCTCGATTACGGAGGCTCCCAATTTGCCGACCAGCTGATCCTCCATGGGGCGGCCAGCCTGGAGGAAGTCATTGCCATGCTCGCCGAAGAGGAGGTCTTGACGATTGAAAACGCCCGGCTTTCCCTGACCGAACTGGTCCGGCTCATCAGCTCCTCGATCGGGTTTTTTGAAGCCCGGCGCGAAGAGACAATGCCCCGGGTTTACCTCTCGGGCGGGTTGGCCAAATTGCCGGCAATTTCCAAACTGCTCACCGAAGAGCTCCGGGTGCCGTGCGAAAAATGGGATCCATTTTACAAATGCGAATTGGGGCTCTCCAACGGTCGTAAAAGCGCGCTCGCCGAGCAGTTGCCGATCCTGGCAGTCGCTTGCGGTGCGGCGGCGGAAATTTTGAAAGGCCAATAAACCGATGGCACTCCACATCAACCTTTATCACGAAATCCACAGGCAGGCGGCCCGGGAACGGCGCGATCCGATCAAGCTGGCCAGCCTGGGTCTGCTGTTGATCCTCCTCACCCTGGTACTCTGGTATTTTTACCGGGCATCGGAAGTTCGGAAACTCGAAATCCGCCGCAACGAACTCAAAGATCAATGGGCGCGTCTGGAACCGCGCCTGAAAGAGGCGCTCGAGAAAGAACCCAAATTGCTTCTCCAGCAAAAGAGCAACGAGGAGTTGGTGGAGCGGTTGCATGGCCGGTTCTACTGGGCTCCCCTGCTCGCCAAATTGCAGGCGATCGTCCCGGAAAACGTGCAAATCACCGCAGTCATTGGCGATGTTGACGTCTCCAAAGAAGGGAAGAAGCTGCCGATGAGCCTCCTGCTCCGGGGGGTCGCGGCCGGGACGCTGCCCCGGGCGGCGGCTGAAGAGTTCCGGCAATCAATGCAAGCCGGGCTTTCACAAAGTTACAGCGAGGTTTCGGCGGTTTTTGATGCCAATTCCCTTGAGGACGGGCTCGAAATGGTCCAACTCAATGGACAGACCCTCCCGACGGCGAATTTTGCAATCCGCATTCTCTTCAAAAAACCAGCTCCCGAAGCGCCCCAACCGAAATGAAGCTCAACAAAGATCAGATCCAAAAAGCGGGATTGGTAGGGATGGCTGCTGCCGGCTTTTTTTACTATTACGCTGTGGAAATGCTGGGCCCCCTCTCTGTCAGCGCCGCCAGAGCCGTCAATGAAACCGCCGGGTTTCAGAAAAAAATCAATGAAGCCAAACCAAAGATCGCCCATGCGGCGGCGGTCGAAGTCGGGGATCCGAATTCCGCCGTTGCCCGGGAAGTTTACGAAATCCTGAAAAAGAGCATCCCGTCCGGGGAGCCGATCGCCTGGTTTCCGACGCGACTGACCGGATTCTTCAGAAAAGCCGGGATTCAAAAGCAGAATTTTCGCTGCAACCCAGACCCGGTGGAGCCCAGTTTTCCCGGATACAAGACCTCGTCCTGGGTGATCGAAATCCCCGGCGTGAATTTTGCCACCCTGGGCAAAGCGCTGGCGGCCCTGGAAAACCAGGAAGGATTAATCCAGATCACCAACCTCCAAATCGAAGCCAACCGGAAAGAACCGGACCGTCACCATGCCCAAATCTCCGTTTCCACTCTTGTCAAAAGCGATAAATAAAGTCGCAGTTTTGCTGTTGCTCGTAGCTGGGTTCGCGGGAGCGATCCAGGCGCAGACGGCAGAAGAGCTGCACATCACCCGGCGCTCCTCTTTTGAAACGCCCGGCGGTCTGCGCGACCCGTTGGCGCCCATCGGCTGGCAAAAAGCCGGGGATGTGATCGTTGACGGGAACGGCCCGGTCGTTCGCACCGTGGAATCTTACATTGTCCCCGCCGCTTTCGTCATTTCGAGCATCTCCCTGGACCGCATCCCGTTGGCTATCATCAATGGTAAGCCGTATGGGGAGGGGGATATGATGCCGTTCAATGCAGGGGGGGAAAAAATCCAGCTTCAGGTCGGGGCCATCCGGGACGGAGCGGTGACATTGCTCTATAAGGCCCACCAAGTAATCTGCCCGATCCGCACCGCCAAGCTCAAGCCGGTTTCGCCGGAGCGGTAAGCCACCCCGGCATGGATTTCACAGGCATTTTAGACCGCTTCTAAAAAGGGAATCTTGACCATTGCAGGAGTTCGCCTAAGTTGACCCTTCGCACCCTGTAGGCAATAGAGCCTCTGGTGACAGGCAATCCATCATGGCTCAGTTTGATTCCAACAACTCCAAAGAGCAGCCTCCTCGTAACCGCAATGGCGCAAACGGCGGCGACCCCAATTTTAACTGGCGCGGGATTCTGCTGATCGTGGCCGCCATCGCCATCGTCGGAATCGCCATTTTAGGGCGCACCCCCTACGGCACTCCCGAAACCATCTCTTGGGACAAGTTTCAGGAGTTGATGGCGACCAAGCAAATCAAGACCACCACGCCGCTCGAATTGATCGTGGAAGAAGGCAAGCCGACCCAGTGGATCCAGGGCGAGTATGCCGATCCCAACGCCCATAAAAACGTTCCGCAGTTCCGGACCGAGGTTTACGCCAACCTGCAACCGAACCTGACCGAGGAACTCAAGGAGGCCGGCTATCGTTTTACGATCAAATCGGGGGCGAATTTCCTGAGTTCACCGATCATGGCGTTTTTGCCGATCATTCTCGTGCTCGTGATGATCTACTTTTTCTTCCGCCAGCAGATCCGCATGGCGGGCAAAGGGGCGATGAGCTTTGGCAAGAGCAAGGCCAAGATGCTCGCCCGGGATAAAAACCGGATCACGTTCAAAGAGGTCGCCGGGGTCGAAGAGGCCAAGGACGAAGTGGAGGAGCTGGTCGAATTTCTGAAAGACCCGAAGCGGTTTCAGAAACTCGGCGGGCGCATCCCCAAAGGGGTGTTGCTGGTTGGCCCTCCCGGAACCGGCAAGACGCTGCTGGCCCGCGCCATTGCCGGGGAAGCCGATGTCCCGTTCTTCTCGATCAGCGGTTCCGATTTTGTCGAAATGTTCGTCGGTGTCGGCGCGAGCCGCGTTCGCGACATGTTCGAGCAGGGCAAAAAGAACGCCCCGTGCATCATTTTCATCGACGAAATTGACGCGGTGGGCCGCCACCGCGGTCAAGGCTTGGGCGGCGGACACGACGAACGGGAGCAGACCCTGAACGCCCTTTTGGTTGAAATGGACGGGTTTGATACCCAGGAAGGGGTCATCATCATCGCCGCAACCAACCGGCCCGACGTGCTCGATCCGGCGTTGCTCCGGCCCGGCCGCTTCGACCGGCAGATCACTGTCAACCTGCCCGACGTCAATGGCCGGGAACAAATCCTCAAAGTCCACGCCAAGCGGATCAAGGTGGCCGAAGGAGTTGACCTGGCCATCATCGCCCGGGGCACTCCCGGCTATTCGGGAGCCGAGCTGGCCAACGTTATCAACGAGGCCGCCCTCATGGCGGCCCGGCGCGGGTTCAAAGCCGTTACGATAAAGGAACTCGAAGAAGCCCGCGACAAAGTGCGCTGGGGCCGCGAACGCCGCAGCCTGGCAATGAGCGCCAAGGAAAAGGAAACCACCGCGTATCATGAATCGGGCCACGCTTTGCTTTGCGTTTTGCTCGAAAACACCGACCCGATCCACAAAGTCACCATCATTCCGCGCGGCCCCACTTTGGGGCTCATGATGTCGCTGCCCGAAGGCGACCAATACACCCGCCGCAAAAACGAGATGCTCGACGACATGGTCGTGGCGATGGGCGGACGCGTGGCCGAGGAACTGGTTTTTGGGGATGTGACCACGGGGGCCAGCGGCGATATTCGGGTGGCCACCCAAACCGCCCGCCGCATGGTCTGCGAATGGGGAATGAGCGACAAGCTCGGCATGGTCGAATACGGCGCCCACGAAGAGCACGTCTTTTTGGGACGGGACATCGGCAAAGGGCGCGACTACTCCGAGGCGACCGCGCAGGAGATCGACAAGGAAGTCCACCTTCTTTGCGATCGGGCCTACGGCCGGGCCAAACAACTCCTAAGCGAAAACCGCTCCAGCCTCGAAGCGATCGCCAAGGCGCTGCTGGAATTCGAGACACTGGACGGTTCGCAAGTGCGCGATTTGATCGAGTTTGGAGAAATGAAAAATCCGCCACCCCATCCTGGCAGTGAAGAAAAGCCGCGGACGGAACCGCCCCCTCATCCCAATGAAGGGACCACCGTGGCTCCTGAATACCCACCGGGGCTTGCGGAGACGATCACGCCTTAACCGCCGCCATCCAGCGCATGGCCAAGGACCCTAAAAAAAAGATTGCGACAAAGCGCAATCTCGGGCGGATCAATTACTGCGAAAAACGCTTTTGCGATATTCTCAGCCAGGCGAGCGACGCGCTGTTTGTATGCGACGCTTCCGGGACGCTCTTGCTGGCTAATTCCGCCTTTGAAAAGCTGCTGGAGACGCGAAATCCATTAGGGATTCCGCTCGAACAACTGCGGCCCGTGGAGATCGCCGCGCTCGTAGCGGAACAGAATGCCTCCGTTCTTGCCACTGGGAAAACCCGGAGTTTTGAGCTCGCGATCGAGAATGAGGCGGGGAATTTGCGAACCTTCCAAATCACCAAAGGGGTAAAGCGCGAAGGGCCGGGGGGAGTCAGCGGGATTTTTGCGCGGGTCCGCGAAATTTCCGAACGGCTCGCCGCGGAGCAGGAGATCATCGATACGAGCGATTACGAAAAGCAGCGGCTGGGCCGAGAAATCCGCGAGAATCTTTGTCAACACCTCGTCGGCATTTCCCTTTTGGGTAACGCATTATATGAGGAATTGGCCCGGTTGGGGATAGAACAAGCCGAGGACGCCCGGCAAATCGCGCAATTCGTGAAGGAAGTCGTCACGGAAGTTCGCAATGTGGAGAAAGGGCTTTCCGTGACCCACCTCGAGCAGGGAGGCGGGCTGGTCGAGGCTTTGGAAGATTTGGCGGAACAGGTGCGCGCCGTCGGGGGGATCGACTGTTCCTTCCAAAAACCGACCCTCGTTCCGGTACTCGAGCCCAAGACCGCGATGTATCTCTTCCGGATTGCCCAGGAAGCGGTCGATGCGTTTGTGCAAAACAACGGCTCGCATTTGGAAATCCGGCTCCTCAACCAACGGGACAGCATCGTCCTTTCAGTAAAAAACTACGGGATGGCCGACGGCCTGCCGATCACCTTTGGGAGGAACGGCGCTTCCTCCATGATGGGGCACCGGAGCCGGGCTATCGGAGCCAAACTGGAAATCAAACAGCCTCGCAATGGGGGAGTGGATGTGATCTGCACGCTGCGTAAGCGCAAGCGACACAAACCTCAAGCGGGAGCGCAAAAGGGCTCAGCAAAGTGAGCCGGATTTAATATGCGTGTTGTCTCTGGAATTGCGGGAGGAATCCCGCTCGTTGCACCCAAAACCGACCTGCGGCCCACGATGGACCGGGTTAAAGGAGCCATTTTCGACAGCTTGGGGGAGGAGCTTCTCGGAGCCCGCGTGCTCGATTTGTTTGCCGGGAGCGGCGGCCTCGGGATCGAAGCTCTGAGCCGGGGGGCGGCTTCCGCGACGCTGGTGGAAAAAGAGGCGCGCGCGGTGGAGGCGATCCATTTCAACCTCGCCAAGACCCGTTTGCAAGGGGCCGAGGTGCTCACGGTGGACATCTTTTCTTACCTGCACAAACTCGCCACACCCGGTATCTTTGACATCATCCTGGCCGATCCGCCGTATGCGAAGCGTCCGGGCGAACGCGATTTTGGGGTGGAGCTGTTGAGCGACCCGGCCTTGGCTCGCGCGTTGGCCCCGGGCGGATTGTTTATTTTGGAAAAGCTGCCCGGTTCGCCCTTGCCCAAGGGCACCGGCTGGGAACTGCTTCGCGAACGACGCTACGGGGCCACCGAAGTGGCCTATTTCCGGCTAGGACGTGTTTAAGAATTTTGAATTACTTTTTTCAATTCGCAAACACGCCGCTATGGCGCTTTTTGGGCGGCTATTCTTTCCCCGCAAACCAGCAGGCCACCTGCTCCACGCTCAATTCGTTCATGGTATGGATGGCGAGATCGGCGGCACCGAGTTCCTGGATCGGGTGAGTCGTGGCAAGGCCGATTGCTTTCATGCCACCGGCGTGGGCGGCTTCGATGCCGGGGAACGCGTCTTCAAAGACGACGCAACATTCGGGGCGGCGTCCGATGCGTTGGGCGGCTTTCAAGAACACTTCCGGGTTCGGTTTCCCGAGCGTTACATCTTCGGCGGAGATGACCGCATCGAAAAGCGGGGCCAAGCCGAGCCGTGCCATTGCGGCATCGAGATTTGCGCGTGGGGTGGAGGAACCGACGGCCCGGGGAACTCCGGCGGCGGCCAGTTTTTCGAGCCATTTTCGGACGCCGGGGAGCGGTTCCAAATCGCCCTTGGCCATCAATTCGCGGTAAATCTCTTCCTTGCGGTTGCCGAGGCGCTCGATTTCAACAGGATCGGTGCTCCACTTATAAATTTCGGGGATAATGATCTGGTTTTTGCGACCAAAGCCGAGCTTGAAGGAGTTGGGCGGGAGCGGCAGCCGTTCCTCTTGGGCGAGGAGTTCCCACGATTTCTCGTGATGGCGGGACGAGTCGATGATGACGCCGTCCCAGTCAAAAATGGCGCCCCAGATGGGAGAAATCATAAGAGAGATGGTAGAGGATAGAGGGAGGAGATTATAGAAAGGAGTGCATAAGAGGCGCTTTCCGTTCTATCGTCTATAATCTTTCCCCTCTATTCTCTTCTTCGAGAAGAATGGCTGCCCGACATAGATTCGAACTATGACTAGGTGAGTCAAAGTCACCTGTGCTGCCATTACACCATCGGGCAAAATCCGCGCAGGATCACTGCGCGGGAGGTTTTCAATAGCCGTTCGGCCTCAGGATTGCAAGCGGATGAGCAGATTTTTTCCAGTCATTTCCTCCGGCACGGGTAAACCGAGCATCCCCAGGAGAGTCGGGGCGACGTCGGCGAGGATGCCGTCCTGCACTTTATATTGGTTGCCGTCGGCTCCGACATAAATGAGATGGACCAGGTTGGTGGTGTGCGCCGTGTTCGGCGAACCGTCCGGGTTGCGCATCATTTCGCTGTTGCCGTGGTCGGCGGTGATGAGCAGTTTGCCGCCCAGCCGCAGCGTCTCGGCAACGACTTGGCCAACGCACCGATCCACGGTCTCGATCGCTTTGATGGCCGCATCGACAAACCCGGTGTGCCCCACCATGTCGGCGTTGGCGAAATTAAGAACCACCAGGTCAAATTGCGAGAGCAGCGGGAGCACTTTTTCGGTGACGGCGTCGGCGCTCATCTCCGGCGCGAGGTCATACGTGGCGACCTTGGGCGAGGGGACGATTTGGCGCTCTTCGCCGGGGAAAGGCTGCTCGATGCCGCCGTTGAAGAAGTAGGTGACGTGCGGGTATTTCTCGGTTTCGGCGATGCGGAGCTGCTTCAAACCGGCGTTGCTGACGACTTCTCCCAGAATATGATTCATCGACTGCGGCCCAAAGGCGCACGGGCAGCCGTAGGTTTCGTCGTATTGGGTGAGGGTGACGAAGTGGGTTTTCGGGGTGACTTCCCGGTCGAACCCGTCGAAGTCGGGTTTGAGGAAGGCGGTGGAGATCTGCCGGGCCCGGTCGGCGCGGAAGTTGAAGAAGAAAATGACGTCGCCGTCGTGGACGCGCTGTTCGTTATGCTGCGAGAAGATCAGCGCCGGCATGAATTCGTCGGTTTGCCCGCTGGCGTAGAGGTCGCTGACGGTTTCGCTGGGGCTCAAGGTGGAGAAGGTTCCCCGGCCCAGCACGATGGCGTCCCAGGCGAGCTTGTTGCGGTCCCACCGTTTGTCCCGGTCCATGGCGTAGTAGCGCCCGACGACGGTGGCGATCTTGGCGCCGCTTGGTTTCAGGGTTTCCTCGACGTGCTTGAGGTAGCCCGCGCCGCCAGTGGGCGAGCAGTCGCGGCCATCGGTAATGGCGTGGACCATGATCTCTTTCACCCCCGCTTCATGAGCGGCATCCGCGAGGGCGATCAGATGTTCCATGTGGCTGTGGACGCCGCCGTCGGAAACGAGCCCCATGAAATGAAGCCGCGCCCCTTTGGCTTGGGCAAAAGCTTGCTGGAGAACCGGGTTTTCGCGCAGTTTGCCTTCCCTCACCGCTTTGTTGATGCGGGTGAGGTCTTGGTAGACGATCCGGCCCGCGCCGAGGTTGAGGTGTCCCACTTCGGAGTTGCCCATCTGCCCTTCGGGAAGGCCGACATCCATGCCGCAGGCGTTCAGAGTCGCGCCGGGATAGCGGGCATATAGGTCGTTATGGACGGGGGTTTTGGCCAGGAGAGCGGCATTGCCGTCGGCTTGGGCTGCGGCGGGGCCATGCGGATTGATCCCCCAACCGTCACGAATGAGCAGGACAACAGGTTTAGACATAAAGCGAATCTTCCATAGCCCGGGGCGGTTTGGCAATCCGGAATGCCTCGTCGGGGGAACGCGGGGCCTTAGGTGGATCGACCGCTCCGCGGGCGATTTGGGACGGGGTGGGATGGAAAACTTGCGCGCGCACTCCCATTACCCCCGGACGTCGCGATTCACCTGTGGCGGATTTTCCGCTTTTTCTTCAAAGAAGGCGCTAGCGGCGCGCCGCTCACGCACGTATCTTTAAAAGCGTAATGAAAAGCCAAGACGATTTCCAGTATGCGATCGAGAACACCCGGGTGCTTCTCGCGCCGGATCGCCGGATCGATACGTTCGGCAGCACCCGGTTCCGTTTTTACCTGGTGAGCGAATTGCTGGATTCAATCAACGTAGTGCGCGTCCGCGATGGCCGGATCGAAGCCGAGCAACCCCGGATTGTGGCTCCAGGCCAGTATTCCAAATTGATGCTGGAGGGATTTGGCGAGAAGGCGCGGGGGTTCGCCGACTGGCTCGAAGCCCACCCCCATAAGCTCGCTTTTCTCAAATACGGATTCGAGTTCCGCAAGATGGAGGTCGTGGAGGAGATCGTCCATAACCCGATGCCGGAGGTGGTGGAACGCATTCGCGGCAGGATCAATCGGGCCGAGGAACCGCTCACCGCGATTATCGAAGGGGTCGATGATGCCTGGGAGGTCTGCTTGTTAAAATTCACCCTCGACCTGGTTCAGCAATCCGCCGGGGGCAATGTGAACGATTTCCGCCGGAGGGGGCTGCTGTAGCCGATCGATTAGGATCATGAAGCTTTTCGCAGGCAAGACAGGGGAGTTATCCGCAGATTGCGCAGGTTTTCGCCGATTATTTGAGTATAAATCTGCGTTCATCTGCGCAGTCTGCGGATTCTCTTCTTCCGAAAAAAACCGAGATTACAAGGTGGTAGGGCCATGAGATATTCCTGGATTTTAAAAGGGCTGGTTCTGCTCTTCCTGGCGTGCGCGGTTTTCGGCGTGGCCGGATGGTTCGGGTATCAGCTCTTTGTCGCTCCGCATCAAATCCCGCCCGAAGAGCTCGTCGGGGGCAAGCTCGCCCCGCCGCCGGATTTGAGCCTGCCCGAATTTGAGAAGGCGATGAAAATCAAAGAAGCCCGGCAGCCGTTGGCCGCCCGGGAGGCGTTGCAGAAGTTCACCGAAAATTATCCTTTCTCGACAAAGCTCGCGGAAGCGCGCAAGGCGTTGGGCGAAGTGAACGCGGATATCTTTTTTTCCACGATCGAGGCTCCCGAGAAAATCCGGTACGAGGTGAAATCGGGCGATTCGCTCAACAAGATCGAGCGCAAGTTCAAGACCACGGGGGAGATGCTCATGCGGTGCAACAATCTCGACGACCCCCGGCGATTGCGCGTCGGGCAGGTGTTGATGGTCAGCCAGCCGGAGTTTTCGCTGCTGATCGACCGAAAAACCCATGGGGTGACGTTATTAAACCGGGGCAAGTTCTTCAAAGATTACACCGCGACAAGCTGGACGGCTCCCGTTCCAAAAAAAGGAATGGAAAAGGTCGAAATTGCCGCAAAGATCAAAAACAAAATGGCGTGGTTCAACGGCGCGCCGGTGCATTTTGGGTCGAAGGAGTATACGGGCAGCTCACGCTGGCTGGAGCTGACGGCGCGCAATTTCACCCTTCATAGCGAGGGCGGACCAAAGCCGCCGGGTGGTATTGGGCTTGCGCCGGAGGATATGGAAGAGCTCTCGACGATGCTGGGCCGCGGGGTTCCCGTGACGATCCGGTAGGAGCGGTTCACGAATTCTGAAATACAAGAATCCGCAGATTTTCCAGAACCAAGGTTATAAATTTGTGTGATAAAGCATCTCAATTCGTGAACCCGGCCGGGGTGCCGCTTTATCAAAAACACCCAAAACGAAATAGGCAATTACGGTTGGGTGGCACTCCAAAGAAATGGGAGGGAAGACTTGCGTCCCCCTCCCATACAGATTTGCTTACAAAGATTTATTTCTTTGCCGCTTTTTTCGCAGGAGCTTTCTTCGCTACTACTTTTTTCGCAGGAGCTTTCGCTGCCGCTTTCTTTGCAGGAGCTTTAGCCGCAGCTTTTTTCGCAGGAGCTTTCTTTGCCACTACTTTTTTCGCAGGAGCTTTGACTGCTGCTTTTTTCGCAGGAGCTTTAGCCGCAGCTTTCTTCACCACTTTCTTCGCAGCAGGTTTTGCAGCTTTGGGTGCAGCTTTTTTTGCTTTAATCGCCATTAGAGTTTCCCCCCTTTCAAACCGCAGGAGCGGGATGATAAATGAACTAAACTTCGTGTGAATCTTGAATGGATCATCACTAGCTGGCCCCTGCGTAGCGGATAATAGGACCATCAGTCAACGTTTTTGTTTCATTTCACAAAGTATTTTTATGAGCTCTTTGGCGAGGCTTTGTTTTGTCGAACGAGGCAATATCCTACTGCTTTGGTCGGGATATAAAATTGTCAATGCGTTCTCGTTGCTTTCAAATCCTACTCCCGGCGCGCTTACGTCATTTGCGATTACTGCGTCGCAATGTTTTTTTGCGAGTTTTTTGCGAGAGTTTTCCACGATGTCGTCGGTCTCGGCGGAAAACCCGGCGAGCAAAAATTTCCTGCTGCTCAATGCGCCGAGCGACGCGAGAATGTCGCGCGTGGGGACCAGTTCAATGCGCGGGATGCCGTCGTGCTTTTTGATTTTGTGCGCGGCGAATTGCGCCGGTTTGAAATCCGCAACCGCGGCGCAGAGCACGGCGATGTCGATCCCCGCGAGATGGGCGTGGACGGCGTCATACATTTCGTCGGCAGTGGTGACTTGGATGGTTTGCGCGCGTGGCGGGGCGTTTAATGCAACGGGCCCGCTGATCAAGACGACTTCGTGACCCGCGTCGAGCGCGGCTTGCGCGATGGCGTATCCCATTCTGCCCGAGGAGCGGTTGCTCAAAAAACGAACCGGGTCGATCGGTTCGCGCGTGGGACCGGCGGTGATCAGGAATCTCATGGGGTTGCGGATTTATCTTCTTGTTCCCAAACTCAGTTTGGGAATGCAGTTGTCTGCGAAACTCTGTTTCGTAAAACGTGGAGAGGAGACTTGGCCTGCGCAGGGAAACAGAGTTTCCAAAGCCGAGGGCGTTCCCAATCAGGAGATTGGGAACGAGGGGGCTGAACGAGGGGGCGGACGAATCTCATGGGGATTGCGGATTGGCGGTGGCGCGTGTTGCGGTTAGGCGAGCAGTTCTTCGGCCCGGGCCACGATGCCGTCAACGGGCCAGAGCCGCCCGATCCCTTCGTACCCGCATGCGAGGAGCCCTGCTTCGGGGCCGATGAACTGCACGCCGCGCGATTTCAATGTTTCAACGTTCTCCCGAGTGGCGGGATGTTCCCACATTTTGCCGTTCATGGCCGGGGCGATGAGAATGGGGGCACGGGTGGCGAGCGCGATTTCGGTGAGGTAATTATTGGCGAACCCGTGGGCGAGCGCGGCGATGGTGTTGGCGCTGGCGGGCGCGACGAGCAGCAGGTCGGCTTTGTCGGCGAGCGCAATATGGCCGGGTTCCCACGTCCCGGTGAGGGCAAACGGATCGGTGACGACGTTGTGGCGCGAGAGGGTCTGCAACGTGAGCGGCGTGATGAAAGCGCGCGCGGCGTCGGTCATCGTCACGTGAACCTCGTAGCCTTTCTTTGTGAGCTGGCTGACGAGATCGGCGGCTTTGTAGGCCGCAATGGAACCGGTGACTCCGACGAGAATCGTTTTCATAGCATGGGATTAAATAGGAGACGGGAACTGCGGCTGCGCTCGGCTTGCATGATGGCGCGGAAATTGGAGAGATCGGTCTCGGGCGTGGTGGTGACGACCGCGTAACGGTATTTTTTCCACTCGCGCATCTCCGCCTCGGCGTTATGAAGGCGCAGGTCGATTTGTTCCGCCGTCTCGGTGCCGCGCTTGGCCAGGCGCTGCCGGAGCACGTCCAGGCTCTCAGGCATGAGGAAGATATCGACGAACGCGTTGCGGATTTCGGGATGCTCGTTTGCGCGGATCATCGCCGCGCCTTGCGTGTCGATGTCCATGAGGACGTCCCGCTTGTCTATTAGCGCTTCAAGCACGGTAGATATTAAAGTGCCGTAATAGTTGCCGTGGACCTGCGCGTATTCGAGAAATTCCCCAGCAGCGATTTTGCGCTCAAAATCGGCGTGCGTGAGAAAATAATAATCTTCGCCTTGAACTTCGCCGGGCCGGGGGGCGCGGGTGGTGCAGGAGATCGAGTAGGCAAAATCCTGGTTCTGCTGGAGGCCGGCGCGGAGCGTCGATTTCCCGGCGCCCGATGGAGCGGAGAGGACAAACAGGATGCCGAGGCGGGGTAAGGTGCTCATTCGATATTTTGGATTTGCTCGCGGATTTTTTCCATCTCGGCTTTGCAGGTGACGACGAGCTGGGAGATTTCCACGTCATTGGCTTTGGAGCCCAGGGTGTTGAACTCGCGGCCGATCTCCTGCGTCATGAACTCCAGGGTGCGCCCCACCGGCTCCGCCTTGCGCAGGTGATGGGCGAATTGGGTGAAGTGACTTTCGAGCCGGGTCATCTCCTCGGTGATGTCGCTTTTGTCGGCGAAGAAGATCACTTCCTTCACGATCCGTTCGTCGTCGATCGGGATTTCGAGGCCGACCTTGGCAATCCGTTCCTGGAGAGATTGGCGGAATTTTTTGAGGACATTGGGATGAAGCTCCCGGATTTTGTGGAGGGCTTCGCGGACAATTTTGAGCCGGTGGATCAAATCCTTGGCCAGATTTTTGCCTTCCCGTTCCCGCATGGCGATCAAGTCGCGCAACGCCTCCTTGAGCGCCGTCTCGACGTGGGGCCAGGCTTCGTCCAGCGTGACCTGTTCCTCGGGAACGCGCACGACCCCCGGAGCCCGGAGCACCGTCTCGATGCTCACCTCGCCCGCCGCGCCCAGCTCGGCCTGGAGCTCGCACATGGCGTTGTAATAAGTCTGGGCCAGCGCGTTATCGAGGACCACCTTCTGCGTGCTTGTCCCGGGGTGGCAGGCAATGACGACGTTGAGCCGTCCGCGCGAAATTTCGGTGTTAATCAGATCTCGTACGCGCGGTTCAAGCTCCGCAAGATCGCGCGGGAGCGTCACGGTGACGTCGCTCTGCTTGCGATTGACGGAGTTTAGTTCCACGCTAAATTGGGTGCCGTTGGTGCCGCTTTGGCCACGCCCGTACCCGGTCATGCTTCTCATTGTAGAGAAAGATTCGAGAATCCCGGCAAAAATACAATGAGAAATGATTCGTCCCTTGTTGCTAATTAGCAGCCGGAATTGTTAATTTTCCCTCTTTCTCTCCATGAACACGACCCGACTCAATCCCCCGTCCGCCGCCGTTCAATCCCAATCCGCTTCGTTCTGGGAGCCCGCCCGGCTGTTATTGGCGGCGCTTGGAGGGCTGCTGGGGTTGGCGATTTGCAGTTCCTTTTTGAACGAATACGACGGGGGCCGGTTTATCGAATTTTTGAAAGGGCAGGTCGGTTTTGACGGGATGCTCACCTCCGGCCTTTTTTGGAAGATGGCGATTGCGTTCCTGTTCGGGGCGGTAGCCGGTTATTTCATTTCGCTCGAAATCCCGGTGCCTCATTATAAAAAGCTCAACCCGCTCGCGCTGGGTGCGGCGCTGTTTTTGATTCCCGTGGTGGCTTATATCCCCGCGATGTCCGCCGGGTTCATTTGGGATGACGATCAGGAGATTTCCGGCAACCCGTCGCTTTTGCATGTGCCCAATCATCCGGCCCGGCCCACTG
The DNA here is from genome assembly GCA_903933715.1 of uncultured Spartobacteria bacterium. Lineage (GTDB taxonomy): Bacteria > Verrucomicrobiota > Verrucomicrobiia > Chthoniobacterales > Chthoniobacteraceae > UBA695. The sequence goes on from CAIZLD010000058.1 coordinate 21,284, forward strand.
CGTATCAGACCAACTGGTATGGGCTCTGGGAAATCTGGACCGGCGGGCTCACCAACGACCGGGCCGAAACCGAGGCGCTCGAAAAAGGGGAGAAGCTCCAAGCTCCGTGGTGGGTGGCGATGTTGAGGCCGCCGCTGCGCGCCATTGAGCGGGAGGTCTGGGGCGGAAACGACAAGGAGCATTACCGGTTCCGGGCCAACCCCTCTGCCGACTATTTTCCGCTCAAGACAACGCTGCTTTGGTTGGAATACCAACTCTGGGGCTACACGATTGAGGCCGGGGGGCGGCCTATCCCCAGCGCTCCCCCCTTCCACGTCATGAACATTCTGTTCCATGCGTTTGACGGGCTGTTGCTGTGGATGGTGTTGCGCCAATTGAAAGTGCCCGGCGCGTGGCTGGGAGCCCTGCTCTTTGCGGTGCATCCGGTCCATGCGGAGTCGGTGGCGTGGATCGCCGAACGCAAAAACACCCTTTCGCTGTTTTTCTGCCTCCTTTCGGTGAGCGCCTGGATCAAGTGGGAGGACCGCGGCAAACGGAGCCATTACTATTGGGCGCTGGGGCTCTTCGCGGCATCGCTCTTGTGCAAGACGCACGTCGTGGTGTTCCCCGCGGTGCTGATGCTCCTGACGTGGTGGCGCACGGGCCGGGAAAGCCTGCGCGATCTCTGGGCCAGTTTTTTGAAAACCGCCCCGTTCTTTGGGATTGCGCTGTTGCTTGCGGCGGTCACGGTCTGGTTCCAGAACGATCGCGCCATTGGCGGAGAGGTGATCCCGATCGGCAATATGGCTTCCCGGATCGCCGGCGCCGGGGTGATGGTCTGGTGGTATCTCTCGACGGTGCTGCTGCCGATCAACCTCAACACGATCTACGCCAATTCCAACTTTTTCTGGTGGCCGCTTAAAGAACCGGCTGCCTGGATGTTTCTCGCCGGGGCGGTGGCGCTGCTGCTCTTTGGGTTGCTTTGGGCCATCAAAGAGATTTATCCGACGCGCAACCCGAGGCTCGGCCGCACGCCATTTTTCGTCTACGCCTTTTTTGTCGGGACGCTCACCCCGGTGATGGGGTTCTTCACAATGTCGTACATGCGGCTGACTCTTCCCGCCGATCACTTTCAATACTTCAGCGACATCCCGGTGCTGGCGATGATCGGGGCCGGGCTTGCCCTTTGGCACGAGAAATCGGACGCCACTTGGCGTCCCATCGTGGTCAGCATTTGCGTGGCGCTGGTCGGTTCCTATTGTGCCTACACTTGGGAGCGGGCCGGGGTCCACCAAAGCGAAAAGACCCTCTGGACGGCATGCCTCGAAAAGAACGAGGCTTCCTGGCAGGCGCACAACCACATCGGCGCGGTGCTTTACCGGGAACCGAAAATCCCGGAGGCTGCCGCTCATTTTGCCCGCGCGGTGGAGCTCAAGCCGGAGAACCCGGAGGTGCACAACAACCTCGGGCTGGTGCTATGGCAATTTGGCCGCAAAGACGAAGCCATCGCGCAGTATCGCGAGGCGGTGCGCATCAAGGGAGACGTGATGGCGTTGCGGCAAAACCTCGCCAGCGCGCTGATGATGGCCAACCGGGCGAACGAAGCGATCGAGCAATTCCAAATCATGCTCAAAGAAACCCCCAACGAGCCCAATTTGCATCTCAACCTGGGGATCGCCTACGCCCAAATCGGCCGTTTTCCGGAATCGAGGCAGGAGTTCGAAACCTGTTTGAAGATCGTCCCGAGCCACCCCGGCGCGTTGCAGAACCTGGAGATTCTGCGGAAGATGGGGCATTAAGAGTTAACCGCAGATTATTTCCGTATAAATCTGCGTTCATCTGCGGATTCTCTTCTTCCGAAAAAAACCGAGATACCTAGCGACCGCTGCATTGGACCGCGGCGGCGCATTCCAGGATCGGCCCGAGATCAAAATCCGCCTCCAGCGAGACGCGCCGGAAGCCGGGCTCGCGCCCAAACCACGTCTGCTGCCGCTTGGCATAACGGCGGGTGGCTTGCTGGATCGCCGCGATGCATTGCGTTTGGCTGATTTCTCCGCGCAACAGCGCCGTGATTTCGCGCCACCCGATCACCTGTTCCGCAGTCGGGCCGATGCCGCCCCCGGCGAGCGTCTCCCGGACTTCCTCGACAACCCCTTGCGCGAACATTTCATGAGTCCGCGCTTCGATGCGGGCGTAAAGCTGCTCGCGGGGACGCTCCAGCAGCACGCCGTGGAACGGCGGTTGCACAGCCCACTCCCGGCGAAAGCTTGAAAACGGCTGCCCGGTCACGAGACACACCTCCAATGCCCGCTGGACCCGGCGGGGATTTTTGAAATCAATGTCGGCGTTGGGATCAAGCGCCGTGAGCCGTTCGATCAGTTCGGGCAGGGGAGTGGATGCCAGTTGCGCCCTCAGTTCGGGGCTGCCGGACGGAATTTCTGCAAGCCCGCGGGTGAGCGCACGCAGATACAGCCCGGTGCCTCCCGTGACGATCGGGAGACGGCCCCGGGTTCGGATTTCCGCAATCGCTTTGAGAGCGGCTTGCTGGTATCGCCCTACATTAAACGAGTCGCTCAACGGGACGGTTCCCACCAGATGATGCGGCACGCGGGCCAGCTCGGCGGGAGACGGTTTGGCCGTGAGCAGATCGAGCCCCTGGTAGAGTTGGAAAGCGTCCGCGCCGACGATTTCGCCGCCGCACGCCTCGGCAAGGGCCAGCGCAACCGAGGTCTTGCCCACGGCGGTCGGACCGGCGAGGAAAAACGCGTCTTGAGCTGCGGGGCAGGAGGCAGGCATCAGATAGTGTTCACGAATTAAAAGTTTTATCCGCAGATTGCGCAGATGAACGCAGATTTTTTGAATACGAATGAACGGTAGTAATCTTCAAACCAATTTCTGGAAATCTGCATAATTTGCGGATTTCTGTATTTCAGAATTCGTGAACTAAGTCAGGCATTCAAAGGTCGCGCCGCAGGCCGAACAGGTCACCCGGATGCGCCCCTTTCCGGCGGGAATCCGCAGTTTTTGGGGGCAGCGGGGGCACGCGACGATGTTGTGGACAGCGTGGGGAGTGGCCCGGGCGGCGGCCCGTTGCCGGGCTTTGGCAATCAGCGGCTCGGTTTTCTCGCTCATCCGGCGCAGGAGCGATTCGGCGGCAAACCGATAACCCTGGTTGGAGGTGACGTGACGAAATCCAAAAAACAGCAGCGCGCACACGCCGACAAATAGGGCGTTGTTCCTCCAGGCCGCCGCCGACTGATAGGCGGGGACCATCGACGACAGATTGCGGCAAAGTTGCAGCTCATGTTGGGAAAGCCCCACCGCCTTGCCATACGGATCGGACATGTATTGGCGGGAAAAAGCGGCCACTCCATACGCTTGTCCATGAGTCAATTCCGCCAGCGCGGGGGCGATCTCCCGGTCGAGCGAATTCAACTCGCGGCTCTTTAGTAAAAAGAGGGCGAGGCACGCTCCCAAAAGAATCGCCACCGGCCGGATTTTACGGTCAAAAAAAATCATTCCCCCCATCGGTAATCTTGAAACGCACAAAAGTCCAGCGATGGCCGTGGGTCGATTGCTCCCCCCGCCTGCGGAAAAGGCGGCCTCTTTGTGCCATTTCTGCTTTGTCTCCCCGCCGGTTTTGGGTGAGAGTTGCCCATTGTGATCCTCCTGAGCACCCTCAACGCCAAATACATTCATGCCTCCTTTGGGCTGAGATATCTGGCCGCCAACATGGGAGACCTCACCGAGCAGACGCGCATGCTGGAGTTTGACATCAACCAGCGGCCCCTGGAAATTGCCGAAAAAATGCTGGCGGCAGCTCCGGCCTTGATCGGGCTGGGGGTTTACGTCTGGAACGCCCGTCAAACGCTCGAACTGGTGCGCCTGCTCAAGCAGATTGCCCCCGCGATTCCGATCGTGCTGGGAGGACCGGAGGTCAGCTACGAAACCGGGTCGCAGGAAATTTGCGCGTTGGCGGACGCGGTCATCACCGGCGAGGCCGATTTGAAATTTGCCGAAATTTGCCGCCTCCTGTTGGCCGGAACGCCGCTCCCGCAGAAGGTGATTGCCGCCGATCTGCCGGAGCTTGCGGAGCTTCGATCGCCTTACCCGCTCTATGGAGCGGAAGATTTGGCGCACCGCCTCGTTTATGTGGAGGCTTCGCGCGGCTGCCCCTTTCGCTGCGAGTTTTGCCTGTCGTCGCGGGAAATCCCGGTGCGGCAGTTTCCCATCGAGCCGTTTCTGGCGGAAATGGACTCCCTGTTTCAAAGAGGGGCGCGCCAGTTCAAGTTCGTTGATCGCACCTTTAATCTCCATTTGGAAACGACATTGCGAATCCTCGACTTTTTTTGGCAACGCTACGAGCCGGGGTTGTTCCTCCATTTCGAGATCGTTCCCGACCGGCTACCGGAGCCGTTGCGCAAGGCATTGGCAAAGTTTCCGCCCGGCGCGCTGCAACTGGAAGCCGGGGTGCAGACGTTCAATGCGGAGGCCGCCGCGCTCATCGAACGGCGTCAGAACTATGACCGTCTGGAAGAAAACCTGCGCCATTTGCGCGAGCACACCCATGCTCACCTGCACGCCGACTTGATTGCGGGGTTGCCCGGGGAAAGCTACGAAAGTTTTGCCGACGGTTTCGACCGGTTGCTGGCGTTGCGGCCTCATGAAATCCAGGTGGGCATCCTCAAACGGTTGCGCGGCACGTCGCTTTCGCGGCACACGGAGCGTTGGGGGATGGTCTATTCGCAGGAGCCGCCGTACGAGATATTGTGTAACGGCCTGATCGATTTTGCCACGATGCAGCGGGTGCGCCGGTTCGCGAAATATTGGGAACACGTCGCCAACAGCGGGAATTTCCGGCAAACCGTCGAGCGGCTCTGGGCTGCGCGGGGAAGTTCGCCTTTCCACGCCTTCATGGAGTTTACTGACTGGGCTTTTGAAAAGCTCCAGCGCACCGACAGCATTGGTCTTTCCACCTGGGCGCGTTTGCTTTTGGATTATCTTTCTCACCGTTGCGGAGAGGAACCGGAATCGGTGCGGGCCGGGTTGCAAAATGATTTTGAAAACGCGGGCCGCACGGAATTGCCGCCGTTTTTGCGCGGAGAAACCAGTCCCCGGACCAAAACCAGCCAACGGCTCTCCAAACGCCAACAGCGCCACCTGGCACCGGGCGAATAAACCGCTTTCGCTCCGGAGTTGCCAAGCCGCCCGAAGCGAGGCACTCTAGGTCGCTTACCTTTAACCCCTGGTGACCCACTTTTATGGCTTCGCGACCGATTCAATATTTGCTTTCGCTTCCTCCCGCAATGGCCGGGGAATTCTCCCGCCTCGAAGACAAACCAGCCCCGCGCTATTTCCCCGGGTTCGATCCCGCCGGAACCAAGCTCGGCTCGGGCGGCGGCATCGCCCAGCTCATCGTGGAGGCCTGGCGGCAAACCGGTAACGGGCTCACGTTGGAAGAGTGGCTGCGCGATTCGGCCAAGCTCACGCTGCTGGCCGGGGGGCAAAGCCGCCGTCTGCCCGCTTACGCGGCGGTCAGCAAAATCCTCCTCCCTTTTAAAGTACTCCGGGGCTCCACCGGCCAGCGTCTGGACCAGACGCTCTTTGACCGGCAAGCGCCCGATTACGAGCGGGTGCTGGACCATGCCCCGGCCCAATCGGTCGCCTTGATCGCCAGCGGCGACGTTTTCCTCCGGTTCGGCGCGCATTTGCCTCCATTCCCCGAGGTCGATATTCTTGCCATGGGGATGTGGGTCAAACCGGAGGTCGCCCGCGATTTCGGGGTGTTTTTCACCCGTCGCGACCGGCCCGATGAACTGGCTTTCTTTTTGCAAAAACCGAGCGCGGAGGAGATCCAGACCCTTTCGGCCACCCACCATTACCTAGTCGATACCGGGATGTGGCTTTTAAGCGAGCGGGCCATCATGACCCTGCTGCGCCGTTGCGGTTGGGACGGAACCCGATTTGCGAACGGCGTGCCCGATTTTTACGAACTTTACGCCGACCTCGGACTCGGGCTCGGATCTGAAGCCACCAAGGAAGATCCGGAGTTGCGCCGACTGACCTGCTCCGTCGTTTCATTGCCGGAAGCCGAATTCTATCACCTCGGCACCAACCGCCAGTTGATCGGAGCCATTTCCGCCCTGGAAACGCGCCTTCGGGAGCGGCTGCCCAATGCGACCGGCTTCATCGTTCACCCCGATCAGCACGTTCAAAACTCGGTGTTCGACGCCCCGTTGCGCCGCCGGGAAAACCACACCTTGTGGGTGGAAAACTCGACGATCCCCGCGACCTGGTATCTCGAACACGAGCACCTGCTTACCAACGTGCCCGATAACGCCTGGACGTTGCGGCTTGAACCGGGGGTCTGTCTCGATTTCGCACCGATCGGAGAGACCGGGATTTGCGTGCGGCCTTATGGGATTGACGATTCATTCAAGGGAGCCCTGAATTCGCCGGACACGCTTTGGCTTGGGGCGCCGGTGGCGGAATGGTTTGCCGCGCGCGGGATCGATTTTGCCCAGGCGGGGCTCGATCCGCAGGCCGACATTCAGCAAAGCGCGATTTTTCCTTGCCTGCCTCCGGAGGCGATGAACGGCGAGCTGATGGAATGGCTTTTTGCCCGCCAGCCCAAGCTGGACGAATCCTGGAAAGCGCTTTGGCTTGCCAGCCCGCGTCTGTCTGCCCAGGCCATCTGCGAGCAGGTGAACCTGGAGCGCCTGTACGAGCAACGCCAAGGCAACCTGGCCCGCGGCTTGGGGCGTCTCGTGGCCAACCAGCAATGGAATTTCATTTTCGATCTCGATCTTCAGGCCACCGCAGACACATTCGCGAAAACGAATATCGAGCTGCCGCCGCCGCTCTGTAAAAACGCGGTTCCCCTCGATCCGCTGCATCGAATCCACGACCGGATGCTGCGTTCGGCAATTGCGCGCAACCGGGGACAGCAAGGTTGGGAACTGGAGGAAGAGCAGGCGTTTGCGCAGCTCCAGGAATTGATCATCCATGAAGCCCGGGTGGACGCCGTAACGCCCCGCCGCAATCTGCTCGACGACCAGATCATCTGGGGGCGCAGCCCGGTGCGGTTCGATCTCGCCGGAGGGTGGAGCGATACGCCACCCTACTGCATCGAACACGGCGGCAAGGTGTTGAACCTGGCCGTCAACCTCAACGGGCAACCCCCGATCCAGGTTTTCGCCAAATTGAGCCCGAGTCATCACATCGTCCTGCGCTCCATCGATCTGGGGATCGAGAAACGGCTGATGACCTACGAAGAAATTGCCGATTACCGGGAGCCGGGCGCGGATTTCTCGCTGGCCAAGGCGGCCCTTGCGCTTGCCGGGTTCCTGCCCAAATTCCAAACCTGCCCCCAATATCCGACGCTGCAAAGCCAGTTGGAAGCTTTTGGAGGCGGCATCGAAATTTCGCTCCTCTCGGCGGTGCCGAAAGGCTCCGGGCTGGGCACCAGCAGTATCCTTTCCGCCACGCTGCTGGGGGTTTTGAGTGAACTCTGCGGGCTCGGGTGGGATCGCCAGGTGCTCTTTAGCCGCACGCTGGCTCTCGAACAGATGCTCACCACCGGCGGCGGCTGGCAGGATCAGGCAGGAGCCCTTTACCGGGGCATCAAACTGATCGAAACCTCCCCCGGCCTGGACCAAAAGCCGACGCTGCGCTGGCTGCCCGAACATCTTCTCACAGGGGAGGCGAGCCTCAACCGGGTTCTGCTTTATTATACCGGCATCACCCGGCTGGCCAAAAACATCCTCAAGGAGATTGTGCGGGGAATGTTCCTTAATTCCCGCCGCCATCTCGATATCGTGGACGAGATCAACGCCCACGCCGAGACCGCGTTTCGAGCCATCCAGACCAGCGATTGGGATGCGTTGGCGGCTGCGATTCGCAATAGCTGGGAACTTAATCAGCGGCTCGATTCCGGGACCAATCCCCCGGCAGTCCAGGCCATTTTGAGCGCGGTGGAGCCGCATGTCGCCGGGGCGAAACTGCTTGGCGCGGGCGGCGGCGGTTATCTCTTGATGTTTGCAAAAAGCGAGGAAGCGGCGCGGGAAATTCGGGCCACCCTTACCGGAACCCCTCCCAACCCGATGGCGCGGTTTGTCGATTTCTCGATCTCGGATACCGGGATGCAAATCACGCGCAGTTAGGTTTTATCCGCAGATTGCGCAGATGAACGCAGATTTTTTTCGATCCTAATGAGCGGTGATACCCAAATTGGCGACCTCGAAACAATTCTGAAATCTTTGAAATCTGCGGACTCTTCTCTATTTCAGAATTCGTGAACACTGCCTGATTCAAAAACCAGTTTGAAATCCCGGGTATCGTTCTCCACGATTCCATGAGATTAAGTTCCTCCGTTTTCCCCGGGCGGAGCGCATTGACATGAAGGCAGGCCGCCCCTAGGCTAAACAGGTTTCGCACCCTTTTCCCCCGTGACAAACAACGACGATTACATCCTAGAGCTTCTCCTCGACACATGCCTGATCACTCCCGCCCAACTGGAGGAGGCCAAGGCGGAGGCAACGACCGGTCAAAGCCCGGTCGAAACTTTGATTGCCCGCGAAATAGTCTCGCGTGACGACGTCCTGCGTTGCCTGGCCGCCCACTCCAGCATGGAGTATGTCGATCTCTCCCAGATGGCGATTTCCGCGGAGGTCATCAGCCTGGTCCCGTTGGATATCGCCCGCCGCTACAAAGTCGTCCCGATCGCCAACGTGGACATGGGGTTGATGATGGCGACCAGCGATCCGCTTAATTTCGACACCTTTGATACCGTCACCCATTTGATCGGCCGGGATGTGGAATGGGTGTGCGCCTCGCCCGATCAGATCCAGGCGGCTCTGCAAAAATATTACGGGCTCGAAGAAGGCGGCGGAAGCGATATCAATTTCGGGCAGGAAGGCGTGGACGAATCCGACGCCCCGATCATCAAGATGGTGACGATGATCCTCCTGGAAGCCTACAAAATGCGGGCCAGCGACATCCATCTTGAACCGCTGGAAAAATCGTTCCGCGTCCGGTTCCGGGTGGACGGCGTGTTGCTCGAAGTCCAGAGCCCTCCCAAAAAATTGCAATCCGCCATCGTCAGCCGCATCAAGATCATGACCGGTTCGATGAGCATCGCCGAAAAACGGCTTCCCCAGGACGGCCGCATCCAGGTCAAGATCGGCAAGAGCCAGCTCGACTTGCGCGTTTCGACCATTCCCACCAACCACGGCGAAAGCGTCGTCATGCGGATTCTCGACAAAACGGGGCTCCAACTGGGCCTGCCGCAACTTGGATTCTTGAGCGACGACCAGGAAATCTTCGAGCGTCTCATCACGCTGCCCGACGGCATTCTCCTGGTCACCGGCCCCACCGGGTCGGGCAAAAGCACGACGCTTTACGCCTGCTTGAACCATATCAACCGCCCGGACCGCAAGATCATCACGGTGGAAGACCCGGTCGAATACCAGATGAACGGGATCAACCAGGTGCAGGTCCACGCCGACGTCGGCATGACCTTCCCGGCGGCGCTGCGCTCCATGTTGCGCCAGGCTCCCAACATCATCATGATCGGCGAAATTCGAGACCTGGAGACCGCTTCCATCGCCATCAACGCCAGTCTCACCGGCCATTTGGTTTTTTCCACCCTCCATACCAACGATGCCCCGAGCGCCGTGGCACGTCTGGTTGATATCGGCGTCCAGCGGTTCCTCGTATCGAGCGCCGTGCGTGCCATTGTCGCCCAGCGGCTCGTGCGCAAGCTCTGCCCGAAATGCAAAAAGCCGCACGAACTGACCGATGCCGAATTGCGCGGCTTGCGTCTGGAACGTTCCCAGGTCGAGGGGGCCACCGTCATGAAAGCGGTCGGCTGCGACGCCTGCCGCAAACTCGGGTACAAGGGGCGGCTCGGCATCTTCGAGTTGTTCCTCATCGACGACGAAGTGCGCTACATGGTCAACGAAGGAGCCTCCACCGTGGAATTGCGCAAACGGGCGCGCGAACTGGGGATGCGCACCCTGCGCGAGGATGGCGTGCGCAAAGTGCTCGCCGGGATCACCACCGCCGAAGAGGTGATTTCCGCCACGATGTCCGATTCCAACTAAGGCTCCGCAAGCAAAGAAAACCGTCGCTATGAACGCACACCAAGTCCTCGAAATCTTCGTGGATCAGAAGATCATCGAACGCAATCAGATCGATGACATCTCCGCTGAAATCCTGAGCGCGGGGAAAAGCGTCCTCGAAGTGCTGATCGATTTCGGAATCGTCACCGAAGACCAGTTTTACCAGGCTCTGGCCAGTTATCTCGGGACCGAATACGTGGACCTGAGCCAGTTCGAGCCGCCGGAGGAGGTTCTGGCGATGGTGCCGGGCAATCTCGCGCGCCAGCACGGAGCCTTGCCGATCGGGATGAACGGAAATGCCGTCACCCTTGCGCTCATTGATCCGCTCAACAGCCAGACTCAGGAAGACCTCCGGTTTGCGCTCGGCATGGATATTTATGTCGTGATTGCCGGGATCAATTACGTCGAAGCCCTCATCACCCAGTGCTACGGAGCGGACTCCAGCAGCCTTGACGATGTGCTCAGCGAATTGGGAAGCGGGGGCGTCCAGTTTGGCAGCGACGACAACGATCTCAAAGCGGTTGAAGCCGAAGCCAACTCCACGCCGATCATCCGATACGTCGATCTGGTCCTCGCCCAAGCCATTGCCGACCGGGCGAGCGATATTCATTTTGAACCGTTCGAGGCCGAGTTCAAAATCCGCTACCGGGTTGACGGCGCGCTTTACGAAATGGCCCCGCCGCCGCTTCATCTGGCCCTGCCGGTGATCTCCCGCATCAAGGTCATGGCCAACCTGAACATCGCCGAACGGCGCATTCCCCAGGACGGCCGCATTCAGATCAACACCGCCGGGCGTTCCGTCGATTTGCGCGTTTCGTCGTTGCCGACCCAGTTTGGCGAGAGCGTCGTGCTCCGCGTTCTCGACCGCTCCAGCGTCAACCTGAGCCTCAAGACGCTCGGGATGCCCGAGCCGATCTACAATTACATCCTCGAAACCATCGAGAAGCCCAACGGCATTTTCATCGTCACCGGCCCCACCGGGTCGGGCAAAACGACCACCCTTTACGCCTGCATCAACCAGATCAACACGATCGACTCGAAAATCCTCACCGCCGAGGACCCGGTTGAATACAACATCGACGGGATCATCCAGGTGCCGATCCAGGAAGGGATCGGGCTCGACTTCCCCCGCGTCTTGCGCGCCTTCCTGCGGCAAGACCCGGATCGCATCATGGTCGGGGAAACGCGCGACAAGGAAACCGCGCAGATTTCCATCCAGGCCTCGCTAACCGGGCACCTGGTTTTCACCACGCTCCACACCAACGACGCCCCCGGCGCCATTACCCGGTTGATCGACATGGGGGTGGAGCCGTTCATGATCTCCGCCTCGCTCGAAGGGATTCTGGCCCAGCGGCTCATCCGTAAAATCTGTCCCAAGTGCCGGACTCCTTACGAGCCCAACGAAGCGGTCCTCTCGCAGCTCGGGCTTTCGCCCCACGACATCGGCGACAAGAATTTTTATTACGGCAAAGGGTGCGAAGCTTGCAACCACACCGGCTACAAAGGCCGCAAGGGCATCTACGAACTCCTCCACATCAGCGATCCGATCCGGGAACTCATTAATGAGCGCTCTCCGAGCGTCGTTTTGCGGCAGAAAGCGATCGAGTTGGGGATGCAGACGTTGCGTCAGGACGGGTTGAGAAGCATCTACGACGGCGAGACCACGATTGAGGAGGTTCTCAAGTACACCTAACGCGTGTTCACGAATTGTGGTTCACGCCCAAGAACAAATAGGCATTTGTCTCTCGCAAAGACGCAAAGACGCAAAGAAGAGAGGGCTATCTTTCCCTTTTCGCCTTTTCGCCTTTGCGAGAGATTAAAAAACAGGGAGGTGAGTTCCAAGGAACCGCTAAAGCTGACAAAGTATTTACCTTGGCACGACGATTGTAAAAAAAGATCGGTTTTACCCCGGTTTAGCGCTGTTTGGAGCGACTTCTTGGTTGGATAAATACGACTTGGGTCTTAACCTTTTCCCCGAAATTTCAATTTAAAAGACGCCAGCCGTCCCCCCCAAAAATATGCCGAAATTTAATTACGTCGCCCTGGATGCCCGTGGAACCGAATCCGCAGGCGTGGTCGAGGCTGCCAGCTCAAACGAAGCGATCAGCCAATTGAGGCAAGCCGGTTATTTCCCGACCAGCGTTGTCGAGGAAGGCAAAGGAGGGGCGCGGAAAGCTCCGGCCAAAAAAGCAGCCAAAGCAATTCCTTCTGCTTCCGCTCCCTCAAAAAAATCGGGGGGAATAGTCCTTTTTGCCAAAAAGACCGTCAAAAGCAAAACCCTCATGGTCTTTACCCGGCAGCTCGCCACGTTGATCGACGCGGGCCTGCCGCTCCTTCGCGGCCTCACCGTGCTGGCCAAACAGGAGAAAGACCCGATCCTCAAAACAACCATCAACCAGTTGGCGGACTCCGTCCAGGGGGGCAACACCTTTTCCGAATCGCTCGCCCAGCACCCCAAGATTTTCAACAAGCTCTATATTAACATGGTCAAGGCGGGCGAGCTGGGCGGTGTGCTTGAACTCGTCCTCAACCGTCTGGCCGAGTTCCAGGAGAAGGCGCAAAAGATCGCCAACAAAGTGAAATCGGCCATGGCCTACCCGGTGATCGTGCTGGTGATCGCCGTGCTCATCATGTGGTTCCTGCTCGTTTTTATCGTTCCGAAATTCGAGCAAATCTTCAAAGACATGCTTGGCAACAAACCGCTGCCCGAACTGACTCAGATCGTCATCGGGATCAGTAAAACGGTTCAAGACAACTTCATGACCATCGCCGGCACGCTGGTCGCCGCGATCATCGTTTACAACCTGTTTGCAAGCAGCGCCGCCGGACGCGTCATCATGGACCGGGTCAAACTCCATGTCCCGATGCTCGGCGATCTGTTGCGCAAGTCGTCGATTTCGCGGTTCACCCGCACCCTCGGCACTTTGGTCGAAAGCGGCGTGCCGATTCTCCAGGCTCTCACGATCACCAAAGACACGGCGGGCAACGCCGTCATTTCCGATGCGATCAGCAAAGTCCACGATGCCGTCAAGGAGGGGGAATCGATCGTCGCCCCGTTGGAAGCCAGCGGAGTGTTTCCGCCTTTGGTCATCAGCATGATCGACGTCGGTGAGGAAACCGGCCAGCTTCCCGCCATGTTGCTCAAAGTGGCGGACGTCTTTGACGACGAGGTGGACAACGCCGTCGCCAGCCTTACCTCCATGCTGGAGCCGCTCATGATTGTCGTGCTGGCCCTCATCGTCGGCAGCATCGTCATCGCGCTCTTTATGCCGCTGATCTCCATTATTCAGGAGATGCAGAACCAGTCGTAGCCCTTATGCAGCGCCAACTTCTTCCCGCACGCGGGTTTACACTTATTGAGCTGCTGGTCGTGGTCACGATCATCATGATCCTGGCCGGCTTGATGCTATCGGTTTTTAGGTATGCGAACGTAAAAGCAGCCACTGACCGCGCCCGGGCGGAAATCTCGGCGCTCTCCCTGGCGCTCGAAGCGTATAAAATCGACAATGGCGATTATCCGCGCGCGACCGACAGCACCGATACCCTCGACGCCTCAAAAAACGGAGACGCGCACGTTTCCCCAAGCGGTGATACCCCCTACATGCTTGCTTCGTTAGTGTTGTATAAGGCTTTGAGCGGCGACGCCAATCTGGACGGCAGACTGACCGCCGCGGGAGATTACAGTTCCGGCGAAAAGCCCCGGGTCTATTTCGAATTCAAATCGAGCCTGCTCAATCCAAGAATTCCCCAGGGGGGCACCCGTGCCGCCAATTCGATCAACGGCGTGTTGGACCCGTTCCGGAATGTGTATGGCTATTCGACGCTTGGCACAGCCAGCTCGGGGACCGCTGGATACAACCCGACCTTCGATCTGTGGTCCACCGCCGACTACGAGTCCAATAAAACCGGGTGCGACAATGTCACCCAGCAGACCTGGATCAAGAACTGGTAAAATGGGGGGCGAACTTTTCCTTGGCATTGCCCCCCTTCCGACTTCAGACTTCCGGCATGGATTTTGTAGAACACGCCCGCCGAGTCTTTGAAATCGAGATCGCCGAGGTTCGCCGTGTCGCGGCCAACCTTGATGCCTCGTTTGGCCGCGCCGTGGAGACGATTCTCCAAAGCGTCGAGAACCGGGGAAAGATCGTCGTCGTCGGGGTGGGGAAATCGGGACACATCGGCGAAAAAATAGCCGCCACCCTCACCAGCACCGGTTCCCCTGCCGTTGTACTTAACTCGCTCAACGCGATGCATGGCGACCTGGGGGTGATTGCGGATGGCGATGTCATCCTTGCCTTGAGCTTTTCGGGCGAAACCGAGGAGCTCCTCAAAATTCTCCCCGCCCTGGCCCGGTTTGATGTCCAGATCGTCTCAATCACCGGCAACCCCACCTCCACGCTGGCCCGGCACTCCCACGTCCATCTCGATGCCTCGATCCAGGAGGAAGCGTGTCCCCTGGGGCTGGCCCCGACCTCCAGCACCACGGCATCGCTCGTGATGGGGGATGCCCTGGCCATGGTGTTGCTGGAAGCGCGCGGATTCAAAAAAGAGGACTTCGCCCGCTACCATCCCGGCGGCAGCCTCGGGCGCTCGCTCCTGCTCCGCGTCACCGAAATTATGCGCACCGGCGACCAGCTCGCCCTTTTGCCGCCCAGCGCCACGGTGCGGGAAGTGTTGGCGAAGATGGCCAAATGCCGCGCCGGGTCCGCCGTATTGGTTCATCCCGACGGCTCGCTGGCCGGGGTGTTTACCCATGGTGATTTCGGCCGGCATTTTGAAAACGTCCCCGACTTGATGGAACGCTCCGTCAGCGAATTCATGACGGCCTCGCCGATTACGGTTGCCGCCGACAAGCTGGCCGTCGAGGTGCTGCATATTTTGGAAAAACACGCCATCGACGATCTCGTTGCCGTCGATTGCTCCAGCGGACGCCCCATTCCCGTCGGGCTGGTCGATACGCAGGACCTCGCCAAGTTCAGACTTGTTTAATGGCTCCGGCGCTGCTTGATTAAGAATCCTTTTAGCAATAGATATATCCCATGGCATTAGCAAACGATCTCCGCAAAGGCATGGCCATCCGTTACAACGGAAATGTCGCCATCGTCCTTGAACTCCAGCACCGCACCCCCGGCAATCTTCGCGCCTTCGTCCAGTTGATCATCCGCTACATCGGCACCGGCAAATCGGCCGACGTCCGCTTTGGCTCCACCGACAAAGTGGATCTGGTTGAAGTCAACCGCCAGAAGCTCGAATTCAGCTACAAAGACCAGACCGGGTACAACTTCATGGACCCGGAAACTTACGAGACCATCACCCTCGATGAACATCTGCTCGCCGACGCGAAAGATTACCTGGTGGAAAACCTCGAAGTCGAAGTTCTCTACGCCGAAGGCAAAGCGGTGCAGGTCGAAATCCCGTCCACCGTCAGCCTGAAGGTGGTCGAGTCCGCCGAAGGCGTTCGGGGCGATTCCGCCAACAACGTCCAGAAACCGGCCAAGCTCGAAACCGGCAAAATCATCAACGTTCCGCTCTTTATCAAAGAAGGCGAAACGATCAAGGTCAATACCACCAACGGGACTTATCTCGGACGGGCCTAAAGCCCCTTGGGCCATGCCGCGCCTCCCCAAGCGTCCAGCCACCGCGCGGCGTAAACCCACACGGCTTCAAACCGGCTCGGCTTCGTTGTTTGACGATGCCGGGCCGTTTCATTTGCCACAGGCGGAGCCGGAGGAGCGGCCGCCGCTGGTCGTCCCCACCCGGATGCTCAATGCGGTGATCGCGTTGTTTCTCCTGCCGTTAGCGGGGATCTGGACCAAAACTTTCTTTGCGATTTTCTCGCGGGAGACGTTTCACCATCATTTCTGGGCCACCGAGGAATGCTGGTTCTTCTGTTTGGGGGCGCTGCTCTGGGTCATTACCTTCTTTGGACTCCCGAGACCGCTCCTGCTTTACGTTTTCGGGCACGAGCTGACCCACGCCATCTGGGTCTGGCTGATGGGCGGGCGCGTGAGCGAATTCAAAGTGCGCGTCAACGGGGGGCACATCCTCACCAACAAGAGCAACGTTCTCATTGCGCTGGCCCCGTATTTTTATCCGATCTACAGCGTCCTCGTCGTCATCCTCTACGCCATCGGCTGGCTTTTTTGCGATATGGCCCCTTACACGCGCTGGCTTTTCCTGGCCTTGGGGGTCACCTGGAGCTTTCACATCAGCTTCACCTTCTGGATGATCCCCAAGGGCCAAAGCGACCTCGCCCATCACGGCACCTTCTTTTCCCTGGTGATCATCTATTTAATGAACCTGGGTGTCCTGACCTTCCTCATCCTGCTCATTGCGCCCCACGCCAGTCTGCACGGCTTTGCCCGCGAGTTCTTGCTAAATAGCTCGGAATTTGCCGGATGGGTTGCCGCCCTTCTGCGCCGCTGATCACGGATTCCCCCATCACGTTTTCCTTCCTTTTTGTCCAGCAAACCTTTAGTCCTTTAAAGCAAATACTTCTCTGAAAACCATGCGCATTCTCATCACCGGCGGTGCCGGATTCCTCGGTTCCCATCTTTGCGAACGCCAGATCGAAGCCGGGCACGAAGTTGTCTGTCTGGACAACTTCTTCACCGGCCGCAAAGCCAATATTGAGCACCTCATCGGCAACTCGCGTTTCGAGCTGCTCCGGCATGACGTGATTGATCCGTTCAAGCTCGAGGTGGATCAAATTTTTAACCTCGCCTGCCCCGCCTCGCCGCCGCACTACCAATTCAACCCGATCAAGACGACCAAGACCTCCGTCATGGGCGCGATCAACTGTCTGGGCCTCGCCAAGCGCGTGCGTGCCCGGGTGTTCCAGGCGTCCACCTCCGAGGTCTATGGCGATCCGGAAGTGCATCCGCAGACGGAAGATTACTGGGGCCACGTCAATCCGATTGGCCGCCGCTCCTGCTACGACGAAGGGAAGCGCTGCGCCGAGACCCTCTTTTTCGACTACCATCGCGAAAACGGGGTCGATATCCGCGTCGTCCGCATCTTCAATACCTACGGGCCGCGCATGCTGCCCAATGACGGGCGCGTCGTTTCCAATTTCATCGTGCAGGCGCTCAAGGGCGAGGACATCACCGTTTACGGCGAAGGGTCGCAAACCCGCTCCTTTTGTTATGTGGACGACCTGGTCGAAGGGTTTATCCGGTTCATGAACCAGACCGAAATCGTCGGGCCGATGAACCTGGGCAACCCGGGCGAGTTCACCATGCTGGAACTGGCCGAAGTTGTGCTCAAGAAAATCGGGGGCCGATCGAAGATCACCCACAAGGAACTGCCCGCCGACGATCCCAAACAACGCCGTCCCGACATCACCCTGGCCAAGAAACATCTCGGCTGGGAACCCAAAGTGCCGCTCGAAGAAGGGATTGAGCGCACCATCGCCTACTTCCGCAAAGTCGTCGGAGCGTAGGAAAGGCGATCGAGGAGAGAGATTATAGACGATAGATTTCGCGCCCAGGCTGGAAAGTTTGGGCGCGTTTCTGTTTAGAGACAGATTAGGCTGTTTTTCCCTCGTTCCCAAGTTTTACTTGGGAATGCCCCTCTGGCGAAGTTGCACTTCGCAAGCGAGCCACCAACGACAGACGCGTCTATTCAATTTCAGCGTGTGCGGCAGTAAAACTGCCGGGAGAATCGGCGTTCCCAAGTGCAACTTCGGAACGAGGAAACGATGAATGCGGCGTTTTGTCTCGTTCCCAAGTTTTACTTGGGAATGCCCCTCTGGCGAAGTTGCACTTCGCAAGCGAGCCATCAACGACAGACGCGTCTATTCAATTTCAGCGTGTGCGGCAGTAAAACTGCCGGGAGAATCGGCGTTCCCAAGTGCAACTTGGGAACGAGGAAAGGGAAAAGCCCGGCTGAAGCCGGCTGGGGCGCCAGGTTGCATCAAAACCACCAGCTAAAGCTGGTGGCAAAGGAAAACGCCGACAAAAGCCCGGCTTCCCCGAGCTTTTGCTTCCTACGCGGAATGCCTCGTCCACCGCGCCAAATCCGGGGCCAGCGGTGCGTTCCACTCCAGTCGCCGCCCGTCTTCGGCATCCATCGCCAGCCGCGTGGAATGCAAGGCGTGTCGGGGCAGAAGGAGTTGCTTTTCCAGACCGGGAGTCCACCCCGTCTCGATAAAATCCAGATAACAGCGTTCATCCGGTCCGTAAATTTTGTCTCCTATAATCGGGTGCCCCGCATGGGCCAGATGCACCCGGATTTGATGCGTGCGCCCGGTCTCCGGAAACGCCCGCACCAGCGCAAAGTGGCGGCCCGCGCTTGTCGTCTTTTCAAAGCGTTGCTCCACCCGGAACCGCGTCACCGCGCGCGCTCCCTCGGGATGCACGCAGCGTTTCAAGTAAATCGCGGTGGGTCGCTGCTCCCCCTGTCGCAGCAAAGGCGCGTCCACGACGAATTCGTCCTGCTCCGGCCAGCCCCAGACCAGAGCGAGATATTCCTTTTCCACCCTCCGGCGTTTCATCGTTTCATGAAACCATCGGGCCGCTTCCGCCGTCTTGCACACCAGCACGAGCCCGCTCGTTTCCCGATCGAGCCGGTTGATGATCGAGACCTGTCCGCCGTTGGCCAGCTCAAAGGCTAGCAGCCCGCGCAGCCCGTCCCAAAGCGTCACCGGTCCGCCCGGCTTTTTGGGGTGAATGAGCAGGAACGGCGGCTTATCGACGACAATCCAGTCCCCGGTTTCCTCCACGACGGTGAACGGGGGCGGCTTCATCCATGCGGGTGCAGATGGCGCAGGATATGGGGCCGCTCCAGGCCGTGAGCCAGCATCAGCGCTTCGTTGGAGAAAAGTTCCACCGTCGGACCGTCAGCCACGATGACCCCGCCGTCCAGCAGAATGGATCGGGGACAAAGTTCCACCACCAGTTCCAGATCGTGCGAAACAATCAGTTTGGTGTGATCAAAGGAGCGCAGCAAATGGATGAGCCGACGCCGTCCGCATGGGTCGAGATTGGAAGACGGCTCGTCCATCACTAGCACCTCGGGGGACATCGCCAAAACCGTGGCAATGGCAACCGCCCGCTTCTCCCCCGCCGAGAGTTTGTGGGGCGGGCGCTCGCGCAAATGCAGCATTCCCACCCGCTCCAGAGCCGCCGTTGCGCGTTTTTCCACGGCTTCCGGTGAAAGCCCGAAATTGAGCGGCCCAAACGCCACGTCGTCGAACACCGATGCCATGAAAAGTTGGTCGTCGGGATCTTGAAACACCAGCCCCACGGCACGTCGCACCTGGGCTACCGTTTCGCGGGCAATCGGTTTCCCGCCGACCCGGACCTCGCCTTGCGTCGCCATGAGATATCCGTTGAGGTGTTGCACAAGGGTTGATTTTCCCGCGCCGTTGCCGCCGACAATGGCCACCGATTCCCCCTGCGCCACGCTCAACGAAACACCGCGCAAAGCCCGGGTTCCATCGGGATAGGCAAAGCATAGATCGCGGAGTTCAATGGAGGGGGGCGTGGTCACAAGATATTAAATACCACGTTGCCGACGAGTTCGGAAAGATTGCAAACGCGGGCCGCGATGAAAAAGGCGCTCCAGCCTGCCACAAAAGCGGCATCCTTCCAGCCCGGTGCGTCCGCCCGCAACACCCGCACCTCGCCGTCAAATCCCCGGCTGATCATCGCCCGGTAGATCCGTTGCGCCCGGTCAATGGAGCGCAGGAGCAGGTGACCAATCAAGCTCCCATACGTTCGCAATCCGAGCGAGCGCGACCCGCGCATTTCCACGCTGCGCACCATTCGCAAACCTTCCTCGCCGATCACAAAAAAATAACGGTAAAGAAAAAGCAGTTGCACCACAAAAACGCGGGGCAGCCCGAGTTGAGCCGCTCCCGCGCAAAGCCGGTGGATGCCGGTGCAGGCCAGCAGGATCAGCCCCGCGCTGACCGTCAGCGCAAACCGCAGCAGGATGGAAGCAAATGACAACCAGCCGCCGGAAACCGGATGCGAGCCGATCCAAGAGAGCGTTTCGCGATCCAGAAACGGATTGAAAATTCCGACAAACAAGGCGAACGGGGCCGCCAGAGCGACCTTCCGCAACAGAAATCCGGCGGGGAGATTTCCCCAAGCCGTCAATGCGAACGGATAGACAAAAAGCGGCATCAACGCCGAGACTTCGTACCGGCCAAAAGACATTACCGCAATCAGAAAAATGAGCGTGGTTAATCCCTTGGCCCGGGCGTCAAGCCGGTGCAGGGGCGAATCCATCCGGCTCAACTCGTCCATCCTGCCGACCTCAATGTAGTTTCCAGGACCCATGCTCATTTTGCCCCGTTGCGCCGCGCGCGTCGGAGGCCGACCCCGATCAATGTCGCCGCTGAAAAAGTAAACAGCCCGCCCGCGATTCCCGAGACCGAGGCGCCAGCATTTGCCCCGCTCCGCGAAGCTTCGGTGGTTTGAAACGCGTAGCCGGGCAGGAATGCGGTCTTTTGCTGCAATCGGGCGGCTTCGCGGTGCATGCCATCGGATGGAGTTTGTGATTGCCCGCTGACTTTAGCCAATGCCCACTCCAGGCCATCGGGACGTTCCGAAGCGAACCATGAAAATAAACCGCCCATCAAGAGAGCCGCCACGAGCCAATACCAGCGGCTCCGGCGTTCGTGACTCGTCGAAACCGGCGCGAGCGCTTCGGGTCGGGCTTCGGAAACAAAGCCGACCAATGCGGCCGTTGCGATGCCTTCCACCAGTCCAATCGCCAGATGGATCGGCTGCATCAGCAGCACAAACGGCCCAAACGGGAGCGCGGAAATGCCGGAAGCCTTTGTCTCCAGCACCACGGCAAATGCCCCCAGTTGCAGCCCCGCGACCGCCGCGAGCATCGATGCCATCCAGGCACGCGAACCGTCGCCCCGCGCCAACGGTCGGTAAATCCAGGGATAAGCGATGAATGCAGGGAAAAAACCGAGATTAAAAACATTGCATCCGAGCGCCAGCAAACCGCCATCGGCAAAGAAAAGAGCCTGGATCGTCAACACCGATGCCATCACGAGAAACGCCGCGTGCGGTCCCAGCAAAATCGCCAAAAGGAGACCGCCGCCCAGGTGGCCGCTCGACCCGGTCCCGGGGATCGAGAAATTGATCATCATCGCCGTGAAGACAAACGCCCCGAGCACCCCCATCATCGGGACCATGCGATCGTCTCCAGACTGCCTGATCTTGCGAGCGCAGCACGCGGCAATCCCGGCGCTCGCGGCCCAGAGGGTCGCGCCAACGGCGGGAGAGATGAGAGCATCGGCCATGTGCATGGCGCCAATTCTCCACGATTTCGAGCCCCGCACAAACCGATATTGCTGTAAATCCGGGGTGCCTCTTTAGTATGGAGAGGAGGCCTGTTCGAAACCCATCCACCTGCAGCGGATCAGCCAATCTTTTGCCTTGGATTGGAACGGTTTTCGGCAAAGATGACGCTTATGAAACCTGACGCTCGCGAACCCGGCCAGCGCGACTCGTATCTTCCCAAGTGGGAGCCGGAACGGTTCATTGTGCCTTTGCTGGCGAAGCGGATTGCGGAAGTTTTCGGGCAATATGGGAACCCGCCGTGCCCCGGGGCTCAGGCGCTTGATGCCGGTTGCGGCATGCAGCCGTTTCGCGAAATGTTAATGGACGCGGGCTATCGGTATGTGTCGCTGGATGCGATCCAAAACCGGGCGGGCACCGTTGATATCGTGACTCCGCTCGACGAGCCTCTCCCGGCCGGGGCCGCGGAGCGCGGGCCGTTTGATTTCATCCTATGCACGGAGGTGCTGGAACATGTGGCGGACTGGAACACAGCCTTCGCAAACTTCTCCCGGCTTCTTGCGCCCAACGGCCGCATTCTCATCACGTGCCCCCATTTTTATCCGTTGCATGAAACCCCTTATGACTTTTGGCGGCCCACGCCGTATGCCGTCGGGAACTTTGCCAAAAAGCATGGATTGACGGTGGTTGCCGTGGAACAGACCGGCGGTCCTTGGGAAGTCCTTGGGACGCTTCTTGCCGAATCGCATGCCTATCCGGCGGGTCCGCGGTTTAAGGATCGGCTTCTGGCCAAGATTTTCCGGATGTGGAGAGATTTCGGATACCGGGTTTTGAAAAGCCCGGCATGGCGCTCGCGGGTGGATCTCAAAGGGCCGTATTTTTTATCGGTGATCGCAGTCCTTGGAAAAGAATAGCCCTGAAAAAAGTGGAGGCGAGGCGAGTTGAACCCTCTACTGAATGCTGCATTTATCCCCTTTCGAAGCTAGCCCAGCGATCAAAAGGTAGGCTTTCAGAATATTAAATCGAAAGGGCCAACGACGGTGATCGCCTGCGCATGGCACCCGGCTTATCTGCGATGGCTTCGGTTTTAAGGATTTCCACTTGCCACGAGGCGACTCTTCACGCATTTTTTCGCCGATGCGTTCCCTCCGACACCAACTCACGGCACTGCTTTTGGCGGTGGCCTTTGTATTTGGTTTGGTGCATTGCACGCTTGATTCGGGGTGCTCGGACGAGGCGTCCGCCCCCTCACTTTGTCAGGCATGCTGGTGCCATACACCGGCGGTTTCTGAAACAAAGGCGTTAGTAATGAAGCCGAGCGAGCGCCCTCTTGAGCGCATCATGGAAACTTTCGAGTCCAACGGGCGGTTGGCGGCGGTCTCCATTTTTAATCCTCCCAAAGTTTAGCCGTTTTCGCTGGCTATCTATCTTCTGCTGTTCGGCGGGAGATTGCATTTCTGAAGTCTTCACACGGAGGAGGATCTGTGTCTCATCATTCTATTTTTGGTATCACATCATTTCGTTTTCTTGCTTTCATCACCCGCAATGCGCTGGCGTTGTCGATCTTAACCGCCGGATGCGCACAGGCGGCAGCGCTGACCTTGCCTGACGCCATTCGCCTGGCTTTGGAGAAAAATCCCGAATTGCGCGCCACCCGTGGCAGGTCGGAAGCGGCTTCGGGACAGGC
Organism: uncultured Spartobacteria bacterium; assembly: GCA_903933715.1. Taxonomy (GTDB): domain Bacteria; phylum Verrucomicrobiota; class Verrucomicrobiia; order Chthoniobacterales; family Chthoniobacteraceae; genus UBA695. Next base: position 44,335 of record CAIZLD010000058.1, read on the forward strand.
TGACCAGGCCGGTCGCTGGTCCAATCCCGAGCTGCAACTGAGCGTGGAAGACTGGCCGCTGCGAGGGGCGGGATGGTCTGCTTCAAAACGCCTCGCAGGAGTCTCGCAAACCGTTCCCTTTCCCGGAAAGAAAAGGCTGGAACGGGACATGGGCGCCACGGGGGTGAAGCTTTCCCAAGCGGAGCTGGACCTGCGCCGTCTGGAAACCGTGCGCGATGTGAAGGCTGCCTTCTATCAAGTGCTGGCAGCTGAGGGGCTGGTAAAAGTGGGGGGCGATCTCGTCAAAACGGCGGAGAACCTCGCTGCTGCGGTGGACAAGCGCGTGGATGCCGGAGCTGCCCCCGAACAGGAGAAGCTGCGGATGGCGGTGCCGCTTGAAAAAGCCCGGATGGACCTGGCCGATTTCCAACGCGATCTATTCACGGCCCGCAGGACGCTTGCCACATTGCTGGGACGTTCGGATTTGGGAGATGCGACGGTGACAGGTTCCCTGGCGGAGACCGGCGACTTGGCACGCGCCGCCAAACTTCCAGAGGACCACCCAAGCCGGATGGCGGGACAGGTGCGCGTCACCCAAGCTGAACTGGCGTTGCGCCGGGCGCGGTTGGATATCTACCCGGACGTGACGGTCGGCATGGGCGCGGGCCGCGAGGCGATTACTAACAACTCGATAGGCGAGATTCGCTTTGGCGTGCCATTGCCGCTGTTCGACACATCGAGCGGGAAACGACGGGAAGCGCGCGCCAATCTGGCAGTGGCCCAAGCAGAGTCGGCGGCGGTGGACCTGCGCCTAAACCGCGAATGGAATATTGCCGTGGAGCGGTTGCGCGTCGCATCCGAGCAGGTGCGCGGTTACCGCGAGCGGATTTTACCCAAGGCGAACGAAGCGTTCGGCCGGGTGCAGATAGGGTATGACGAGGGGAAATTCCCCCTCTTGGATGTGCTCGAAACCCGGCGAACCGCCGCCGAAGCGCGGCTTGCCTATCAACAAAAACTTTTGGAACTCAACATTGCCCAAGCGGAACTCGAAGCGCTGGCGGGCCAACTCAAATAACGACGATCTATGAAAATCACACATTTTAACAAACTGGCTGCCCTTCCTCTGGCGGCGGCTCTGGCGCTTCTGCCAGCTTGCTCCCGCGAAAGCGGCCACGAGGCAGAAGGGCACGCGGACCACGATTGCGCCGGGGAAGCGAAGCCGGGCGAGAAGAAGATATGCAAAGAACACGATGTGCCGCTCGACGAGTGCGGCATTTGCAAACCGGAAGGGCTTGCGAAGCTCAAACCGGGCGAGTCCTCAAAGCTGCGCCTCGCCTCGCCGGAATCCGCGACACTCGCAGGGGTGCAGGTTGCGCAGTCCGAAAGCGGCACGGCTAAGGATGCCATCGAGTGTTATGCCGAAATCGCGTTTGACCAGAACAAGCTGGCCCGCATCGTGGCTCCCGTGAGCGGTATTCTGGAAAGCGTGGAAGCGGATCTCGGCGGCAAAGTTGAGGAAAAACAAAGCGTGGCGCGGCTTTGGTCTGCGAACATCGCCGAGGCGGCGTCAAAAGCTGTCCTGACCCGGCAAACGGTGGAGCGCGAGCGCAAACTGCGAGCCCAGAAAGTGAGTTCGGAGAAGGATTTGCAGGAAGCCGAGGCCGCGTCTCAAGCCGCTAATCAGCAACTACAAACGCTCGGATTCAGCCCAGAGCAGATTGCCGCGATGGACAATCGGACGCGCGAGTCGGTCTTGCTCCCATTGCGAGCGCCATTTGCTGGGGAAATCGTCGAGCGTTCAGCCGTTCGAGGTGCGATGGTCGAAGCGGGCAAGCCGCTCTTTACCGTGGCGGATTGCTCGACGATGTGGGCCTTCGCATCGGTTCCGGAATCGGCATTGTTGAGAGTGCGCATAGGGCAGGTGGTGGAATTGCGCTTGGAAGCACTTCCCGAACACGTCTTCACGGGCAAAGTGACGTGGATCGCGGCGGAGGTCGATGACCGGACTCGCATGGCTCGGGTTCGGGTGGAAGTGCTCAATCCCGACCGGTTGCTCAAAGCCAACCTGTTTGCAAAAGCGCGCATTCTGTTGCCCGGCAACCCGAACGCGGTGCTGGTGCCGGACTCGGCCATTCAACGGGTGGAAGGAAAATTGCTGGTGTTCGTCCAAAAAGGGGCGGACCTGTTTGACGCTCGGGCCGTGCGGCTCGGAGCCCGCTTCGACGGCAAAGTGGAATTGGTCGAAGGACTAAAAGCCGGTGAGTCGGTGGTGACCGCTCACGGCTATCCTCTCAAATCGCAACTTCTTATTTCCCATCTCGGCGCAGGCTGCGCGGATGACTAGAGATCATGTTAAACTGGCTCATTCGAATTTCTCTCAAAAATCGCCTGCTCATTTGTGTGCTGGCGGTGGCGCTCGTTGCGATAGGCGGGCGCTCGCTCATGAACCTGCCCGTCGATGCGTTCCCGGACACGACGCCCGTGCAGGTGCAAATCAACACGGCGGTTCCCGCGCTCAACCCGGAAGAAGCGGAACGGCAAATTACGATCCCGATTGAACTCGCCATCAGCGGGTTGCCGGGATTGCAGAATGTGCGTTCGGTTTCCAAGTTCGGCCTCTCGCAAGTGGTGGCGACGTTTGAAGACCGCACCAGCATTTACCTGGCTCGCCAGCTCATCACGGAACGGTTGCAGAGCGTGGAGCTGCCGGAAGGCATCGCGCGCCCGGAACTGGGGCCGATCTCCACGGGATTGGGCGAGGTGTTTCACTATATCGTGCGCACTAGCGATCCCCAACGCTCGTTAGCTAGTCTGCGCGAGATCAATGACTGGGTGGTGAAACCGCAATTGCGCAAGGTGCCCGGCGTGGCGGAGGTCAATAGCTGGGGCGGATTGGAGAAGCAGTTTCACGTCGTCGTCGATCCCCAACGCTTGGTCAAACACGGTCTTACACTGGACCGACTCTGCACGGCGTTGCAGGACAATAACCGAAACGTGGGCGGCGGCCAGGTGGTTCGCAACGGTGAGTCGCTGCTGGTGCATGGCATCGGTTTGACGACCGGCGTGGAGCAGATCGGCGCTATTGTGATCGATGCGCGCGACGGCGTGCCCGTCAAGGTGCGGGATGTGGCGGCGGTGCAGGTGGGCCACGAAATCCGTCGCGGAGCGGTGACAGCCGCAGGCAAAGGCGAAGCGGTGCTCGGGCTCGGCTTCATGCTGATGGGCGAGAACAGCGCGGTGGTCACAAAAGGGCTTAAAAAAAAGCTCGCCGAAGTGCGACCGCTATTGCCCAAGGATATGATAGTCGAAGTGCTCTATGACCGCACGGAGCTGATCGATAAGGTGATTCAAACCGTGGAGCACAACCTGCTGGCGGGAGCTTTGCTCGTCATCGCCGTGCTCTTTGCGTTTTTGGGAAATCTGCGCGCAGGAATTGTGGTGGCATCCTCCATTCCGCTCTCGATGCTTGCCGCCGGAGATATGATGCTTCAAACCGGCATCGCAGCGAGTTTGTTGAGCCTTGGTGCGGTTGATTTCGGACTCATCGTGGACGGCTCAGTGGTGATGGTGGAGAACACCATGCGCCGATTGGCCGAGCGCCAACACAAGCTGGGCCGACTGCTCAGACCGGAAGAGCGCGCCGAGACGTTGACGGACGCCTCGCTCGAAGTGGCGCGCCCCGTGGCGTTCGGCGTCGGCATCATTCTGGTCGTATTCCTGCCCATCCTCGCATTGGAAGGCGTGGAAGGGAAAATGTTCAAGCCGATGGCGCTGACGATGATTTACGCCTTGGCCGGTTCGCTGCTGCTCGCATTGACGCTCACCCCGGTGCTGGCCAGCCTCTTGTTGCCCAAGCAGGTGAGCGAAACCGAGCCGTGGCTGGTGAGGTGGGCTCACCGGGTTTACGCGCCAGTGCTGGCGTTCGCATTACGGTTCCGCAAGGCCACATTGCTGTCGGCTGTTGTGATGCTGGCAGCCGTAGCGATACTGGCATCCCGCATGGGCGGCGAGTTTCTGCCGAAGCTCGGCGAACAAGCAATCGTCGGGACGACCGTCCGGCTGGCAGGCATCTCCGCGGACGAAGCGGTGGCCTATAACGACCGAATTGAAAAGACCTTGCTTGCGGAATTCCCGGACGAGATTGCCAATATCTGGACACGCCTCGGAACCGCCGAGGTGGCAACCGACCCGATGGGCATTGAGCTGTCGGATTTTTTCCTGGCGCTCAAGCCACGCGAGGAATGGAAGAAGGCGCAAACCCAACTCGAACTGGTGGAAAAAATGCGCGAGGTGTTTGCGAAGCTCCCCGGAATGACGGTGGCATTCAGTCAGCCCATCGAGATGCGCATGAATGAGCTGATTGCGGGGATTCGGTCCGACATCGGCATCAAAATCTCCGGTGAAAACCTGGCAACTTTGAAGCAGCTCTCCGATTCCGTGCAGGCGGTGCTTGGAAAGATTCGGGGTGCGGGCGAAATCTCCGGCGAACAACTCACCGGCCAATTGGTGTTGCAGGTGAAGGTGGACGCCGAGAAGACCGCGCGCTTTGGCATTTCCACCCGCACGGTACTTGATACCGTGGAAGCCGTCGGCTCAAAGAAGGTTGGCGAGATTCGCGAAGGCGAACGCCGCTTCCCGCTCGTGGTGCGCCTACCCGACCAGCAGCGCACCGACCCCGAAGCACTAGCGAACATGCTCATCCCAACGGAATCTGGTGCGGTGCTGCCGCTCAGCCGCCTTGCGGATATCGTGGAAACCGAAGGCCCATCCACCATCAACCGGGAATGGGGGCAACGGCGGATTACCGTCCAATGCAATGTGCGGGACCGCGACGTGGCGAGTTTCGTGGCCGAGGCGCAGAAGAAAATCGCCGCCGAGGTGAAACTGCCCGAGGGGTACAGCATCGAATGGGGCGGACAGTTTGAGAACATGGAACGCGCCAACGCCAAACTCGCGTTTGTGGTGCCGATGGCACTTGGGCTTATCTTTATCCTTCTTTACTTCAGCCTAGGAGCGTTCCGGGACGTGCTTATCGTCGCAAGCGGTATCCCGCTGGGAGCGGTGGGCGGCGTGCTTGCGCTGTGGCTGCGCGGCCTGCCCTTCACGGTGAGTGCCGCCGTCGGTTTTGTGGCGCTCAGCGGTGTGGCGATCCTCAACGGCCTGGTGCTCGTGACGTTCATCAAACAACGCATCGATGCAGGTGCATCCGTTGAAGATGCCGTGCGCGAAGGCTGTCTGGTGCGGTTGCGTCCCGTCCTGATGACGGCCCTGGTTGCGGCGGCGGGCTTCATCCCGATGGCCATCAACGTTGGCGTGGGCGGCGAAGTCCAGCGCCCCTTGGCCACGGTTGTCATCGGGGGGATTTTGACGAACACCCTGCTCACATTGGTCGTCCTGCCGACGCTCTACACCACCTTTCGCCGCAGAAAGCTGCCGCACGATGCGCTCGCCGAGCTTCAAACATCCGCAACGAAAATCTAAAAACGCACACCTATGTTCAAAGAAACCATCTGTTTTATCAGCATGCTTTTCGGCCACCACACCTGCCCGGAGCATCTCGACGAAAAATGGTAAAATCATTCGCAAGGTCGCCACAGGCTTCTCCCCGAGCACCATTCCCGCCAGTCGGCAAGGAACCTGCGGACGTTCGACTATCGCAGTCAACCTGAGCCAACTCCCGCCCGATGCGGAAATGACTCGATGCATTCCTCCGCCGAATGGGCTTGAGCTTCAGGTTACCATGGTTCACCAGGTAACAAATCCACCGTGTCGTGTAGGATCCTGCCCTGAAAATCAGAATGGTGGAGGCGAGGGGAGTTGAACGCCTTGCCCATACTGAGTAACAACCCTGAAGAATGTCAGAATATACAATCCATATACATAGTATTAGCGAGCATTCGGCTCACGGCTTCGAACGTTATCCCCATTTTTCAGTCCCGTTCTTGACCTGATTCTCTTTACCTTTCCCGCGAAAGAAAAGTCACACTACCGCCCCTCAAGGAGCCAACAAACGCTCACCTTCAGAACCTTCGCCAAAGCTACCACTTCGTAATCAAGGACGGCTCTCTTCCCACTTTCCAGCTTTGAAACGCCAGTTTGGGTAATTTGGATTCCTCGCCGCGCCAATCTGCCGGAAAGGTCATCTTGGGAAACTGCCGGGGTCATCTTTAGTCGAGCTAATCGCACGCGCTCCCCGATGATATTTTTGATTTCAGACTGACGAGTTTTCTTCACCCCTGCCTTCTGTAGGGACAAAAACGCCGGGGAGTATTCTCATGAAGAATAATTTACTCGCATGAGAAATATTTTCGATGTTACATAATGCTACTACACAGCGTCAATGACATGAAAACCGCACGAATTCCCAATCAAGAGAATCCCCTGCAACAAAACCAAGCCTCCGAAGCATCTCAGAATTATTTTCTTTGGCGGGACGGCATAGAATATGGCCCCTACGACGAAGCAAGCGTCAAGGAATCAATAAAGGATGGAGGCATCCCACCCAAAACACTTGGAAGACGAGAATCGGAAACCGATTGGAAACCTATTGAGAAATTGCTTCCTCCAGACAAGCCAATCAAGTCTGATGCAGTATCCATCAAAAAACATCGCGTTCAACGCCTCAGTTACAAAAAATTAGGACTTTTTTTTAGCACAATACTCTTATTTGGCGTTTTTGTATTAGGGTATGTATATTTCAGCAACGCTCCCGCACGCGCATATAATTGCGGGATTATATGTTTAGAAGGAAAGGGAGTCCCCAAAAATGCGACTAAGGCAATAAAATATTTTTTGACAGCAGCTAAAAAAGGGCATGCAAAAGCACAATATCAGCTTGCCAGCATGTATTATACTGGAAATGAGATTGCAGAGAACAAGGAACCGTGCTTATCCGCTTGACGAACACAACCACAACATATTGTGGTCTCCCTAAAATGGTGCGTCCACCTTATCGGGCACCCAGTCTCCTGAGTAAAGTTCGGCATACGTGGGTGCTCTGACCGAACTCGCAATGCCAAGCAA
>CAIZLD010000059.1 GCA_903933715.1 uncultured Spartobacteria bacterium
CCATCGCCTCGTTTTCTGCCACCCCTTTGGGGTGAGGCGCGGTTTTGCATTGACCGGTGGTGTCGCTAACGCTCAACCACCGGCTATGGGCTTCAAACCCTTCGGGTTTGGCTCGATCTGAATGTCGATTCACCTAGTGGGCTGTCACGCGTTAAGCGATGAGTAAAGACACAAGCCCGGCCTCGTTCCCAATCTCCGATTGGGAACGCAAGTGTCCGCGAAACTCTGTTTCGACAATCTTGGATTGCGTAAAAAAATCGAAGATGATCCAGAAGGCTTGATCTGTAAACTCGCGGTTTTCGAATCGGAGATTCACAGACAGGGGCGTTCCCCAATCAGGAGATTGGGAGCGAGAGCAAATCTTCGCTCTACCATCTATGTCCCGCGTGACAATCCACTAGTCTAAAGGAGCTGATACGGATCGACGTCCACGGTCACCGTCACATCCTCGGGGAAGGTCAGTTTTTCGAGTACTTCGTTGAGAACGCGGGTCAGTTTCTGGACGGTCCGGGTTTTCAAAATAAGGTGAAAACGGTAATTGCCGTGGCTCTTTTCCAGCGGCGCGGGAGCCGGTTCGCCGAGGGTGGTGTTGGCAGGCAGGTGCTCTTTCAAGCGGCGATGGAGCGTTTCGAGCGAAAACTTGCCCCGCTCCTGGTGGGCGCAACGGACCGTAACCAGCACCATTTTGCTAAACGGCGGGTATTCCCATTGCTTGCGCCATTCGATTTCCTGTTCGGCGAACCCGTCGTAATCGTGGTGCCGGGCAAACTGGATCGCCGGGTGGTGTGGCGTGAAACTTTGCACAAAAACCTCTCCTTCCACATCGCCGCGTCCGGCCCGCCCGGCCACTTGGGTGAGAAGCTGGAAAGTGCGTTCCCCGGCCCGGAAATCGGGCATGTGGAGCCCCATGTCGGCATTGACGATCCCCACCAGCGTGACGTTGGGAAAATGGAGCCCTTTGGCGATCATCTGGGTGCCGAGCAAAATATCGATTTTCCCGGTGCGGAAGGCGGTGAGCGTTTCCCGGTAGGCTTCCTTGCGGGTCATCGTGTCGGCGTCCATGCGCCGGATGACGGCTTTGGGAAAAAGCTTGCCGACGATCTCCTCGACCCGCTCCGTGCCAAACCCGGCGAACTTGATCCCCGGCGCTTTGCACTCGGGGCATTTATTCGGGGCGACGGCGGTGTGACCGCAGAGATGGCAGATCAAGCGGTTTTCGGCCCGGTGAAAGGTGAGCGAGATGGAACAATTGGGGCACTCCGAGACGTAACCGCACGCCGGGCACGAGAGGGAAGTGGAAAAGCCGCGCCGGTTCAGGAAAAGGATCGACTGTTCCTTGCGCGCAAGCCGCACGTCGATGGCCGCCCGCAGTTTTTCGGAAATGATCGACGGGGCTTCGCCGCCGTGGGCTTCGAGCCGCATATCGATGATGCGGATGAACGGCATCTTGCGGTCATCCACCCGCAGGGCCATTCGCAGGAGCTTGTATTTGCCGATCGCGGCGTTGTGGAAGCTCTCCAGCGAAGGCGTGGCGCTGCCGAGCAGCACGGCGCATTTTTCCAATGAGCCGCGCAGCACGGCCAGGTCGCGGGCGTGGTAGCGCGGGGCTTCCTCTTGTTTGTAGGAGTTCTCGTGCTCTTCATCGACGACGATGAGCCCGAGGTTTTCGAGCGGGGCAAAGACGGCGCTGCGGGCTCCGATGACGATCCGGGCCGCGCCGTTGTTGATCTTGTGCCATTCATCGTGCCGTTCCCCTTCGGAGAGGTGGCTGTGGAGCACTGCGACGCTTTGTTGCATCGCGGCAAACCGGCTCTTGAATCGCTCGACGGTTTGCGGGGTCAGCGCGATCTCCGGCACGAGCATGATGGCGCTCTGGCCCCGGTCGAGCACGCGCTGGATCGCCTGCAAATAGATCTCCGTTTTCCCGCTGCCGGTGACACCGTGCAGCAACAATGGCTTTTCGGGTTGATCGACGGCGGCGCAGACATGGCCGAAGACGTCCACTTGCTCGGGGTTGAGTTCGTGGGGGGCGGCGAGGACGAACGTTTCCCCTTCGTGCGGATCGCGGGTGACCGTCTCGTTTTCAGTGGCGACGAGCCCCTTGCGCACGAGCGATTGGAGGGCGGCCCGGTCGGCTCCGGCGTTTTTGAGCAGCGCGGCCACCGGCATCGTTTCCCCATCCCGCAGCGTATCGACCAGGGCGGCTTGTTTGGGGGCGCGGCGTTCGAGTTCGGCCAGGACGGCGGGGTCGATGGCCTGGACCAGCCGGGCGACGAGCCGTTGTTTGAACCCGACGTTCCCTTTGCGAATCACCTGCGGCAGGACGGCCCGCATCGCCGTCTCCACCGGGCAGCAGTAGTAATCGGCCATCCAGCGGGCCAGCCGGAGGAGGTTGGGGCTCAGGATCGGCCGTTCGCCGACGACTTTGAGGATCGGACGGATGCCGGGGACGTTGCTTTCGTCGAGCAACTCGATGACCGTGGCCAGCGCCTGCCGCTGCCGAACCGGGACCGATACGCGGGAGCCGGTCTGTACCCGGGCTTCCCATTCGGGCGGAATCGCGTAATCGAGAGCCACTCCTCCCGATTGATCGACGATGACACGCGCAAATTTCATCGCTACAAGGTGGCTTGAATCCAATTTAAGGTGAAGTTTTTTTAAAGCGTTCTAAACTGGAGAGGCTTTATGTTGCGATTTGTCGGCAAACTCGGCTTCATTCTCCTGCTCGCCGCCTTCACGGCAGCGGCCGGGTTGCTCTATCAATCCGGCGATCCGCTTTACAAAGCGGCCGAATGGATGAGCCTGGGGCGCTATCATCGTTACGATGCGATGATCGAGGATGCGGCGCGCAAAAACGGGGTCGATCCGCAATTGCTTCGGGCGATAGTCTGGCGGGAGAGCGAGTTTCACCCGGACAAGACCGGCACGAGCGGTGAACGGGGGCTCATGCAGGTGGGGGAACCGGCGGCCAGCGATTGGGCGCGCGCCCGCCAGGTGGAGACGTTCAAGCCGACCGATCTCTTTTCACCCCGGACTAATCTGGAGATCGGCTCTTGGTATTTGAAGCAAGCCCTGACGCACTGGGCCGCAAAGGATGACCCGGTCCCGTTTGCGCTGGCCGAATACAACGCGGGCCGCAAACGGGTGGAGCGTTGGATTGCGGCGTCAAAGACGGGAGCCGATGTAACGGCGGCGGACCTTCGTGCGCATATTGATTTCCCCAGCACGAGCGCCTATGTGGAGGCGATCCTCAAACGCCGGGGGTATTACGAGGAACAGGAAAAGAGCGGACGATAGGCGCTGGAGTTGGCAACTGTCAGTCTGTGGAAAGGCAGTGGCAAAGCTCCCTGGCTATTCCTTGCCCTTCCGGGCCGCGTAGCTGGTCATCAAATTTCGGTAATTGGGAACGTGCTCGGAGAGCAGATTCCCGAGCCCTTCGACGTCATTGCGCCAGTCCCGGTGCAGTTCGCTGGCCACGCTGAACCAGCTCATCAGTTGCGCTCCCGCTGCCGCCATCCGGGCCCAGGCCGCGTGCCGCATTACGTCATTAAACGTGCCGGAAGCATCCGTCACCACGAACACCTCGTAACCAGCCTCCAATGCCGAGAGGGTGGGAAACGCCACGCACACATCCGTGACGACCCCGGCGATAACCAATTGCTTGCGGCCGGTCTTTTTGACTGCATCCACAAAATCGTCGTTATCCCATGCGTTGATCTGGCCGGGGCGGGCAATATGGGGAGCGTCCGGAAACTGGGCTTTGAGTTCGGGCACGAGCGGGCCGTTGGGCCCCGCCTCAAAGCTCGTCGTCAGAATCGTCGGGAGCTTGTAATATTTTGCGATGTCCCCGAGCGCGAGAACGTTGTTCTTAAATTCAGCGGGCGTGAAATCCTGGACCAACGAGATCAGCCCCGATTGATGATCGATGAAAAGCACGGCGGCCTCTTCCTTGGAGATTCGGCGGTATTTGAATGCGGTATTCACAAATACGAGATCGCCTCAGTTCGGTAAGACGAATGCCTCCAGCGAAATCTTTTCCCGGTGGGGGCCGGCTCGCGCACCTCGGTTCCATTGACCTAATCCCCTTCCGGCTTCGGCTCGCGGGAGAGAATATCGGCGAGGACTTCCCGCGGCGATTTGCCCGCGTAAAGCAATCCGTGGACGGCGTCGATGATCGGCGTTTCGACCCCGTGATGCCGGGCGCTTTCGTAGGCGCTCAACGCCGTGGGCACCCCCTCGGCGACCATTTGCATCGAAGCTGTAATCGCTTCCGGCGATTCCCCGGCCCCGAGCCGTTCGCCCACAGAGCGGTTGCGGCTGTGGCGGGAAAAGCACGTCACCATTAGATCGCCAATGCCGCTCAACCCCCGGAAGGTAGCCCGCTGGCCGCCCAACGCCGTCCCGAGCCGGATCAGCTCGACCAGGGCGCGCGTGACCAGCGCCGCTTTGCTGTTGTCGCCAAAGCCGAGCCCGTCGCTGACCCCGGCCGCTATGGCAAAAATATTTTTGAGCGCCCCGCCCAGTTCGATCCCGGCCACATCGGTGCTGGTGTAGACCCGGAATGTCTGCCCGTTCATGGCGAGCTGGATCTTCGCGGCAATCGCTTCGTCGCTGCAACCCAGCACCACGGCAGTCGGCATTCCAATGGCCACTTCCTCGGCGTGGCTCGGCCCGGAAAGGACCGCCACGGGGTTGTGCGGCAAAAATTGAGTGATGATTTCGCTCATCCGCAACTCGCTCCCTTGCTCCAGCCCTTTGGTGCAGGAAACGAGCACCCCTTTGGGGTTCACGGCGGCGAGCATTTGGGCCACGCCGCGCATCCCTTTGGACGGCGGCACCACGAGCAGCAGTTCCGCCCCAGCCACATCCGCCATCCGGGAGGTCGGCTCGACTTGGTCGTGCAGCCGGATGCCGGGCAGGAACGGCTCATTAACCCGCCGGGCGCGCAGTTCTTCAACGTGGTGCGGTTCATACCCCCAGAGGGTCACAGGCTCCCCTTTGGCGGCCATGAGGTTGGCGAGAGCGGTTCCCCACCCCCCGGCTCCGATAACGGCGATGCGGTTCATTTTTTCTTTTCGAATCGGCTTTCAGTGCCCGCCAGGAGGCGTTGGATGTTGGTACGATGCCGCCAGATCGCCAGGGCGGAGATGACGACGATAAACCAGAAAACGGCGCTCAATTGCCGCTGAAGGAACCAAAAAATCATCGGTAAACTGATCGCCGCGACGATCGAGGCCAGCGAAACATACCGGCTGGTGTAATAGACGATCCCCCAGATCGTCAGGCCGATTACCGCCGTCAGCGGGGTCAGCCCGATCAGAATGCCCGCCCCGGTGGCGACCCCTTTGCCGCCCTTGAACCCGAGCCATACCGGGAAGCAATGGCCCAGAAAACAGCCCAACCCGGCGATAATGCCGAGCTGATCGGCGGGAAGGGAACAGGCCGGGCCTCCACAGGCGAGCCCTTTCATCGCCAACTGCACCGCGATGATCCCCTTGAGCACATCGAAGAAAAACACGAGGCTGCCCCAGGAGCGTCCCAGTGTGCGGACGACGTTGGTCGCGCCGATATTGCCGCTTCCATGTTGGCGAATGTCAATTCCCCGGCATTTGGCGACGAGAAATCCGGAAGGGATCGACCCGAGCAGGTAGCCAATCGCCACCGAAATAAAAGCACTTTGCATGGATTGGATTCTCTCTGGGCACGGCGACCCGGCAAGCAAATTTAAAGGGTCCGCCTGTTGCGAAAAATCAAGGTGTCGAAAGAAGCTCCGGTGGATCGGCCTCTCCGAGTACGATCGGAACGGCGCCCGGAAGCAAGAAAACGAGCATCGTCTCATCGCGCCCGGAGCGATTTACCAGGGACTTTTGGAACAGGCTCTACTCCAAACGGATCGAGGCGGAACGCCCGTGGGCATCGAGCCCTTCAATGGAAGCGAACGTCTCGATGATCGGCAGCGACTGGCGCAGCGACGCTTCGTTAAAACGCACCAGGCTGGTCCGGCGCTGGAATTGATCGACCGTGAGGCCGGGAAACGATTTGCCCGCGCCGCCGGTGGGCAGTTCGTGTGAGGGGCCGGCCACGAAGTCGCCCCCGGTCACGGGAGAATACCCCCCCAGGAAAATCGCCCCCGAGGTGCGAAGTTTTGCGGCGATCGCATCGTCGTTGGCGGTAACCACTGAAGCGTGTTCCGGCGCGAACCCGTTGCAAAGGTCCACGGCATCGTCGATTTTCTCAACCAGCACGAGATAGGTGCTCGTATCCAGCACTTCCTGGATGTGCGCGGCGCGTTGAAGCCGGGCGGCCTGGGCGGCCACTTCCGTTTCCACGGCGGAAAGCAGCGGTTCGGAGTCGGTGGCCAATATGACCATGCTGTTGTGGCCGTGCTCGGCTTGGGCGAGCAGGTCGGCGGCAATCCACGCGGGACGGGCGGTCTCGTCGGCGATGACGAGGATTTCGCTCGGCCCGGGGAGCAGATCGACAGCGACGCGCCCGAATACCTGCCGCTTGGCCTCCACGACATACGCGTTTCCAGGACCGTAAATTTTGGCGACAGGCCGGATCGACCCGGTCCCAAACGCCAGCGCGGCGATCGCCTGGGCTCCCCCGATTTTATAGATCTCGGTGGCTCCGGCATATTGCAGGGCATAAAGGAGCGAGTCGTTCACTGCCCCGTCGGGTCCGGCCGGGGTGGCGACCACAATTTGCGGCACTCCGGCCACGGCGGCGAGCGTGCAGGTCATGACGGAAGTGGAAACCAGCGGTGCGGTGCCGCCGGGGACGTAAATGCCGACCCGCTCGAACGGGTCAAAGCGTTCGCCGACTTCCACCCCCTGCGCATTGAGCCCCGACCAATCGTGGCGGCGGCTTTTTTCGGCAAAGCTCTTTACATTGAGGTGGGCGGCGGCAACGGCGTCCCGGGTCGATTGGGGCACCCGTTGGATCGCCGCGGCAATCTCGGCCTCGCTCACGCGAACCGTGGCAGCGGTCAACTGCGGCCCGCCAAATTTCTGCGTCAGTTCAAAGACGGCGGCATCCCCTTCGGCCCGGACGCGGCGCACGATCTCGGCCACGGTGGCATGGACCTCCGCGCTCGGCTCCGCGTGGCGGTCGAGAAAAGCCAGGTTATGAGAAAAATCGGGATCGGAGTATCGCAGTGTGCGCATGGCGGCCGAAAACTTAGAGGTTGGCTGCAAGGAACGTCAAGCTGTTGCTGGCGGACGCTTCATCCAAAAAAGCCGGCTTGCGAAAAACAAGCCGGCTTTTTGAAAATCTTTGGTTAGTAAGTAGGACTCTCGGGCGGCGAGACAGTCCCCGCCGGATCGTAGCCGACCGGGTCTTTAAGGATGTCCTGAATGATTTTATTGATGATCGGTGCCGAAGACGGAAAGCGCGCCAGGAAATGGAGCCGGAAATGGTTCAAAGCAATCCGGATATTCCTTGCATTGTTGCGACCACCCGGGACGCTTGCGGCCAGGGTTTTGGCGAAATAGGCAATAAAAACATTGATTACTTCAGGATCACCATTCCTGGCAAAGCCGCCCATGGCATAGACGATTTGGTCAAACGCCCTTCGATTGTCTTTCAAAATCCCTCCATGGCGATTCGGAGTCAAAAGGTTCGCGGCGAGAGTGGCAGCGGTGATGGCCATTTCTCTGCCCCGTTCCTTTTCGGTCCCGATAAAATTATTGTTAAGGGCGTTTAGAAGCGAGAAAGCGAGCAGCCAGGCTTTTTCCCTGGATAAACCGCTTTTAATGAAGCCAAAATTGAGCGTAGCGGCCAGTTGGGAGATCGCATCGGAGCTCAAATGGGGACTCAATAGAATGACGATTTTGGCCGCGTTCTTCCGGGTGAAGCCGTCGAGCCCAACGATTTGATTGATAATGGCCGCCTGCTGATTGGGATAGTTAAAGGAGACCCCGTTGATGATGGCGACCAGGAAGTTGATATCCTTTTTGGTGAGAAACCGTGCAATCAACTGCGCGTTGAAAGCCGCATCCTGCGCTCCGGTATTGGCGGTGATATCCCGCGCAATGGCATAGGCGGAATTATACTGGAAAGAGGCGGAAATTTGATCGGCGGCGGTTTTCGCCTGCGCCAGGGAAAGCACGTTAGCCGTTGCGGATTCCAGACCGAAACCAAGCGCCAGAACAAAGATGATGACCATCCTCGAAAAACAGCGCGGTTTCGAAGAAAGCGATTCGGTAATCATAAAACGTAAGTTGATTAAATCTTTTTCACTAAACGTGTGAATCTTAATCTGAGGCCTCTTTTTTTCAAAAGTTTTTTTAGGCTACCCCTCACTGTTTTGGGACTTCGGGCTCGTTTTCCAGGTCTGATAAAGAGAGAGTCCGGCGTTCCCCTATGTTTGGTTCAAGGAAAGCCCCCCCGCCAAGCGCCTGGGCGGCGGCTTCGCACTTTTTCGCGCTCTCTTCCTCGCCGATCAATCGCTGGTGCGCCGCGTAATAAGAGTAAAGGATTCCAAGATTCGGGTCTTGCGCCACGGCTTGCCGATACGCTTCATCCGCTTCTTCAAACCGGGTCAGCCCATCGAGCGATTGCCCCAGCCGGACCCACAAATTCTCGTCCTGAGGGAAATATTCGAGCCCCTTGCGGTAGGCTGCGATCGCTTCTTCATAATGCGGTTCGCTCAAGGAGAAATTAGGCATTCTTTGGGCGATCAGCCGCGCCGCTTCCCCCCGGTAGAAGTAGGGCCGGGGGTTGCCGGGATCGGCCTGGATCGCTTTCTGCGCCAGTTCGGATACTTCGTCATACCGGTGGGCTCTGAGGGCCAGGCGCGACTGGTTGGCCCAGCGTTCGTTGGGGTATTTGAGGGCAACGCTCACGAGCAACCCGAGCCCCAGCACGGCCAAAACTCCACGCAGGGAAGTTTGTAAGAGGGCGGGTTTTTCTCCCCAATCGTTCCCCGGCGATGCGAGAATCCCGAAAACAAACGCAAAAAGCAGCGCGTTGCCGGGGATATGCAGGTTGAAATCGACCACCGAGTGCGCGCCGATGGCGGCCACGGCCCCCAGGCAAGCAAGCGTCAGGGCGAGGGTGTCGCTGCAAACGGTTTCCGGGCTGTGACAAAGACGTCCCCGCGCGACTTCACGCGCTGTCCGAAGCCCCGCGCCGAGGTGGATTCCCAGAAAAGCGAGCGCGAGCGCACTCCCGATAATCCCGTATTCGGCCAGCATTTCCAGATAATCGCTGTGGGCATGCTCCGGATCGGCCTGGATTTGCGGCCGCCGGAAAAGCCGTCCGTAGTAGAGATGAGTCCCCGAGCCGGTCCCGACGAGCGGGCTCAATTTGAATTGGTCGAGCGTTGCGAGCCAGTTGAAGCGGCGGACGTCCTCGGTGGAATGAGCCAAATCGTTCAGTCGTCCACGGATCAGGCCGCTCTGGACCAAAAGCAGACTTAAGATGCTGAAAACCGCGACCAGGACCGCGGCGGTTCCCAATGACACAACCCGGAGCCGTTGTCGGTTCACAATCCGCACCACCCAGAGCGAGAGTCCCGCAAAGACGAGCAACGAAAAAGTGCTGCTCAAATAACCGCCCCGGCTCATGCTCATGATGACCCCCGCGTAGCAGGTCAGGACGAGATAGGCGGCGAGCAGCTTGGCGACCATCCGGCATCGGCTCCAAAAGGTAATGCTCAGCGCAAAAAGAGCCATCGCTTCCAAGTACCCGGCCATGTGATTGGAACAAATCAGAAGCCCGCTGGCGCGGTAATTCAATTTTGGTTCAACGTAAAACCCGGTATAAGATAAATAGCCGTTTTGGCCGGTTTTGAAATGGAATGCGCCCACCGCCGCATGCACAACCGCCACCGCGAGCAACGCCCCGACGATCCAGAAGCGATAGCGCGATTGGGTGAGGTAAAGGGCGGTCATCAGATAGACTGCCAGGCATGCGGCGGCGAGATAGGCATCAGAGCGGGCAAGGTAGGCGTTGGGGGAAAAACAGGCCCGCACGAGCACATAGCCTGCCAAGAGGAGGGCCGTCGCGATACAGCCGCTGGAGAGTCGATGAACCGGCGGCTCACGGCGAAGGGAGATCAGGGAACCCAAGGCGGTCAGACCGATCATCGCGTAGCCCGGGAAGCTGTAAGCCAATTGCGCCCCCCCAACCAGGAATTGCGTAAGCACCAGGGCGGCGGCCAAAAGGAGAGAGTAAAGGGGGATCACAGCGGGACACTGTTACAAAAAGAAATGCGACTCCGCAATCGCGGGTTCTTGCTCATTGCGGGATAAAAGGCGAGGATGCCTTTTTGCCCCGATGAACGATGCGCTCTCTCCATTCCTTTCCCGCCTGCGCTCCAGCCTGGACGACGGCTCTTTGGTCCAATTGACGTTGGGCCACCCGTCGGCCCCGGCCAGCCCTTTGCGCAAGCTGCTCATCCGCCCGGTTACGATCCGGGGCGAAATGCGCCTCGGGGTGGTCAGCCGGTTCGTGACCCGCGATGAAACTAAAAATTACCCGTTCCCGGAAGCCGTCGCGCTGGTGCAAGCGCGCCTGGGGAGCGAGTTTTTGAGCGCCCACCTTTTTACGCAATCCGAAGAGGTGCAGCTTGAGCTGGGAAAAAAGCACCGGTTGCGGGTGACCCAGGCGGCACGGGCGGCGGCAACGCTGGAACACGACCGCAGGCGGGTCCGGTGGGTCGCCCCCCAATCCCGTTATCTCCAGGCGCTGGAAGTCACCGACTCGCGCGGCAAGGTGCGGGAGCGGATGGGGGACAAGTTCCGGCAGATCGAACGGTTCGTCGATTTGCTCGCCTCGGCTTTTCACGAAAGCACCCTCGCCGGGCTGGATCGTCCGTTGGTGATGGCCGACATGGGGTCCGGCAAAGGGTATCTTACGTTCGCCGCCTACGATTATTTTGAACGGGTGGAAAAGATGGCCGCCCAGGTGACCGGCGTGGAATCCCGGGACGATTTGACCCGCCTCTGCAACCGGGTCGCCCAGGAATGCGGCTTTAGCGGGTTGCGCTTTGTTTGCAGCCCGATTGCCGATTATCCGCTCCCCGCGCTGGACATTTTGGTGGCGCTCCACGCCTGCAACACCGCCACCGACGACGCCCTCTATGCCGGGGTTCGCGCCAACGCCGCGATCATCCTCGCCGCTCCGTGCTGCCACAAGGAGGCGCGGCCGCAGGTCGATCACGCCAAAGCCGCCGAGCCGTTGCGCGATCTGCTGCGACACGGGCTTTTTGCCGAACGCCACGCCGAGATGGCAACCGACGCGCTCCGCGCTCTTTTATTGGAACGGGCCGGCTATCGCGTGCGGGTAAGCGAGTTTGTGGCGGCGGAACATACCGCGAAAAATGTGATGTTGATCGCGACCCGGCGGCGCACTCCGCTCCCGCCGGAGGCGATCGCCGACTTCGACCAGCGCATTGCGCAACTGAAAACTTTTTATGGAATCCAACACCACCGGCTCGAACAACTTCTTATGGACGGACGTCAACTGGAAGGCTCTGGAGCGTCTCCGGTGCCGCTTCCTGAGCTTTAGCGAGCCCGCCGCCGCGCCGGATCGCAGCGACTACTGGGGCTCCCATAGCGAGCTGGCCAGCTACGATTTCACCTTTGGCGAACGGATCGGCTGGAAATGGGATACCGTGATCGCTGAACTCAAGGTGCGCGGCTGGACCCCGCCCGAGGGGACCGCGCTTGACTGGGGGTGCGGCACCGGCGTGGCCGGTCTGCGCGTCGCCCAAGCCTGGCCGGAGGCGGTGCAATTTCTGCGAGTCAGCGACCGTTCCAACCCGGCCCAGCGTTTCGCCGCTAAGAAGGCGACCTCCACGGGCATCGCGGTGCAATCCGCCGCTACGGCAGGGGATGCCGCGCCCAATTTGCTGGTCATCAGCCATGTGCTCAACGAACTGACCCCGGATGCGCTGGAAAATCTCCTCGCGCTGGCCGAACGGGCCGAAGCGGTGCTTTGGGTGGAGCCGGGCACCTTCACGGTGAGCCGCCAGCTCGTCGCCGTCAGGGAACGGCTCAAGGAACGCTTCCGCGTGATTGCCCCCTGCACCCATCGGCAAGCGTGCGGTTTGGCGTCGCCCGGCAGCGAGCGCCACTGGTGCCATCATTTCGCTAAAATCCCCGGTTTTGTTCACACCGACCCGGGTTGGGGACGGTTCAGCCGGACCTTGAAGGTCGATTTAAGCACCCTCCCGATGAGCTTTCTGGTGCTCGACCGCCGCCCGGCAGCGCTCGCCGCCCCGGAGCAAAGTAGTGAGGCGCGCATTCTGGGAGAGCCCCGTTATTACAAGGGGTTTTCGAAAATCCTGAGCTGCCAGGCCGACGGCGTCAGCGAGCTGATCTTGCAAAAACGGGACGTCTCCGAGTTGCTCAAAGCGATGAAAAAAGATCCCGGCTCGCTCTATCGCTGGGAGCGCGACGGTGAGAAGATCCGCTCCGGCGAGAGGATTTTCTAATAGCCATCCCGGGGTGCCGGGCTTCAGCCGGCATTCTCCTTTGCCACCAGCTTCAGCTGGTGGTCTAGATGCAACCCCGATGCCCCAGCCGGCTTCAGCCGGGCTTTTCCTTTTCACAGGAGAAGCCCGGCTGAAGCCGGCTCAAGAACTTGCCCGGCGGCGCACCACCGGCTGAAGCCGGTGGCAAAGCGGATTTGCCGGCTAAAGCCCGGCATGGGAACCCAACAGCACGGGGGGATTTACGGAAAACTTTTTCATAGGCTTCCCCTCGTCCTTTCCTCCGCCGCGGTTTTCGAAAACTTGCCGCTTGAAGGGGGCTCGTCCCTCCGGTACAGATTAAAGCAATGGCCGAAGTCCAAACCACCACCGTTTCCGGCGAAATGACGCTCCGTTTTATCGAATTCGTGCGAATGCACTCGCAAAACGCCTCGTTTTGCCTCGGGTTAATCCCCCTTCCTCAAACCGGCAAACCCCAGGTAAACCTTCCGGTCGCTCGCGTTTTGATCGAACAGCTTGAAGCCATTGCTGTCAAAACCCGCGGCAACCTTTCGCAGGAAGAACAAACAGTCCTCAACAACGCCATTTCCACCCTGCAAACGGCTTACCGGCAGGCTCAATCCAACACCACCTCCTCCGGTCAACCGGCGGTCTAACTCTCTCTCCCATGCCAGCCCAGTCGATCAAAATCGGGAAACTCACCCTTGGCGGAAAACGGCCTCTCTTCATCCTCGGCCCATGCGTGATGGAAAGCGAAAAGTTCACGCGCCGGATGGCCCGCAAACTCAAGGCCGTCTGCGATGCCGCAGGCGCTCAATTCATCTTCAAGGCTTCCTATGACAAGGCCAACCGGACCTCGGTCGATTCGTTCCGGGGGATGCCGGTCCGCGAAGGGTGTCAGTTGCTCGCTGACATCGGGGCGGAACTCGGTGTGCCGGTCACAACCGACATCCACTCCCCGCACGAAGCGGAAATCGCCGGGGAATGGATCGACGTACTCCAAATCCCCGCCTTCCTCTGCCGCCAGACCGATCTGATCCAGGCGGCGGCGGAAACCGGGCGCGTGGTGAACGTCAAAAAAGGGCAATTCCTCGCCCCTTGGGACATGAAAAACGTCGCCAAAAAGCTCGAACGCTACGGCTGCCCAAAAAAATTCTTTTTCACCGAACGCGGCGTCAGTTTTGGCTATAATAATCTTGTCGCCGACATGCGTTCGCTGTATTGGTTGCGTGAAGGCGGTTACTTGGTCATGTTTGACGCGACTCACTCCGTTCAGCGCCCCGGCGGTGCGGGAGACAAGACGGCCGGCGACGGCATTCTCGCCCCGGTTCTTGCGCGAGCCGCGGTTGCCGCAGGCTGCGATGGCGTTTTTATCGAAACCCACGAAAATCCGGCCAAAGCCCTCTCCGACGGCCCCAATCAAATTCCGCTGGCCCATTTGCCTGCGCTGCTTAAGAAGTTGTGTGCGATTCATGAATTGGCACGCTAACCCGATGTCTGGTTTGACCTCCATACCCCGCGCCACCCTCGCGGCAGCCTTGGCCGGGAGTCTTCTGTTTTTCGGAGCCCCCGGCGCGGAGGCTAAAACCAAAAAATCGAAGAAAACAGCGGTTGCCAAGCCGACTCCCGAAAACGGCGAGAAATCGTTCGAGGTTCCAATCCCGATCAACCACTCTGCCAAGGGGGTCCGCATCCCGATCTATAACCCCGAGGGAGCCCTGCAAATGATTTTTGAGAGTGAAGTCGCCTTCCGGGTCGATGAGCAGCAGCTCAAGATGACCGATCTCAAAATCGCCACTTACACCGAGGGAAAACCGGAGATGTCCATTGAGATGCCCAACGGCTTTTTCAATCTAAAAACCCGCATCCTTTCCAGCACCGAACCGGTCACCATCCGGCGTCCCGACCTGGAACTGACCGGCTCCCACATGACCTTCGACACGCAAACGCGGATGGGTAAATTTACCGGCCCCGTTCGCATGCTTGTCTACAATATCAAAACTGAAAACGCGCCCAATCCGCCGCAAGAACCGCCTCGTGAATAGAATCCAACTCCGCCATTTTACCCTCGCCGCCGCCTTGGTTGCGCTATTTGCCGCCGCACCCGGGCTGAAAGCTCAGACCGGCTTTGTCGTCAACGCCCAAACCGGCCTGGAACTGGACAACGCCACCGCAAAGCCAGCCGAGAAAAAAACCAAAACGGCGACTCCCAGGGACGAAAAGAAAGCGACCGAGATCACCTGTTCCGGGGAGACCCTCTTTGATGTCAAAGCGGGCCAGGCCGTTTTCGTCAAGGAGGTCAAAATCGCCGACCCCCAGTTTGCCCTTAGCGCCGATAAACTGACCGTTTTTCTCAAAAAAGCGATCAAGCCGGAGGCCAAAACGGAGTCTAAACCAGAGGTCACCCCCACCCGGAAGCCGGATGCCGGCCCCGGAAGCGGGCTCGACCGGGCCGTTGCCGAAGGAAACGTCGTGATCACCCAGGATAAAGTGGACGAAAAAACCGGCGAAATCACCCACTACATTGGCAAAGGGGCAAAAGCGGATTACAATGCTTTATCGGGCGAAATGACGCTCTCTGGATGGCCGCAAATCCAGCAAGGGCTTAACAATCAGGTCGCAACCGAAGAGGGAACGGTCATGATCATGAACAAAGACGGGCACCTCCGCACCGTGGGGCGCAGCAAAACCGTCATCCAGGCCGAAGCCAAACCGTCCAAATCCGAAAAACCGTCCCCCTCGCAAGTCCCGTGAGCAACGCTTCCATCATTTCCGAACCGTCAGACGCCGCGGCCTCCAGCGCGGTCATCGAACCGATCCTTCGAACCGAGAAGCTCGTTAAAATCTACGGCGGCCGCGCCGTGGTCAACGGGGTCGATCTACAGATCCGGCCCGGTGAAGTGGTAGGGGTGCTCGGCCCCAATGGAGCCGGGAAAACCACCACTTTTTACATGGTCGTCGGCCTCGTGCGCCCCAACGGCGGGCGGGTGATCTTCCAGGGCCGGGACGTGACCGATTACCCGATGTACCGCCGGGCCCGGATGGGGATGGGATACCTGCCCCAGGAAGAGTCGATTTTCCGCAAACTCACCGTTGAGGAAAACATCATGGCGATCCTGGAAACCACCCGGCGCAGCAAACGCGAGCGGCGCAGTCGTTGCGACGAACTTTTGTCGCAATTTGGGATCGAGCATGTCGCCAAACAGCAAGCGCTCACGTTGAGCGGCGGCGAGAAACGCCGTCTGACCATCGCCCGTTCCCTGGTCAGCAACCCGAGCCTGCTCATGCTTGACGAACCGTTCAGCGGCGTTGATCCGATTGCCGTCGCCGACGTCCAGCAAATCATCGTCGATTTGCGCAAGACCGGCCTGGCCATCTTGATCACCGACCACAACGTCCGCGAAACCCTTTCCATCGTCGATCGCGCCTACCTCGTGTTTGAAGGCCGCGTTGAGAGCGAAGGAAGCAAAGATTTTCTCGTCAACGACCCGATCAGCCGACAGCTCTATCTCGGCGAGCGTTTTTCAATGTAGTTCAACCCCAAATCAGGAGGAAAATACAAAATGCAAGTAGCCAACGTAAATCTGCCCATCAAAGTCACCGGTCGCCATGTGGACGTCACCGAACCGATCAAGGATTACGCAATCAAGAAGGTGGAAGGGTTGCATCTCGATTACCCGCGCATTATTGAAGCCCAGGTCATCCTGGACATCCAAAAATACCGCCACCTGGCCGAAGTGATCCTCCACTGCGCCAATCACATCACCATTGAAGCTTCCGCCGAATCGACCGACTTGTATGCCTCCATCGACGAGGTGATGAACAAAATCGCGCAACAAATGCGCAAGTACAAGACCAAGATCATGCGGCAAAACCGCCCCCGCCACGGCGAAATCCGGGAGATCGATTCCAAGATCCTGAACATTGAAGGATTCGCCGAAGGGGCCGAAACCGAACCGAACCTGGTTGAAACCCTCAAATACCCGGTCAAACCGATGTATGTGGACGAAGCGGTGCTCCAACTGGAAATGTCCAGCCGGCAGTTCCTCGTCTTCCTCAACGTCAAAACCAACAAAGTGAACATCCTCTACCGGCGTAAAGGCGAAAGCTTTGGGCTGATGGAGCCGACCGTCGATTAAATGAAATAAGGCAGTTCCTCGTTCCCAAACTCTGTTTGGGAACGCACTTGTCCGCGAAACTCCGTTTCGCAAAGCGTGGAGGATAACTGGCGCGCTGAGTTTAAAAACAGGCGTCGGCTCCATTGCAAGCACGGGGAAACAGAGTTTCCAAGAGCAAGCGCGTTCCCAATCAGGAGATTGGGAACGAGGACATCCACCTGAGGACACCCCTCTTCTCCCCCGCAAAAGCACTATGAAAGCGAAGGGTAAATACCCCACGATTACTGTTGGCGATTTTTACACGCGCTATTCCGAAGTGCTTTCGCTCTCCCTGCTCGGCTCCGCCGTTGGGTTTGACCGGATTATTAAAGAGCCGACGATCAACCGGCCCGGGCTGGCGCTCTCCGGTTTTTTCGACTACTTCGCCGCCAAACGCATCCAGGTTCTCGGCAGCGCCGAGCTGGCCTATTTGCGCAAGCTGCCGCCCCAGGAAATCCGGCAGCGGCTGGCAGAGGTGTTGCGGCGGCGCATCCCTTGTCTTGTCGTGGCCCGGGGCAGCCGCCCCCCCAAACACCTCCTCGAAGTGGCCGAGCGGGCCGGAATCTCCGTATTCCGCACCACCATGGTGACGATGAATTTCATCAACGCCGCCACCTTCGCCATGGAGAACGAGTTTGCTCCCTCTGTGACCGAACACGGCAGCATGGTCGATATTCTCGGGGTCGGGACGATGGTCCGGGGTTCTGCCGGGATCGGGAAAAGCGAGTGCGTCCTGGGGCTCATGGAGCGGGGCTACCCGTTGGTGAGCGACGACGTCACCCGTCTGCGGCTCATCGATGGCCAGTATCTTCTCGGGACCGCGCCGGAGCTGACCCGCCACCACATGGAAGTGCGGGGAGTCGGGATTATTAACGTTTCCTCCATGTTTGGC
Organism: uncultured Spartobacteria bacterium; assembly: GCA_903933715.1. Lineage (GTDB taxonomy): Bacteria > Verrucomicrobiota > Verrucomicrobiia > Chthoniobacterales > Chthoniobacteraceae > UBA695. The sequence goes on from CAIZLD010000059.1 coordinate 17,489, forward strand.
ATCAAGGCGGTGCGGGTCCAAAAGCGGCTGGACCTGATTGTGACACTAAAAGACTGGCAAGAGTTGGAAGAGGTGGATAGAATAGGGCTCAACCAACAATTCCTTGAGGTTTTGGGGATTCAAGTGCCACACGTCACCATTCCCGTGCGAATCGGCCGAGATCTGGCGCGACTTGTCGAAGTCGCCGCCCTCGATCAAAAGCTCAAAAGCATGGGACAGAACAGTGCGGAGGAGTTCAACCAACGTCTCATGAAATCAATGCAGAAATAACGGGATGGGCCTTTTAAGCCGCAAAACTACTAATAATCAGGATCAACCGATCGCCAAGGAGTTCACGATTTTGAACCGCCTGGGGCTGCACGCGCGCCCCTCGGCCATGTTCGTGAAAGCCGCCAACCGGTTCAAATCCGAGATATGGGTCGAAAAAGACGGAGAACAAGTCAATGGCAAGAGCATCATGGGGCTCATGATGCTGGCTGCCGGGCAAGGCTCCAAACTCAACGTCTCGTGCGAAGGCCCGGATGCCGAAAAAGCATTGGCGGAAATCGAAGCCCTGGTTTTACGGCGATTTGACGAAGATTAAAGCCGGTTCCGGGCGCCCCTTGTTTTTTTGGGCGCATAAACGCTTGCAGGAGCCCATTTTTGGCGCAAAATAAAACCTCAACCCAAGAATCCGGGGTCCAAAAGCCGTAATGAGCGAAACCCAGCAGCCCATAGAACGTCGGTTCCAAGGTGTGGGCGTTTCGCCCGGCATCGCACGGGGAACTGTGTTCGTCATCCGCCCCGAGGATGAGGAATTGCCGACCCGGAAAATCGACGAATCGGAAATCCCCGGGGAACTCGCCCGGTTCGAGGCCGCGCTGGTCAAAACCCGCGAGCAAATCCTCGAAATGCAGCAGCGGATCGCCGAATCGATCGGCACCAAAGACGCCAGCATCTTCGACGCCCACCTGCTCGTGGTCGAAGACCGGACGTTGATCGACGAAGTATTGCGCACGCTCGACCGGGACCGCTGGAACATCGAACACGTTTTCCACCAAGTCGCCAGCCGCTACGCCAAGACCCTGAGCGAAATCGACGACCCGTACCTGCGCGAGCGCGCCCTGGACATCAACGACGTCTGCCGCCGCGTCTTGCGGAACCTGATGGGGCACGAAGCCAAAAGCCCCGCGCAGATCGACGTTCCGCACATCCTCGTCGCCCATAACCTGACCCCCTCGGACACCGCGCAGCTCAACCGGAAGTTGGTGCTCGGGTTCGCCACCGACGTCGGCAGCCGCACCTCGCACACGGCCATCATGGCCCGGTCGCTGAACATCCCGGCCGTCGTCGCCCTGCGCAACGTCAGCGAAGGGCTCCTTACCGGCGACCACGTTCTCCTCGACGGCTACAGCGGCCTCGTCATCATCAACCCGAGCGACCAGACCCTCTGGGAATACGGCGAGCTGGAAGTCAAAAAAAGCGCCGTCGATGTCAAGCTCGACGAACTGCGCGAAACCATTTCCACCACCCTCGACGGGCGGCACATTGCGCTTTCTGCCAACATCGAACTGCCCTCCGACGTCGAGCTGGTCAAGCAAAGCGGAGCCGAAGGGATCGGCCTCTACCGGACCGAATTTTTTTACCTCAACAAAGAGGAGCTCCCCAACGAAGAGGAGCAATACGAGAACTACTGCATCGTCGCGCGGGAGATGGGCAACCAGTCGGTCATCATCCGCACCCTCGACCTGGGCGGCGACAAATTCATGAGCGCCCTCCAGCTCCCGGCGGAGTTAAACCCGTTCCTGGGCTGGCGCGCCATCCGGTTCTGCCTGGAACGCGTGGATGTTTTTAAAACCCAGCTTCGCGCCATCCTGCGGGCGAGCGCCCTGGGCAACATCCGGATGATGTTTCCGATGATATCCGGGGTTGACGAATTGCGCCGCGCCAACGCCGTGCTCGAAGAGTGCCGCCAGGAACTCCGCAACGAAGGCATCCCGTTCAACGAAGAAATGGAAGTCGGCGCGATGATCGAAGTCCCCAGCGCCGCGCTCGTCGCCGATTTGCTGGCCAAGGAGTGCGACTTCTTCTCGATCGGCACCAACGACCTGATCCAATACACGATCGCTGTTGACCGGATCAACGAACGGATTGCCCATCTGTACGAACCGACCCACCCGGCCATCATCCGGTTGATCAAAATCATCGTCAACGCGGCCCATGCCCATAACCTGTGGGTGGGAGTGTGCGGCGAAATGGCCGGGGAAATCTCGCTCACACCGCTGCTCGTGGGTCTCGGAGTTGACGAACTGAGCACCGGCGCGGCGCTTGTGCCGCGCGTCAAGCGGGCCGTCCAGAGCCTGGATGTCGGCGTCTGCCTGCAACTCGTCGATGAGGTTAAAAACATGGAATCCGCCGAGGCGATCCTTGAAAAATGCGAAGCCGTTGCAAAGACCTATTACCCTGAGTTGATGGTGTAATTCAGCTCGAGAGAGCTCTATCGCAGTAATCGAGCCCGATTTTACCGCCAATCGGTTTCCACCTGCCGTTTTTGCTGGAACCGGTCCAGGAAGAAAAGATGCTTTTTATCCCGCCCATATTCGTGGACGAGCCGGGTCACTTTGACGTCAAAGCAGCAATACTCGGCAATATCCAAGAGCTTCCCCTCGCGCCACCAGCGGATCGCGTCGAGCCCGTCGGCAGTTTTGCCGACACCAAGCGTAGCCGTAGCGACGGCGTCGAGGCTTAACCGGTGGCCGAGCTTTTTTTCCAGTTCCACCAGCATATCGAGCGTGGGGACAAGCGACGGGAGGTCGTACGCCGTGTAGCCCATGAGCACTTCGTAATCGAAGTTGATCACGTTGAAGCCGACCACCAGATCGGCCCGGAGCAGTTCGTTGACGAGGTCGTGGACCCGCTTTTCGGAGTAAATTTGATATTGGCCCGATGCGGTCGAGTAGGTGACGCCGACCGACATCCCCATGTCCCGCTTTTTATCCCAGCCCCCGGCGTCGTTGGCGGTGCGTTGGGTTTCCAGGTCGAAATAAACGATGTTGCAGATCATGGCTCAATAAAACGGGGCAGGTCTTAATGTGTGGCCTGCGCGCCGATTGAGCGAGTCAGAAATAGCAAAAGCGCAAGAGGCGCAAGAGCCTGATGTCTTGCCATCAGCCGTGATGAAATTCTCCCTACGGACCAGGGCAAACGCATCAAAAAGTTCCACGCCGTTGCACTCGAAGCGATGAATCTTTAAGGGGTGGACGGCCGCTCCGCGGACGATTCGGGGACGGGCGTGGATCGGAAAAATAGCGGGCGGTTCCCGATCGCGCCCGGAGCGATCCACCTATGGATCCACCTATGGGCTTAGTTTGAACTCGATGTTCACCTCGTAACCGCTGCTGCTGCCGAGCCCTTTGGGCGGGGGATCAACTTGGCTGACTCGCTGGGCTGCCGCCATCACCGAATCGTCCACGATGGCGTTGCCGGACGATTTGGCCAGGCTGACGCCGGTGATGCGGCCGGTGCGGTCGATTTTGAGATTGATCAAGGTTGCAAATTCCTGGCCGCCTTGCAAAACCGAGAGCGGCTGGTCCCACCGGGCGTAAAACCGGTCGTGGAGCATGATGTGATACCAGCCAAATTGCGATTCGGTAGCCCCGCCTCCTTCATGCCCGTCGCCATGGCCGCCCCCTACCCCTTTGCCGGTGCCGCCCGGCTTGCCTTGGGCCGAGCCCGCCCCGTCGCCCGCGCCCCCTTCGGCTCCGTCGGCAATTTGACCCTCTTTTTTGCCGGTGGAACGTCCGGTCGATTTAAGAAATGCCTCCGCGCTGGGGTCGTTTTCTTTTTTGGCGGCCGGTTTTTTCCCCGGCTTGGCGTCGCTTTCGTCCGGTTTTTTGGAATGAGGCTTGGGCGACGCTTTGGGAGTCGCTTTCGGCGAAGGCTTGGGACTTGGCTTCGGGGTGGGTTTGGGGGTCGGCTTTGGAGTAGGCTTCGGGGTGGGTTTGGGCGTCGGTTTTGGGGTTGGCGTGGGAGTCGGTTCCGGCGTGGGAGTCGGTGTCGGAGTGGGCTTGGGGGTTGGTTCGGGCGTCGCCTCGGGGGTGGGCGTGGGGAGGACGATTTCGCTCGGCGGGGCTTCCTGGGCCGGGGGCGTTTCCTTTTCTTTGGGCTTGGGAGTCGGGGTCGATTCCGGGGTCGGCTCGGACGTCAACTCCGCTTCGATTTTTTGCGCCGCAGCCCCTGCCGGGGGGGAGCCGCCGTCGAGCCAACTGATCGAATCGGCCGGTTTCTTCGCTTCCCCGGCGATGAAATACAATGCCAAAAGCGCGATCACATGGAGCGCGGTGACGATCGCCACGTTGCGCCGGAATCTCTCCTCTCCGGTCATGGCCTTATTGCCCTCCCTCGCTGCTCACAACGCCGATTTTGGTGATCCCGACCCGCTTGAGCGCATCCATCACGTCCACCAGCTTTTGCACCGGCAACTCTTTGTGAGCCCGGATGACCACGGCGAGCCCCGGCTTGGAGTTTTTCAGATCAGCGAGAGCCGATTCCAAGCCGTCGAGCGGAAGCGGGGCGGTGTTAAGAGTGAGGTTGGCGTCTTTGTCGATGGAGATCGACTCCACCTGCGACGGTTCCACCGCCCCTTCCGCCGCCTTGGTGGTCGGGACGACGAGGTTGCTCGATTTTTCCATCAGCGGCGTGGTGATCATGAAGATGATCAGGAGTACAAAGGCGAGGTCGAGCAGCGGCGTGACGTTTAGCTCGGAGAGAGTCGCAAGCTGATGGCGCTCGGAAAACCGTTTCATGCTTCCGGGTCGTGCCGGGCGTATTCGCCGTGATCGACGTATTTGTGTTCAAACTCGGAGGAAAGCTCCGCCGCAAAATTGTCCATCCGCACGATTAGCCCGCGAAGGCTGGTGACCAGAAAGTTGTAGCCAAACATGGCGGGAATCGCGACGAGCAGCCCCGTGACGGTGGTGATGAGCGCGGCGGAGACGCCCGGCGCCATGGCGGCGAGACTGGCAGAACCGGCTTCGGCGACACCGCCAAAGGTTTCCATGACCCCCCAAACCGTGCCGAGCAGTCCCAAAAACGGCGCGCCGCTGACGGCGGTGGCGAGCAGGATCATCTGCCCTTCGAGCTTGAGGGCGGTCTCGCCGACAGCCCGTTCCATGGAAGTCGTAACGACCCGCATCTGGGCGGGCGAGATTTTGGGGGCGTCGTCGAGCCGGGCACGGAAGGTCTCGTCCACTTCCTGCGAGCCCAGCAGGTGGAAGGTCAATTCCCGGCACCCGGCCCGGTAGACCGAATAAAGCGGGGAGCCGTCAAAGCGGAGTTGGGATTCGTAAAGGTGAAGCGGGGCGCGGTGGTTGCGGAAAAGGTCGAGAAATTTGGCGGACTGCTTTTGGGCGACGCTGACCATCCGCAGCTTGGTGATCATGACCGACCAGGAAAAAATGGAGGCAATAAACAGGCAAAGCAGGACGGTTTTGCCCGGCATTGTGGAATGCTCAAAAGCAAAAAGGAGACCTCCTGAAGCTAAAACTGGCGCTAAAAGTGGCATTTCTTTAAGTCCAGTAGTAAAGAACGTGATCCGCCCGAACGCAATCCTGCCTTAATGAAAAAATTTGCCCTCCTTTTTGCCTTGGGAATCGCCCTGGTTTTTCCGCTCCGCGCCCAGCAACCGGCTCCGGCCAATCCGTATGACCTCCTGAGCCGTGCGCTGACGCCGATTGCCACGATTTTCAGCCCGGAAGCGCAGCTCCATGCCCTGAACGCCACGCTTGTATTGGAGGAAATGACCGGGCTGCCGCCCGAAATGACCGGGATGCGCGTGGAACTGGCCTTGCAGCCGCCCGACCGGGTTTTGATCCGGTTCCCCTACCAGAATGAGCCGGTGACGTTCTGCCGGGACGGGCAGTCGGTCTGGATCACCCCCAATCAGCCGCCGTTTGACGCGCTGGCCGCTCTGCCGGGGGAGTCCAAGAAAAAGAAGCCGCAGAAACTCGGGCCGATGGTTCTCCCGTTCCCGCCCCAGCAGTTGGTGCTCCTGCCAGTGCTTTTTCAGGTCAAGGAGGCCGGGGGGGAACAAGGAATGCGCAAAATCGAGGCCGCCCTCATGCCGGAACTGGCCCGCGGCCTGGGGGTGGAGGAATGGAGCGTGCAATTGACCCTCGACGCCAATGGGAAACCGGCGCGCATCCGGGTCGTCGGACCGGGATGGCACCTGGCGGTGCGGGTGGAAACGCTTGATTACGCCCGGCAACTCCCCGAGGCCACCTGGGAACCAACGGGCGAAGCGATCCGGCTTAACGCGCGGCAAATCCGCACCGGGCTCGATTCTCTCGGGAGCGTCTTGGAAAGCCAACGCCCCGCATCGCCCGAAGAACGCTCAAAATAAGGAGGGAAACCGGGTTCTGCCGCCTTGACCCCGAGCCCAATTTGGAGTTTTCTACTCAATAACCCTCTCGGTAACCCCTACCTCCCCTTTCGCGCCATGATCGAACTCGAAATCTACGCCGCCGGTGTCCGCGACCTGAAAATGATTCTGGAACTCGATCACGCCCTGGGGAGCATTCCGGGCCTGCGCTACAAGATCGATCGCAATCACGACATCGTCTATTTCGAAGTCGACCACCCCCAATTCAACATGCTGGAGGTGTTGAGCGCTTTTGAACGCCTCAATCTCAAGCCGCGCGTGGTCGGAACCGTGCCGCGCGACATGAATAAATCCAAAACCCAGCGTATCCATGACAACAGCTAATGTTCGCGGAAAACGCCCCATCGGCGTATAGATAGTTCCGCCATGCTGCTTCTCCGGTTCCTGGGGTCCACCGCCCTTTCGCTTTTCGGCTATCTCGGACAATTGATGTTCCTGATGCTCGAAACCGTGCGCTCGCTGCTCACCACCCCGATCCGCTGGCGGCTCGCGCTGCACCAAATCCTGGAGGTCGGCTACCGCTCGCAATTGGTGGTGATCGTGACCGGGGGGTTTACCGGCGCGGTGTTTGCCGCCCAGACCTATTTCCAATTTCACCGCCTCTCCATGGACACCGCCGTGGGGGCCGTCGTGGCGGTCTCGATGTTCCGCGAACTCGGGCCGGTGCTGACCGGGCTGATGGTGGCGGGCCGCGTGGGGGCGGCGATGTCGGCCGAGATCGGCACCATGAAGGTGACCGAGCAGCTCGACGCCTTGCGCTCGCTGGGCGTCCACCCGGTCGATTACCTGGTAGCCCCGCGTGCGATTGCGATGATGATCTCCATGCCGCTGCTGGTTGCCGAGTGCGTCGGGATCGGCATCAAGGCCGGGCAGTTCGTGGCCGTCAAGCTGATGGGCGTGGCCGAGGTCTATTATGTGAACTATATGGAGAAGTTCACCGCCTTGCGCGACCTGGAGATGGCGCTCACCAAAGGGTTTGTCTTTGGCATTCTGATCGTTTTTGTGGCGTGCAACGAAGGGTTGCGCTCCAAGGAGGGGGCGGTCGGCGTGGGCCGGGCTACGACCGAAGCGGTCGTGATCGGGTCACTTCTGATCCTGGTCGTCAATTTCTTCCTTACGATGATCCTCAACATTTTCTTCCCGGGAGGACGCTAGCCGATGGACGCTCAACCCATTTCCAGTCCCGCGCCCCGCACGATGCTCTCGGTCAAGGGGCTCACCAAGCAAATCGGGGAGCAGCAGATTTTGCGCGGGATCGACCTGGAGGTCGATGCCGGGGAGACGCTCGTCATTATTGGACGTTCCGGCAGCGGCAAAAGCGTGCTTTTAAAACATCTCATTGGCCTGATGACCCCGACTTCCGGGCAGGTTTACATCGAAGGAAAGCAGATTGTGGGATTGAAGGAACGCCAACTCCTGCCGTTGCGCAAAACCGTCGGGATGATGTTCCAGGGCTGCGCTCTCTTTGACGCAATGACCGTCCAGGAGAATATCGCCTTCCCTCTGCGCGAAGCCGGGGAGCGGGATCCGAAGATCATCCACGACAAAGTCGCCCAGGCGCTCGAGGTCGTTGACCTCACCGGGCATGAACAAAAAATGCCGGTGAACCTGAGCGGCGGCATGAAAAAGCGGGTGGCGCTGGCCCGCGTCGTGATTACCCGGCCCCATTGCGTACTCTATGACGAGCCGACGGCGGGGCTCGACCCGGTGGTCTCCGACTCGATCAACCACCTCATTCGGCGCTTGCAAAAGCGGTTCGGGGTGACATCCATTGTAGTCACCCACGATATGAAATGTGCCGCTTACGTTGCCGATAAAGTTGCTTATCTCCACGAGGGTGCGATTTACTTTTACGGCGCGTTTGACGAATTGCTGGCTTCCGACGATCCCCTGATCCAGGATTTCATTGAAGGGCGCTCCGGCGATAGTGATTAAAATTTACCCCATGGCTAACGAACAAAAAGGTCTTGAGCTCAAAGTAGGCGTTTTCGTCTTCATCGGGCTGGCAATCATCGCGAGCATGGCGATTCAATTTGGCCGCGTCGGCCAGGGGTTGAGCAAGTTTTACTCCATTACGGTTGCGTTTTCCAACGCCAGCGGTCTGGTGAAAAACGCCGATGTCCAGCTCGGCGGCGCCCGCATCGGCGTGGTGGCTGAGGAACCGAAAGTCGTTCCCGGCCAGATTGGGCATATTCCAGTCAAACTCAACATCCGGGAAGAGATCGTTCTCCCGCGCGGCTGCTTTTTCTTTATCGGCAGCTCGGGGTTGCTGGGAGACAAATCGGTGGTGGTCGGTTTGCCGACCGGATTTGACGCATCGAAGTTCGACCCTTCAAACACCGCGCAGGTCATCCAGCCCGAAACAACGGTGGAAGGCACCCAGTTGGCCGATATCAACGAGTTGACCAACAAGGGGGACAAGAACATGGAGAAGCTGACCGCCGCCCTCGACGAGCTCAAAGGGACGCTCCAGAAGATCAACGGCGGCGTGTTGAACGACGACAACATGAACAATTTGAAGAGTTCTTTTGAGAGCATCAAGACCTCCACCGACAACATCGCCAGAGCTTCAGGCAAGATCGACGGGATCATCAGCGGAGCCCAGAGCGCGGTCGATTCCGCCAAGGAGACGTTCGCCGAGGCCAAGCAGACGATGGGAGCGATCAATGCCGCCGCCACCGATGTGCGAGCCGTCGTGGCTGATGCGCGCGGAGTGGTCAAAACCGGCCAGAGCGTACTCAATACCGCCCAGACCGGCCAGGGGATGCTCCCGCTGCTTTTGGGGGATCGCGAAACCGCGGATAACCTGAGCGCTTTGATCTACAACATCCGCCGGCATGGCCTGCTCTTTTACCGGGACAGCAGTCCGCAACCGTCTCCCGCCAAGCCGGCAACTACCCGCAAAAAACCGTGACCCCCGCCCGCACCATCAATCTTCTGAGATTTCTCTTCGTCACCTTTTCCCTTTTTGTGGGAATCTGGGTGGGGGATGTCATTGTCGGCTCGCAAAGCCTCGGCGGGGCTTGGGGTCTTATCTTTGGCCTGCTTGTCTTGCTGGCTGACCGGTTGCTGCGCGGGTTTTCGCTGCGGGTTTTTTCTTCCGCCACCTTCGGGCTGCTGCTCGGGTTTTTGCTCAGCTCGCTCTTGCTCGGCTCGGACGTGTTGCGCTATACGAGCGATCAGACCCGCTGGATCATCAGTTTGTGCGTCTATTCGGCGTTCGGATATCTCGGCAGCATGCTCGCGATCCGCAGCAACCGGGACGAGTTTTCATTGATTATCCCGTACATCCGGTTCCGGCACACGGCCGTTCAGGACGTGCCGATGGTGATCGATACGAGCATCCTCATCGATGGCCGCTTGATCGAGCTTTGCCAAACCGGTTTTTTGAGCAAGTCGCTGGTGGTCCCCCGTTTTGTCGTGGACGAACTCCAGCGGCTGGCCGATTCCGCCGAACCGGTCAAACGGGAACGGGGCCGCCGCGGGCTCGACCTGCTCAACGAGATCCGGGAACGCAAGGATATGTCGATGACGCTGCATGACAGCGGGGTGGACGAGGAAATCCCGGTCGACTCCCAGCTCATTCACGCCGCCCGGGTCTTGCAGGCGCGGCTGCTGACCAACGACTCCGGGCTCGCCCGCGTCGCCCGGCTCGAAGGGCTTTCGGTGCTCAACCTCAATGAGCTAAGCCGCGCGCTCCAGGCAACGATTCTCACCGGGGACGAGCTGGAGCTGACGCTCATCAAGCCGGGCCGGGATGCGCACCAGGCGATCGGGTATCTCCCGGACGGGAGCATGATCGTGGTCAACCATGCCCGCAATCGCGTCGGCGAAACCGTGTCGGTGATCGTGGGCGGCGTATTCCAGACGGTCTCCGGCCAGATGTATTTCGCCGAGTTAAAATCAGGCGCCGGGCACCGGGCGTAATTTCGATGAACCTGATTCTTGCTTCCGCATCGCCGCGCCGCCGACAGCTTCTCGCCGAATACGGCTACACGTTTTCCGTGCAGCCCGCGAATGTGGAGGAGTTGATGCCGCCCGACCTGACGGTGGCAGAAATCACGCTTTATAACGCCCGGATCAAGGCGCAAGCAGTCTCGGAGATGAACCCCGGGGCGGTGGTTCTCGGGGTCGATACGCTGGTGGCACTCGACGGCGTTTGCCTTGGGAAACCGGCCGATCTGAACGAGGCGTTTGCGATGCTGAGCCGGTTGAGCGGACGCATCCACGAGGTTTATTCCGGGGTTTGGGCGACCCGTTTATCGGACCACACGCATCGCGGTTTTGTGGAGGTGAGCCGGGTCAAGTTCCGCGATTTTGATGAAGTGCAAATCCGGCGGTACATGGAACGCATCCATCCGCTCGACAAAGCGGGAGCTTACGCCGCGCAGGACGACGCCCCGGACGGGATTGTTGAAAACATTGAGGGCTCGCGCACGAACGTCGTCGGGCTGCCAATGGATGCGCTGGCCAAGATGCTGGCCAAAATGGGGTAGGGCGCGACCCAATCTCACCCAATCCGGGCAATTGCCCAAGCGGCGTGCTCCGCAATGAGCGGTTCAGGGTCGCGAACCGCAGTTTCCAAAGCCGGTAAATCAACCCGCGTCCCGGTATTGCCCAGTGCCACGCAAACATTGCGCAAAAGCCCCCGGCGTTTGATGCGCATGATGGGGGAGCCGCGAAACACCGCCCGGAATTGATCCCCACTGAGCGCCAGTAGTTCGCGCGGAGTGAGTTTCACCCCGGCCCGTGCCTTAAATGCCGACTCCCGCGAGACTTGGGCAAACCGGTTCCAGGGACACGCCGCAGCGCATCCGTCGCATCCGTAAATCCGGCCTCCAATCAAGGGCCGGAGCGGCTCCGGGATGCTCCCCTTGTGCTCGATCGTGAGGTAGGCGATGCACCGCCGGGCATCGAGTTGATGCGGCTCGACGAGGGCTCCCGTGGGACAAGCTTCCAGGCAGCGGATGCACCGACCGCAGCGGTTGGGCAACGACGCATCCGGCTCCAGTTCGAGGGTCGTCAGCACCTCGGCCAGGAAAAACCACGCGCCGAGCTGGGGATGGATGAGCATCGTGCTTTTGCCGTGCCAACCGGCTCCCGCGAGCGCCCCGAAATCCCGCTCCAGCACGGGACCGGTATCGGCATAGCTGCGCTGGACCCCGCCGTGCCGTGCCAGGAACGCTTCGATCTGCCGCAGCCTGGGCGTGATCAAATCGTGGTAATCGCCGCCCCACGCATACCGGGCGATGCGGTCCATGGAGCCTTTGCCGGGCACGTTTCCCGGGTGATAGTTCATCGCCAGCACGATTATGCTTTTGGCTCCGGGGAGGACGAGCTGCGGATCGGTCCGCCGTTCGGCATTGCGCTCCATCCAGCCCATCTCTCCCGCATGTCCCGCCGCGAGCCAGCGGTGAAACGCCTCCGCGTGGGGAGGGGGGAGCGCGCGTGCCACCCGGACAAGGGCAAACCCCAGCGATTGAGCAAACTCGACGAGCGCGGTTTTCAAACCGTCGGGCCCCGGCGGCAGGCCTCGGCGATGATCTCGTCCGCGAGCTGTGCGTGGGATTTGATGCTGGTATCGATCGTGAAATCGGCGGCCGCATCATACAGCGGGGCTCGCAAGGCCAGCAGTTGGGAAACGGTTTCACGCGGATCGGGCGTGTGCAAGAGCGGCCTGCTTTTGTTTCGCGATACCCGTTCAAACAAGACCTCCTCGCGGGCGGTCAAGCCGACCACCACGCCGAGCCGGTGAAGCAGCGGCAGGTTTTCGGGCCGGGTGACGATCCCGCCGCCGGTGGCAATGACCATTGAGCGGGCGTTCCGTTCCAACAGCCAGCCGAGCACCTGAGACTCGTAACGGCGGAACGTTTCTTCCCCGTGCTGGGCGAAAATCTCGGTGATTTGCATCCCTGCGGCTTCAACCACCATCGCGTCGGTGTCGATGAGGTGAAACCCGAGCTTGAGCGCCAGGATGCGACCAATGGACGACTTTCCGCTGCCCATAAAGCCGACCAAAACGAGATTGGAGGCGAGGGCTGGAGCGGGCGGGGCGCTGTGGGGGTTTTCACTCATGAGACGCTTTTAGCGTAGGGGTTCGGTTCCCCGGCGTCAATTCCTCCGGGTAGTGTTCTCGAATTCAGAAAATAAAAAAATCTGCGTTCATCTGCGCAATCTGCGGATAACTCCTTTGAGCTCAATTCTCCACTTCAAAAAGCGCGCAAACCGCGTAATATCTGTTTTTCGATTTGAACACGCTTCTTCTTTCAACCCAAACGCCGGAGCTGCTGGCGCGCGCCGTTTCGGACGCTTCCCGGTTTCTCGGTGCCGGGGAACCGGTCGCGCTGCCGACCGAGACCGTTTACGGATTGGCAGCCGACGCGATGCACCCTTCGGCGGTGCTCAAAATCTTTGAGGCCAAAGAGCGCCCTTTTTTTGATCCGCTCATTGTGCATCTCCCGGGGATCGATTGGCTGGAACGGCTGACCCGGGTGCCCGCCGCCGATGCCGCGCTGGTACGGGGATTGACGGACTGCTTCTGGCCCGGCCCGTTGACGCTCGTTTTGCCCCGGCGCGACGTGATCCCGGACGTGGTGGCCAGCGGATTGCCCACGGTGGCGTTGCGCATGAGCGCCCACCCGGTGTTCCGAGCGGTCGTTTCCGCTTATGGCCGCCCCCTTGCCGCCCCCAGTGCGAACCGGTTTGGACGGATCAGCCCGACCGCCGCCGCGCACGTTATGAGCGAGCTGGAGGGGCGCATTCCGCTGGTGGTGGATGGCGGAGCGACCGCGCATGGGGTGGAATCAACGATTGTTGCGGTCGCCGGGGGGCGGCTCGAAATTTTGCGCAACGGCCCGGTGACGCGGGAGGAGCTGGAGGCTTTTGGCGAAGTGACCGCCCCGGGGGTGATTGCCCAGCCGGTTGCGCCGGGGCAGTTGAAAAGCCATTACGCGCCGCGAACGCCGTTGCGGCTGGAGAGCGCACCGTGCGCCGTGCCCGGCAAGCGTTGCGGGCTTTTGGCGTGGAAAAACGGCGTGGACGGATTTGAGAAAATCGAGGTACTTAGCCCCACCGGCGATTTGCGCGAAGCCGCCACCCATCTTTTTGCCGCCATGCGCCGCCTGGACGAAGCGGGCCTGGAGCTTATCGTCGCCGAGCCGGTCCCGGAGGTGGGCCTTGGCGCGGCCATCATGGACCGCCTGCGCAAAGCCGCGCATGATTTTCTATGAATTTTTTTCACGCAAAGACGCAAAGACGCAAAGAGGGGGCTATTCCCGGAACTAAGTTCTTTTTGGAGGCGCGAGGCTTTGGGGTTGGCGAGGTCTGCGAAGTGCAACTTCGCAAGAGGGTGCGTTCCCAAGTGCAACTTGGGAACGAGAGAGAAGAGCCTCTCGCAAAGACGCAAAGACGCAAAGGATTGAAAGCGGGCTGCTTTACTTTCCTCGTTACTTTCCTCGTTCCCAAGTTTTACTTGGGAACGCATTTTCCCGCGAAGTTGCACTTCGCAAGCCGCGTCAAAATTAAGCCCGCTTGGGATCTGAAGAGTCCCCGCTTTTGCCTCCTCTTTGCGTCTTTGCGTCTTTGCGAGAGACTCTTTTTAATTCCCCAATGACCCAGCCATCCGATTCCTTGCCCGCTTCCAAATCGCAAAACCGGCTCAGCAAAAAAGCCGCCGGGGTGGTCGCGTTGGCCGTGGCGTGCAGCCGCTTGCTGGGGCTGGTGCGGGAGCTGGTGCTCGCCGCGCTCTTTGGCAAATTTGCCACCGACATCTTTTACATGGCGTTCCGAATCCCCAATTTGCTGCGGGATTTGTTCGCGGAAGGGGCGCTTTCCACCGCGTTTATCACCACCTTTTCCAAGAAGATCGCCACCGAAGGGGACCGGCCCGCCTGGGCTTTGGCCAATAAAATGGCGACGTTGACGACCGTTTTCATGAGCGTTATCACGCTGCTCGGCGTTTTCTTCTCGCCGCAGCTGGTGGGGCTGATCGCACCCGGGTTTGCTCCCGAAAAAGCGGCTCTGACGATCCAGCTCACGCAAATCATGTTCCCGTTCATCCTGCTCGTCTCGCTGGCGGCGCTGGTGATGGGGATGCTCAATGCCAAAAATGTCTTTGGGATGCCAGCGATGGCGTCGAGCTTTTTCAATTTGGGCTCGATCATCGCCGGGGTGGCGCTCGGGGGGTGGATGGACCCGCATTTCGGCTTGCGCTCGCTGATCGGGCTTTCGATCGGGACGCTGATTGGCGGGCTGATGCAATTGATGGTCCAGTTTCCCGCGTTGCACCGGGTCGGGTTCCGCTTCCGGCCCGATTTTGCGTGGCGCGACGACGGGGTGCGCCAGATCCTCGTTCTCATGGGCCCGGCGGTGATCGCCGCAAGTGCCGTGCAGGTCAACGTCATGGTCAACAGCGGCTTTGCCTCGACACTGGGGGATGGGCCGGTGAGCTGGCTGACATGGGCGTTTCGCCTGATGCAGTTGCCGCTGGGGATTTTCGGCGTGGCGGTCGGGACTGTGACGCTGCCGGTCGTATCCCGGTTTGCGGCGGTTCAGGATCTGGCCGGGGTCCGCTCCACCTTGAGCCACGGCATCCGGCTTGCGTTCCTGTTGACGATTCCGTGCGCCGCCGGGTTGATCTTTTTTGCCGAGCCGATCATCTCGCTCATTTTCCAGCGCGGCCGCTTTAATTACGAGGCGACCCTGCAAACCGCCGCCGCGCTCAAGTTCTATGCCGTGGGGCTGGTTGCCTATTCCAGCATCAAGGTCATCGCCCCGGCTTTTTACGCGCTCAACCGGCGCAACCTGCCGATGATGGTCAGCTTTTTTTCGATTGCCACGAACTACGCGCTCAACGAGTTTTTTACGTTCCAGCTTGGCTGGGGACATCGCGGGCTGGCCTTCTCGACGAGCCTCGTGGCGATCATCAATTTCGGGATTCTCTACTTTATGATGCTCCGGCAGGTGGGCGGACTCGAGACCGCATTGCTCTTGCGCAATCTGGGCAAACTGGGCCTCGCCTGTGTGCCGCTGGTTCTCGTCTGTCTGGCGGCGCAACACTGGCTGTTTGCCGGGTTGGAACAGATGGCGTTTGGAGCCAAGATTGTCGCGGTTTTGGGGTCAATTAGTGCCGCCGCGCTGGCTTTTGGCGCGACCGTGGCGATTTTGAAAATCGAGGAAGTGGAGGACGTGATTGCGATGGTTCGGCGCAAGCTGGGGCTGAAAACTGCGGCTTAAGCACAACTTTTTTAATCTTTCGCAAAACCGCAAAGACGCAAAGTAGAGGCGGCAGGCCGTCTTTGTTCTACCTTTTCGCCTTTGCGGTTTTGCGAGAGAAATTCATAACTTGGCGACCTCGTCCTCACCTCGAGTCTTGCGTAAAAGCCGCGTCTCTTGGATGTTAGGGCGAGATGATGGTATTAGCTCTCGAATCTTCGTGTGACGAAACAGCGGCGGCGGTGCTTTGCGCAAAAAGGGGATTGCTCGCCAGCGAAATCGCTTCCCAGATCGCCGTTCACCGGGCCTACGGCGGCGTGGTGCCGGAGGTCGCTTCGCGTCAACACCTCACGCATTTGCGCGAAGTGATCGACACGGCATTAGGCCGCGCCGGGGTCAGACTGGAAGAAATCGATGCCGTGGCTGCCACCGCCGGGCCGGGTCTGGCCACTTCCCTGATGATCGGGCTTTCGGCGGCCAAAGGGCTGGCGCTGGGGCTGGGCAAGCCATTCCTCGCCATCAATCACATCGAAGGGCACATGCTCTCGCCATTTTTCAACGGCCACGCGATCGAACCCGCCGTGGGGCTCGTGGTGAGCGGAGGCCATACGCTGCTGGTGGAGATCGACGGGTTTGGCGAATACCGGCTTTTGGGGCAGACCCGGGACGATGCCGCCGGGGAAGCGTTCGATAAGGTTGGAAAACTGATGGGGCTGCCGTATCCGGCCGGGCCGGTTATTGACCAACTTTCCCGGCACGGCGACCCGTGCCGATTCGATTTTCCCCGTTCGATGCTCGGCTCGGGCGATTTTGCCTTCAGCTTCAGCGGGCTTAAGACGGCGGTCCGTTATTTGCTCCCGAAGCTTCCGGACCGATCCGAAGAAACGATTGCCGATCTCTGCGCCTCGTTCCAGGAAGCGGTGGTCGATGTGCTGGTGAGCAAGACGCTCGGGGCGGCGCGCGCCGCGGGTAAAAAGATCGTGGCGGTGAGCGGTGGCGTGAGCTGCAACAGCCGGTTGCGGGTCAAAATGGCGGCGGCCTGCCGTGAGGCCGGGCTGGAATTACGCATTGCCGATCCCGGTTTTTCCACCGATAATGCGGCAATGATCGGGTTTGTCGCACTGCATCGGCTGGAACGAAACCTGCTTTCCGTATTAACCGCGGACATTGAACCTAATCTCCGGTTGGTGTAGGATGGCGCAAATGTCCTTTTTTTTAATGCAGCAAGGCCCGAGCGGTCAGGTGTCCTTTAAATCAGCATGAATCCCAAAGACGCCGTCGATATAGCTATTGCGTGTTTCGCCGCTTTTGGCGTGGTGGTGATGTTCTCGATCGCCTGGAACCAACGCCGCAAGCTGGATGAGGCTCGCAAACATACCCTGGCCCTGGAAGAGTCGATCACGGGGATTCACGCCGAGGCATTGAGGGTCAGCACCGCGGCGGAGAATGCCCAAAATGAGGCGTCACTCGCACTGCATCGCACCGAGCAGGCCCAGCAATTTGCGGCGGTATTGATCGAATCGGCCGCCATGATCATCATGGCCGTGGACGAGGATGGCCATTTGCGGCTCTTCAACGAACGTGCCGAGGATATTACCGGCTACAAGCGGGACGAGCTTTTCGATAAGGATTGGCTGTCGATCCTCTTCCCGGGAGAGGAGTTTGAACCGGCTCGTGAAGGGTTGCGGGCCGTAATGCGCGGGGAACTCGTGGGCATGGTGGAGACGTTGCTGGTGACCAAAACCGGCGGGGAGCGGACGATCTCCTGGCAATGCCGCAAGGTGATCTACCGCGACGAGGCGTTACGTTTGTTATTTGGCGTCGATCTGACCGACCGTTCCCTGGCGGAACGCGAGCGGCACGAGCTGGAGCGCAAATTGCTCGATATGCAAAAACTCGAAAGTCTCGGCGTGCTGGCCGGGGGGATCGCGCACGATTTCAATAATTTACTGACCGCCATCCTGGGCAATGCCCAGCTCGCCCGGCTCCAGCTTCAAGGCTCCTCTCCGTTGCAACAGAATTTGCTGGATATCGAGCGCACCTCCATCCAGGCCGCCGATCTTTGCAAGCAGATGCTCGCCTACTCCGGCCAGGGGCGGCTGGAAATCCGGCTGCTTGATCTCAACGAAACCATCCGCGACATGAGCCAGCTCTTGCGCGTTTCGGTCGCCAAGAAAGTGCAGCTCTCCTTCAACCTCGCCCACAATCTCCCGAGAGTTCGCGGGGACGAAAGCCAAATCCGGCAGGTGCTCATGAACTTGGTGATCAACGCGTCCGAAGCGATCACCGCCAGCGAGGGATCGATCTGGGTTTCCACCGGGGTTGTTCACCGGGCCCAGGAACTTTTCCATGGAATCTCGGAAACCGGCAAACCGGAGGAGCGGGACTATCTTTTCATCGAAATCACCGACACCGGCTGCGGCATGAGCGAGGAGACGCAATCGCGCATCTTCGATCCGTTCTTCACGACGAAATTCACGGGGCGCGGTCTGGGGCTCGCCGCGGTGCTTGGAATTGTGCGCAGCCATGGCGGCACGCTCGAATTAAAGAGCCAGGAAGGGGAAGGGACGACGTTTACGGTGCTCTTCCCGTGCGACGAAGCGAAGGAAGAGGAAAAGCCGTTCCGGGACGTGCAGTCGCAAGCGGTTCCAAAATGGAGCGGCGAAGGGCTCGTGCTCGTCGTGGACGACGAAGAGAGCGTGGTCTCCATGACGGCCCGGATGCTCGAAGCCTTTGAATTGAGCGTGATCACGGCCAGCGACGGGCGGGAGGGGGTCGAAAAGTTCACCGCCCATGCCGATGCGATTACCGCAATCCTGATGGATGTGACGATGCCGACGATGGGCGGCGTGGAAGCGTTCGACCGCATCCGCGTGATCCGGCCGGACGTGCCGGTCCTCTTTATGAGCGGCTACATGCGCGAAGGGGAGCTTCGCAACCTTGACCGGGCCACCGATTTTCTCCAAAAGCCGTTCAGGCTGGAAGATCTTCAAGAGAAACTGCGGTTGCTTTTAAGCGGCGCGAAGTCGTAGGTAGTGTATCTCGGCTTTTTTCGGAAGAAGAGAATCCGCAGATTGCGCAGATGAACGCAGATTTATGCTGATATAATCGGCGAAAATCTGCGCAATCTGCGGATAACTCCCCTGTCTTGCCTGCGAAAAGCTTCATGAGTATTACGTACTAGGCTGAATCGACATTCAGATCGAGCCAAACCCAA